>NZ_JAKEDT010000009.1 GCF_021462525.1 Thermus caliditerrae | reverse complement strand
TGGGACAAGGCCTCGCGTAGGGTCATGCCCCCTCTTTACCCCAAGGCCGCATATCGGTCAAGTCTGGACCAGGGCCTGACGGCTTGCGATTGGCAAGGGCTGGCGGGGATCCTTAAGGGAGTACACCCGCAACCCCCCTATCCCCGCACTGTAGAGAACCCCATCGCGCACGGCGAGCCGGTAGGCCCTGAAGCCCGCAACCCGGGCCACCTCTTTCCACGTGCCCGCCTCCTCGGCCAGCACCAAGACCCCTTCGGCGGTCCCCAAGTAGACCAAGTCCTCCCACACCGCTAGGGCATAGGCGGGACCAAAGGATGCCTCCCCCACTACCTTGGGCGCTTCAGGAGAGGAAACGTCCGCGATGACCAAGCCCCGGCCGGTGGCCAAGAATGCGCGGTTTTCCACCACCGCCAAGGCCCAAACCGAAAAGCCACCCAGCTTCCCCAGCACCCTGGGCTCCCCAGTGCCCACCTCGGCCACCAAGAACCCCGCCGGACCGCCCAGATAGGCCCGCCCACCCACCACCGCCAAGGCCCGGGCGGGAAAGTCCTTGAGGCGGGCCAGGACCTTAGGAGCGTCCCCTAAGGAGAGAACGTAAAGCCCGTAGTCGCTGGCGGCGAAAAGCTTCTCGCCCTCCCCGGCAAGGGCATAGGCAGGGAAGCCCCCAAGGAAGCCCCGCTCCTGAAGGGCCCCGTCCAGCACCCGAACCCCTTCCCCTGTGGCCAGATAGGCGTACTGCCCATCCGACCAGACGTCCCACACCGTTTTCTCCTCCTGGCCCAAGGCAAAAAGGGCCAGGAGGAGCAAGGCTAAGGCCCTACGCATCCTTGCCCCTCCTGTCCCGCACTACCTGACCCACTTGCTCAGGTAGACGTTGCGAAGAACCTTGGTCTGGTCGTTCAGGCGGAGCTCCAGAAGCTGGATAAGGTTATTCTTGAAGTGGTCGTAGGAGCTGTTCCGCACAAACCGCACCACGCAGGTGGTGGAGGCGTCTTTCAAGAGTTTAGGGGGGGTGCCGGCCTCACAGGACCACCAGATCTCCTGGGTGTGCTCCGCCGAGTTGATGAAGTAGCGGCCCCACCACTGGGCGTTGAACACAGCTTCGGGCCCGGTGTTGGTCAGCCTGTAGATAAGAGCTGCATTAGAAACTCGCCGATCATCACAACATCCCTCTGAATGTCTATCTATCCGAACGAAGTCCCAGCGGAACTGCCCCACCTGGAAGCTCAGGGCCTCTGGGTCAATGTAGCGCGCTTCCAGAAGGGTTTCGGAGGGGATTTTCTCGGCCACCGCCGCACCGTCAAAGGTAAAGCTCCCCACCTTCAAGGCGGTGAGGGTCTTCACCGAAGGGGCGATGGGAAAGTCCGCCAGGATGATGGTGGGAATACCGTTTTCCAAGGAAAGGTCCAGCTTCGGCCCCTTGTCCGCCGTTTCCTGTTCCGTGATGAGGCGAGCGCGGACGGTCTGGGGCTCGGCCTGGGTGGTGCTTCCCGCCGAGGTGGGCGCGTACGTGGCCGAGAAATCTGCCGCACGGAGGGTTAGGCTCACGGTGCTGTTCAACTGGGTTCCGCTAAAGGAAAACGCGCAGCGCACCGCCCCCTCGTGGGCCCAGCAACCCCGAAGCTCCACGGCTATGGTGCTCCCGATGACCCTCTGTACGCCCTGGAGCTGGCCTTCCACCAGGGTCTTCTGCCCCAGGGCGAACACCGCCACCAAGATAAGCGCCGCTAGAAGCCCTTTTCTCATAAGCTTTCCCCCTTTCCTTGGCCCAGTGGGCTACGCTGGAAACCTTACCCAATAGGGGAAGAATCTGTCAAGACACCCAAAAGAAAAGCAAAGCCAAGGTTAAGAGGGAAAGGGGCAGGCCGAAGCGGAGGTGCTCTAGGAAGCCCACCCGCACCCCCTCCCTGCCCGCCCCTTCGGCCACGATGAGGTTGGCCACGCTGGCCAAAAGGGTGAGGTTCCCCGCCAGGGTGCTGCCCCCAGCCAAGAGAAGCCAGTCTTTGGGCTCCTGCACCAAGGGGGCCAGGAGCAAGACCGCGGGCACGTTGGAGATGAGGAGGGAAAGGAGGGTGGCAGCAAGGAGGAGCCCCAAGGGGCTTTGCGCCAGGGGAAGGAGGGCCTCCACCAGGCCCAACCGCCTCACCCCCTCGGTGACGATGAAAAGCCCCCCGAACATCACCAAAAGCTCCCAGTCCACCCGCAGGAAGTAGCGCTCCGAGCGGAGGCGGCGGGTGAAGAGGAGAAGCCCCGCTGCCACCAGGGCCCCTTGGGCCATGGGGTAGCCCAGGAAGAAGGCCAGGAAAAGCCCAAGGGCCACAAGGAGCCCCTTCCGCAGGAGGGGGCGGTGGAGGCGGTAGCGCAAGGGGGGCAAGGGAGGCAAAGGCTTCAGGGAGCGCACCTCGGGGTAAAGCAGGGCCAGCAAGGCCACCTGCAGGAAGAGGCCCAGGAGGGCCACGGGCCAGAGGGCCTTCACGAAGCCCAGGTAGGAGAGGCCCGAGAGGCTGGCCACCACGATGTTCTGGGGGTTGCCCGTGGGGGTCATGAGGCTTCCCGTGTTCACCGCTCCCATGAGGGCCAGGAGGTAAGGCACGGGGTTCAGCCCCAGGCCCCGCACCACGGAAAGCACCAGGGGGGTAAGGAGGAGGGCCATGGTGTCGTTGAGGAAGAGGGCCGAGAGGAGGCCGCCGCCCAGGGTGAGGGAAAGGAGGAGGGCCAAAGGGGTTTTCGCCAGCGCAAGGAGCCTCTCCGCCGCCAGGCCGAAGAAGCCCGCATAGCCCAGGTGGGCGTTCAGGACCATGACCCCGAAGAGAAAGGTGAGGGTGCCCGCGTCCATGGCCCGCCAAGCTTCCTCGAGGTCCAGCACCCCCAGAAGCACCAGGAAGCTTGCCCCCACCAGGGCCACCCCCGCCCGGTTCATGCGGTAGCCGGGAAGCCCCCCCAGCGCCAGGCCCAGGTAGGTGAGGAGGAGCACGAGGCCGCTAACCGCTTCCCGAACCTCCATAAAGGCGCGCCTCCAACCGGGCCTTCACCTTAGGCCACTCTTCCCGCAGAATGCTGTAGAACACGTCGTCACGGAAGGTGCCGTCGGGGAGTCGGCGGTTTTTGCGCAACACCCCCTCCCGCACCGCCCCCAGGGACTCCAAAGCCCACTGGCTCCGCTCGTTCCTCCGGTCCACCTTGAACTGCACCCTTTCGGCCTGCAGGACCTCAAAGGCGTGGCGCAGGAGGAGGTATTTGGCCTCCTTATTGGCCGGGGTGCCCCAGAAGGGCCGAAAGAGCATGGTGCCGATCTCCAGCTTGCGGTTTTCCGAGTCGGGGGCGATGACGGAGATGCGTCCGGCCAGGGAAAGGCCGGGGGCGGGTGTCTGGAGGGCGGGCGTGGGGCGGAGGGCCCAGTTCACCCGCCCGGGCTCAGAAAGAAGGGCCTCCAGGTGCTCCCGCAAGGCCCTTTCGTCCGCCTCCTTGGGGGCGCGGCTTAGGAAGCGGAAGACCTCGGGGTCAAACCCCGCCAGGAAGCCCGGCAGGTGGGCCAGGGAGAGGGGCTCGAGGACCACGTACCGCCCGGCAAAGCGCTCGGGGAAGGTCCACATGGGCCCATTATGCTTAGGGCGTGGAAACGGTGAAAGCCGTGCTCCGCCTCCTCGGGCTTCCCCACCGGGGAAGCGCCACGGCCCTCGAGGCCCAGGCCTTCCAGCGCCTGAAGGGCTTCCTAGAGAGCCAGGGAATACCCGTCCAGGAAATCCCTTTCCGGGGCGTGCAAAGCTATGGCCCGGAACTCCTCCTCATCAGCCTGGTCAACCCTAGCCACCACTACCCACCCCCACGCGTAGGTGGGCACCCGCAGCAGCCGACCCCCCACCAGGATGAGGGTCTAAGCCTCGCTTCCACCCCTCCCACGATCCCAGCAGGATGGGCTTGGTCACGGGCGTAGCCCGTATCTTGCGGGGGGAGAGATCCCTCGGCACCTTCCGCCCAAGGAGGGGAAGGAAGAGGCCTACCCTCAGGGCTCGCCAGGCGTGGATGCCCTGGGGGTTCCTTCCCGCGGTTGACCCCGCAGGGCCGCCTGGCCCACCCTGAAGGCTTGGAAGGGTGGCGAGAGCTTTTCTCATCTGGGCAAGCTCCCGCCTGAGCTTGCGCCTGAGGTAGGGGTTCTCCTCCTCACGGTGCCGCTCCTTGAGCTGGGCTATCCGCCCCTCGTAGAAGCGGCGGGTGCGGTCGTGAAAGGAGGGGTCCTGGAGGAGGGCTTTCAGGGGTTTGGGGATTTCCTCCTTGAACCCCAAGGCCCTCCGGCCAATCACGTAGGCCGCGGCCACGTCCTTGGACAAGGACAAGAGGGGGGCGTACTTCAGCATCCCGATGGTGGAGGTGTCCTGGGGGTTCACCTCCAGGCTCTGGATGCCCCGCTTCCGGGCCAAGGCGTGCACCTTCCCCAGGAGGGAGCGGTAAGCGAAGCGGTGGGCTTGGCGGCGGAACCTTCTTCCGGAGCCGTCCCCTCTTCTCCCTTTGGGGAGGTGCTTCAGCCGCTCCGTGGCGATGGCCACCCCCTCCTCCTGGGCCAGGGAGACGATCTGGTGGGCCATCCGCCAGAGGGCGATCTCCTTGGCCCCCCGGTTGGGGGCTTGGTCTACTCCCTCCAGGGAGAGGGTGAGGTGCCTTCTCAGGCTCCCGTCCGGGTTCACCACCGCCAGGGCCAGCCCGTAGGGGTCGGCGTTGACGTCCAGGGCCAGGACGCCCCCCTCCTGGGTGAGGGAGATTGGAGGAAGCTCCTCCTCCCAGGAGAAGACGGCGTAGACCCTCCCCTCCCGCAAGACGAGCTCCACGTTGTAGGGCTCCTGGGCATACACNGTTCACCACCGCCAGGGCCAGCCCGTAGGGGTCGGCGTTGACGTCCAGGGCCAGGACGCCCCCCTCCTGGGTGAGGGAGATTGGAGGAAGCTCCTCCTCCCAGGAGAAGACGGCGTAGACCCTCCCCTCCCGCAAGACGAGCTCCACGTTGTAGGGCTCCTGGGCATACACCCGGGACAGAAGCGCTTGGAGCCTGGGGTGGGAGGTCTTCACCAGGGCCCAGGCGTAGCGCTTTTCCCCCAGGTTGATTTGAAGCCAGAGGTTCATTTGGGGTGTAGGGGCCCCGAAGAGGCTTCCGTCCTGCACCACCAAGCGCAGGTGGGGGTTGCCCTTTTTGCTCTTATCCCCACGGGCGTAGAGGGTGCCCTTGCGCCTTTCCCGCCACTCCGCCTTCTTCCGCTCATAGAGCGGGAGGTTGCTCCGTTTGAGGCGGGCCAGGTCTGCAAGAAGTTTCCTCCCCCCGAAGACCACCTTGCGGGGGTTCTCCCCCAGCTCCCTTTGGGCGGTGAGGAGGGCCTGGGCCTTCAGGAGGGCGTCATCTGCGTAGCGGGTGTTGAGGCGGAAGAGGGTGCAGAGGGGGCCGCTTTCCCTCTTCAGTGCCTTGCGATCTTCGCCTTCCAGCAGACGGTTGTACCCGTAGCGCACCGCCGAGGAGAAGCGGCGCATGAGGGCAAGATACGGGCTACGCCCGTGACCCAGGGTGGCCACGTAGTCCCCGTGGTCGGGGAAGAGGAGGAGGGCTTCCAAGCCGGTGTAGGGCTTGGGTTCTCCTTTCTTTCCCCTCTTCACGTCTGGACCTCCTGGGAGCATTGTAGGGGTTCAAGCCTTTTGCTGGGTGCAGACGGGGGGTTGTAGGGGGTGGCGGGATTTGGGAGCGGGGCTTGGTGGGGGGTGGGGAGAGGGGGTTGGGGGTCAACTGTTCACAACCTCCTCCTAGGGCTCGCCCCCGCTTCCCCCGTGCTCCCCCTCCTGGGAGCCCTGGGCTTCTTCCTCTACTTCAACGGCTGGAGGCCCTGGGGCTTCCTCCTGGACCGCCACCCTTCGCACAACCTCTTGGCCTGGAAGGGCCAGGGGGCAAAGGCCTTGGTCCTCATGGCCCACGTGGACACCGCCAAAACCTTCTTCCTCTACCACCCCAAAAGGGTGCGCCACTTCCGGGCCAACTTCCTCTTGAATGCCCTTCTGGCTTTCCTGGCGCCCCTTCTCGCCCTCACTCCCCTAAGGTGGCCCGTGGGCCTCTACTTCCTGGCCCAGGCCGCCCTCCTCCTCCACCGGGAGCTTAAAGCCCCCTACGTGGAAGGGGGCAACGACAATGGGAGCGGGGTGGCGGTGGCCACCGCCCTCTTCCTGGAGACCGAGCCCCCTGAAGGGTGGCGCCTGGGCCTAGCCCTCACGGGTTGCGAGGAGGTGGGGGCCCTGGGGGCCAAGGCCCTGATCCCGCATCTTCCCCCAGGCACCCTGGTCCTCAACCTGGACAACGTGGGCCAGGGGGAGCTCTTCTATGCGGAAGGGGAGGGGATGCTCCTTTATGTTCCCTACCGTGGAGCGCTCTTGGATGCGGCCCGAAAAACCCCAGGAGCCCATCCCCTCCGCTACCGCCTGGCCTACTTCGACACCCTGCCCCTGGCGCGAAGGGGCTTTCCCTGCCTTTCCCTGATCCGGCTGGAACAGGGGGTGCCCCCCAACTGGCACTGGCCCACGGACACCTTCGTCCATTTGGACCAAGGAGCCCTCGAGGACACCCTGCGCTACACCCGCACCCTTTTGCAAAGGGTCTTCCAAGGGGTAAGCTCTTGACAAATGTTCCGCGTGGGCATCCTGACCGTGTCCGACAAGGGCTTCCGTGGGGAGCGGGAGGACACCACCCACCTGGCCATCCGCGAGGCCCTAAAGGCTGGGCCCTTCGAGGTGGCGGCCTACGAGATGGTCCCCGACGAGCCTCCCCTCATCAAGAAGGTGTTGCGGCTCTGGGCCGACCGGGAAGGCTTGGACCTCATCCTCACCAACGGGGGCACGGGGCTGAGCCCCCGGGACAAGACCCCCGAGGCTACCCGGGAGCTTCTGGACAAGGAGGTGCCGGGCCTTGCCGAGCTCATGCGCCTTAGGGGCCTGGAGAAGACCCCCATGGCGGCCCTTTCCCGGGGCCTGGCGGGGGTGCGGGGCAAAAGCCTCATCCTGAACCTGCCGGGGAGCCCCAAGGGGGCCAGGGAGTCCTTGGAGGCGGTCCTCCCCGTCCTCCCCCACGCCCTGAGCCTCATCACCGGCAAGACCTGGCGGGAGGGGCACCATGAGTAGGGTGCCCGAGGCCTCGGTCTTCCTGGTGGTGGACGAGGCCAAACGCAAGGCCCGGGAGAAGGGCATTCCCCTCTTGGACCTCTCCATCGGCTCCACCGACCTCCTGCCCCCGCCCGAGCCCCTTCAGGCCTTAAGGGAAGCCCTTGCCGACCCCAGCACCTACGGCTACTGCCTGAAAAGCTGCACCCTGCCCTTCCTGGAAGAGGCCTCTCGCTGGTACGAGGGCCGCTACGGCCTGCGCCTGGACCCCAGGCGGGAGGCCCTGGCCTTGATCGGCAGCCAGGAAGGCCTAGCCCACCTCCTCCTGGCCCTCACCGAACCCCATGACCTCCTCCTTCTGCCCGAGGTGGCCTACCCCAGCTACTTTGGCGCGGCCCGGGTGGCCTCCTTAAGGACCCACCTCATCCCCTTGCGGGAAGATGGCCTGGCGGACCTCTCCCGGGTGCCGGAAAGCATCTGGAAGGAAGCCAAGGTCCTCCTCCTCAACTACCCCAACAACCCCACGGGGGCCCTGGCGGACTGGGGCTACTTTGAGGAGGCCCTGGCCCTGGCGGAAAGGCATGGGCTTTGGCTGGTCCACGACAACCCCTACGTGGACCAGGTCTACCAGGGGGAGGCCCCCTCCCCCCTGGCCCTGCCCGGGGGGAAGGAACGGGTGGTGGAGCTCTTTAGCCTCTCCAAGAGCTACAACCTGGCGGGCTTCCGCCTGGGCTTCGCCCTGGGCAACGAGGAGGCCATAGGGCGGCTGGAGCGGGTCAAGGGAGTGGTGGACTTCAACCAGTACGCGGGCATCCTGCGCATGGGGGTGGCGGCCCTCAAGACCCCGCGGGAGGTCACCCGGGGCTTCGCCCAGGTCTACCGGGAAAGGGCCTTGGGGATGGCCGAGGCCCTCGAGGGGGCCCTCAGCCTGCTTCCCCCCAAGGCCACCATGTACCTCTGGGGCCGCCTGCCCGAAGGGGTGGACGACCTGGAGTTCACCCTAAGTCTGGTGGAAAGGGGCGTGGCCCTAGCCCCAGGCCGGGGGTTTGGCCCCGGGGGGAAGGGGTGGGTGCGCATCGCCCTGGTGCAGCCCCTAAAGGAGCTTCTGGAGGCCGCCCGCATCCTCAAGGAAGCCTTGGATTGAACCGCTCCTTGGGCTACCCCCTAGGGCGAAGCCGCAGGCTCTACTGCCACCTTTCCTCCGGGGGAAGCCCCAAAAGGGCCCGCTTCACCTCCCCCACCAGGTAGAGGCTCCCCGCCACCACCACCCGGTTCTCCAGGGTAAAGGCCCTTTCCACGGCCTTTAAGGGCTCCTCCTCCACAAAGGCCCCAGGGAAGAGGGGAAGAAGGGCATTGGGGTCAGCGCTCCTGGGAGAGCGGTAACGGGTGAGGACCACGGGGCCGAGGCCCCTAAGGGCCTCGGCCATGGCGGCGTGGTCCTTCTCTCGGCTGAAGGCAAGGACCAGGGCGGCAGGCCAAAGCCCATGGAAGTGGAGGGCCTCCTTCAGGGCCCAAGCCCCCTCCAGGTTGTGGGCCCCATCCAAGAGGAGCTCCTTGCCTCCCGGCCAGGGAAGCCGCTCCAGCCTCCCCGGGTGCTCCACCCGGAGAAGGCCTCCCGCCACCGCCTCCCACGGGGCGCCCAAAAGCCTTCCCCCCACCGCCGCCAGGGCCAGGTTCTCCGCCTGGTGGGGGCCGAGAAGCCGGGTCTGGAAGGCCCGCTCCTCTTTCCCAAGCCGGAGGCGGAAGGCCAGGCCCTCCCCTAAGGGCTCCACCCCAAGGAGGGCAAAGGCCTCCCCCAAAACCCAAAGGGGCGTGCCCAGCTCCCGGGCCCGCTCCTTGAGCTCAGCCAACCCCTCCCCTTTGGCAGCGGTGAGGGCCGGGATCGCTTTTCGGAAAATCCCCGCCTTCTCCCGGGCCACGTCCCTCAGGGTGGGGCCCAAAAGCTCCTGGTGGTCGTGGCCCACATTGGTAACGATGGAGAGGACGGGCTCCGTGGCGTTAGTGGCGTCCAGACGCCCCCCCAGGCCCACCTCCAAGACGGCGAACTCCACCCCCTCCCGGGCGAAGTGGAGGAGGGCCAGGGCGGTGGCTATTTCAAAGAAGCTAGCCCCCAGGGCCTCCGCTTTGGGACGGATCTCTTCCAGTAGGGAAAGGAGGGTCTTTTGGGGGATGGGCTTGCCCTGGATGGCCACCCGCTCCCGGAACTCCACCAGATGCGGGCTGGTGTAGAGGCCCACCTTTAGGCCCGTCTCCTGCAAAACCGCCGCCAGGGCCCGGGCCGTGGTGCCCTTGCCGTTGGTCCCCCCCACCAGGGCCACCGGGTAGGCCTCCTGGGGGTCCCCAAGGAGCCGCAGAAGGGCCTGGATGCGCTCCAGGCCCAGGACCACGGCGCCCTGGCGGGCGTAGAGCCAAGTCAAGGGATCCATCCGGGAACCTAGGCGCCTGCGCACGGGGATCGCTCCCTCGGCCAAAGCCCTTGCACTAGCCCTTCAGGGACCCCCCTTGCGGCAGGGTGCTCAGCCCTTCAAGGCCGCCTTGCAGGTGGGGCAGAGGCCCCTAAAGGTCACCTCGGCGGTGCGCACCTCCACCCCGGGGTGGGCCTCCTGGGCCAGGGCCACCAGGTCGGGCAAGGCCACCTCGAGGTCCACGATCTCCCCGCAGGCCTCGCACACCAGGTGCAGGTGGGGGTGGAGGTTGGCGTCGTAGCGGGTGGCTTCCCCCGCCTTGGTGATGGGGGTGAGGTAGCCCTCCTCCACCAGGGCATCCAGGGTGCGGTAAATGGTCCCCAGGCTCACCTTGGGCACCACCTTGCGCACCTCCTGGTAGATCCAGGCGGCGTCGGGGTGGTTGTGGGCCTTGCGCACCACCTCGAGGACAGCCTTACGCTGGCGGGTTAAGCGCTTCAGCGCCATCGGCTTCACTATACCCCAGGCGGGGGGAAAACTCCACTAAACCTGTCGGGTTTGGGCGAGAAGCTCCCGCCCCCCCTGCTCCAGTACGTCCGCAGCCAGCTCCAAGCCGAGCTCCTCTGCCTCCGAGGCCTCGCCCTCGATTTCCGCCCGGATGAAGCTCTTGCCGTCCGGGGAAAGGATGGCCCCCTCCAAGAGCAGGGTGCCGTCCTCGGCCACCTGGGCTAAGGCCCCCACCGGGGCCAAGCACCCAGCCCCAAGACCCTTCAGGAAGGCCCGCTCCGCCCGCACCCGGTCCGCGGAAGGGTGGTGGTGGAGGGCGTAGGCCAGCTCCTCCGCCAAGTCGTCCCCCTGGCGCACCTCCAGGGCCAAGGCCCCCTGCCCGGGGGCAGGGAGCATCACCTCGGGCTCCAGGAACTGGTCGATGCGGTTCCTAAGGTCCAGGCGGATAAGCCCCGCCGCCGCAAGGACGATGCCGTCGTACTCGCCGTTCCCCAAGGCGGCGAGGCGGGTGTCCACGTTGCCCCGGAGGTCTTTCACCGCCAGGTCCGGGCGGTAGGCCAGAAGCTGGGCCTTGCGCCGCACCGAGCTCGTGCCCACCGCGGCCCCCGGGGGAAGGTCCTCCAGGCGCTTGTAGGTCTTGCCCAAGAAGACGTCCCGGGGGTCCTGCCGCCGGGGGATGGCGGCGATCTTGAGGCCCGGGGGCTCCTCGGTGGGGAGGTCCTTGAGGGAGTGGACGGCGATGTCGATCTCCCGGGTGAGGAGGGCCTCTTGGAGCTCCTTCACGAAGATGGCCTGCTCCAGGGGGCTTGCCCCCTGGTCCCCCCGGGTCTTCACCGTCTTGACCTTGAACTCCGCCTCGGGCCAGCTCTCCTTCAAACGCTCCACCACCCACCGGGTCTGGGCCAGGGCCAGAGCGCTACCCCGGGTTCCCACCACGATGACGCGCATACTTTCCCATACTACACGAGAACCCGGGGCGGGTCCTCCCTCACTCCAGGGCCAGGCCCAGGGGGTCTTCCAAAAGCGCCGCCAGGTGGCGACAGAAGCGGGCAGCCTCCGCCCCGTCGATGAGGCGGTGGTCGTAGGTGAGGCCGAAGGGCATCAGCAGCCTGGGGACGAAGGCCTCCTTTTCCGCGTCCCACACCGGCTTCAGCTGGGAGCGGGATACCCCCAGGATGGCCACCTCCGGCCAGTTGACGATGGGGGTGAAGCCGGTGCCGCCAATCCCCCCCAGGTTGGAGAGGCTGAAGGTGCCCCCTTGCATCTCCTCGGGGGCAAGCTTCCGCTCCCGTGCCCTCTCGGAAACCTCCTGAAGCTCTTTGGCCAGGCGCAGGACCCCTTTTTGGTCCACGTTCCGGATCACCGGCACCAAAAGGCCATGGGGGGTATCCACCGCCACCCCGATGTGCACGTAGTCCTTGAAGATGACCTCGGCCTTTTCCGGGTCAATGGAGGCGTTGAACTTGGGGAAGGCCCTTAAGGTGAGGGCCAGGGCCTTGAGGAGGAAGGCGGTGAGGGTGAGCCGAAAGCCCCTCTCCTCCGCCCGCTTGGCGTAGCGTTTTCTTAAGCCCTCCAGCTCGGTGATGTCCGCCTCGTCGAAGTGGGTCACCATGGGCACCTGGGCCCAGGCCTGGGCCATGGAGCGCATGGTAGCCTTGCGCACCCCGCTCATGGGCTCGGCGCGCACGGGGCCCCAGCGGCTGAAGTCGGGGAGCTTGGGGGCCTGGGCCGCGGGAAGGGCAGCAGGCGGAAGCTCCGAAGGGGCCAAAAGCCCCGCCGCCCGACGCACGTCCTCAGCGGTGATCCGCCCCGCCAGCCCCGTGCCCCGCACCTGCTGGAGGTCCACCCCCAGCTCCCGGGCCAGGCGGCGCACCGAAGGGGCGGCGGGGATGAGGCGGCGCTCCTCCTCCGGCAAGGCAACAGGGGCCTTGGGGGCTGGGGAGGAGGCCTCGAGGGGCTTGGGCGGCGCCGGGGCCGCCCTGGGGACCTCCGGTGCCTGGGCCTCTTCCCCAGCCTCCTCCGCCAGCTCCAAGAAGGGCTGTCCAGGGCGCACCTCGTCCCCCACCTTCACCAAAACCCGCCGCACCACCCCACCCGTCTCGGCTGGGACCTCCATCACCGCCTTGTCGGTTTCCAGCTCCAAAAGGGGGTCCCCCGGGGCCACCCGGTCCCCCTCCTTCACCAGCACCCCCACCACCGTGGCGGCGCTCACGTTATCGCCCAGTTCGGGAAGCTTCAGCTCCATCTTGCCCTCCAGAATACCCCCTTACCTCCTATGGGGCGGGGTTTCCAAAAGCTCGAGCCCAAGCTCCTTGCGGGCCTTGGCCAGGGTCTTAGCCGGCACCTTGCCCTCCTCGGCCAAAAGGGCAAGGGCCGCGTAGGCGATGTGCCGGGCGTCCACCTCGAAGAAGTCCCTCAGGGCCTCCCGGGTATCCGAGCGGCCAAAGCCGTCCGTGCCCAGGGCGCAGAAGGGCCGGTCCAGATACCCCCTTATGAGGTTGGGCAGGGCCTTGAGGTAGTCGCTGGCGGCCACCACCGGGCCCTCGTGGCCCTCTAAGGCCTCGGCCACGTAGGGCTTGCGGGCCTTGCCCAGAAGCCTCCGCTCCCTTTCCGCCTCGAGGGCGTCCACGTAAAGGGCCTTGTAGCTGGTGGCGCTCCACACGTCCGCCACCACCCCGTAGCCCTGAAGGAGCTCCTGGGCCCTGACCGCCTGGGGCAGGATGGGCCCCGAGCCCAGAAGCTGGACCCTGGGGCCCTTCCCCTCCCCGGGGCGGAAGAGGTAAAGACCCTTGAGAATCCCCTCCTTCACCTTCGCCCTGGGCTCGGGCATGGGGGGGTGGGGGTAGTTCTCGTTCTCGATGGTGATGTAGTAGAAGACGTCCTCGCCCTTGGCGTACATGCGCCTTAAGCCGTCCTCGAGGATCACCGCGAACTCGTAGGCAAAGGCGGGGTCGTAGGCCAGGAGGTTGGGGGCGGCCAAGGCGTAGATATGGCTCTGGCCGTCCTGGTGCTGGAGCCCTTCCCCTAGCAAGGTGGTGCGCCCGGCGGTGGCCCCAAGGAGGAAGCCCCGGGTACGCTGGTCGGCCGCCGCCCAGACCAGGTCCCCGATGCGCTGCAGGCCGAACATGGAGTAGGTGATGAGGAAGGGGATGGTGGGGATGCCCCAGTGGGCGTAGGCGGTACCGGCGGCGATGAAGTCGGCCATGGCCCCGGCCTCGGTGATGCCCTCCTCCAGGATCTGGCCTTCCTTGCTCTCCTTGTAGGCGGTGAGGGTACCGGCGTCCACGGGGATGTAAAGCTGCCCCTGGGGGGAGTAGACCCCCACCTGGGCGATCAGGGCCTCCATGCCGAAGGTGCGGGCCTCGTCCGGCACGATGGGCACGATGAGCTTGCCGATCTTGGGATGCCGGAGGAGCTTGGCCAGGATGCGCACGAAGGCCATGGTGGTGGAGATCTCCCTGCCCCCAGAACCCTCGTAGAACTCCTGGAAGAACTCCTCCCCCGGCACCTCTAGACCGCCCGTAAACCGCACCCGGCGCTCGGGGACAAAGCCCCCTAGGGCTTTCCTGCGCTCCAGGAGGTATTTCACCTCGGGGGAGTCCGGCCCCGGGTGGTAATAGGGAAGCTCGGAAAGCTTCTCCTCCGGCACGGGAATGCCCAGGAAAGCCCGGGCCTCCTTCAGGTCCTCCTCGGTGAGCTTCTTCACCTGGTGGGCCACGTTCTTGGCCATGGCGGTGGGCCCCATGCCGTAGCCCTTGATGGTGCGGGCCAGGATGACCACAGGGCTTCCCCGGTGTTCCACCGCCGCCTTGTAGGCGGCGTAGATCTTCTTGAGGTCGTGGCCGCCCCGGCTCCGGGTGAGCTCGGTGAGCTCCTCGTCGCTCATGCCCTCGATGAGCCGCTTGAGCTCGGGGGTGTTGAAGAAGCGCTCCCGTAGCTCCTTGGCCCCGAAGGCGGCGTAGCGCTGGCTCTCCCCGTCCACCAGGGCCTCAAACCGCCTAAGAAGGTGGCCCTCCTTGTCCTTGGCGATGAGGGGATCCCAGGCCGAACCCCACACGATCTTGATCACCCGCCAACCCGCACCCCTATAGAGCCTTTCCAGCTCCTGAATGATCTTGGAGTTGCCCCGCACCGGCCCGTCCAGGCGCTGGAGGTTGCAGTTCACCACGAAGATGAGGTTGTCCAGGTTCTCCCGGGCCGCCAGGTGCAAGGCCCCTACGGTTTCCGGCTCGTCGTGCTCCCCATCCCCCAAGAAGGCCCAGACCTTGGCGCTGCTTTTGGGCTTCAGGCCCCGGTCCTCCAGGTAGCGCATGAAGCGGGCCTGGTAGATGGCCTGGATGGGGCCAAGGCCCATGGAAACCGTGGGGAACTCCCAAAAGTCCGGCATGAGCCAGGGGTGGGGGTAGCTGGAAAGCCCCCGGCCTCCCGCCACGGGGGGGTGCACCTCCCGGCGGAAGTTCTCCAGGTCCGCCTCGCTCAACCTTCCCTCCAGAAAGGCCCGGGCGTAGATGCCGGGGGAGGAGTGGCCCTGGAAGAAGACCAGGTCCCGGTCCAAGCCCGCCTCGGGGCCGCGGAAGAAGTGGTTGAAGCCCACCTCGTAGAGCTCGGCGATGGAGGCGTAGGTGGAGATATGCCCCCCGATCCCCTCCGCCTTCTTGTTGGCCCGGGTGACCATCATGGCCGCGTTCCAGCGGAGGATGTTGACGATGCGCCTCTCCAGCTCGAGGTCCCCGGGATAAGGGGATTCCTGCTCCTTGGGGATGGTGTTCAGGTAGGGAGTGGAGAGGCGGTTTTGCGGGGAGAAGCCCTGTAGGTAGAGGTACTCGTCCAGAAGGCGCAAAAGCTCCTCCACCCTGGCGAAGCCTTCCACCCGGAGCACGTACTCCAAGGACTCCCGCCACTCCCGGTTTTCCTCCTCCCTGAACCGGGCCAGCTCCTCTGGGGAAAGGGCCTCTAAGGCCTTCCTCAGCGCATCCGCGTTCACCACCTTCATCCTCCCCCTTTACGAAAACTACACTACACCGACTCCCCTTCCCAGTCTGGGATGGGGGAGGACCTTTGTCCAATAGAAAAGCCTGGGGCGTGCTGATAAGCTGACCTTATCATGGACCTGCGCCGCCTGCGGCTTTTCCTTCTTCTGGCCGAGGAGAAGAACTTCCACCGGGCGGCGGAGAAGGCCTACCTTTCCCAGCCCGCCCTTTCCCAGCAGATAAAGGCCCTGGAGCAGGAACTCGGGGTGAAGCTCCTGGAACGCAGGCCCTTCCGCCTCACCCCAGCGGGGGAGGTGCTGGTGCGGGAGGGCCGGCAACTTTTGCAGGAGGTGGAGGCCCTCAAGGCCCGGGTGCGGCGTGCCCATCGGGAAGAACTCCGCTTCGGGGTTCCGGAAAACCTCCTTCCCGACCTCATGCCCCTTCTGGACCACCTGCGCCGGGGCTTGGGCCAGCCGGTGGAAATCCTGGAGATGCACACCCCCGAGCAGGTCAAAGCCCTCAGGGAGGGCCAGCTGGACTACGGCCTGGCGGGGCTTCGGGTGGAGGACCCCCTCATCGGCCAAGAACCCCTCCTGCAAGTGCCCATCGTGGTGGCCCTGCCCGAGGAGCATCCCCTGGCCTCGAGGGAAAGGGTCCCCCTCAAGGCCCTCAAGGAAGAGCCCTTCCTCCTCCTTCCCAAGGAAACCCTGCCCCCCCTTTACGAGGCCTTCATGGAAGTGTTCCGCCAGGCGGGTTTCACGCCCCGGGTGGTCCGGGAGGTGGCCCGGTTCTCCCAGGCGGTGAGCCTGGTGGCCGCGGGGGTGGGGGTCTACCTCACCCTGGCCCCCTACCGGGTCTTCCCCCACCCAGGAACCGCCCTCAAACCCCTCGAGGAGGAGGCCGCCCTCCAGGTTTCCCTCATCTACTGCCGCACCCCCCCACCCCCCCGCCTCCAGGAGGTGCGGGCCCTCCTCCGCGCCCTGGTCCTTTAGGCCTGCAAGCCCGGAAGCTCCTCCGCCTCCCCCCAGGCCAGCTCCACCAGACCGATGAGCTCCTCCACGGGTAGGCCGTAGTCCCGGGAGAGGCGGGTGATCTCGTGACCCAGGCGGCGGAGGTGGGCGAGCTGGGCCGGGCCGGCCTCCTTGGCCAGATCCACCAGCCAGGAGAGGAGCACCTCCGCCTCCTCGTCGGTGAGGCCCTCGGTGAGGGCCTCGTCTTCCAAAAGGAGCTGCACCGGGTCTTCCCTCATCGCCTCTTTAGTATCTCCTCCTCCCGCACGAAGCCAAGCCTGCGGACCAGGGCCTCCAGGTGGGCCGGGTCCTTGGCCGCCTCCACCTCGGCCTCGAGGCGGGCCACCCGGGCCTCCGCCTGGCGCAGGGCCGCCTCCAGCCGGGCCCGCTCCTGGCCCAGGTGGTAGGCCCGCACCCCTTCTTGGGCTAGAAGGAAGAGGGCATGGACCAGTCCCAGGGCGAAGACCAGGTGCAGGATGCGGTAAATGGGGCGCTCCAAGGTGGCCCCATTATACCGGGAAGGCGGGGGAAAGCCCGGCAAGAAGGGGCAGGGCCCTAACACCGTAGGGGCAGGGTCCGAAAACCCCCTGGGAAACCCTTCTGATCGGCGATTTTGCCCTTTTAGCGAAACGTTCCGTTATAGGTGTTGCATTTGCACATGGCCCGTGTATACTGGAACTGAAAGGAAGGAGGAGCCATGCCAAGGATGAGGGAAAAGGAAAACTACCGGGCGCGGCTAAAGGCGGTGGGGCTCAGGCACACCCTGCCCCGGGAGCGGATTTTGAGCTACCTGGACCGCAAGAACGTCCATCCCACCCCGGAAGAGCTCTACAACGGCCTGAAGAAGCGGGGCTACGACATCGGGCTTTCCACGGTCTACCTGAACCTCCACGTCCTGCGGGAACACGGCCTCATCTACGAGTTCAAGGACCCCAAGGGCAACACCCGCTACGACGGCTACAACGAGCCCCACGTGCACCTGGTCTGCACCTCCTGCGGCAAGGTGGAAGACCTCCTCTTGAAGAACCTCCCCGAGCTGGACCTCGCCCAGGCCCAGCAAGCTGCCGCGGAAAGGAGCGGCTGGGCCCTGGAGGGCTTCCGCCTGGAGCTCCGCGGCAAGTGCCCGAACTGCCAGGGCTAGAAGAGGGAGGGAAAAGAGCCCGGGGCTTCCCCGGGCTCTTCCCTTATTCCGCTCACTCCCCTACCGAAACCTGAGGCCATGTCGCACCCGCTTGCCGGGGCCCCCACGCGGACGGGGCCCGCGTGGGGTGGCATTAAAGGCCCCGGGCCACCTCCAGGATGGTCCGCACCCCAAACCCCGTGCCCCCCTCCGGGCCCAGGGGGTGGGCCCTCTTGGCGAAGGCGGGCCCGGCGATGTCCAGGTGGACCAGGGGCACCTGCACGAACGCCGCCAGGAAGAGCGCCGCGGTGATGGCCCCGCCGTTGCGGTCGCCCACATTTTTCAGGTCGGCCACAGGGCTTTTCAGCTTCTCCCGATAGGCCTTTTCCAAAGGCATGGGCCAGACCTTCTCCCCCGCCCGTTCCGCCCCCTGGCGCACCTTTTCTCCCCAGGCGGCCTCGGTGGCGAAAAGCGCCGCCACCTCCTCCCCCAGGGCCACCACCGCCGCCCCGGTGAGGGTGGAGAGCTCCAGGATGCGGCTTGCTCCTTGCCGCTCGGCGTAGGCCAAGGCATCGGCCAGGGTGAGGCGGCCTTCGGCGTCGGTGTTCATCACCTCCACCGTCTTCCCGGAAAGGGTTCTGAGCACGTCCCCCACCCGGTAGGCCCGGCCCGAGATCAGGTTCTCGCAGGCGGCGATGTACCCCCTTAGCTCCACGGGAAGCCCCAAGAGGGCCGCGCTCTTCATGGCCCCCAAGACCGCCGCCGCTCCCGCCATGTCGCCCTTCATGGTGGCCATACCCTCCGTGGGCTTTAAGGAGTAGCCGCCGGAGTCAAAGGTAAGGCCCTTCCCCACCAGGTCCAGCCTTTCCTGGGCGCCTTCGGGGGCGTAGCGCAAGGCGATGAAGCGGGGCGGGTTTTCCGAGCCCTTGCCCACCGCCAGGAAGGCCCCCATGCCCAGGGCCTCCATGGCCGCCTCGTCTAGGACCTCCACCCCCACCCCCAGGGGCTTCAGGCCGAGGGCGGCCTCCGCCAGAGCCTCGGGGGTGAGGACGTTGGGGGGCTCGTTCACCAGGTCCCGGGCCAGGTAGACCCCTTCCGCCACCTTCCTCGCCCGCTCCAGGGCCTCGAGGCCCGCCCCGGAAAGGCGCAGGGCGAGGGGCTTGGCTTGCCGTTCCGTCTTGTGGCGTTCAAAGCGGTAGGACCCCAGGTAAAGCCCTTCGGCCAAGGCGTAGGTCTCCTCCTCGGCGCCCAGGGGCTCCACCAGGGCTTCGGGGAAGGAGGTCTTGAGAAGAGCCTGGGCCAGACGCCCGCCTGCCTCCCGAGGGTCCTCCCCCGCCCCAAAGAGGAGGAAGTGGCCCTCTGGGGTGGCGAGGAGCAGGCTCTCCCCCGCCTCCCCCTTGAACCCCGCTTTCTCCATGGACCGGCGGAAAAGCCCTCCTAGGCGGGCATCCAGGGCCTCCCCTTGGGGGAGCAGGGCACCTTGGCGCACCCAGAGGACCCGCAAGGGTACCTGCGCTTCGTCCAAACGGGCTTCGGTGGCGTTTAGGGTGATCACGCCTGGAGTTATACCACGCCCCCGTGGCAGAATGGTAAGGATGCGGCTTCTACTCCTAATGGCCAAGCAGGCGGCCCTGGGCGGGGCGGCGGCCCTCGAGGGGGTCATGATGAAGGCCCCTTGGGCCTGGGCCCTGGCGGTCCGCCTCCCCAGCGGCGAGGTCCACGTGGAGCGCCACGAGGAGCCCGCCTTGAGCGAGCGCTACCCCTGGGCCAAGCTCCCCCTGATCCGGGGGGTGGTGACCCTCTGGGACGCCCTTTCCGTGAGCTACCGGGCCCTGGCCCGGAGCGCCGAGCTGGTGGGCAGCGAAGACGAGATGCCCAAAGGCGCCCTCTGGGGCACCGTGGCCGTCAGCCTCCTCATCGGTATCGCCCTCTTCATCGTGCTTCCCGGGTTCCTCGCTGGGCTATTGCTGGACGCGGCCCGTTTCCCCCTCCTCTACAACCTGCTGGCGGGCCTCATCAAGGTAAGCCTTCTGGTGGGCTACCTCCTCTTCATCGGCCGCATGCCCGACATTCAGCGCTTCTTCATGTACCACGGCGCCGAGCACAAGGCCATCCACGCCGTGGAAAAGGGGCTCCCCCTCACCGTGGAAAACGTCATGGCCCAGCCCCGCTTCCACCCCCGGTGCGGCACCACCTTCATCGCCTTCGTCATCGTGGTCTCGGTCCTGGTCTACAGCCTCATCCCCGCCCCCCAGGTCCTCTGGTGGCGCCTCCTCGCCCGCGTCCTCTTCCTGCCGGTGGTGGCCGCCCTGGCCTTTGAGCTCCTCTACTTCTCCGCCCGGCACGAGGACCCCGTTTCCCGGTTCCTGCGGGCCTTGGGCTTCCGCTTCCAAGCCCTCACCGTGGCCGAGCCCACCCCGGACATGGTGGAGGTGGCCATCAGGAGCACGGAAGCAGCCGTGGGCGAAAGGGTGGTGGCATGAGCAAGCGGGTTCTGGTGGCCATGTCCGGGGGGGTGGATTCCTCGGTGTCCGCTTACCTCCTGAAGGAAGCGGGGTACGAGGTGGTGGGGGCCATGATGCGCTTCTGGCCGGATGAGCCGCCGCCACCGGCCCTACCGATGGGCGGACCGGCAGAGCCCAAGGCCTGGGAGAGCTGCTGCACCCCGGACGCCGCCTACGAGGCGAGGCGGGTGGCGGACCTCCTGGGCATCCCCTTCTACCTCCTGGACTACCGGGAGGTCTTTGAGGAGGAGATCATCCGCCCCTTCCTCCGGGACTACGCCGAGGGTCGCACCCCCAACCCCTGTGCCCGCTGCAACACCTTCGTGAAGTTCGGCGCCCTCCTCAAGCAGGCCCAAAGGCTCGGCCTGGACTACGTGGCCACCGGGCACTACGTGCGCCGGGAAGGGGAGGCCCTCCTCCGGGGGGTGGACCCCTTCAAGGACCAGAGCTACTTCCTCTGGGGCACCTCCAAGGAGGCCCTCCCCCGCCTCCTCTTCCCCGTAGGGGGGCTCACCAAGCCCGAGGTGCGGGCCATGGCCGAACGGGCGGGCCTTCCCAGCGCCAGGAGGCCGGAAAGCCAAAACCTCTGCTTCGTGGCCGGAGACCTGAAGTCCTTTCTCCGGGAAAAGCTTCCCCTGCGCCCAGGGCCCGTGGTGGACGCCCTCACCGGGGAGGTGGTGGGGGAGCACGGGGGAGCAAGCCTCTACACCCTTGGTCAGCGGAAGGGCCTGGGGCTCTATAAGCCCCACCTGGAGCGGTACGTGGTGGGGGTAGACCCGAAGGCCAACGTGGTCTACGTGGGGCCCAAGGAGGCCGCCCTTTGGCAAGGCCTCGAGGGGGAAGAGGCCAACCTCCTGGCCGAACTTCCCGAGGAAGTGGAGGTCCAGGTGCGCTACCGCACCCCCCCGGTGCGGGCCAAGGTGGAGTCCCTAAGCCCCTTGCGCCTCCGCTTCGCTAGCCCAGTCTTCGCCGTGGCCCCAGGGCAAAGCGCCGTGCTCTACCAGGGGGAGAGGCTTTTGGGGGGCGCGGTCATCCGCCGGGGGCTTTACAACCTGGCAGGGCTTGACCGGGGTTTTGCGGCAAAGGCCTTGACCTTGTCCTGACAAAAGGCTGTAAGAGTACGGATGGGAGGTTAGAGATGCGGAAAGCCTTTTTCGGAATTCTGGCCCTGGCCAGCCTGGCGCTAGCCCAGCAGACCATCACCCTGGTGGGAGCGGGCGCCACCTTCCCCTACCCCCTCATGGCCAAGTACGGGGACGAGTACACCCGGCTCACCGGGGGGAAGGTGCGCATCAACTACCAGTCCATCGGCTCCGGGGGTGGCATCCGCCAGTTCTTGGAGCAAACGGTCCACTTCGGTGCCAGCGACGCCCCCCTGGACGACACCCGGATGAAGGAGGTGCGGGACCGCTTCAAGACGGGGGCCCTCAACATCGGCTACGCCTTGGGGGCCGTGGTACCCATCTATAACTTGCCCGGAGTCCGGGAGCCCCTGCGCTTCAGCGGAAGCGTCTTGGCAAACATCTATCTGGGCAGGATCAAGACCTGGAACGACCCCACCCTGCAGGAGCTGAACCCCAACGTGAAGCTTCCCCCCCTGCCCATCACCGTGGTCCACCGCTCGGACGGCTCCGGCACCACCTACGTTTGGGCGGACTACCTTTCCAAGGTGAGCCCCGAGTGGGCCCAGAAGGTGGGCCGGGGCACCAGCCTGCAGTGGCCCGTGGGCGTGGGCGGCAAGGGCAACGAAGGGGTCGCTGGGGTAGTGAAGCAGACCCCAGGGGCCATCGGCTACGTGGAGGTCACCTACGCCAAGCAGAACAACCTCAGCTACGGGGCGGTGCAGAACAAGGCTGGGCGCTTCATCCAAGCCGACCTCCCCTCCATCAAGGCGGCGGCCAACGTGCCCCTGCCCGGGGACATGCGGGTTTCCCTCACCGACACCGCAGCCCCCGATGGCTATCCCATCGCCAGCTTCACCTACCTCCTCCTCTACGAAAACCTCTCGGTCAACAAGGCGGTGAAGTCCGAGGCCGAAGCCCGGGCCCTGGTGGAGTTCGTGAAGTGGGTGCTCACCGAGGGGCAGAAGTTCAACGAACCCCTCACCTACGGGGCCCTCTCCTCGGTGGCCCAGCAGCGGGCCCTGGCCCTGCTCTCTCGGGTCACCTACGAGGGTAAGCCCATCGGTAAGGAGATCGTGGGCCGCTAGCCCGCGCCTGCCCCTGGGGTGGCCTTTCCCAGGGCCACCCTTTATCTTGAAAAGGGGTTGCCCATGAAGCGGCTCTACACCCATTTCGGTGACCGCATCTTTGCCACCTTGCTCCTCCTCCTGGCCCTGGGGGTAGCGGCCCTGGCCCTCCTCATGGCCTATGAGCTCTACCGGGGAGGGAGCCTGGCCCTTCAGCGCTTCGGCCTTCTGGGGTTTGCCCTGGGCCGGGAATGGGACCCGGTGGTGCAAAAGACCTTCGGGGCCTGGCCCTACATCCTGGGCACCTTGATCGTCAGCTTCTCCGCCCTGCTCCTCTCCTTCTTCCCCGCTCTGGCCGCGGCCATCTTCGCCGCGGAGTACGCCCCGAGGTGGTTAGCCCAGGTCATCAACTTCCTCCTGGACCTCATGGCCGCGGTGCCCAGCGTGGTCTACGGGCTTTGGGGCATCTTCGTCCTGGCCCCCTGGATCCGGGACAAGGTGCAGCTTCCCTTCTACATGTGGGCGGCAGAGCAGGCTCCGTGGCTGGTTCCCATCCTGGGGGTGCCCACGGGCTACGGGTTGATGACGGCGGTGCTGATCCTGGCCTCTATGATCATCCCCTACACCGCCGCCCTGGCCCGGGACGCCATCGCCCTGGTACCCAAGGAGCACCGGGAGGCCGCTTACGCCCTAGGGGCCACCCGCTGGGAAGTGATGCGCCTGGCCATCTTGCCCTTGGCCCGTGGGGGCATCATCGCCGGGACCTTCCTGGCCCTAGCCCGGGCGGTGGGGGAAACCATGGCCGTGACCATGGTCATCGGCAACTCCCACAAGCTCCCCTATACCCTCTTCGGGGGAGCGGCCACCATGCCCAGCGTCATCGCCAACGAGTTCACCGAGGCGGTGGAGGACCTGCACCTTTCCGCTCTGATCGCCGTGGGCTTCCTCCTCTTCCTGGTGTCCATGGCGGTGAACTTCACCGCCGCTTACGTCCTCAGGCGGCAGGAACGCCTGGTCAAGGGGGTGCTATGAAGACCTTGGAAAAGGACCTGGCCTTAAGGCGCCGCTACCGGGCGGAGCGCTTCATGATGGGCCTGGTGGCTCTGGGCACCTTGCTGGCCTTCTTAATCCTCTTTCTGGTCCTGGCCTATGCCCTGGCCCAGGGGGTGGGGGCCTTGAACCTAGATTTCTTCCTAAAGGACATGCGCCCTCCTGGGGAAAGCGGTGGGGGGCTTCGCCAAGCCATTGTGGGCACCTTGATCGTGGACGGGCTGGGCCTTCTCATCGCCCTGCCCTTTGGGCTGGCCGCAGGCGTCCTCCTGGCAGAGTACCCGGACCACCCCGTGAACCCCTACCTCCGCCTCCTCTCCGACACCCTCAACGGCATGCCCGCCATCCTCTTCGGCCTCCTGGCCTTCGTACTCATCGTCAAGCCCATGGGAGGCTTCTCGGGGCTTTCCGGGGCCTTCGCCCTGGGCTTCCTCATGATCCCCATCCTGGCCCGGAGCACCGAGGGTGTGCTCAGCCTAGTGCCCAAGGAAATCCGTGAGGCGGGGCTGGCCTTGGGGCTTCCCCGCTGGCGGGTCATCCTTTCCCTGGTTCTGCCCACGGCCCGGGCTGGGCTCATCACGGGAGTTCTTCTGGCCTTCGCCAGGGCGGCGGGGGAGGCGGCGCCTCTCCTCTTCACCGCCTTTGGTAGCCCCCTACTGGAGCTAAACCCCCTCAAGCCCATGGACACCCTCCCCTTACGCCTCTTCGCCTTTGCCATCAGCCCCTACGAGGACTGGCACCGGCAGGCCTGGGCTGCGGGGCTGGTGCTTTTCGGGCTCATCACCCTGACAAGCCTATTGGCCCGGTGGGCCTCGAGGAGGTTCTAAATGGTCAAGGAAGCCGTGGACGTGCACATGGAGTCCAAGAACCTGGTGGTCCGCTACGGAAGCCGGGTAGGGGTGGGAGTCGGAGGTGGGGTGAACCTTCCCCTGTACCGCCACAAGGTCACCGCCCTCATCGGTCCCTCGGGGTGCGGGAAGACCACCTTCCTGAGGGCCCTAAACCGCATGCACGACCTCACCCCCATCGCCCGGGTGGAAGGGGAGGTTCTCCTGGATGGCGAGAACATCTACGCCTCCGGGGTGGACCCGGTGCTGGTGCGCAGGCGGGTGGGGATGGTCTTCCAAAAGCCCACCGCTTTTCCCACCATGTCCATCTACGACAACGTGGCAGCAGGGCTCAAGCTGGTGGGGATCCGGGACAAGCGTCGGCTGGACGAGGCGGTGGAGCGGGCCCTGCGGGGAGCCGCCCTGTGGGACGAGGTGAAGGACCGGCTCCGTACCCCGGCCAGCGGCCTTTCCGGGGGCCAGCAACAGCGCCTCACCATCGCCCGGGCCCTGGCGGTGGAGCCGGAGGTTTTGCTCATGGACGAGCCCACCGCCAGCCTGGACCCCATCTCCACCCAGGCCATAGAGGACCTCCTCCTCTCCCTAAAGGAGCAGGTGACCATCGTCATCGTGACCCACAACATGCAACAGGCAGCCCGGGTTTCCGACTACACCGCCTTCTTCCTCAATGGGGAGATGGTAGAGTTCGGCCCCACGGAAACGATTTTTACCCGGCCTAAAGACCTGCGCACCGAGGCCTACATCACCGGCCGTTTCGGCTAGACTCTGGGGCATGTCCCCCCTCGGCTTGCTCTTCCTGACCCTATTCAACAGCGTCCTGGGGCTGTCCATCCTCTTCCCCATCCTGGGGCCCCTGGGGCGCACCCTGGGCCTTACGGAGGTCCAGGTGGGCCTTTTCTCCACCGGTTACGCCCTCTTGCAGTTCCTCCTCGCCCCCTACTGGGGCAGGCGGAGCGAGCGCGGAAGAAAGCCCATCCTGCTCCTGGGCATCCTGGGCTTTGCGGGAAGCTTCCTCCTCTTCGGCCTCTTCGCCCTCTTGGGGGAACGGGAGCTGGTTCCGGAAAGCCTCCTTTTCCCCCTCCTCCTCCTCGCCCGCCTCCTGGGAGGGGCCTTCAGCTCCGCCACCCTGCCCACCGCCCAGGCCTACGTGGCCGACGTCACCGGACGGGAGGGCCGCACCGCGGGCATGGCCCTTTTGGGGGCGGCCTTTGGCCTGGCGGTGATCCTGGGACCCGCTTTGGGCGCAGGCCTCGCCGCCCTCTTCGGCCTCCTGGCCCCGGTCTTTTTCTCCGGAGGGCTCGCCCTCTTCAACGCCCTCTTCGTGGCCCTGCTCCTTCCCGAATCCCGGCCTGCGGGAAGCCGGGAGGCGGGGCGGCTTTCCCCGTGGGACGCCCGTGTCTTTCCCCTCCTCCTCCTGGGGTTTGCTCTGAACCTCTCCAGCGTATCCCTGGAGCAGACCATCGCCTTTTACTTCCAGGACCGGCTGGGGCTTTCCCCCTTAGCCACCGCCCGAAGCGTGGGCCTGGCCCTGGTGCTCTACGGCCTGGTGGCGGTCTTCATCCAGGGTTTTCTGGTGCGAAGGTTCTCCTGGCCCCCGAGGACCCTCCTTCTCCTAGGCCTGCCTGTGGGCATCCTGGGCTTCGGGGTGCTGGTACTGACGCAAAGCTTCTGGGGGCTGGCGGTGGGTCTGGCCCTCCAGGGGGCGGGAACGGCCCTGGCGGGGCCAGGGGTAACGGCGGCCCTTTCCCTGGCGGTGGGGGAGGGGGAGCAGGGTCAGGTGGCGGGGCTCAATAGTTCGGCACAAGCCCTAGGGCGGATGCTGGGGCCCATCTTGGGCACGGGGCTCTACCGCATGGCCCCCGAAGCCCCCTACCTCCTGGGGGGTGGCCTTCTCCTCTTGGCCCTCCTCCTTCTTCCCGCCCTCTTCCGCCGGGTAAAGCTCTAGATGCGGCTCCTCCTCTTCCGCCAGAAGAACTTCCGCAACCTGGTCTTCCCCGCCTTCCGCCCCCCGTCGGGCCTCTTCGCCCTGGTGGGGGGGAACGCCCAGGGGAAGACCAGCGTCCTCCTGGGCCTCCATCTGGCCCTAGGGGGCGAGGTGCGAGGCCCTCTGGCGGACCTCATCCGCTTCGGCGAGAAGGAGGCCTGGCTCTACGCGGAGGTGGAAACGGAGCTCGGCCTCTACCGGGTGGAGCAACGGCTTACCCCGGAGGGAAGGGAGGTCCTCCTCAACGAGAAGGCGGTGGGGCTCCGGGCCCTCTACGAGCTTCCCGGCTCCGTCTTGGTGCTCCCTGAGGACGTGGAGGTGGTCCTGGGCCCCAAGGAGGAGCGGCGGGGGTTCCTGGACCGGCTGATCGGCCGCTTCTCCCGAAGGTACGCCGCCCTGCTCTCCGCTTACGAAAAGGTCCTCCGCCAGCGCAATGCCCTCTTGAAGGCCGGAGGGAACGGGCTATTCGTGTGGGACCAAGAGCTGGCCCGCTACGGCACGGAGATCATGGCCTTCCGCCGCCGCTTCCTCCAGCGCTTTCTGCCCATATTTCAAGACATTCACCGCACGCTGGCCCCAGGGGAGGCAGGGCTCCACCTGGAGGTTTCGGTGCAGGGGGACTTCCTCGAGGCCCTAAGGGCGCGGCGGGAGGAGGAGCTGGCCCGGGGGCAAACCCTGGTGGGCCCCCACCGCGATGACCTGGTCTTCCTCCTGCAAGGACGCCCCGTGCACCGCTTCGGCAGCCGGGGGGAGGCCAAGGCCCTGGCCCTAGCCCTGCGCTTGGCCGAGCACCGCCTCTTCTGGGAGCACCACGGGGAGGCCCCCCTGCTCCTGGTGGACGAGTGGAGCGAGGAGCTGGACGCCGCCCGGCGCCAGGCGGTGCTGGCCTACGCCCAGGGGCTACCCCAAGCCGCCCTGGCCGGGCTTCTAGCCCCCGAAGGGGTGCCGGTATGCTGGGTGGAAGGGGGGGTGGTGCTGTGCCCTGGCGGCTGAAGGAGCTGATCCCCGAGGCCTTGAAGAAGGCAGGGGGCAAGGAAAAGCTCAAGCGGGGCCTGGTGCTCTCCGCCTGGAAGGAGGTGGCGGGCAAGGAACTGGCCCAGCTCACGGAGCCCGTGGCCCTGGAAGCCGGAACCCTCACCGTGCGGGTAGCCGACGCCGTCGTTGCCCACCAACTTACCTACAGCCGCCTGGCCCTCCTCCGGCGCTACGGGGAGCGCTTTCCTGGGGTGGTGAAGGAGATCCGCTTCGTGGTGGGACCGGTGGAGGCGCCCCCTCCCCCGCCTTCCGCCCCTTCGGAAAACCCCGAGGCCGCCCGCAAGGCCCTCACCCTGGCCCAAAGCGCACCGCCGGAGCTCAGGGAGCGGGTGGCCCGGGCAGCCCTGGCCCTCTTCCGGCGGACCCAGGGAAGGCCCTGCCCCATCTGCGGAAGCCCCAGCGAAACCCACCCCTGCCCCACTTGCCAGCGCCTCCTGGAAAGTCCTTGGGTGCGCAAGGAGGCGGAGCGCCTCAAGCGGGGCCGCCCCTCGGGCCTCGAGGGGGAGGCCCTCCTGGTGGCCCGGCACCTGGCCAGGCAATCCCTTCTAAGCGAGATGGAGGCCCTTTACCCCCAGGCCCTACGGGACGCATCTCTGCGCCCTCTTCTTCGGGACCTGGCCCAGCGCTTCGGAGCCCTATTTCCCGGGGAAACCCTCCCCGAGGCAGTGCGGAGCCTCCTCGCCAAGGAAGCCTAAGCTCCCAAATAAGCCTCCTAAAGGCTTTCCCCCCTCGGTAGCGAGGGGGGAAGCTTTGCGTCCTGGAGCTGGTGGGCGGCAGAGGATTTGAACCTCTGGCCTCTCGCTTGTAAGGCGAGCGCTCTGACCAACTGAGCTAGCCGCCCGTGGTGACCCCAGGGGGAATCGAACCCCCGTTTCGGCCTTGAGAGGGCCGCGTCCTGACCGCTAGACGATGGGGCCCCGCTTTGGTGGGCCGTGCAGGATTCGAACCTGCGACCTACCGATTAAAAGTCGGTTGCTCTGCCAGCTGAGCTAACGGCCCCAAAGCCTTCGTGATTATAGCGGGCTAACCGGACCCGCGCAAGGCGTCCATGATCCAAAGCCCCAAGCGCTCTTCCCGCACACGGGCCTGCAATGTCTCCAGGTGAAAGGGCCTAGGAAGCACCTCCTCCAGGGGCCGTTTGGGCAGCGGCGCCTGCTCCAAGAAGGCGAAGAAGTCGGGGTCGGCCCAGGGGGGTACCCAGGCCCCGCTGCGGCAGAGGAAGACCCGGTGGAAAAGGCCCGCCACCTTTCCCCCCGTGTCCTGGACCCGGGGCAGCGGCACCCAGGGTTCGGGCTCCCCTCTGGGGTCGCGCCAGGGGGGGTAGACCACCCGCAGCCTCGCCCCCTGGCGGGCGTAGAAGACCATCCAGTCGTCGCAGGCGGGTTCTTCCCCCAAAGGGCGGTAGCCCGCGTCGTGGTGGGCATCAAAGAGGACCACCTCCTCCACCCCTTCCCTCACCTCGGGGTGGAAGGCCAGGGCATTGGAGTCCGCGTAGTAGAGCACCGCCCCCGGGGCGAAGGCGAACCGCTCCCAAAACCCTTCCCAGCCCCGCGCCCTGGGTAAGGAAAGGCCCCGCAGGAGAAAAGCCAAAGCCCTGCGCTCCCACACCTCCCCCAGGTAGTAAGGGGTTTCAAAGTGGGCCCAGGCAAAAAGGTCCGCCTGAGGGTCCTGGGGGCTTTGGGGCACGGGGAAGAAGAAATCAAAGTCCACCGCCAAAAGCCGCATCCCCCTTTATCCATAGCAAAGCCCCCGCCTAAAGGCGGGGGCCCAGGGCGCACCCCTTTACCAGACGTAGAAGATGGTGACGATGAAGAGCCAGACCGCGTCCACCAGGTGCCAGTACATGCTGGCGGCCTCGAGGGTGCCGTGGTTATGCTGGGTGATCTTGCCCCTAAGGGCCTGCAGGTAGGCCAGGATGAGGCCAAAGCCCCCGATGACCACGTGCAACCCGTGCAGGCCCACGATGGTGAAGAAGGCCGCGGTCCAGAGGTTCTCCTGCCAGCTTGAAGCGTGGTGGAACTCGTAAAACTCGTAGGACTGCACCAGGAAGAAGAGAACGCCCAGGATAATGGTGATGAGAAGCCCGAAGCGGAAGGGGCTGAAGCGGCCCCGCCTAAGGTCGTGGTGGGCGAAGTGCACGGTGAAGGAAGAGCTCACCAGGAAGAAGGTGTTGAGCAGGGCCAGCCACAAAGCAGGCCGCTCCTCGGGGGGCGTGGCCGCCCCGGAAAGGCGCAGGTACAGGTAGCCCGCGATGAGGATGGCGAAGAGGCCCACTTCCGAAACGATGAACCAGGCCATCCCCATCCAGGCGTTGGACTTGCCAGAGAGGGTGTGGTGCTCCACCGGGTGGCTGTACTCGTCCTCGAGGGCCCAGCGCACCAGCCCGTAGGCAAAGAGGCCCAGGAAGACCCACATCCACACGTTGGGCACGGGCAGGGCGGCCACGGAAACGAAGAAGGCAAAGAGGGTGGCGGCGGCGTAGAAGGGCCAGAAGGAGCTGTTGGGCAGGTGGATGTGGCTGGGGTCTTCCGGCTTCAGCTCCACCCCCTTCTTGGCCCAGTCGTAGAGAGGCCGCTCGGAGGGGAAGTCCTTGGGCAGGGCCACGTCGAAGTTATGGGCCTTGGGCGGAGAGCTGGTGAGCCACTCCAAGGTGTAGCCGCCCCAGGGGTTATCCGGAGCCCTCTCTCCGGAGCGCAGGCTCTTCCACATGGTGTAGATCCAGACCAGGCCGCCCAGACCCAGCACGAAGGCCCCGATGGTGGAGATGAGGTTCAGCTCGGGCCAGCCGGCGATGTCCGCGTTGTAGGTGTAGTAGCGCCGGGGCATGCCCAAAAAGCCCAGGGCGTACTGGGGCAGGAAGACCAAAAGGTAGCCCACCAGGAAGAGCCAGAAGTGGAGCCTCCCCAGGCGCTCGTCGTACAGGCGGCCCGTCATCTTGGGCCACCAGTAGTAAAGCCCGGCGAAGGCCCCGAAGCCCGAACCCGCCATCAAGACGTTGTGGAAGTGGGCCACCACGAAGTAGGAGTCCTGGAAGTGGTAGTCCAAGGGGGTCATGGAGAGCATGACCCCGGTGATGCCCCCCAGGAGGAAGTTGAAGATGAAGCCCAACACCCAAAGGAGGGGGGTTTTCATCTGCAGGTGCCCACCCCAAAGGGTACCGATGAGGTTAAAGAGCTTCACCCCCGTGGGCACGGCGATGAGGGCGGTAAAGAAAGCGAAGGCGATCTGGAAGATGGTGGACTCGCCCACGGTGAACATGTGGTGGGCCCAAACCATGGTGCCCAGCACCACGATGCCCATCTGGGCCCAGACCATCTGCTTATAGCCGAACAGGGGCTTGCGGGAGAAGGTGGAAGCCACCTCGGCCAGGATGCCCAGGTAGGGCAGGAGCATCACGTAGACCGTGGGATGGGAGTAGAACCAGAAGAACTGCTGGAAGAGAACGGGATCACCCCCAATATCAGGGTTGAACCAGGAAAGGCCGATTTTCCGGTCCAGGAGGACCAGCAGGGTGGCCGAGGTGAGCCCCGCCAGGCTGAAGAGGTTGAGGACGCTGGCGGCGAAGACGCTCCACACGTACATGGGCATCTTCCACATGCTCATCCCCTGGACCCGGAGGTTGTAGATGGTGGCGATGAAGTTGGCGTTGCCCAAGAGGCTGGAGAAGCCCAGGAGCAGGATGGCCGCCATGTAGAAGTTCACGCCGCTCCCCGACTGCACGGAGAAGGGGTAGTAGAAGGTCCAGCCCACGCTGGGGGCCCCCCCGGGGAAGAAGAAGCTCATGAGGGCTAGGATGATAGAGCCGAGGAAGGCCCAGTAGCTGAAGGCGTTCACCCGGGGCAGGGCCACGTCCCTGGCCCCCAGCATCAGGGGCACCACGAAGTTGCCGAAGCCGGTAAGCCCGGCCTGGATGATGAAGAAGAAGAGCATGGTGGCCCCGTGGAGGGTGAGGACCTGGTTGTACTGCTCCCCGGTGAGCAGGGTGTTATTGGGCACCGCCAGCTGCGCCCGGATCAGCAAGGAGAAGACCCCCGCCAGGGCGAAGGCGAAGAAGGCGGTAACCGTGTACAGGAGGCCGATCTTCTTGTGGTCTACCGTGGTGAGCAGGTCCCAAAGGACCGCCCAGAAGCCTGGTTTTGGCTTGGTTGCAATGGCCATCTTCCTAACCCTCCCTTAGAACTTAGGCAGCGCCTTGAAGTCCACCCCCTCCACCTTCAAGCCGTCCAGGTAGCGGACCAAAGCGTCTAGGTCCGCCTCCGAAAGCTGGGGAAACGCGGGCATCTTGTTTCCTGGCTTCATGGAGGCGGGGTCCTTGATCCAGGCCTTCAAGTTCTCCGGGGTGTAGTCCACGATGCCTGCCGCCAGGCTGGTGCGGTTGCCCACAAAGCCCAGCTCGGGACCGATGACCGCCGGGGGCATCTTGCCCTGCACCGAGTGGCAGGCCATGCAGTTTTGCTGGAACACCTGCTGGCCTTGGGCGTCGGCCACGGGGGGCGTGTAGGTCTTGGCCGCCTGGACAAAGCGCTCGAAGTCTTCCTGGGGCACGACGATCACCCGGAAGAGCATGCGGGCGTGGCTCGGCCCGCAGAGCTCGGCGCAGAAGCCGTAGTAAACCCCGGGCTTCTCCGGTGTGAAGTGTAAAAGAGTCTTTTGTCCCGGAATGGCATCCCGCTTGCCCACAAGCCCCGGCACCCAGAAGGAGTGGATCACGTCCTTAGAGGTGATCTCCAGCTCCACGGGAACCCCAGCGGGCAGAAGGAGCTCGTTGGAGTTGCGGAAGCCCTGCTCGGGGTAGTTGAAGTCCCACCAGAACTGATACCCCACAACCTCCACCTTCATGGAGCCAGGGATGGGCTTGTTCACCAGGATCAGGCTCCGGGCGGTGAGACCGAAGAGGACAAAGACGATGAGGATGGGGATCACCGTCCAGACCACCTCGAGGCGGTCGTTGCCGTGGAACTGAGGAGGCTCCCCCCCCTGGCCCGGCCTTGCCCGGAAGCGCAGGGTGATGTAGGCCAAAGCCCCCGCCACCACCCCAAAGATCAAGACGGAGAAGACCAAGACCCAGACCAGGAGGAAGTTGGTCTCCCGGTTGAAGGCAGACACCGGGTGGGTGATGGCCACCCGGTGGGCCTCCTGGGCCAAGGCCACACCTAAAAGACCGAAGACCGCGATGCCTTTTTTCATCCACTCCCTCCCTAAAGCACCCGATCCACCGCCATAGCCACGAACAAGAGGGCCAGGTAGAGCATGGAGTATTTATACAGCGAAACCGCCGTCCTCCGCTCGGGCTGGCGGTAGAGGGCCAAGCTCTTAAGGATAAGCAAAGCGTTAAGGGCCAGGCTGAAGAGGAGGTAGAAAAGGCCCAGCTCCCCCAAAACCAGGGGCATGAGGGAAATGAGGGCCGTGAGGACGGCGTAAAGGGCGATCTGCATCACCGTGACCCGCTCCCCCAACACCACGGGGAGCATGGGCACGCCCACCGCCCTGTAATCGTCCTGGATCATGAGGGCCAGGGCCCAGAAGTGCACCGGGGTCCAGAAGAAGATGAGGGCGAAGAGGTACCAGGCGAAGAGGTTGAGGTCCCCGGTCACCGCCGCCCAACCCACCAGGGGCGGGAAGGCCCCCGCCGCCCCGCCGATGACGATGTTCTGCCAAGTACGCCGCTTGAGGTAAAGGGTGTAGACCAGGACGTACCAGATAAGGCCCATCAAGGCCAGGGTGGCCGAGAGGAGGTTCGCCCCCCACCAAAGGAGCAAGTAGGAGAGGAGAGCCAGGGCCAGGGCAAAAAGGAGCGCGTCCCTGCTGGAGATCCGCTGCGTAGCCATGGGCCTTTTGGCCGTGCGCCGCATGCGGGCGTCGATGTCCCGGTCCACCACCATGTTGATGGCGTTGGCCGCCCCCGCCATCATGTACCCTCCCAGGGCCACGGCCAGAAACAGGCCGGTCCCGGGCCAGCCCCTGGCGGCGATGAGCATGGCGAAGAGGGTGGTGAAGAGAAGCAGGCTGATGACCCGCGGCTTCGTAAGGGCCAGGTAGTCCTTCCAGGTGGCCCCGCCGGTACCCCGGTGCACCGCCTTGGCCTCGGCGCCGTCTCCCAGCTCCACCCGCCGGGCCCCGCGGGCCAGGGCCGCGGCCGCCAGGAGAACGAAGATGAGCCAGACGGCATAGGCCAAAAAGAGGTGGACGATCTGCATCCAGACCGGGGCTTTGAGCCAGACGTTCACCAGCCCGGCCAGAAGCTGGGCCCCGTAGAGGTAGGCAAGCCCGTTGGCGAAGCGCTGGGTATGGGCGGAGGGGCGAAGGTGGGCCACCAGGTACCCAGCAAAAACCACGTAGAGTCCTACGCTCACCGCGATGAGGGGGTGGAGGACCCTAAGGCGCACCAGGAAGTGCTCCCCTGGGGTCAGGGAACGCTCCAGGGCCTCGAGGGTGTTCCGCACGGGGAAGAGGAGGTCGCCCAAGGCGGTCACCGCCCCGCTCATGCCGAGGAAGAGCAGGGCCAAGAGGCCCAGGAGCAAGGCCGCCCCCACCGCCCCCTGGCCCCTAAGGCGCAGGGGCGCCCCCCCGGAGGCCCACCAAGCGGTGAGGGTCAAGGAGGCCAGGAGGAAATAGGTGTTGGCCAGGTGGACCATCTGCACCACGGCCCGCTCCGCGCTCACGTTGTGCGCCGTCCAGCCGAAGAGGACCAAGGAGGCGCCCACCAGGCTCTCCGTCACCATGAAGAGGAAGGAAAGCCCGGCGCCCAGGCGGGCGGGATGCCCCTTGGGAAGAATGCGCAAGGCCAGAAGGAAGAGGAGGAGCACCGAAAGGAAGGCCAACCCTGAGGTGGTGCGGTGGGCGAACTCAATGAGGGTCTCCACCTGAGGGCTTCTAGGGATGATCTCCCCGTTGCAGGTGGGCCAGTGGGAGCCGCACCCCGCCCCCGAACCCGTGGCCCGCACGTAGGCCCCCCAGAGGGCCACCAGAACGTTCCACACCAGGACTCCCCAGGCGTAGTGGCCAAGCCGCACTCGTGTCATAGGAACTCCGTCCCCCAGACGGTAACGCTTACCATTCTGCCAGAGGGGTTTGTCCGGAGGTAAAGTACATTTGTCCCTCCCATTTCTGCCACTTAGGAGCCTATTACCCCCTGCCCCTATTTGACAAGGGGCTGGGCCTTGCGCCCAGCCCCGAACCCCCAGCCTTACCCCAGCCGGGGACCCGCCCGGCGGACCGCCTCCTCCACGCCGTCCGCGTACTTTTGAAAGTTCTCCTGGAAGAGCCGGGCCAGCTTCTTCGCTTGGCGGTCGTAAGCCTCCTTATCGGACCAAGTTTCCCTGGGGTCCAGAAGCTCCTTGGGCACCCCGGGGACCTCCAGGGGTACCTCAAAGCCGAAGACCGGGTCCTGACGGTAAGGAACCCCCTCGAGGGCCCCGGAAAGCGCCGCCTGCAAAAGGGCCCGGGTCACGGGCAAGGGGAAGCGCCTTCCCACCCCGTAGGGCCCTCCGGTCCAGCCGGTGTTCACCAGGTAGACCCGAGGGGCGTGCTTTTGGATTTTCTCCCCCAGCATCCGGGCGTACACCCCGGGGTGCATGGGCAAGAAGGGCGCCCCAAAGCAGGCGGAAAAGGTGGCCTTGGGCTCGGTCACCCCCCGCTCGGTGCCCGCCACCCGGGCGGTGTAGCCGGAGAGGAAGTAGTACATGGCCTGCTCCGGGTTGAGGCGGGCGATGGGCGGGAGCACCCCATAGGCGTCGGCGGAGAGGAAGAAGATGGCCTTGGGGTGGCCGGCCATCCCCGAATCCACCACGTTCTCCAGGTGAGCGATGGGGTAGGAGGCCCGGGTGTTTTCCGTCTTGCTGTCGTCGTCCCACTCCACCCGGCGGCTTTCCGGGTTCACCACCACGTTCTCCAGGATGGACTCAAACTGGTTGGAGGCGTTGTAGATGAGGGGCTCATGCTCCGGCGAAAGACGGATGACCTTGGCGTAGCACCCCCCTTCAAAGTTGAAGACCCCCTCCTCGCTCCAGCCGTGCTCGTCGTCGCCGATCAAGGGCCTCTCCGGATCGGTGGAGAGGGTGGTCTTGCCGGTGCCGGAAAGGCCAAAGAAGATGGCCACGTCCCCCTCCCGGCCCACGTTGGCGGAGGCGTGCATGGGGAAGACGCCCCGCTTGGGCATGAGGTAGTTCATCACCGTGAAGATGCTTTTCTTGATCTCCCCGGCGTACCGGGTCCCCACGATGAGGACCAGCTTCCGGGCGAAGCTGATGCCCACGAAGACCTCACTGCGGGTGCCGTCCCGCTCCGGGTCCGCCAGGAAGTAGGGAGCGTGGACCACGGTGAAGCCGGGGACGAAGCGCTCCACCTCGTCGTCCTCGGGGAAGCGCCGGGGCAGGAGGAACATGTTGCGGGCGAAGAGGGCATGCCAGGGGCTTTCCGTCACCACCCTCACCGCCAGGCGGTAGCGTTTGTCGGCCCCGGCGTAAAGGTCCTGCACATAGAGGTCGCGCTCGGAGAGGTACTCGGCTACCCGGGCGAGGAGGGCCTGGAAGGCCTCGGGAGCGAAGGGCTGGTTCACCTCCCCCCACCAGACCTCTCCTTCCACCTCGGGCTCCCGCACCACGAACTTGTCCCGGGGGCTTCTGCCGGTGTAGGGGGTGGTGTCCACCACCAAGGGACCCTTGTGGGCCAAAAAGCCCTCCCCCCGGCTCAGGGTGTGCTCCACCAGGATGGGGGAAACCGTGTTCCAAAAAACCTGCTTCTTCGGGTTAATGCCTACATAGCTCAGGCGGTCCATGCGGGCCTCCTTATGTCCAGGATATCACGAGCTTATTTCCACGCTTCCATCGCCCTCGTATCCCGGTCGGCCCAGCAGGGCCAGGGTGAGGCGCTTGCCCAGCTCCACTCCCGGCTGGTCAAAGGCGTTTACCCCCCAAAGCTCCCCCAGATACGCCGTCTGCCACATGAGGTGCTGCAGGAGCCAGCCCACGGCGTAGGGGGAAACCTCCGAAAGGTAAAGGGTATAGACCCGCTGCCCGGCCTCCGCCAGGGCCCGGTAGGTGGCCTCCGCCTCGGCAGACAAGAGCCGGAACAGCCCCTTACCGAAGAGGTAGCCCGCTTCCTCCTCCAGTCCCGCCACCTCCGGCAGGGGCAGGTCCTCCGTGGGACGTTCCGGCACCACCAGCTGGATGAGCTTGTCCAGGGGGCCTTCCCGAAAGAGCTGCACCTGGGCGTGCTGATCCGCAGGCCCCAGGGCGGGAACCGCCGTGGTGCCCACCCGCTTGCCCTCCCGGTCCCGCTTGCCCAAGGACTCGTCGTGGAGCTGGACGAACCAGGCGGGGAGGTATTTGAGCCTCTCCGAATAGACCATGAAGACGGTGACGGGCAGATGGCGGTGGAGGTGGTGAAGCAGCGTGGTCTGGAGGGAAAGGTTCTGCTCCAAGGGGGCCAGGGCCACCTCGTTGGCCTTCCGGGCGCCCATGAGGAGGGCCTCGAGGTCCGCCCCAGCAAAGGCTAGGGGCAGGAGCCCCACCGGGGAAAGCACGGAAAACCGCCCCCCCACGTTCTCGGGGATGGCGAAGGCCCTAAGCCCCTCCCGCTCTGCCAAAGCCCGGAGCGCCCCCCGCTTGGGGTCGGTGGTAAGGACCAGGTGCCGCCGCCACTCCTGCCCCCGTTCCCGCTTCAGCCAGTCCAAGAAGACCAGGAGGGCGGCCAGGGTTTCCGCGGTGGCTCCCGATTTGGAAACGGCGTTCACCAGGGTCTTCCGGGGGTCCAGGGTGCGGAGGAGCTTCAGGACGGGCTCTGGCTCCACGTGGTCCACGTAGTGGAAGCGCACGCCGCTTCCGTTAAAGGCCGCCTCCAAGGCCTTCGGGCCCAGGGCGCTTCCCCCAATGCCCAAGAGCACGAAGTCCTCTACCCAGGGGTTGGCCTCGCGGAAGCGGCGGACCTCCCTTAGGGTCTCCGTGTCCTCGGGGAGGTCCATCCAGCCCAGCATAGCGCCGGGGTCCTTGCGCTTGGCCAAAAGGGTTTCCTGGGCCCCTAGGAGGGCGGTACCGTGGGCCTTGAGGACCTCGGGGAAGTCCTTCAGGAAGCGGGTGTCCAGGCGGAGCATGGGTCTATCCTACCCAAGGAGGCGGGCCCCGCGGGGTAGGCTAAAGGCATGGGCTACGTGCCCCCGCCCACCCCCCAGTACGGCCTCGAGGAGGGCCCCGTCCTCCTCAAGGACGGGCGCACCGCCCTCCTCCGCCGGGCCACCCCCAAGGACCTCCCCCTCTTCGTGGAGTTCTTAAGGCGGCTATCCCCGGAGTCCTTGCGCATGCGCTTTTTCTCCCCCATCTCCCCGGAGAAGGCGGCGGAGCTCCTCCTTGCCGCCAAGCCCGAGGAGGAGAAGGTGACCCTCATCGTCCTCGCCGGGGAACCCCAAAGGATCGTGGCCACGGGGGAATACGTGCGGGTGAAGGGGGAGGACACCGCCGAGGTGGCCTTCCTGGTGGACGATACCTTCCAGGGGAAAGGCCTAGGAACGCTCCTCTTGGAGCGGCTGGCCCTCATCGCCGCCAAGCGGGGGGTGCGCCGCTTCCAGGCCTTCACCCTGGCGGAGAACCGCCAGATGCTTTCCGTCTTCATGGAAAGCGGCTTCCAGGTGCGGGCCCACCGGGACGGGGGTGAGGTGGAGGTGGAGTTTGAGATCCTCTTGGAGGAAAAGGCTGCCGAGCGCTTCGAGTGGCGGGAGAAGGTGTCCACCATCGCCAGCCTCCATCCCTTCTTCTTCCCCCGGGGGGTGGCGGTGGTGGGGGCGAGCCGCGACCCGGAGAGCATCGGCTACCGGGTGCTGGAAAACCTGATCTTCGGCCGCTTCCAGGGGCCCGTCTACCCGGTGAACGAGGCCATCGGCAAGGAGGGGGGCACGGTGGGCCCCCTTCTGGCCTACCCCAGCGTGGAGAGCATTCCCGGCCCCGTGGACCTGGCGGTGGTGGCGGTGCCCAAGGAGCGGGTGCTGGGCGCTTTGGAAGCCTGCGGGAGGCGGGGGGTGCGGGGGGTCATCGTCCTCGCCACGGGCTTCACACAAGAAGAGGCCAAGGCGCTGGCCGACAAAGCCCGGCGCTTCGGCATGCGCCTCCTGGGCCCGGGCTCATTGGGCCTGGTGCACACCCACCCTGAGGCACGCCTGGCTGCGGCCCTGGCCCCCTTGCCCAAACCCGGACCCCTGGCCCTCTCCAGCCAGTCCGGCACCCTGGGCCGGGCGGTGATGGCCTACGCGGAGGGCATGGGCCTGGGCATCTCCTCCTTCGTCTCTTTGGGGGCCAAGACGGACATCTCCTCCAACGACCTTTTGCAGTTCTGGGAGGAGGACGAAAGGACCCGGGTGATCCTCCTTTACTTGGAAAGCTTCGGCAACCCCCGGCGCTTCTCCCGCCTGGCCCGCAGGATCGGCAAGAAGAAGCCCATCCTGGCGGTCCACCCCTCCCGCGACCCCCTGGTGCGCACCCTCTTCGCCCAGGCTGGGGTGGTGCGGGCCAACAGCCTGGAGGAAGCCTTTGACGTGGCCGCCCTCCTCTCCTTGGGGCGCTTGCCCGGGAACAACCGGGTGCGCCTCATCTCCAACGCTTCCGGCCCCTCCAACCTGGCCCTCGAGGCCCTGAGGGAAGGGGGCTTGGAGGTGGAGCACGTGGACCTGGGCTCCACCGCCCAAAAGGAGGCCTTCGCCCACGCCTTGGAGGAAGCCCTGGAAAGCGAGGCAGGGAGCATCTTCCTCCTCTTCGTACCCATGGGGTTCATGGGTGAGGAGGAGTTCACCGCCCTGGTGGAGGGGGCAAAGGGGGATAAGCTCCTCCTGGCCTGCGCCATGGGCTCCCCAGGGGTGCGGGCGCGGGTGCTGGGCCAGGCGGCCCTCTACCGCTTCCCCGAGTCCGCGGCCATCGCCTTGAGCCGGGCCTGGGCCTACAAGGTTTGGCGGGAAGAACCCCTCCACTTCCCGGATTTCCCCGACCTGCGCCTGGAAGAGGCCAAGCGGCTTCTGGAGGGGAAAAAGACCCTGGGAGAAGGGGAGGCCAAGGCACTCCTCCAGGCCTTCGGCCTGCCCCTGGGGGAGGGGGAAGGCCTTTCCCTCCGGCTCGGTGCCCACCCCCACCCCCTCTTCGGCCCCGTCCTCACCCTCCACCTCCCCACCCCCCTGGGAGACCAGGTGCTGGGCCTGCGGCTTTCCCCCCTGACGGAGAAAGACGCCCAGGAGCTGTTCCGGCCCCTGAAGGGCCAAGCCGACCCCACCCCCTACCAGGAGATCGCCCTCCGCCTCTCCCGGCTCCTGGAGGAGCTTCCCCAGGTGGAGGAGGTGACGTTGGAGCTCTCGGGCCCCCGGGTGGCCCGCTTTGAGGTGCGCCTCCATGCGGATCCAAAGCCCCGCTAACCCCAAGGTGAAAGCCCTCGCCGCCCTCAAGGAGCGGCGGGAGCGGGAGAAGACCGGGCTCTTCCTGGTGGAGGGAAGGCGGGAGGTGGAACGGGCCCTGAGGGCGGGCCTCCATCTGGAAACCCTCCTTCTCGGGCCCAAGGCCACCCTGGAAGACCAGGCCCTGGCGGGCCAGGCGCCCATCCTGGAGCTTTCCCAGGAGGCGATGGAGCGGGTTTCCGTAAGGGAAAACCCGCCTCCCGTCATCGGGGTCTTCCACCTGCCCCACAAAACCCTAAAGGAGGTCCAGCTTCCGCGAAATCCCCTGGTCCTAGTCCTTCTGGGCCTGGAAAAACCTGGAAACCTGGGGGCCATCCTGCGCTCCGCGGACGGGGCGGGGGCCGATCTCGTCCTGGTGGCGGAAGGGGTGGACCTCTACAGCCCCCAGGTCATCCGCAACTCCACGGGGGTGGTCTTCTCCCTGCCCGTCTTTCCCGTGGCCGAGGCGGAAGTGGCCCTTTTCCTGGAGGCTCAGGGGCTCTTCCTGGTGGCCGCCACCCCCAAAGGGGAAAGGATCTACTGGGAAGAGGACTACCGAAGGGGGGCGGCCTTCCTCCTGGGGGCCGAGGACGAGGGGCTTCCCCCAGCCTGGCTCAGGAGGACCCACGCCCGGGTGCGCATCCCCATGCGGGGGGTGGCGGATAGCCTCAATGTCTCCGTGAGCGCCGCCCTCCTCCTCTACGAGGCCCTGCGCCAGCGGGGAGGGTGAGGTGGCCTTACCCCTGGCCCTGGCCCTCCTACTCCTGGCCTTCCCGGGCCAAGCCATCCCCCTGTTCGCGGGCGGGGGGCTCCTCTTACTGGGCAGGCGCTTTTACCTGGGGGGCTTTCTCTGGCTGGCCTTCCTTCCCGGGATCCTCCACGCCGGAGGGGCGCCTTTTCCCCTTTGGCTTGGGAAGTGGGCCCTCACCTCGGGGCTCCTTCTCCTCTTGGGCCTCTTCCTGGCCCTGCGGGAGAACCCTCTGGCGAGCCTCTTCCTCCTCCCCCCGAGTCTCCTCTTGGGGCCCACGGGGCTTTTCCTCCTCGGGCTCCTCCACGGGGTGAACCTCCTGGAGGGGGCCTACCGCAGGGCCAGGGAGCGGGGGGAGGACTTTCGCATGGACCCCAAGGCCCTGGGGCTTCCCCTGGCCCTGGGGCTCCTCGCCGCCAGCCTGGCCCACCTGCCCCTCCCCCACCCCTCCTTTGCCCTCCCGCACCTGGAGGCCCCGGGCTTCCAGGCCACGCAAGAAGCCGGGGGACAGGGCGGAGAAGGAGGGGTCTACCAGGCCCCCGAAGGTGGGTTCCCCGCCTGGGTGGGCCTCCTGAACCGGGCCCTGGGGTACGCCCTGCCCCTAAGCCTCCTTTTCCTCCTCCTGGCCCTTCTGCCCCTCCTGGGCCGGGGAGAGCGGCTTCCGTACCGGGGGGCCCACCTCCTGCCCCTCCTCCTGGCCTTCCTGGCCTTTGCCCTCTTCTTCCTCTACCTGGGCACCCTTGGAGGCGGGAAGAGCGGGGGAACCAGCGGCCCCCTGCCCAGTCCTCCGGCTTCCCCGGAGGCCCCGGCCCAGGAAGCGGTCCCCGGCCCCAGGTGGCTGGGGGAGGCGGGGGTGGCCTTCGCGGCCTTGGGCGCCCTCTTGACCCTGGCCCTCCTTTTGGCCCTGGTCCTCTTCCTCTGGCGGCACCGGGAAGGGGATGGGAGAGGGAACCGGGAAGCTAAGGCAGAGGGGCAGGGCAGGCCTTGGCGGGAACCCCTCCCCCAGGACCGGGTGCGCCGGGCCTACCTGCGGGCCCTTAGGGCCTTGAAGGCCCGGGGGCTTCCCCGCCAGGCCTGGGAGGGGCCTTGGGAGTACCAGGCCCGGGTGGCCACCCTCCTCCCCGAGGTGGGGGAGGCCCTTTCCGGCCTCACCCGGCTCTACCTGCCCGTACGCTACGGGGGAAGGGCGGGAAAGGAGACGGCGGAAGAGGCCGAAGCTTTTTTGGAGACTATCCTTAGGCTATGCTCCACGAACGCGTCCGCAAGGCCTTAGAAGGGCGGGTCCTCCTGCGGGAGGAAACCCTGCAGCTGGCCCTGGGCACCCTCCTTTCCGGGGGGCACCTCCTCTTGGAGGACGTGCCCGGCACGGGCAAGACCACCTTCGCCAAGGCCCTGGCCCGGGTTCTGGGCCTCACCTTCAGCCGCATCCAGATGACCCCGGACCTCCTGCCCCAGGACCTCACCGGGGTCTACCTCTACCGGGAAGGGAGCCTGGTATGGCAGGAGGGCCCCGTTTTCGCCCAGGTCCTCCTGGTGGACGAGCTGAACCGGGCCACCCCACGCACCCAGTCCGCCCTCCTCGATGCCATGGGGGAAAGCCAGGTGACCCTGGAGGGGAAGACCCATCCCCTGCCCGAGCCCTTCTTCGTCCTGGCCACGCAAAACCCGGTGGAGGAGGAGGGCACCTACCCCCTACCCGTGGCCCAGCGGGACCGCTTTACCGCCCGGCTCTCCCTGGGGTACCCCGACGAAAAGGCCCTGCTCCAGGCCCTAAAGGAGCGGGAGCCCCTTTCGGGCCTCGAGGCCGTCACCGGGCCCGAGGAGCTTTTAGCCCTGCGGAAAGAGGTGCGGCGGGTGCGGGTTTCCGAGGAGCTTTTGGACTACCTCCTCTCCCTCTCCGCCTGGCTCAGGCGCCGGGAGGAGGTGCGGCTTGGGCCCTCCCCCAGGGCCCTTTTGCAGGTGGAGCGCCTGGCCCAGGCCCTGGCCCTCCTGGAGGGGCGCCCCTTCGCCATCCCCGAGGACGTCAAGCGGGCCTTCCGGGCGGCCATTCCCCACCGCCTTCTCCTGAGGCTGGAGGCAGAACTTTCCGGGGCGAGCCCGGAGGGGCTGGTGGCAGAAGCCCTAAAGGCGGTCCCCGCCCCGGTGGAGCGGGCCTAGCATGGAAGGCCTCTTGGCCCTCCTGGGGCTTGCCCTCCTCCTGGCCCTTTACCGGGCACCCTGGCTGGCCCGGGCCCGGGTGGAGCTGGGAGGGCTTCCCCCGGGCTTCCCTGGGCAAGGGGGCGAGGGACGGGCCGAGGTGGAGCTCCTTTGCCCCTTGCCCGTCTTCTTCCGGCTGGAAAGCCTGCCCTCGGCCCCCCTGGGCCTCGAGCCCCGGAGCACTTCCGGGGTGGCCTGGGGGAGAACCCGGCTCGCCCTCCCCCTCCCCCACCGCTACCGCAGGCGGGGGGAACACCCGGTGCGCCTAGGCCTCCGCCTCCAGGGCCCCTTGGGGCTAGGGGAGCGCCTCCTCCTCCTGGAAGCGGGGAAGGCCTTGGTCTACCCCCCCTTGCGGCCCTTACCCCCTTACACCCCCGTCCCCAGCTTCTTCCTGGAAGGGCGGCCCACCCCCTTCGGCCTCCCCGACCCCCTCGAGGCCAAAGGCCTCCGCCCCTACCGGCCCGGGGACTCCCTGCGCCTCCTGGCCAAGAAGGCTAGCCTCCGCCGGGGGGAGCCCCTGGTGCGGGAGGTGGAGAAAAGCCTCCTGGGAAGCCTCTTTCTTCACCTGGACACCCAGGCCCTCCACCCCAGCTACCTGGACCACGCGACAAGCCTCGCCGCCTGGCTCCTCCTGGAAGCGGAAAGGCGGGGGGAGCGCTACGGCCTCTCCGCAGGGGAGGTCCTCCCCTTGGGCCGGGGCAAGGCCCACCTGGAGCGGGCCCTGGCCCTCCTCGCCCGGCTTGCCCCCACCCCCTCCCCCGCCCTCCCCCCACCCGCCCCGCCGGGAAGCACCTACTTCCTGGTGAGCCAGGGAGTGGAGGAAGCCTTCCTGCAAGCTGCCCTCCGGGGCGCAACGCGGGCCCGGCAGGGGGTGCTCCTCCTCCTGCCCGAAGGCTACTTCCTCTACCCCGGGGAAAAGGGCCGCCCCGTCTTCGGAACCCCCCCGGGGCTGGCCCGGGCCCTGGCCCTGCGAGGCCTCCTCCTCGCCCACGGCCTGGAGCTCAGGGTGGTGCGCGGACACCAGGCCCCTACCCTATAACGACCTCCCTCAACCCCCTTGACAGAAGGGCGTGGGGGTCAAATAATAAGCCTCGGTTTGACACTCTCGCCCTTTGAGCGTCAAAGGAGGGAGTGAAGATGGCTGCGGAGGTGAAGACCGTGATCAAGCCCCTAGGCGACCGGGTTGTGGTAAAGCGGATCGAAGAGGAGCCCAAGACCAAGGGCGGCATCGTGCTCCCCGACACCGCCAAGGAAAAGCCCCAAAAGGGCAAGGTGATCGCGGTGGGCTCGGGCCGCGTTCTGGAGAACGGGCAGAAGGTGCCCCTCGAGGTCAAGGAGGGGGACATCGTGGTCTTCGCCAAGTACGGCGGCACCGAGATCGAGATCGACGGCGAGGAGTACGTGATCCTCTCCGAGCGCGACCTCTTGGCGATCCTTGGGTAAGGGAGGTAGGGTATGGCGAAAGTCCTAGTGTTTGACGAAGCGGCCCGCCGGGCGCTGGAGCGCGGCGTGAACGCTGTGGCCGACGCGGTGAAGGTGACCCTTGGCCCCCGGGGCCGGAACGTGGTCCTGGAGAAGAAGTTCGGCTCCCCCACCATCACCAAGGACGGGGTGACGGTGGCCAAGGAGATCGAGCTGGAGAACCACCTGGAGAACATCGGGGCCCAGCTCCTCAAGGAGGTGGCCTCCAAGACCAACGACGTGGCCGGTGACGGCACCACCACCGCCACCGTCTTGGCCCAGGCCATCGTGCGGGAGGGCCTGAAGAACGTGGCCGCCGGCGCCAATCCCCTGGCCCTCAAGCGGGGCATCGAGAAGGCGGTAGAGGCCGCGGTGGAGAAGATCCGCTCCCTGGCCATCCCCGTGGAGGACCGCAAGGCCATCGAGGAGGTGGCCACCATCTCCGCCAACGACCCCGACGTCGGCAAGCTGATCGCCGACGCCATGGAGAAGGTGGGGAAGGAAGGCATCATCACCGTTGAGGAGTCCAAGAGCCTGGAGACCGAGCTCAAGTTCGTGGAGGGGTACCAGTTCGACAAGGGGTACATCTCCCCCTACTTCATCACCAGCCCCGACACCATGGAGGCGGTCCTCGAGGACGCCTTCATCCTCATCGTGGAGAAGAAGGTCTCCAACGTGCGTGAGCTCCTCCCGGTGCTGGAGCAGGTGGCCCAGACCGGCAAGCCCCTCCTCCTCATCGCCGAGGACGTGGAGGGCGAGGCCCTGGCCACCCTGGTGGTGAACAAGCTCCGGGGCACCCTGAACGTGGCCGCGGTGAAGGCCCCCGGCTTCGGCGACCGCCGCAAGGAGATGCTGAAGGACATCGCCGCGGTCACGGGCGGCACCGTCATCTCCGAGGAGCTCGGCTTCAAGCTGGAGAACGCCACCCTCTCCATGCTGGGCCGGGCCGAGCGGGTGCGCATCACCAAGGACGAGACCACCATCGTGGGCGGCAAGGGCAAGAAGGAGGACATCGAGGCCCGGATCAACGCCATCAAGAAGGAGCTGGAGACCACCGACAGCGAGTACGCCAAGGAGAAGCTCCAGGAGCGCCTGGCCAAGCTGGCGGGCGGTGTGGCCGTGATCCGGGTGGGCGCCGCCACCGAGACCGAGCTCAAGGAGAAGAAGCACCGCTTTGAGGACGCCCTCTCCGCCACCCGGGCGGCGGTGGAGGAGGGCATCGTGCCGGGCGGCGGCGTGACCCTCCTCCGGGCCATCAGCGCCGTGGACGAGCTCCTTAAGAAGCTGGAGGGGGACGAGGCCACTGGGGCTAAGATCGTGCGCCGGGCCCTGGAGGAGCCTGCCCGTCAGATCGCCGAGAACGCCGGCTACGAGGGCTCCGTGGTGGTCCAGAAGATCCTCTCCGAGGCCAAGAACCTCCGCCTGGGCTTCAACGCCGCCACCGGGGAGTACGTGGACATGGTGGAGGCGGGCATCGTGGACCCCGCCAAGGTGACCCGCTCCGCCCTGCAGAACGCGGCCTCCATCGGCTCCCTCATCCTCACCACCGAGGCGGTGGTGGCGGAGAAGCCCGAGAAGAAGGAGTCCACCCCCGCCCCCGCGGGCGCCGGGGACATGGACTTCTAAGCCCACCTAGGGCGAAGGGCCTGGCCGGTGCCAGGCCCTTTTACCTTTGCGGCTTCCCGGCTTTGGCCCTGAGGGGGTTNGGGGGGGGGGGGCCCCAAAGAGGCCATGAGTACGCCGCTTTGGCTTTGGCCGATGGGGCAACCTTTGCGTGCGGATGCTTAGAAGGGCACCGCCTCCTCCTTGCCCCCGTTCCCCCCGTTCCCCTGCAAGAAGGCCTCCCGGTCGGGCACGGGGTAGGCCCGGAAGCCCTCGGCCTCGAGGGCCTCCAGCGCTCCTTCCCCCACCCGGGTTTCCCGCAAGGAGAGGATGGCCTCACCAAAAGGCCCCTGCACCCTGAGGTAAAGGGGAAGGGTCCCGGGGTACTCGTCCAGAAGGCTCTTTAGGAGGGCCACACCCGCTTCGTCCAAAAGAGCGTGGTCCACCTCCACCTCCAGGGCCTTAGGAGCCTCGGCCACCTCCTCGTAGGTCCAGACCGCCTGGGCGATGACCCTAAGCCCCCCCTCCTCCCGCTCCACCTCCGCCAGGACCAGAAGGGGGGTGTCCTCCTTGAGCTTGGGGGAAACCCCCTCGTAGGCCCGGCCAAAAACCACTGCCTCCAAGGCCCCGGTCTCATCGGAGAGCATGAAGCGGGCCATCATGCCCCCGCTCCTCGTGGGCTTGCGCACCACCTCCTCCACCATGCCGGAAAGGAGCACCCGGGCGCGGGGCGGGAGGTCGCGGGCGAAGTGGGGGAGTTCGGCCAGGGGGCAGCTCGCCACCTCCCGAAGCCCAGGGTAGCGCAACACCGGATGGCCGGAAACGTAGATCCCCAGGGCCTCTTTTTCGTAGCGCAGGCGGGTGATCTCGTCCAAGGGCTCGGCCTCCACCAAGGGAGGTTCCTCCACCTCGGCGAAGAGGCCCATCATCCCCGAGCGATCCCGCTCCCGGCGCTCCGCCGCCCACCTAAGGAGAGGCTCCAGGGAGGCCAGGAGCCGGGCCCGGTCACCGAAGGCGTCAAAGGCCCCCGCCTTGACCAAGGACTCCAGGGTGCGCTTGTTCACCACCTTCTCGTCCAGGCGCTTCAGGAAGTCCCCCAGACTCCTGAAGCGCCCCCCCCGCTCCCTCTCCTCCAGGATGGCCCTAGCGGCGCCTTCCCCCACGTTTTTCACCGCGGAGAGGCCAAAGAGGATCTCTTCCCCCACCACCTTGAAGTCGAAGCCCGAGCGGTTGATGTCCGGCGGAAGGACAGCAATGCCCATGGCCCGGGCGTCGCGGATGTACTCCGCCACCTTGTCGGAGTCGTGGCGCTCCACGGTGAGGAGGGCGGCCATGAACTCCACCGGGTAGTGGGCCTTCACGTAGGCAGTCTGGTAGGAGAGGAGGCTGTAGGCAGCGGCGTGGGAGTTGTGCACGATCACGTCCTCCGCCACGAAGGTATGCGTGCCTTCCACAGTGAGGTCGAAGACCTCCTCCACCCCCAAGGGCTCTATGGCCTCTACCCGGTCCCAGTAGACCTCGGCCTGGGCCAAGCGCAAGAGGGCTAAGCTTCCCGTGAGGGCCGCCAGGCGCTCTGCTGTGGTCCGGGAAAGCCCCCTCCGCCCTTTCCCGGGGCGCAAAAGGCCCTGGGCGAAGCCTGCGGCCTCCAAGAAAGCCCTCTCCTTTCCCTGAGAAGCCTCGGCCACCGCCTGGCGCACGAGGGGTAAGAAGGCCATGGGGAGCAGGTCCTTGGTGCTGCGGCCCGCCTCCTCCCAAGAGGCAAGGAGGGCCTGGAGATCGCGCTTTCGCTTGCCGAGGAGGTAAGGCCCCAGGGTTTCCGCAAACCGACGGGCGGCCTCGAGGCCCCCCAGGAGATAGACCACGTATCCTTGCCGACCCCCTCTATAGGGAAAGCGTTTCTCCACCAGACGGCTTTGCAAGCCCAAGCGGAGGAGCAGGTGCTGGACCCCCCGGGCCAGGGCCTCAGAGGCCGTGGCGTAATGGATGAGCCTACCCTTGGCGTCTACCCCGCCATCCCCCACCCACAGGCGTCCAAGAAACCGGGCCACCCCTTCCTGGGAAAGGCCAAAAACCTTTTCGGGAAGGTGCTTGTCCTTGGCAGCAAGCCCCAAAAGCCCCATCTCCTTCAAGAAGGCTTCCGCCTCCGAGGGAACCTTGCGGTCCCACCGGCCCACGTAGATGTGGGCCACCCCCCGGCGCCAGGCCACCCGGGTGCGGGTGTTGGCAAAGCCCGCCAGGGCCTCTTCCATAGCGGCCAGCTCTTCCTCCGAGGAGGTGTAAAGGTAAAAGCCGGAGGGATGGCGGAGGTTTCCCTCGCTAAGGGCAAAGCCCAGAAGGTCCAGCTCATGGGGCTTCAGGTCCTCTGAAGGCTGGTAAGGAAGGTGCCTGGGCAGGGCCACGAAGTCTCCTGGGCGAAGGGCACCCAACTCCCGCCAACCCTCCGGGGTGTAGAGGGGGTGGTTGGCGGTGGCCTCGAGGACCCGGCCCGTGGCGGTGCGTAGGCGATACACCTGGGCCTTCCCGCTGGAAAAGGCCGCCACCACCGGCCTCGGCACCAGGCGCAAAGTCCTTTCGTCCAGGGAGGCCACCCAGACGCCTTGGGCCTCCCCCCGGACGATGGCCTCAATGGGCACGGGTTTCCCCGTGCGGAAGTCCACCACCCTGGCCCTTCCCGGAAGGCACTTGTTGAAGCCGTAGTTGGCGAAGGCCTCCAGCATGTCAAAAAGCCGGTTGGCCTCCTCCTCGGGCACGCCCCGCTCCCTGGCCCCCCGCACGAAGCGCTCCCGGTGCTTCTGCATCTCCTCCACCTTCTTCTTGCCCATGGCGCGGCGGAGGAGGTCCGCCTCCCCCAGGGAGTACCCGGCCACTGCGGAGGCGATCTGCATGATCTGCTCCTGGTAGACGGGGATACCGTAGGTCTCATCCAGGATGGGCCTCAGGTACTTCTCCGCGTGGGGGAACTCCACGTAGCTCACGGGCTCCTGCCCGTGGTGGCGGCGGATGTAGGTGGGAATGTGCTCCATGGGCCCAGGGCGGTAGAGGGAGACCAGGGCGATGATGTCCTCGAGGCGCCTGGGCTTCAGCCCCCGCACCGTGTTCGTCATCCCCCCGGACTCCAGCTGGAACACCCCCTTGGTCTCCCCCCGGGCGAGGAGCTCAAAGGTCTTGGGGTCGTCCAGGGGAAGCCGGTCGTAGTCCAGCTCCACCCCTTTGGAGTCCTTCACGATCTTCTTGGCCTCGTCCAGGAAGGTGAGGGTGCGCAGGCCCAAGAAGTCCATTTTCAAAAGGCCCAGGGCCTCCACCGCCCCCATCTCGTACTGGGTCACGGTCCGCCCCTCGGCGTCCCGCATGAGGGGCACCAGATCGGTGAGGGGCTCTTGGGCGATCACCACCCCGGCGGCGTGCACGGAAGCGTGGCGGTTCAGGCCCTCCAGGCGCATGGCCACCTCAATCACCTCCCGCACCTTGGGGTCCTTCTCCATCTCCGCCTTTAGCTCCGGCACCAGCTCTATGGCCTCGGCCAGGGGCTTGGGCTTGCCGAACTGCACGGGAATCAGCTTGGCCAGCTCCTCCGCCTTCTTGTGGGGGATGCCGTAGACCCGGGCCACGTCCTTCAAGGCGGCCTTGGAGGCCAGGCTCCCGAAGGTGCCGATCTGGGCCACCTTGTCCTCCCCATAGCGCTTCCGCACGTACTCGATCACCCGGTCCCGCTTCTGGTCAGAGAAGTCGGTGTCGATGTCCGGCATGGAGACCCGCTCCGGGTTCAGGAAGCGCTCGAAGAGGAGGCCGAAGCGCAGGGGGTCGATGTTGGTGATGCCCACGGCATAGGCCACCAGGCTCCCCGCGGCGGAACCGCGCCCGGGCCCCACGGAGACGTCGTTCCCCTTGGCCCAGTTGATGTAGTCCTGGACGATGAGGAAGTACCCGGGAAAGCCCATGCGCTCGATGATGGCAAGCTCGTACAGCGCCCGGTGGAGGATGGCCTCCGCCGTCCACTCCCTTACCCCTTCCAAAGGGGGTAGCTCCCGCAACAACCCCTCCCAGGCGGCCTGCTCCACCTGGGCCAGGCTCGCCGCCAAGGCCGCCCCGTCCCCGTGGGGGGGCATCTTGCCCAGCCGCCGGAAGACCTCCCGGTAAAAGTCCTCGGTGATGCGGTCGGGGTAGCGCCCAAGGAGCCCCTTGAAGGTGAGCTCCCGCAGGTACTGGGCCTCGGTGCGGCCCTTGGGGAGAGGGAAGCGGGGGATGCGGTAGGTCATCTTGTCCCCGATGGGCAGGTCCACATTGCACATGCGGGCGATCTCCACCGTGTTGTCGAAGGGCTCGTCCCCCCACTCCTCCTTTGGGAGCATGGCCCGCATCTCCTCCGGGGTCTTCACGTAGAACTCGTCGCAGGGGAAGCGCCAGCGCTCGGGGTCGTCCAGGGTGCTCTTGGACTGGATGGCCAGGAGCACCTCGTGGGCCCGGGCGTCCTCCTTGCGCACGTAGTGGCCGTCGTTGGTGGCCACCATCCCCAGGCCGTACTTCCGGGCAAACTCTCGGAGGACCTCGTTCACCTTCTTCTGCTCCGGCAGGCCGTGGTTTTGAATTTCAATGAAGAAGCGATCGCCGAAGATGGCCAAATACTCGTTGAGCCTCCTCTCGGCCAGGTCCAGGCGGTCTTGCAGGATGAACTGGGGGATCTCCGCCCCCAGGCAGCCGGAGAGGGCGATAAGTCCCTCTGAATGCTCCTTCAGAATCTCCCGGTCAATGCGGGGTTTTTCGTAAAACCCCTCCAGGTAGGCCCGGCTCGCCAGGCGCACCAGGTTCTGGTAGCCCGTGAAGTCCTTGGCGAGAAGGGTGAGGTGGAAGTAGCCCCCGTCCAGGCCCTTGCCCCGCTTGCGGTCGTAGCGGCTTTCCGCGGCCACGTAGGCCTCGTAGCCGATGATGGGCTTCACCCCCATGGCCGTGGCCTTCTTGTAGAACTCCACAGCGCCAAAGAGGTTGCCGTGGTCGGTGATGGCCAGGGCGGGGTCCTCGGGGGAAACCTCCTTCACCCACTTGAGGAGGTCCGAAAGCTTGGCCGCCCCGTCCAGGAGAGAGAACTGGGTGTGCTGGTGCAGGTGGGCGAACTTTGGCCTAGAGCCCATAGGTTTTACCAGCTTACGCTTGCGGCTGGCCTCCCGCGGGAATAAACTAATCCATGCAATGATGCATCAAAAGCGCAGGCTCAGCGCCACCGAGGCCCGGGTGCACTTTGGGGAGGTGCTCCGGCGGGTGGGGGAAGGGGAGGTGATCCTGGTGGAGGGGCGGGGCAAGCCCTTGGCGGTCATCCTCTCCCCCGAGGCCTACGAGCGCCTGAAGGGGGAAGGGGAGGACCCCTTGGGGCTTATCCTGAGCGTAAACCGGGGCATCCGGGAGCGCCTGGGAAGACCCCTCACGCCGCCGGAAGAGGTGATCGGAGCCATGCGGGAGGAGCGTGACCGTGAGCTTCTTGGTCCTGGACGCTAGCGTCCTGGTACGCCTTCTCCTGGCGGACTCGGAAAAGGCGCCCGCCGTCCAGCGCTATCGGGAGTGGAAGACCCAGGGCCTGGAGCTGGCCCTCCCTAGCCTGGCCCTGTACGAGTCGGCCAATGCCCTTTACCGCTACGCCCGCTCCGGGGAGATGACCCTGGGGGAGGCCCAGACCCTTTGGCGCCAAGTCCTGCGCCTAGGGTTGCGGTACTTCCAGGAGCCTTGGGTCCACACCCGGGCCCTGGAGCTCGGCCACGAGCTGGGGCTAGGGGCGGCCTACGACGCCCACTACCTGGCTCTGGCCGAAGGCCTTGCCGCCCCCTTCTGGACAGCGGACCGGAGGCTTTACCAAAGGGCTTTAGAGGCCCAGGCCAAAGGCCTTTTGCCCGCGGTTTCCCTCCACCTCCTAACCCCATGACCCTCGGCGAGCTTCGGGAAGAGGTCTGGAACGCCTTGGCCCGCTACGACTTGGCCCTCCACCCCACACCCCCCCACGGCCACCATCCCAACTTCCTGGGGGCCAAGCGGGCGGCGGCGCACCTCCTCCGCACGCCGGAGTTCCAAAGGGCCAGGCTGATCCTGGCAGGGATGGACGCCGTCTTAAAGCCCCTAAGGGAGGAGGCCTTAAAGGCAGGCAAGGCCCTTCTCCTCCCCCACCCCGACCGCCCGGGGGAGTTTCTCCTCCTCAAGGACGTGGACCCCAGGCGGCTCAAGCGGGTGCGGGAGGCCTACCGCCACGGGGTGAAGGTGGACCTCGCCGCCCAGCCCATCGACCTGGTCCTCATCGGGGCCGTGGCCGTGGACGAGGAAGGGGGGTGGGTGGGGAAGGGCTACGGCTTCCCTCAAGGCTGGCTACGGGTGGAAGCCCCCTTCGCCACCCTGGCCCACGCCCTCATGGTCTACCCCAAGCTCCCCGTGGAGCCGGAGCGCCGGGTGGACCTGATCGCCACCCCCCAGCGGCTCATCCGGCCCTAGAGGGCGAACTCCTTCAGGAGCCCCTCGAGGTCCAAGGGCTCCCGCTGCCCCAGGGCGGGGTAGACCTCGGGGTAGCGGGGGAGGTAGGCCTTGAGGCGCTCCTCAAAGGTGGGCACCTCCGCCTTCCAGAAAACCCCTATGGGAATCCTTTCTCCCCATTCTGCGGCCTTTTCCTGGAATTGCGCCATCTTCCTGTCCAACTCCTCTGGGGGAAGCCCCTCGGGAACATACGGATCGTACCCCTCATCCTGGAGCTTGTAGAGCCTGGGAGCGAACCACTCCTTGGTGTGCAGGTCGTTGTAGGTGGGGCAGGGCTGAAGGACGTGGAGGAAGGCCAGGCCCTTGTGCTCGAGGCCCTCCTTGATGAGCTCCTTCAGGCCCTTCACGTCGTAGGCGTAGCCGCGGGCGATCCAGGTGTAGCCGGAGGCAAAGGCCAGGAGAAGGGGGTTGATGCGCCCTTGGGGGTTGGGCTTGGGGAGGCTTTTGGTCTTCTCCCCGAAGCCCAGGGTGGGCCCGGCCTGCCCTTTGGTGAGGCCGTAGACCTCGTTGTCGTAGAGGATGTAGAGCATGTCCACGTTCCTCCGCCCCGCGGCCACGAAGTGCCCGGCCCCGATCCCGAGGCCGTCCCCGTCCCCGCCCACCGCCACCACCGTGAGGTGGGGGTTGGCCAGCTTGGCCCCCTGGGCGGTGGGCAGCACGCGGCCATGGAGGGTGTGGACCCCGTAGAGGTTGAGGTAGTGGGGGGTTTTGGCCGAGCAGCCAATCCCAGAGAAGACCGCCGTCTGGCTAGGGTCCTTCTTCAGTTCAAAAAGAGCCATCTGCAGGGCGGAGAGGATCCCGTAGTCCCCGCAGCCCGGGCACCAGTCCGGCTGCTTCTCCGCCTTGTAATCGGCCAGCTTGAGCTCCAGCATCTTAGACTCCTTTCCTGAGGACCAGGCGCTCCGGCGCCTCCTTGGCAAGCACCTTCTTCAAAGCCTCCACCACCTCGTCCAGGGTGAAGGGGCGGCCGTTGTACTTGACCACACGGTGGTGGACCCGTTTCAGGGTTTCCTGCTGCACCAAATCGGCCAGCTGCCCCGAGTAGTTGTGCTCCACGGTGACGAGCCGCTTCCCCTCCAGGAGGTGGGCGATCTTGGGGAAGGGCCAGAGGAGCCTAAGGTGCAGATACCCCACCCCGGGCAGGTGGTCCAAGGCCTCCAGGAGGGTGCCCTTCACCGTGCCCCAGCCCAGGACCAGCACCTCCCCATCCCGGTAAAGGGTGTACTGGTCCTCGAGGAGGATCTCCTCCTGGGCGGTCTTGAGCTTTTGCATCCGCTTTTCCATCTGGTATTCCCGCAGGGGGATGTCCTCGGTGATGTGGCCCACGAGGTCGTGCTCGTCCGAGGTCATCCAGTAGAAGCCCCCGGGGGTACCGATGGGGATGAAGGGAGAGATGCCGTCCTCGGAAGGGGCGTAGCGCTCGTAGGGGCCAAACCCCTCCTGCCTGGGCGCAAGGCGCCGTTCCCCATCCAGCTGGAGCACCCGCAAGGCCTCCTTGGGGAGGCTTTGGGCCATGGAGGCCAGGAACTTGTCCACCAGGTGCACCACCACCGTCTGGTAGCGCCAGGCCCAGGCCAGGGCCTTCTGGGCGTCCAAGAAGGCGTCCAGAATATCCCCCGAGGCCAGGACCAGCCGGGGGTACTCCCCGTGCCCGCCCCTTAGGGCGAACATCAGGTCCCCTTGCTCCGTGCGGGTGGGAAGGCCGGTAGAAGGTCCGCCCCGCTGGTAGAGGGTCACCACCAAGGGGGCCTCGATCATGCCGGCAAAGCCCATGCCCTCGGCCATGAGGCTGAAGCCGGGGCCGCTGGTGGCGGTGGCGGCCTTGGCCCCGGTGAGGGCGGCACCCACGGCCATGGTCACCGCGGCGATCTCGTCCTCGGTCTGGACCACGGCCACGTCCGCCCCCTGGAAGGCGGTGTGGGCCTCGAGGTAGGTGGACTCGTCGGTGGCCGGGCTGATGGGGTAGTAGGTCTGGAAGCGAAGGCCCCCGGCCAGCTTCCCCAAGGCGGCGGCCTGGGCCCCGGTGAGGTAGACCCGGCCCGGCTCATAGCCGTTCAGGTGAAGCTGGAAGGGAAGCTTGGGCACCTCCTCCCGGTACACCGCCTTGGCCACCTCCTGGTTCAGCTCCAGCACCTTGCCCCTAAACTGCAGGGCCAGAGCCTCCAAGAGGGGCTCCAGGGGGAAACCCAGGAAGTGGAGGCTCGCCGCCACGGCGATGGTGTTCAGGGTGCGCCGGGCCTGCAGGGAAGGGACGCCCAGCTCCGCCCCGATGCGGTCCGCCACCTCCTCAAAGGGGTAGGGCAGGGGCTGGACCCCCGCTTCCACGTAGGCCTGCAGGAGGTCCTTCAGGCTTGGGTCCAGCTTGCCGAAGCGCTCCGAGAGGGCGTCCGCCACCCGGTGATCCAGCATGGGGAGCTTGTGCACCGTAAGGTCCAGCACCTTGGGGTCGTAAAGGAGCGCTCCCCCAGGGCGCACCTGGTCCAGGTGGCGGGCCAGGGTCTCCCCGTCCAGGGCCACCAGCATCTCCACCCTTTCTCGGAAGGCCTCCACGGGTTTTCGCGAGAGCCGCACGTCCAGGTAGGAGTGCCGCCCCATGATGTTGGAGTGGTACTCCCGCTTGGTGGCCACCCACCAGCCACCCTTGCCCACCGCCCGGGCGAACAAGGTGGCCGCCGTCTCTATGCCGCCCCCTTGGGGGCCGCCCACGCGCCAGGTGAAATCATCCATAAGCCCTCCTCCGTTCTCCGATACCCTACTCCTTAAGGGCCCGCGTTGGCTAGGGGCATTTGCCCAAAGGCTTCACTCCTCCTGGTCCGCCTGGTGGAGCCGTTTTCCCCAAAGGCTCTTGGGGCAGTGGTGCTCCAGGACCAGGGCCCGCACCCGAGGGTCCTCTATGCGCTCTGCCGCATAGAGGGGGTGGTGGCGGCGCACCTGGAAGGCCCCCAGGAGCCCACCCCGCAAGGGGTGAGGGGGCACAGGGGGAGCCCAAAGCCCGGTGAGCACCCGCTCCAGGGGGCGGTAGGGCCTTAGGGCCTTGCCGGCGTCATGCAGGAGGGCCGCCCGCACGGCAAAGGCGGGGGCCTCCGGGTGGTTCTGGAGAAGCCTCCTGGCCACCCGCACCCCATGGGCCCGGTCCCTCGGGTCCATGGCCAGGTACAGGGCCCGCTCCTCTCCCTCCAGAAAGGCTAGGGCGAAGGCGTCGTCTGGAGCCTCCCCCGGGGGAAAGAAGGCGTGGAACAGGCGGAGCAGCCTTTGCCTGAGCTTCCTCGCGGGTGCCAAGCGCTTCAGATGAACTTCTTGAGCATGGTGGCGATCTCCTCGGGCTTCTTGGGGTCCGCCTTGCCCTCGGAAACCTCCGTGGCGCAAACGTTCAGGAACTCGTGGAGGATGAGGGTGGCTGCCGCCTCCATGGCCTTCTTGGTGGCGGTCATCTGGGTGAGGACCTCGTCGCAGGGACGCCCCTCGGCCACCATTTTCTGCAGGCCCCGGACCTGCCCCTCAATGCGCCGTAGCCGCTTCAGGATGTTCTCCACGGTTTCTTGGCCTAGTTCGGTGGTCCTGGTCATGGGGGCATTATATACCAGTACCCCCTATTTCATCCTCGCTCACGGGTTCTTCCGCCTCCTGAACCCTGGGCCGCCGCACCCAAAGAAGCCTAGCCCCCAAAAGGCGGGCGATCTGGGCGAGGCGCTGGCCGGGGTCCTCCTCCGGGTCCTCCTCCGCCAAACCTACCCCAGGTTCCTCCCAAAGGGGTTCCCAGGGGGGGGCTTCCTGGGGCGGGGTAGGATCCGGCGGAAGCGGCTTGGGATTGGCTTTAGGAGCCTCGAGGCCCGGCGGGGAAGCCGGGGCCGGGCTAGGGCCCAGCGTTTTTTTTTCTAGGACGAAGGCCAGCTCCTCCACGCCGAAGTGGCCCCGGGCCAGGGGCAGAAGGGCGGCCTTTTGCTCCTCGGCCTTCTTGTGGTGGAAGGCCTTGTTCTCGGGGAAGCGCAGGACCAAGGTGGCGCCCTCGAGGCTGGGCCTCGCCTCCCGCACGAAGGCCCGGAGGGTGGGCTTCAAGGCCTCCAAGAAAGCCCGCCAGGAACCGGAAAGGTCGGCCTGGGGGGGGGCCTTCGGGCCTTCGGCCTCCCTGCCCGGCTGGCCCGCCGGGGGCCGGGAAGGAAGAGGCGCCAGGGGGTCAAACTCCGGCAGGGGCGCCGGCTCGGGGGAGGGGGGCTGGGCCAGGGCGGCAGCACCCTTGGCCCCGGCGGGCAGGCACCCCAGGAGGGCCACCTCCAGGGCTAGGAGGTCCGAGCGCCGGGACAGGCGCTCCAGGGACTCGTCCAAGGCGGCGAGGGCAGCGAGAAGGACCTCGGGGGGGGCAGGGAGGGCCCTTCCCGGGAGGCCGTGGGCGGCGTAGAGGGCCTCCCGCAGAACCTCCATCAGCCCCCCCACCAAGCTCCTAGGGGCGAAGCCCTGCCCGTAAAGCCGCCGGGCCACCTCCAGGGCCTCCTTGAGCCTCCCCCCCAGGAGGTCTTCCGCCAGGCGGAAGAGGGCCTCCTTGGGGGGGAGGCCCAAGGCCCCTTCCACCTTCTCCCGGGTAAGGGGGTCTTCCAGGAGGAGGAGGCGGTCCAAGAGGCTTTCCGCATCCCGCATGGCCCCGTCCGCCAGCCGGGCCACCAGGAGGAGGGCCTCCGCCTCCGCCTGCCGCCCCAGGCCCTCCAGGATGCGGGCCAGCTTGGCGGCGATCTCCTCCTCCTTCAGGCGGCGGAAGCGGTAGTGCTGGGTGCGGGAGAGGATGGTGGGGGGCATCCTCTCGGGCTCGGTGGTGGCGAAGACGAAGAGCACGTGGGACGGGGGCTCCTCCAGGGTCTTGAGGAGGGCGTTGAAGGCGCTCTTGGAGAGCATGTGAGCCTCGTCCAGGATGAAGACCTTCCTGGGGGCGGAAAGGGGAGCGAGCTGAATGCGCTCGCGGAGCTCGCGCACGTCCTCCACCGAGTTGTTGCTGGCGGCGTCGATCTCCACCACGTCGGGGTGGGCCCCCCGTTGCACCGCCTGGCAGTGAGCGCAGACCCCGCAGGGGCGCTCCCCCTCCCCCTGGCACCCCACGGCCATGGCCAGAAGCCGGGCGGTGGTGGTCTTCCCCACCCCCCGGGGCCCGGAGAAGAGGTAGGCCTGGGCCAGCCGCCCCTCCCGGATGGCCCGCATGAGGGGCTCCTTCACGTGCTCCTGGCCCACCACCTCGGCGAAGGTGAGGGGGCGCACGCGGCGGTAGAGGGCGCTCACAGAGGCTAGTATAGGGCTTGGTGCGGAGCTTTCTCTCCTTCCACGTGAAGGCCCCCCTGGAGGAGGTCCTGGCCTTCGCCCAGGAGCGCACGGGGGGCGCGGGGGTCTACCTGGTGCCGGACTTCCCCTGGGTGAGCCTCTACCACGAGGCCCTCGAGGCCCAGGAGGACCCAAAAGGGGTGCGGGCCTTTTTGGAGGCCCTTTCCCAGCTGGGGCAGGCCCTGGCCTTCCTGGTCCTGGCGGAGGAGGACCTCCTCTTCCTCCTGGCGGAAGGGGGCCAGGTGCGGGCGGAGCTGAGGCGGGGTCCGGAGCTGGGGGAGGCCCTATGGGGCCCCGAAGACCTTCTCCCCCTGCTCCAGGAGGCCCAGGCCATGCCCCCCGTGAGCGCCGTTCAGGCCCTGGCAGCCCCCTTCGGCCTCCACCCCGACCACGCTGCCTTGGGCTTCTTGGACCTCCTCGAGGCCGAGGAGGAGGAAGGCCTGCCCGAGGAGGTGGTCTACCTTGAGTGAAGCCCTCGTGGTGAAGGTAGGGGGAAGCCTAAGGGGGGCCGAAGCCCTGCTGGACGAGCTTTCGGGCTACCCCGGCCCCCTGGTCCTGGTGCACGGGGGCGGGCCCGAGATCGGGGCCCTCCTGGAAAGGCTCGGCTTCCAGAGCCGCTTCGTGGGGGGCTTGCGGGTGACGCCTCCCGAGCAGATGGAAGCGGTGGAGATGAGCCTGTACCTCACGGGGAAGCGCCTGGCGGAGGGGCTTTCCCAAAGGGGAAGAAGGGCCCTGGCCCTTTCGGGCCGCGATGCCCTCCTCCTCCGGGGCCGGGCCCTGCCGGAGCTCGGGCGGGTGGGGGAGGTGGTGGGGGTGGGGGTGGACCTGCTCTTGGACCTCCTGGAAAAGGGCTATACCCCCCTCCTGGCCCCCATCGCCCTGGACGAGGAAGGCCCCTTGAACGTCAACGCCGACACCGCCGCCGGGGCGGTGGCCGGGGCCTTAGGGTGGCCTGCGGTCTTCCTCACCGACGTGGAGGGGGTGCTCAAGGATCCCAAGGACCCCCAGACCCGCTTTCCCCGCCTGACCCCCCAGGAGGTGGAGGCCCTCAAGGCCCAGGGCGTGGTCCAGGGGGGGATGATCCCCAAGGTGGAGGCGGCCCTAAGGGCCCTGGAGGCAGGGGCCCCCTGGGCGGCCATCGCCAAGGGGGAACGGGGCGTTTTGGCGAGGGTGCTCTCCGGGGAGGCAGGGACCCGCTTTAGCCTCCAAGGAGGTCCAGGAAGGCCCGCATGAAGCCGGGGAGGTCTTTAGGCCCCTGGGCGGTGACCAGGTTCCCGTCCACCACCACCCCCGCCTCCTGGTAAAGCCCCCCGGCGTTTTCCAGGTCGTCCCGGATGGAGGAAAAGCCCGTGACCCTTCTCCCCCGCACCAGCCCGGCGCTCACCAGCACCCAGCCCGCATGGCAGATGGCCCCGATGGGCTTGCCCTCCTCCGCCACCCGCCGCACCAGGGAAAGCACCTCGGGGCTCCGGCGCAGGTAGTCCGGGGCGAAGCCCCCGGGGATGAGGAGGCCCCTAAGCTCTGGGGCCTCCTGGGCGCCTGCCTCCGCCTTCCAGGCGAAGCCCGACTTGGCCCGGTACTCCCGGGCCTCAGGGCCCAGGACCACTGGGGTGTAGCCCGCCTCCTGCACCCGGTAGTAGGGGTAGAGGAACTCCCGTTCGTCAAAGAGGTCCGCCAAGAGGATCCCGATGCGCTCCACGCCACACCTCCAGGAACTCCCTCAGGATATTCCCCGTGACCCCCCAGATGTCCACCCCCCGCCAGGGGAAGTGCCACACCCTGCGGCCCAGGCGCACCTCGCTCCAAGGGGCCACCGCAAGGAGCTCCTCCAGGGGGGCCAGGAGGACCTCGGCCACCTCCTCGGGGCTGGGCCTCAAGGGGGGAAGGTCTTCCCGGTAGACCACCACCGGCTGGACCAGGAAGCCCTGGGGGGAGAGGGCGGGGGAAAGGAATCCCAGGGGCTCCACCCCCTCAAGCCCCACCTCCTCCGCCGCCTCGCGCAGGGCCGCCTCCACCGGCGTTTCCCCCGGCTCCACCGCCCCCCCGGGGAAGCTCACCTGGCCGGCGTGGGTGGGCAGGTGGGGGCTTCTTAGGGTGAAGAGGAGGCTTTCCCCCAGAAGGGGCACGGCCACCGCCGCCAGGCGGAAGCCCTCGGGGAGGTCTAGCCCTCCCGGCAGGCCCTGAGGGAGCGCCGCCTTAAGGCGCTCTCGGGGTCCAGGCCCCGCTCGGCGAAAAGCCCCACCAGGTTCCAAAGCGCCTCCTCCAAGTCCCCCCGTTCCAGCGCGGCCCTTAACCCCGCCTCACTGCCCTTTTCCACCCCCTTCTTCTGGAGCTCGTAGGCCCGGAGGAGGGTGGGCAGGTGTTTGGGCAAGCCACAGGGCTTTTCCTCCTTCCCCTCCTCCGCCTTTAGCACCTCCCAGCGGGCCTTGACCTCCTCGGGGGTGTCGGCCCTGGCGTCCCCAAAGACGTGGGGGTGGCGGCGGATGAGCTTCTCCACGATGCGGCGCTCCACGTCCCCGTAGGTGAAGCGCCCCTCCTCCTCGGCGATGACGCTGTGGAAGGCCACCTGCAGGAGGACGTCCCCCAGCTCCTCCGCCATCGCCTCGGCATCCCCGGCCAGAAGGGCATCCGCCGCCTCGCTGGCCTCCTCCAGCAGGTAAGGGACCAAGCTCTCATGGGTCTGGGCCCGGTCCCAGGGGCAGCCCCCGGGGCCCCGTAAGCGGCGCATCACCTCAAGCAGCCGTTCCATGCCCCCCATTCTCCCGCAGGAGGGCCCCCCCTGCTAGGGAGAGGCCCACCAGGAGGAGGGAAAGGAGGTCCAGGGGGGCGCGCTCCAGCACCCATCCCCCAGGCCCAGGAGCAGGAAGGCCGGTGAGGCGGGTGAGGAGGAAGAGGAGGGCAAGCGCCCCCACCAGGTACCGCCCCACCCGGAGCCACCCCGGGCCCAGGCGGACCTCCAGGAGGGGCAGAAGGAGCAGGCTCAGGCCGTAGCCCAGCTGCAGGGCCAGGAGGAGCATGAAGAGAAGGCCGTACCAGAAGCCGGGGGTCTGCAGGGCCAAAGCGGGGTCCCGCACCTGGAAGACCTCCCCGCAAAGCCCCCCGCCCAAGGGGGTATCCCCCAGGCCCAAAAGCTGGAGGAAGAAGGGAAGGAGCAGAAAAAGGGCCGCAAGCCGCACTAGGGGCGCTCCCTGGAGGGCTCTAGGCGGACGGCGGTCCCGTAGGCCAGGATTTCCGCCGCCCCCGCCATGACGCTGGCCGTGGCGTACCGCACCCCCAAGACCGCATCGGCGCCAAGCTGCCTGGCCGCTTCCACCATGCGCTGTTCCGCCTGCTCCCGAGCCTCTTGCAGCATCTCCGTGTACTCGGGGATCTCCCCTCCCACCAGGGTTCTAAGCCCCGCCAAGAGGTCCTTGCCCAAGTGTTTGGCCCGGACCGTGCTCCCCTTGACCACCCCCAGGACCTGAACCACCCGGTGGCCCGGCACCGCGTCCAAGGTGGTGAGCAAGACCTTCATACGCCCCATGCTACCGGTCCCGGCGGGCGAAGACCAGGGCGCCGAGAAGCGCCAAGGCCAGGCCAAGGAGGAAGAGGTGGGCGAACCCCAAAAAGGGCCCCACCTCCCCCAGCCTCTCCGCCACCAGGTAGCCCACGGGCCCGGTGAGGACAGGGGCCTTCAGGCCTGCAAGGAGCCCCACCCGGTGGACCTCCTGGGGGTTCAGGAGGAGGGCCAGGGTGAGGAAGCCCTCCAGGGGGTAGTCCTTGAGGCGCACCGCCAGGGCCACCACCAGGGGTCCGTAGAGGACGTTCAGGAGGCCAAAGAGGGCGAAGCCCAGGCCCAAGGCCCGCCTTTCCTCAAGGAGAAGGGCGGAAAGGAGGGCCGCCAGCCCCACCCAGAAGGCCAGCACCCCCGCCCCCGAGAGGAGGAGCCAGAGGAGGGCTTCCCCAGTCAACCCCAAGACCCCCGCCCCCAGAAGGAGGCCCAGGGCCAGGGGCAGGCCGAGGCCCAGGAAGACCCCCAAGGCCCCCAGGAAGAACCCCCGGAAGGGGCGGAGGGGCAGGCCCAGGAGGAAGGCCCACTCCTCCCTCGAGGCCAGAAGGGGCGCCCCTAGGCCCAGGACCAGGGGGGGTAGGAGGAGGAGAAGCCCCGAGTAAAGCCCCACTAGCCCCACCCCCTCCCCCCGGCCCAGGAAGCCCAGGGCGAGGAGCGGGGGCAGGGCCAGAAGCCCCAAAGTCCAAGGGTTGCGCCAGGTCTCCTTCAGGAAGAGGGCGGTCATGGGGCCTTGGGGGGCGGCGGGAAGAAGTCGGCAGGCACCCAGGTGCGCTTCTCCCCTTCCTTGAGGGCCTCCGCCCAGGTGAGCACCCGCCCCCCGGCCCGCTCGGGCCGTTCCTTGAGGTGGCGCTCCAGGGCCTCCCGGCTCCTGAAGGCCAAAAGCCCCGAGCCCATGGGAGTGCGCACCTTGGGGTTGTGGTAGAGGAGGGCCTTCTCCGCCGCCACCCACCTGGGCGCGGCGCGGGAGCTTTCGGCGAAGTCCGCCAGGTAGACCTCCTTGGCGGTGAGGGAAGGCCCTCCCCAGCCGTTCAGCTGGTCCAAGAGGCAGGCGGGGTCGTCGTAGAAGAAGGCCTTCCCCTGGGGGTTCACCGCCTGGGCGGCGTAGCGGGCGTCCAGGATGGTCATGAAGCAGTAGGGGCAGGCGTCCACCCCTACCCGCAACGGGCGTGGGGCGGCCAGGGCCCGGGCGAGGAACACCCCGGCCGCCAACCCCGCCAGGAAGCGCCTACGATCCATGGGGAAAGTCTAATGGCTCCCGTGGTCCCCGCCCCCCAAGAGCCCTGCGTGCTGGGCCAGGAGGGCCACCAGGTTCATCTCCGGCAAAGGGGCCAGGTCCCAAAGGGTCTGGAAGCTGTAAAAACGCTGGCGGCCGTGCTGGGCCTTGTTCCTCTCCGCGAACTCCTGGGCGGCTTTGGCGCTGGCAAAGGCCAGGAGGTGGGCGTTCATCACCACCATCATCTTCTCCCCCCAGTAATAGGTGGCCTGGCGGGCAGGGATGAGGCGCACGATTTCCTGGGGGCGGGCAGGGTCGTAGGCCCCCCGGTCGGTCACGTAGAAGGTGGCCCCTTCCCCGTCCCTAATCCCGTGCACCCAGGCGTAGTTCACCATGCAGGCGATGCTCTCAAAGTGCAGGGCCTCCACCACCTGCTTGGGGTCATGGGGGGCGGGCCTGGGCTTCTCAAAGGCGATCTGGGAGTAGGTCTGCTCGAAGAAGCCCTTGGGGAAGGTGCGCCCCCGCCACTGCCCCTCCGGGGTCTTGATGGGCATACCGCAGAAGGCGCAAGCGCCATTCTCCCAAGGAATGGGCTTGGCGGCCACGCGCACCGGCTCCACGGGCGCTGGAGAAGCCCCCATACCCCCCTGCTGGGCCAGCACGGGAGCCACCAGCGCCAAGCCTCCCAATGCCTTCAGCACCTCACGCCGATTCCTCATAAAGCACCTCCATTAGCCAGGGAACGCGCTCGTCCCTTAGGCCCAAAACCGCTTCGGGGGGGCCTTCCTCCAGGACCTCACCCCCCTTCAGGAGCACTAGGCGGTCCGCCCGCCGGGCCTCCTCCACGTGGTGCAGGGCCAGGAGGACCACCCCCTCCCGCTTGGCCCCCACCCAGGCCCAGAAGCGCTCCCGCCCCTTGGGGTCCAAGGCGGCGGTGGGCTCGTCCAGGAGCCAGATGGGGGGGTCCCCCATGAGGGCTGCGGCCAGGGCCAAGCGCTGGCGCTGCCCCCCCGAAAGAAGGCCCACAGGCCGGTGCAGAAAACTTTCCAGGCCCATGCGCCCCACCGCCTCCTCCAAGGCTCCTTTCCCCAGACCCTTTACCCGTCTGGCTCCCTCCAGGACCTCGAGGGCCTTCAGGTGGGGAAAAAGCCTGGGGCTTTGCGGGAGGTAAGCCCGAAGGGGCAAGGCCCTGGGATCCCGGGGAGCGTGGCCCAGGAGGAGGGCCTCCCCCCCATCGGGCCCTAGGCGCCCGGCGAGGAGGGCCAAAAGGGTGCTCTTCCCCGCCCCGTTGGGGCCCAATAGGCCCACCACGCCCCTCTCCACCCGGAGGCTCACCCCTAGGAGCCGCCCCCGCTTCCTCAGGCCCTCCACCGCCACCATAGGACACCTCCCAAAAGACCTAGGACCAGCCACCCCCCATGGGGCCCGGTTTCCCTGGCCAAGGGCTCCGCCTTGGGATCGGCCAGGGCCACCAGCCTTAGCCCCGGCACCTGGGCCTCCGCCGCCTCCCAGAGGAGCACCCCTGGGGAGAGGGCGAAGAGGGAAAGCTCCGGCTGGCGGGCCAAGAGGAGGGCGAAGGAGCCCGTGGGCAGGTGGGGCACGGGCAGGCCACTGGCCCGGTCGTAGCGGTTGCCCACCACTTTGGCCTGGGCCTCAGGGTCGTCCACCAGGAGGTCGTAGAGGTTCCCCTGAAACGCATTCCCCTCCACCCGGGCGGAGTTCCCGCCCCGCTCCCGGGTGATGCGCAAGGCGGTGCCGTTTTCCGGAAAGCGGTTCCCCTTGACCTCCACCCCTTGGGCATCCATGAGGACCAGACCCAGGGTGTTCTCCTGAAAGCGGTTGGCCTCCACCCGGGTCCCCCGCTCGTCTTGGACCAGGAGCCCGTAGCCCACCGGGCTCCCCTGTCCGGCCAGCAGGTTCCCCCGCACACGGTTGGCCGCCCCGTGCATCACCGCGTTGCCGATGCCGTTACGGAGGCTCCGGTTCTCCTCCACCCGCGCCCCCCAGGAAAACATCACGTGGAAGCCGTAGCGCCCGTTCCCCTCCAAGAGGTTCCCCCGGATGACCATGTCCGGGCTGTACTCCACGTAGACGGCATCCATGTAGCCAAGGAGGCGGCTTCCCTCCACCCGCACCCCCGGGCTCCCGTAGACCAGAACCCCGGGGGACTCCCCCAGGCCTTTGGCCCTCAAGCCCCGCACCACCGCCCTTGGAGAGTCCTCCATCCGCACCGCCGCGGGGGCCCCTTCCACCTCTACGTCCTCAAGGAGGCATCCCTCGCACCCCTGGAGGTAGATGGCGGCGTCGGGCTCGAAGAAGTCGTCCACCGGCCCCGCCCCCACCACCCTAAGCCCCCGCACCCGGATGCCGGGGGCGAGGAGGGAAAGGGTGTGGCCCTTCGCCCCCCGGAGAACCGCCCCCTCCCCCTCCACCACCAAACCGGGGGTGGTGAGGACCAGAGGGCCATCCATCTCTCCCCGCAGGCGAAGGACCGGGGCCGCCAAGGCGAGACCCATCAGGAGGGGAAAGAGCCCGAAGCCCCGCATTAGCCCCAAGGTAGATGGGGGCGTAAGGACATTTGTACTTTCCCTGGAAGCAGGGGGTGCCCCTCTGGTAGGCTAGGGGGCGTGAGGTTTCTCCTCCCCCTACTGGCGATGGCCGCTTTCGCCCAGCCCGCCCTCCTTTCAGGCTGGGTGCGCCTGGTGCCCCCGGTGGTGAAAGATACCGCCGCCTACTTCACGCTGGAAAACCCGGGCAACGCCGCCCTGCGCCTGGTGGGCGCGGAAACCCCCGTGGCCCAGAGGGTTTCCCTGCACCGCGACCAGCGGGAGGTGCGCGGGGGCCAGGTGGTTTTGGGGATGCGCCCTCTGCCCTACGTGGACATCCCCCCGAGGAGCAAGGTGGAGTTCCGCCCCGGCAAGTACCACCTCATGCTGGAGGGGCTTAAGCGCCCCCTAAAGGCCGGGGAAAAGGTGGAGCTCACCCTGAGGTTCGCCGACGGCACCCGGCTCAAGGTGAGCCTACCGGTGGAAATGCGATGAAAGGGAAACTGCTTGTACCCGTTCTGGCGGTGCTGGCCCTGGTGGGCCTGGCCTACTGGCTTCTGCCCAAGGGTTCCCACAGCTTCTACGGCACAAGGCTCCTCAACCCCAAGCCCGTGGACTTCCTCCTGCAAAGCCCCAGCGGCCCCGTGCGCCTTGGGGAGATGCGGGGCAAGCTGGTCCTCATCTTCTTCGGCTACGTGCACTGCCCCGACGTCTGCCCCACCACCATGCTGGCCCTGAAGCGGGCCTACGAGGCGCTCTCCCCAGAGGAGCAAAACCGGGTCCAGGTGGTCTTCATCAGCGTGGACCCCGAGCGGGACACCCCGGAGATCGCCGACCAGTACGCCAAGGGGTTCCACCCCCGCTTCCTGGGCCTCACGGGGAGCCCGGAGACCATCCAAGAGGTGGCCCGCACCTTCGGGGTCTACTACCAAAAGAGCCAGTACCGGGGACCCGGGGAGTACCTGGTGGACCACACCGCCACCACTTTTGTCGTTCTGGAGGGGAAGCTGGTCCTCCTCTTCAGCCCCGACAAGGTGGAGGAAACCCAGCGGGTGGTTGCCGACCTTCGGGCGTTGCTCTAAGCGGGAGCTACCTTGGCTTTCAAGGGATTTTTGCAGAAAGCCAAAGAGGCGGTGCCCTTGGCGGCGGAAGAAGCCGAAAAGCGGGTCCAGGAGGTTAGGGAAAGGCTGGACCAGGACAAGGATGGGAAGCCCGATGTGGTGGAAAAGGCCCTCGAGGAGGCCAAGAAGGCCCTGGAGGAGGCCAAGGCCCGCCTGGCGGAGCTGGACCAGGACCAAGACGGCATCCCCCACCGGCTGAAGGCCCTTTCCGAGTCGGCCAAGAAGGCCGCGGAAACCGCCAAGGCCAAGGCCGAGGAGGCGGCCCGCCTCCTAAGGGAGCGCCTGGGCAAGGACGCCTGAACCCTACCCCAAGGCCACGTCCAAGGCCATCATCAGGGCGAAGCCCGTCATGACCCCGAAGGTGGAGAGGTCTCCGTTGCCCTCGGCCTGGCTTTCCGGGATGACCTCCTCCACAATGACGAAAACCATGGCCCCCGCGGCCAGGGCCATGAGGTAGGGCAAGAGGGCGAGCATCTGGGCCACCAAGACCGCTCCCAAGACCGCCCCGATGGGCTCCACGATGGCCGAAAGCTGCCCGTAAAACCAGGCCCGCCCCGGGGGAAGCCCCGCCCGCCGCAGGGGCCAGGCCACGGCCAAGCCCTCGGGCAGGTTCTGCAGGCCGATGCCCACCGCCAAGGCTATGGCTCCACCCAGGGTAGCTGCCCCCGTGGGGTCCAGCCCCACCGCCCCAAAGGCCACCCCCACGGCCAGCCCCTCGGGGAAGTTGTGCAGGGTGATGGCCAGGATGAGCAAAGTGGTGCGCCGCCACTGGGTGTGCAGGCCCTCCTCCTGGGCTCCGGGGTCCAGGTGGACGTGGGGCAGAAAGCGGTCCAGCAGGCGGAGGAGGCCGCCCCCCAGAAGAAAGCCCACCACCGCGGGCACCCAGGGGACCATGCCCTGGGCCTGGGCCATCTCCATGCCGGGCAGGAGCAGGGAAAAGACGCTGGCCGCCAGCATCACGCCCGCGGCGAAGCCCAAAAGGGCGTCCAAGAGCTTACGGCTGGGTTCCCGGGCTAGGAAGATGCTGGCCGCCCCCACCGCGGTGAGGCCCCAGGTGAAGAGGCCCCCCAAGAGGGCGTAGAGGAGGGGCGGTGTCACGGGCTTTAGTTTAGGGATGCCTAAATCCAAACGCAAGGCCGCCTTGGGGTATCCTGAGGTAAGGTATGCTAGATAAGCTTGCACGGCTGGAAGAAGAGTACCGGGAGCTGGAAGCGCTCCTCGCGGATCCCGAGGTCCTCAAGGACCAGAAGCGCTACCAAGCCCTTTCCCGGCGCTATGCGGAGATGGGGGAGGTGATCGCCCTCATCCGGGAATACCGCAAGGTGCTCCAGGACCTGGAGGGGGTGGAAGGCCTCCTGGAAGACCCCGAGTTGCGGGAGGTGGCCAAAGCGGAGAAGGAGGCCCTCGAGGCCCGCAAGGGGGTGCTGGAGAAGGAGCTTGAGCGCCATCTCCTCCCCAAAGATCCCATGGACCAGCGGGACGCCATCGTGGAGATCCGCGCCGGCACCGGGGGGGAGGAGGCCGCCCTCTTCGCCCGGGACCTCCTGGAGATGTACCTGCGCTTCGCCGAGGAGATGGGCTACGAGACCGAGGTCCTGGACTCCAACCCCACGGACCTGGGCGGCTTCTCCAAGGTGGTCTTTGAGGTGCGGGGCCCCGGGGCCTACGGCACCTTCAAGTACGAAAGCGGGGTCCACCGGGTGCAACGGGTGCCCGCCACGGAAACCCAGGGGCGCATCCACACCTCCACGGCCACGGTGGCGGTTTTGCCCAAGGCGGAGGAGGCCGACTTCCAGCTCAACATGGACGAGGTGCGCATCGACGTGATGCGGGCCTCGGGACCAGGGGGCCAGGGGGTGAACACCACCGATAGCGCCGTGCGGGTGGTGCACCTGCCCACGGGCATCATGGTCACCTGCCAGGACTCTAGGAGCCAGATCAAGAACCGGGAGAAGGCCCTCATGATCCTGCGTAGCCGCCTCCTGGAGATGCGGCGGGCAGAGGAGGCGGAGAAGCTCCGCCAGACCCGCCTGGCCCAGATCGGCACCGGGGAGCGCTCGGAGAAGATCCGCACCTACAACTTCCCCCAGTCCCGGGTCACGGACCACCGCATCGGCTTCACCACCCACGACCTCGAGGGCGTCCTCTCGGGGCACCTCCAGCCCCTTCTCGAGGCCCTCAAGCGGGCCGACCAGGAGCGCCAGCTGGAGGCCATGACGGAAGCGTGATGCGCCGCGAAATCCTGGTGGTGGCGGCCATCCTCCTGGACCGCCAGGGGCGGGTGCTCCTGGTGGGTAACGACTGGGGCCGGCGGGGCCAGGTGCGCTACACCCTCCCCGGGGGCACGGTGGAGCCGGGGGAAACCGTCCTGGAGGCCCTGGTGCGAGAGGTGCGGGAGGAGACGGGCCTCAAGGTAAAGTCCATCGAGCACCTGGCCTACGTAATCCAGGTGGAGGACCGCCGCAAGAACGAGCGCACCCTGGCCATGGCCTTCAAGGCCAGCTACGAGGGTCTTTTAAACCCCCGCGACCCCGACGGCCACATCGTGGAGGCCCGCTTCTTCACCCCAGAGGAGGTGGCGGCAAGGCTTCAGGGCCACCGCCCCCTGCAGGAACCCCTCTTGGACTACCTGGCGGGGGAACGGGGGCGGTTTTACGCCTACACCGGCTGGGGCCAGCCGGGCACCCGGGTTTGAAGGCCACCCCCCGCGGATCTGGTCCGCATGGGGCATGGCCTCGGATTCCGGAAGAGGAGCGAAGGGGTCAGCGGCAAAGGGGACTTAGGGGCCTAGCTTGCGCTTCAGGTAGGCGGTGAGTTCCTCGATAGCCTTGCGCAGGGCCCGCTGCTCCTCCGCCAGGGCCTCGAGGGGGTCCTTGGGTGCCTCTCCCCCAGAAAGGGTCTTGAAAAGCAAGGTGGCGTTGCCGCACTTGGGGCAGGCCACCTGGGCCGGCCGCACGGAGGGGGCGTAAAACACCCGGCTCCCGCACCGGGGACAAAGAAGGTACTTGGCGCCCAAGGCCTCGCCCCGGCGCACCGCCTTCTCCAACTCCATGGCCTCCTCCCGGGGAAAGCCCAGGAAATAGTCCTCCCCCACCTGCACGAGCCCCAGGGTCTCCTCCGTGCTCCGCAGGTCCCCTTTCCCCCCTTCGGGCACCTCCCAGGTGAACCCATTCCAGCGGAAGTGCCTAAGGTGCTTCCGGCCCTCCCGGTCCTCGATCTCCACGATGAGCTGGAGGTTTGGGTCCCGGGGATAGTAGTAAAGGCGCACCCCCTGCACCCCGGAAAGGCTCTTGGTGCGGGGCAGGGTATAGCTCAAGGGGCCGTCCCCCTTGGCGGGGTAGCCCACCAAGCGCTCCAGGTCGTAGAGGGTGAGGCCGGGGCGCTCCATGTCCCCGAAAAGGAGGCGCTCCACGTAGTGAAAGGCGGCCGCAAGGTCAGCGCTTGAACCCTGACCGAGGCCCGGTTCCATAAAGCCAGTCTACCCCGGGGGAGCTTCCCGGGGTAGAGGCTTTCTTAAGGAGCTTTCAGGGGGCGGGCCAGGTGAGGCAGTAGGGCTTGAGCACCGCGTACCTCCCGCCGCCGTACTGGGAAAGCATGGCCTCCTGCGCCCCCTTCTCCGGCCAAAGGTAGTCCACCACCAAGGGCGCGTCCTCCCCCGCCGCTCCGCCCAGGTTCCAAGGCCCCGCCTCCCGCCCCACGGGCCGGAAGTGGTCCGGGCCGTAGCCGTCCTGGCTCCCCACCAGGACGTAGAAACACACCCTCTGCCCCGGGGCTGGGTTGAAGTGCTTTTTGTCCAGCTGCAGGATTACCTGCTTGTCGGCGGGGTTGCTGGCCACCACCACCCCGTCGGCGGTGTCCGTGCCGTCCGGGAAGCCCACCCGCTGCCCGTACTGGGGCCAGCCCGCCGCCTTCAGGAAGAGGTCCCAGGGGTGCTCTGGGTCAAAGGCCACCTTGGCCCCCTTAGCGAAGGTGTCGGTGCGGCCGCCTTCTTTGAAGTCGATATACACATTGATGAGCTGGTGACTGAAGCCCGCCGGGGCCCCCCAGGGGTTGGTCATCTCCCCGAAGGTGAAAACGAAGGTCCAGGTGGCCCCGCTATCCAGAACGCGCATCTCCAAGAGGTCAAAGAGGCCCTTGAACGGGGCGAAGGCGCTTTCCTTGGGGTAGGTGTAGGTACCGGGCCCATACTCGTCGCCCGCCGGGTCCGGGATACGGAGCACCTCCTTCCCTGCCAAGCGCTGAGGCAGGCTAAGGGCCAGGGGGTTCCCGTTGGGGGCGGTGTCCAGCACCCGCCCTCCCTTTTCCAGCACCACCGCCAGGCGCAGGGTATCCCCGGCCTCGGCCTTGAGGGTGGTGTAGGGGATGCGCATCTCTACCCCCTCCCCCACCCAGGCCCGCCGGCCCGCCAGGTCTGCGGGGGAGCTGGCCAAGACCCAAGCCCCCTCCCGATAGGCGTACCGCACCAAGACCCCCTGCCCCTCCCGAACCTGGTCCAGGTCTAGGGTGATCCGCTGCTGCAGGGGAAAGCCCAAGGAGATTTCCGCCCCTTCTGGGAAAGCCGCACCCCCTTCTTCCCTGGGGGTGGTGGCGTAGACGTGCAGGCGGTAGCCCTGGCCCAGGAGGTCCTGGGCCCGCACCCCGTCCCGCAGGTCCACCCGCAGGTAGACGTTCTGCTCGTCAAAGCCCAGGTAAATCCCTTTCAGGAGGTCGTCTTGGGTCTGCATGGTGGTGCCGTCGGCATCGGGCAAGTAAGCGGCCCCCTTCCACTCTTCCGCCTCCCCTTTGCCGTCCAGGTTGGGCTTCACCCGGCCCGGAGTGCCCTGGGGGGCCACCGGGGGCCGCACGGCGATGAAGAGTTCCTCCGGAGGCTTCTGGCCCAGGGCGCGGTACACCGCCTGGAGGAGGGCGCGGAAGGCCTCGTCAAAGGGCGGGTTGTTGGGGAAGCCGGTGTCCTGGCCGTACCACCAGAACCAGTCCGAAGCCTGGGCGGCGTAGATCAGGCCCATGGCCTTCTCCACCACCTTGGGGTCCCCGCCCCCTTCCTTGTAGGCCAGCACCGCCTGCCGGGCCCGGGCCAGGCGGTCCCAGGCTTCGTTCTCCTCCGGCTCCCCCGCCCACATGGCGAAGTCCCCCGCCCAGCCCCCCGTGCCCAACCGGGCGATGGGGAGGGAGGGCTTTTCCAGAAGCTCGGAGAAGAGGACGGTCTTGAGGGTGCCTTTCCTCTGCTCCTCGCTCAGGCGCCGGTAGAGGAGGCGGCGGAAGTCGTTGCCATTGTTGGGGTAGTTCTCCCAGGCGTTCTCCCCATCCAGGGCAATGGTGAGGACGGCCTCGGGGTTTTGCGCAATCACCTGGCGGCGGATCTCCAAGAGGGTGCCGATGAAGTCCTCCACCGCCTTTTCCGCTGGCATCCCGCTGTAGCTGAAGCCGATGCGGTCCGAGAGGTCCCGGTGGCGGAAGAAGAGGACCACCCGCCTGCCCCCCTTTTCCACGTGGTAGGTGCGGGTGAGGGTGGCGGGGGTGACGGGAAAGCCGCTCTTGCCCAGGATGGCCTCGTCCGTCACCAGGAAGCCGATTCCCTCCTGGGCGTAGAGCTCCGTGGCCTTCTGGCTCACCGCCCCCTCGGGCGGCCACATGCCTGTGGGTTCCTTGCCGAAAAGGGTCTTGAAGTACTCCTTTCCCGCCCGCACCTGCCAGGCCGCGTCCTCGGGCCAGGCAATGGGCTCCTTGGGCAGACTCAGGGCGGGGTTGGACTCGCGGATGGCTTCCTTGTCCAAGAGGATGGGCAGGATGGGGTGGTAGTAGGGGGTGGTGATGAGGTCGATCTGCCCCCGCTCCCAGAGCTCCTTGTGCAGGGGCAGGATGGTGGCCATGAGCTCCAGGTGCTTCCTCAGAACATAGTCCACGTCCTCCTGGGTGAAGCCCCTGTCCTTCCGGTAAAGCGCCCTCAGCCCAGGGTCGCGCTCGATGTAGTCGGCGTTGATCCAGTAGAGGTTCCAAAGCACCCGGAGGTCCTGGAGGTCCTGGTCAGAGAAAGCCTCGCCGCGAGTCTTCTTGGCCTGGAGCTCCCGGTAGCGGGGGCTTTTCTCCACAAAGCGGGGGTTGATGTCAAAGAAGTGGTCCACGATGAAGGCCCGCTCCTCGGGGGTGAGCTCTCCAAGGGGCTTCTCCGAAAGCCGCCAATAGGCGTCCTTGGCCTTGCCGGAGAGGTAATCCCCAATCTGCTTGAGGAGGGTGGAGGTGTAGTCAAAGGTGACCTTGATCTCGGGGAACTCCTTCAGCACCTCGGCCATCCAGGGGTAGTCGTTCACCCCGTGGGCCCGCACCCAAGGGCCCTCGTACTGGCCGGTGACGGGGTTCTCGTAAGGGGGCTGGTGCTGGTGCCAGAGGATGGCCACCTTTAAGGGTTGAGCTAGGGCTATACTCCAGAGCACCGCTAGAGCCAGAAGCGATTTCCTCATGCATACCTCCTTCAGAAGGGCACCACCCCCGCTAGGGCCAGGTGGGGGGTCAGGTCTTGGCCCAGAGCGAAGTCAAGGTAAAGGGTTCCCAAGCCGAAGGGTCGGCGGCCTCGTGCCCTAAGGCTCGCCCCAGCTGGATCCACGGTCACCCCTATCTCTCCGGAAAAGCCCAGCGCCTCTCCAGCCACCCCGAGCTCTCCGGAAAGGCGCTGGTAGTCGGTCTGGAAGCGTAGGAGCGGCGCAAGCCCAAGGAGAGTATAACGAGCCTCGAGGGCCAGCTCCTTCAACGGGGTAAAGCCGTTCCGCTCCTCCCCCAGCAGGGTCAGCCTCTGCGTCCTGAAGCGGGCCTCAGAGAGCCCCAAACCCGAGGGCTCCGTGGCGGCCAGGTCCAAGAGGAAGTCGCCGAAGGCGTAGGCGCCGTAGCCGGAAAGGCGGAGCGGCCCTTCGGAGTAGACCACATGGACCCGCAGGCCAAAGCCGTTCCCCGCGGAAAACCCTGCCACCGAGAAGCCAAAGGTAGCCCCTAGGTTCAGGCTTCCCTCCACGGGACCCCCCTTAGGGATGCCGAGGGTCAGGAAAGCCCCGCCCCCCACCGCACCCGAAGGGAGGTGCCACCCTCCGGTGGCGAAGACGGCGTCGGCCCAGATGGGAAAGCCCAGGACCCCGCTGCCCAAGGACGCCAAAACGTAGGCATTCTGCCCCGGCACCGCCCCCAGGTAAAAGCCCAGGTCCATCCCAGGCAAAGCAGTGGAGGCCCCTAAGGCGGTAAGCCCCACCCCGAAGCGGTCCACATAGCTCAAGCGTTCCCGGGTGAAAAGGGGAGCGTTGAAGCCTAGGGCCAGGCGCCACTCCCCGTACTTGGCGCTCACCTGGGCAGACTGGAAGGAGAGGTTTCCGGGAAGTGTGCCCTCGAGGGCGTAGGCCAGCAAGAGATCTTCAGCCTGGTAGGCCAATTGGAGGAGGGCCCTCCCCTCCGATACCTTAAGCCCTTCAGTTCGCACCAGGCCGTGTATAAAGCCCTTGAGCCCAAGCCCGGTGCCCGCAGCCTTCACCTTCAGCACGCCCTCCTGGCGCACCAGCTCCACCACGGCGTTCTTGCCCCCATAGCCGTCGTCGGTAGTGTCCAGGGCGTTGGGGTCCTCGGTCCAAACCCCGTCCACGTAGTACTTGTACTGATGGCGGCCAGGAGGGAGGTCCAGGAGAACGTACCAAACGCCGTTCCCGCCTGGAAACATGGGGGTTTCGCCCCAGGCGTTGAAGCTTCCCCGCAGGGAAACGCTCCGGGCCTCTGGGGCGTAATAGGTGAACAGCACCTTCCCATCCACCACCCTAGGAGGCCCGGCCTCATAGCTGGCCTTGGCCTCAGCCCCCGGCACCCTCACCACCCCGTTTCTACCACCGTAGCCGTCGTCAGCGGTTTCCAGGGCATCGGGGTCCTCCTTCCATGCCCCGTCCACGAAGTACTTGTACTGGTACACCCCTGGAGCGAGGCTAACGGTGACACACCAGTGGCCATCGGGCTGACGGGTCAGGGGAAGCGCCCCAGGGTCCCAGCCATTAAAGCTAGCCGGAAGGGTGACCAGCTTCGCCTCCGGAGCATAAAAACAAAAGACCACCCCTTCCGGGGTGATGCGGGGTGGGGCCGCCAGCGCCAAGCCGAAAAAGAGGAGCAAAAGGAAAAAGGGTCTTGCCATCCTGCCTCCTAGAAGCTCACCGCAGTGCTCACGCGGAAAACCGGACGAAAGCTCTTGAAAGCCTCAAAATCCGCCTCCCCCAGGCCGAAGGACAAGGTAAGGCGGGAGAGGCTCAGGTTCGCCTGGGCGTAAAAGGTGGCGAGGCCCTCCGTGGGGCGGAGAAGGGCCTTGCCAAAAAAGCGCCACTCTCCCCGCCTGGCCTCGGCTTCCCCGTAAAGGGTGTAGGAGAGGCTTCCTTGTAGGCTAAAGCCGGTGTTGGCCTTCAGGGCCAGGTCTGTCCCCTCCGCTTTGCCGTACCAGGCCAGCTCCAGGAGGCCGGAGAGGCGGCTTTGCCCAGGGCTTTGCGCGTACTCCAGCTTGCCGTAAGGCCTCAGGCCCTCGTAGGGATTGCGCCAACCCTCGAGGCCCACACCAAAGACCCGGCCTGCATTCCCGGCGTATGTGAGGCCGTAAACCTTTACAGTGTGGGCCTGTACATCCTCGCTTTTCACCTCCCCGTAGAGCTCGGCTTGGGCGTTCTCCCTCCAAGGTTCCCCGAAGAGGCGGGTTTCGCTCTGCCAGCGTTGGGAGAGATAGGCCCGGTACTCGGGGGTCACGTGGCGCATCCCCAGGGTGTAGCGGAAACCGGGCAAGGGGCCAGACCCCAGGGCCTGAGCCTCCAGGGCCCAACCCCCAACCCCCTCGGCGTTCCCGTAGGCCACCTCCCCTTGCAGGCGGTGCCCGCCTGCCTCCCCCCCTGCCTGCAGGGCCAAGGCGTGGTTCATTTGGTCCCCGTAGGCCTTGTAGGTGTAGAAGGCCAGGAGGTCCAAGCCCGCCCAGCGGTCGCGGTAGAGGCCCAAAAAGCCGGTATCCGCTCCCAGGCGGGCCATGTGAATTTCCAGGGGGCGCAGGTCCAGGCGAAACCCGGTGCCGCTCCCCCAGCCCTCCGCCTGCGAAACCCCCAGGAGGTCCCCCGCCTGGCCTTCTTTGAGGTTGTAGAAGAGGCGCAAGGAGAACTCAGGAGAGCGGAAGCGAAGCTCGGCGTCCCCCAGGGTCAAAGCCTCCCGGGGGCCGGCGTAGAGGTAGGCCCTCCCTTCCCCCGCCCCCCCAGCGAAGCGCAGGTTCAAGTTGAGCTTGTGGCTGGCCTCTCCTTGAAAGAAGCTCCCGCTCTCCCCATCCCGCACCCAACCGGTGGAGAACTCGTAGCTTCCGGAAAGCCCTCCGGCCACAGCCAAGCCGAGGAGGGCGGTCAGCGCGGTGAATCGCTTCCACATAGGAACCTGGGAAGGCCCCGGAGTAGCCCCGGGGCCCAGGAAGTTTCACTTAAAGCGTTTGATGGTGTCCTCCATCAAGAGAACGCCCCCCTGCACCTTGTAGGCGTAGGCGATGCGGTTGCCATCCCCCTGGCCCGTGGGCGGGGTTTCCTCCTCCACCGTTTCCCAGCTTCCCTTGGTGTACTTGTACTCCAGCCAAGGAGAGTAGTCCACCAGGTTCACAGCAATGGCGGCATCAGGCTTCACGCTAAGGGGGGGGTCCAACGCAATCTCCTTGACCCATTTGCCCCCTTCCAGGGTCATGGCCTCGTGGGTCCAGCCATTCATCACTCCCGCCACGTGCACCGTATCGCTCACCCCCGGGGGCGGGGTGGCCTCGAGGCGGATTTTGCTCACCTCCACCGCAGGCTTGTCCGCACGCCCTTGCACATTCCACTCGTTAACAATGGAAGCCTTCCCACCTCCTTCGTCGGTGATGAAGCTGCTGCGGTTGATGCCCCGGGGGAAGCTCTCCGCGCCCGCCCAGTCAAAGGCCCCGGTGCTCCCCACGTACTTGTAGTGGATGCGGCTCTCCTTGGCGATTTTCGCTTTCACGGTGAAGCTGCCGCTTTCCCCAGGTACGGGGGACATCTCTAAAGCGTCGCCACCCCAGTTCGTGAAATCGCCCGCCAGGTACACCTTGGTGTACTCCGCGGGAACGTTGGTCACCTTGAAGGTGACCTCCACTTCCTGCATCTCGCCCACCGGTGGCGTGCAGGCGGAAAGCGCCCAAAAGAGGATCCCCAGCACCCAGAAGGCCGTCTTCTTCATAGGGTTCACCTCCTCGGAGCCCCATGGAAGGGGTTCCACTCGTCTGACTTTCCCATTATAGTCTTCCCCTGTCCGCATCCATAATGGACTCATGTCCCTTCTTTTCAGCCCCCTGGGCCTGCGAAACGTCCGTTTAAAGAACCGCCTGGTCCTGTCCCCCATGTGCCAGTACTCGGCCACGGAAAAGGGCGAGGTCACGGATTGGCACCTCCTCCACTACCCCACAAGGGCCCTGGGGGGCGTGGGCCTGGTCCTGGTGGAAGCTACCGCCGTGGAGCCCTTGGGCCGCATCAGCCCCCACGACCTGGGCATCTGGTCCGAGGCGCACCTCCCGGGCCTGAGGGAGCTGGCCCGGAGGATCCGGGAAGCGGGGGCGGCGCCGGGCATACAGCTGGCCCACGCCGGGCGCAAGGCAGGGACCGCCAGGCCCTGGGAAGGGGGGAAACCTTTGGGCTGGCGGGTGGTGGGGCCAAGCCCCATTCCCTTTAACGCGGGCTACCCGGTGCCCGAACCCCTGGACGAAGCAGGGATGGAAAGGATTCTAGAGGCCTTCGTGGAGGGCGCTAAACGGGCCCTGGAAGCCGGCTTCCAGGTAATCGAGCTCCACATGGCCCATGGCTACCTCCTTTCCTCCTTCCTCTCCCCTCTCTCCAACCAGCGCACCGACGCCTACGGGGGAAGCCTGGAAAACCGCATGCGCTTTCCCCTTCAGGTAGCCCAGGCTGTGCGGGAGGTGGTCCCCCCCGAGCTTCCCCTCCTGGTGCGGGTATCCGCCACGGACTGGGGGGAAGGAGGATGGGGCCTCGAGGACACCCTGGCCTTCGCGGAAAAGCTCAAGGCCCTGGGGGTGGACCTCCTGGACTGCTCCAGCGGGGGTGTGGTGCCCGGGGTGAAGGTTCCCGTGGCCCCCGGCTTCCAGGTGCCCTTCGCCGACGCGGTGCGCAAGCGGGTGGGGATGCGCACGGGAGCGGTGGGCCTCCTCACCACCCCCGAGCAGATGGAAACCCTTTTGCAAGCAGGGAGCGCCGACCTCATCCTCCTGGGCCGGGTGCTCCTTAGGGACCCCTACTTCCCCCTGCGCGCGGCCAAGGCCTTAGGGGTGGCCCCGGAGATGCCCCCCCAGTACCAGAGGGCCTTTTAAGGAGTAGACTGGGGCTTACCATGAAGGCGGTCCGGGTTCACCAGACAGGCGGCCCCGAGGTCTTGCGGCTGGAGGAAGTCCCCGTCCCCGAGCCGGGACCCGGAGAAGTTTTGGTGCGGCTTCTGGCCATCGGGGTCAACTACATCGACACCTACAAGCGGAAGGGCCTCTACCCCATGCCCCTCCCCTTCACCCTGGGGGAGGAGGGGGCTGGGGTGGTGGAGAAGGTGGGGGAGGGCGTGCTGGGCGTGGCCCCAGGGGATAAGGTGGCCTTCGCCAACGTGCAGGGGGCCTACGCCACATACCAAGTGGTGCCCGCGGAGAAGCTGGTGCCCGTGCCCGAGGGGCTGGAGCCGAGGCTCGCCGCCGCGGTCCTCCTCCAGGGCATGACCGCCCATTACCTCCTGAAGAGCACCTACCCCGTAGCTCCCGGGGACCAGGTGCTGGTGCACGCAGGAGCCGGGGGGGTGGGCCTCCTCCTCATCCAGTGGGCCAAGCGCCTGGGGGCCACCGTCTACGCCACCGCCAGCACCGAGGCCAAGAGGGCCCTGGCCAAGGAGGCAGGGGCGGACTACGCCCTGCCCTACGAGGGCTTCGCCCAGGCGGTGAAGGCCCTCTCCGGAGGGGGGGTGGACGTGGTCTATGACGGGGTAGGGCAGAGCACCTTTGAAGGGAGCCTGGACGCTTTGCGCTCCAGGGGCGTTCTCGTCCTCTTCGGCCAATCCTCGGGGCCGGTGCCCCCCTTGGACCCCCAGGTGCTGAACCGCAAGGGGAGCCTCTTCCTCACCCGCCCCACCCTGCACCATTACACGGCCAGCCGCAAGGAGCTCCTCTTTCGGGCGGGGGAGGTCTTCCAGGCGGTGCGGGAGGGATGGCTTAGGGTGCGCATCGGGGCCGAATTCCCCTTGGAGAAGGCCCGGGAAGCCCACGAGGCCCTGGAGGGGCGGAGAACCACGGGGAAGGTCCTCCTAAGTAGCCATGCATAGACTTTGCCCCACTTCCCTCTCCAGGCGCTCCCGCAGTTTCCTCAACGCC
>NZ_JAKEDT010000008.1 GCF_021462525.1 Thermus caliditerrae | reverse complement strand
GAGTTTCTGGCTAGGATGCAGGAGGGGTCGGTTCCCCAAGGTGTCTCAAATGTAGTGGCCAATTACATGCCCTACCCCCCTGCCTTCCGCCTGTGGTAGACTGCCCTTGGACACCTCCACCAGGCGGGCCGTCGGGTTAGGGCGGCCCGGTTTGCCCTTCATGCCTCTTCCTCCTCAAAGAGCACTTCGGCCTCAGCGTCCACGAGCTCCTCCGGTTCGGGCAGGCCCCGCTCATGGGCGGCAAGCCAGGCCCGGATGCGCTCACCCCGCTCTTGGGGGGAGAGGCTTTCGAGGGCCCGCATGAGCTCCTCCAGGTAGGCCAGGAGGTCTTCCGCCTCCTGGTGGGAAAGCTCCTTCAGGCTTGCCACCTCCCGCTCCACCCGGCGGCTTGCCACCTCCCGGGCCAAGGGGCCCTTCAGCCCCAGGTCCTGGTAGAGCTCCGCGATGGCCCGGGCTTGGAGGCCAGCGATGGGCTTGGGAGTGGGGGCGGGGAGGGTCATTGCTGGGGAAGGGGACCCAAGGCGGGCGTGGGGCTCCTCCCCTGTTGCGGGCAGGTCTGCGGGAGCCTCGAGGGGTTCCGCGCCCACCTCTTCCGCCGCCACCACGCCGGAAAGGTTGAACTGGCGGCGGAGGGCTCCCACCTCGGCCACCTTCTGGATCATGGCCGAGGGGTACTGCTTCCAAGTGGGGCTGTTTTTGTTGGCTTCCACGTACTCTTGGAAGTCGGCAAAGTAGATCACGGGCGGGCGCTTTCTGTGGTAGCTGATGGCCCAGGCTCCCAGGATGGCCCCCCGCTTGGCGCCAAAGCGGTGCACCACACGCCCCTCGGAGGGGTGGATTTCAAAATGGTCCCCCTCCCGCACCACCATGCTCTGGAGGCCCGCATAGTCCGGGTCCCGCATGGCGGCCTTCAGGTAGCCGTCCCGGGAGATGATGAAGCTCACCTGCCGCCCCCCGGACCCCTCCCGCACCTGGGGGATGATCTCCCGGCTCACCGGGTCTAGGCCCAGCTTGCGGGCCACCAGGAGAAAGGCGCTGAACTCCGCTTCGGTGAGCCGCTTACCGTACATCTCCCGCAACACCCGCTTGGCTTCCTCCCAAAGGGCTAGCTCTTCTTTCCCGTTCATGCTTCCCCCTCCAGAAGGGGCCCGAAGTTGTTCTCCCTAAGGGCCTCCTCGATGGCCTCGAGGGCCTCCTCCGCCTCCAGGTAGCCCTCCCTCCACTCCCGCAAGACCTGGGCCACCGCTTCCACAACCTGCGACGCATCCCAACAACCGCCTCTCATGCCTTCCCCCCCAGCTTCCTGGCCTCCCGGTGCACCGCCTCGAGGACCTCCGGGGGCAGGCGCCCCTCCAAGAGGGCCTCCACCACCTTGCTGGGGATGAGGAGCCGCTTCCCCATCCTCACCCCGGCCACCCTGCCCAAGGCGTAGGCCAGGTGCCTGGAAAACCGGTCAGGCCCTACCACCATCCTCGCCTCCTCCACCGTCAAGAGCCTGGACCCCTTGCGCTCCATGCTTCCCATCTAGTCCGCTGTTTTCCTCTCCGTATAGGAACAAATCCCCGCGGATTTGTTCCTGAAGCGCTTCCACGCCGTCCCCGTGGGCTATCAGGGCGTGTATGGCGGGTGGGGCGAAATCCTCCAGGGCCGCCAGGTAGCCCGCCTCGAGGGCCTCCATGAGCCGGGGCTCCTCGAGGACCGGGAGGTCCAGGGCCTGCACCACCTCTTCCAGCCGCGCCTGCACGTAGTGCCAAAGGGCTTCCCGCTTTGCTTTAGCGCTCATTCCGCACCTCCTTCTCCTTTGCCGCCGTCCAGGCCACCAGGGAGGCGGCCAGGCTAGAGGAGGCCGCAAAGAAGGCCGCCCAGCCGTCCCCGGTGAGGTCAAACCAAAGCCAGGCCAGGAGGAGGGCCAGGCTCGAGGCCCTAAGCACGGCCCACCTCCCAAAGCAGGCCCAGGAGGGCGCCGGCCCGGGTATTGCCCCGGGCATAGGGGGGCCGCCGCTTCCCCTTGAGGAGAGGGCAGGCTAGCCAACGCCCGCTCTTGGGCTCCTTCTCCAGGTGGAGGAAGAGCCCTCGGGCCAGGAGCCTTTGGCGGAGATCCGCCTCGAGGGCCTTCTCCAAGCCGTGCCTTTCCGCCCAGCGTTCCGCGTGCTCCAAGCAGAGGTTCACCCGGGCCTCCACGACCCTCCCCGTGCGGGAGCTAGCCACCCGGTAGAAGCGCCCCCGGAAGGCGGTGGCCCCCCTGCAAAGTGGCCAGGAACAACCCGGATCGCGGCCCGTGGGGGTGTGGGCCTCCAGGGTGTGGCCCCAAGTCCTGCTCATCGCGCACCTCCAGGGAAGAAGGGGGCGGGGAAGCCCCCACCCCCGTCCCGCCTCACCTCAGGTAGGCGTAGCCCTCCCGGAAGGTGAGCCCCAGGGCCTTGGCCTTCTCCTTGAGCTCCCGGCGGAGGGCCTCGAGGGCCAGGGGGAGCCCCTCCCCGTAGTCCTCTTCCGCCTTGAGCAGGTTGTAGAGCGCGGCCACCTGCTGGGCGGTGAGCTCCACCGCCGCCTTCGCCTCTTGGTCAGCCCCGAAGGGGCTATCTTGAACCTGAGCCTTGTTCTGGGGTACCGTGGTCATGTTCACCTCCTGGTGAGCCCTAGGGAGGTCAGGCCGCCAAGCACGCCCTCCCTAGGTGCCCTATAGTACCAAAGTTGTGTGCATATGTCAATAGGTATGGGCATAGCTATAGTATTGGTCCCCATGTTTTGGTAAGCTCAGGCTATGGTAGCGCCCAGGTTGCGGTGGAGGCTCAGGGAAGTTTTGGCCGGGGAGAACCTGACCGTTTACCGCCTCGCCCAAGTCCTTTCAGGAAAAGTAAGCCGCAATACCCTTTACGCTTGGGCTTCGGGGTCAATCAATCGCCCCGACCTCGAGGCCCTCGCCTGGGTTTTGTGGGCCCTGAGAAAGCTCACGGGCAAGCCCTACGGGGTCCAGGACCTCCTGGAGTACGAGGAGCCTTAATCTCTCTATGCCCTTGGCACAAAATCGGGAAAATCCCGTCCAGGACGCAAAAAGATTTTGTGCCAAGGGGTTGGCACAAAATGGGGAGCTTGGCACGAAATCGCCCGCCCTTCCTGGCTTCCACTAGGGGAAGCTTTGGGGTTTTCCGTCAAGCTCCTGGTCAAAAAGCGCTCTGAGAGGGTTTGGGGACGGGGCTTCCAACTGTGCACGGAACGGTGCGGTACACTTGGGCGTATGAAGGGGAAGGTGTACCGCCTCTACCTCGAGGGCCAGGACCTCCTGGGCCCGGAGGACCTTCCCCTGAAGGATTTGGCGGTGCTCCTTGAGGGGCTTGGCGGCCTCCTGGAGGCCTTCGCCCTAGAACAGGGGTACGAGGAGCCCCTCCCCGCGAGCCTGGTGGGGGTGAGGGAGGGGAGCGTGGCCCTCGAGGTCAGCGTGGGCGCTGTCCTCCCTTTGGAAGAGGGCCTTTTCCGCCCTCTGGAGGAAGGGCAGTACCACCTCCTCGGGCCCAAGACGCGGGAAAAGGCTTACCTGCTCAGCAAAGAGCTTGTGAAGGAAGACCGCACCCTGAAGCTGGAGCGCGCGGGGAAGGTGAAACCCCTCTTGGGGGCGGCCCATCCTGTCCCGGCCCCCACGCCGCCCCTGGTTGTGGAGGACGTCCTTACCCTCTACGGGGAGGTGATCCGCCTCGGGGGCGTGGAGCCCAAGGTGGACCTCAGGACCCCCCAAGGGGAGTACCATATTCGGGCTCAACGGGAAGACGTGAAGGCCCTCGAGGAGGAGAACGCCCTCTATAGGGAGATCGGGGTGCGGGTGAGGGTCCGGCTTGCCTGGGAGGAGGGAGGCTGGAAGGTTCTGGGCCACCCCGAGCTTTTGGAGGTCCTCCCCTACCGCCCAGGGGATCCTCAGGAGGCCTTCATCGGCTTGGCCCGCCTGGTGGGGGAGGCCTTGCGGGGCCTTGACCCCGAGGAACACGTGCGGCGGCTCAGGGGGTGAGGGTGGAGGCCCTGGACACGGACGTGCTCATCGCCCTGCTTCAAGCCCTGGAGAACCCTGGGCATCCTGAGCATGCTAGCGCCAAGGCCTACCTCGAGGAGCTCAGCCGCGGGGTGCGCAAGGTGGCCCTCCCTCTTCCGGTCGTGAGTGAGTTTCTGACGGGGCTTGAGCCCCAGAAGTGGCCTGAGGTCTTGACCTACTTGGAGAAGCACTTCCGCCTTCTAGAGCTGAACAAGGCGGCGGCCATTGAGGCCGCCCGCTTCTTCAAGGCCCGCCTGGACCAGGAGCCCCTCAAGGGCCAGGAACGCCAATGCGTGCGTACGGACACCTTTATCCTCGGCATTGCCAAGGTCCACGGGTGCACCAAGGTCTACACCAAGGACAAGCGGATGGCGGCGTTGACGGGGCAAGGCCTCGAGGTGGAGGAAGGCCTACCCAAGGCCATTCAGGATCCGCTACTCTGAGCCGGCCACGGGTGGGCAAGGGGTCAGGCCAGGAGGGCCTCGAGGGTCTCCGGAAGCGAAAAGCCCCGGGCCAAGAGTCTTTCCCTTTCCGCCAAGACCTCCCGGGCCAGCTGTAGGGCGGCCTCGGGGTTCTGGGAATAAAGCGCTCGCAGGTGGGCCCGCAAGAGGGGGAACTCCTCCAACACCTCCAGGGCCTCGTCAGGGTCGAAGGCTTCGGGGTTGTCCAGGAAGCGCCGCACCTCCCGCCAGCGCCAGCGGGCCAGCTCTAAAAGGGAGTCCTTTGTGTACCCCATGACCAGAGCTCCTCTCCAGAAGGGTTTCTTCCCCGGCCCGGGTGTGGTCTTGGTCTAGGCCAGCCCCACCTGGGCCAGGAAGGCCTCCTTGGTGGCCGGTAGACGTATCCCGAGGACCCGCAAAGGCACTTCCTCCTTCCACACTTCCTTGGCTAAGCGCAAGGCCTCAGCGGGGTTCTTGGAAGCCGCCCGCCGCAAGGCCCGCACGAAGACGGGCCATTCCTCCACCGCCTCTAGGAGCAGGAAGGGATCGTACGCCTCTTCTGAGGCCAAAAGTTCCCGGTAGCCCTCCCACAGGCGCCGGGCATAGGCCACGGGATCTTCGAAGGCTAGGGGAGATTGCGCGGCCACAGGGTGCCCTCCCGTTAGGCCTTTGCCTGAAGGCCTTCCCCAGCAGGCCAAGCCATTACCCGCTCGGGACTCGCGCCCGGCTCCTTGGCCAGGGTGGGGGCCTCGAGGCCTGCCCGGCGCATGGCCCGGGCTAAGGATTCTCCGTGCGCGGGTACCCTGGCCTTCTCCATCCCTGGCATCCGCATCACCCCCCAGGCAGGCGCCTCGGTAGGGACATTCTACTACCGCGAAGCACGATGAGGGAGCGTATCCGGCTCAGGGCAGGCGAAGCCGCTCCTTCACAATGGCCACGATCTTGCTGACCGTGTCGTAGTCCAGAGGCGAGAGGGGAGGCGTTTCCTCCCCCTCCAAGCGGTTTTCGTGCGGGGTCTTTTCCTGCCTTCCTTTGGGCCTTCTACCTTGCCTGAGGTATTTCCCTAGGGGACCTGGGCTTGTTCGCAACTCCTCCCCAAGGCTCCCCACTTGGTCCCGGGTTAGCCCAAAGAGCTCTTCCAGAGCGTAGAGGAGCAAGTCCCTATGCCTTGTGGCCCACTTGGGACGCTTGGCATAGGGTGTTTCTTCCCCCAACGCTTCCCGCCGCTTTTTCCAAAAGTCGTAGTGAGCTTCTGCCCGCCGTAGGAACTCCCAACGGCTCTCCCACGGGTAAGGGCGTAGTTCACCCCAGAGGTCTTCTCTTGGGGGGGAGGGGTCCGACCAGACCGCCTCAGCCACGCCCACCTTGAAGGCGTGCTCCAGTTCGTGGAGGAAGCGGTGGCCTTGCGTCCAAGGCTCAGGGTAGGGCTTCCAGGGCTCGAGGGCCTCCGCTATCCCTGCGAGGAGGGGGTAGGCCCAGGCCCGCCAGGCTTCGGGGAAGGCCCCCCTCCGCCCCTGCAACGCGCAGGCACGCTTGGGAAACACCTCCCTTCGCCAATATTCCAGGGCACCCCAGGCAGGCCACCCCCGCCAGAACCTTCCTTCATGGTCCTGAAGGAAGCGCTCGATCTCCTCCACTTCCGGGGGTCCCCAGCTCAGAGAGGCGAGTGCACCGAGGGGCCCAGGAGGAATGCGCTGGAGTACCTGTGTTAGCTCCTCAAAAGGGGACGGACAGAGGAGGTAAGCCGCTCCTAGGAGCGCTTTTCTTTCGTTCCAGACCATCCAGGCTTCAAAATCCCGCTGAAGCTCTTCGTTGGACACCTCCACCACCCTCCTCAGGATACCCCCCTCAGATCCGCTCCGTTTCTCCCCATTCCCCGCCCACCCCCAGGGCTCGCCTCGAGTTAGCGAATGGTTAGCTTATGGGGCGGATACCGGCGGAACGAACCCTCACTTTACTAAGGGGAAGTGTCCTTATTTATGGGCAAATCGGAACGTAGTGGAGTGGAGAGGACCCAGGGGTAAGCTCCTCATAATCGTGGTGTCGTGGGTTCGAGTCCCACCGCCGCCACCAGGCAAGGCCCGCCCCTATAGGGGCGGGTTTTCTCCTGCCTGCTAGACTTAGAACCATGGGGTCCGGGATCCCCCCGGTCGCCTCTGGAGGAATATGCGCGCGCACATCATCACCTTCGGATGCCAGATGAACGAGTACGACTCCCACCTGGTGGCCAGCGAGCTGGTAAGCCTCGGGTGGGAGCTGGTGGATAGCGTGGAGGAGGCGGACTTCGTCCTGGTGAACACCTGCGCCGTGCGGGGTAAGCCGGTGGAGAAGGTGCGCTCCCTTTTAGGCCAGCTCCGCAAGGAGAAGGAGCGCCGGGGCCTCCTCATCGGGCTTATGGGCTGCTTGGCCCAGCTGGACGAGGGCCAGCAGATGGCCCGGAAGTTCGGCGTGGACCTGCTCTTGGGCCCCGGGGCCCTCACCTCCTTGCCGGAGGCCTTGAAGGGGAACGAGCGCTTCTGGGACCTCACCTTCAAGGAAGACCTCCTGGACTACATCCCCCCGCCCCCCAAGGGGGCCTTGTCCGCCCACGTGACCATCATCCGCGGGTGCAACCACCACTGCACCTACTGCATCGTGCCCACCACCCGGGGGCCCGAGGTCTCCCGCCACCCCGACCTGATCCTGAAAGAGATCGAACAACTGAAGGCGGCGGGGGTAGTGGAGATCACCCTCCTGGGCCAGAACGTGAACTCCTACGGCAAGGACCAGCCGGGCTTCCCCAGCTTCGCCGAGCTGTTGCGCCTGGTGGGGGGGGTGGGCATCCCCCGGGTGCGCTTCCTCACCAGCCACCCCGTGAACTTTACCGACGATATCCTCGAGGCCATCGCCGAAACCCCCGCCATCACCCGCTACATCCACCTGCCGGTGCAGTCGGGCTCTGACCGGGTGCTTAGGCGCATGGCCCGGGAGTACCGCCGGGCCCACTACCTGGAGCGCATCCGCAGGATCCGCGAGGTCCTGCCGGACGCCGTGCTTTCCACCGACATCATCGTGGGCTTTCCTGGGGAAACGGAGGAGGACTTCCAGGAAACCCTGAGCCTCTACGACGAGGTGGGTTACGACCAGGCCTACATGTTCATCTACTCGCCCAGGCCCGGCACTCCGGCCTTCAAGCACTTCCAGGACCTGCCCCGGGAAGTGAAGGTGGAAAGGCTACAGCGCCTCATTGAGAAGCAGAAGGAATGGAGCTACCGCCGCAACCTGGAGTGGGTGGGGAAGACGGTGGAGGTGCTGGTCCGGGGGGTGGCCAAGGAGGAGGGGTACGTGCAGGGGCACGACCGGGGGAACCATCCGGTCCTCCTCCCCGCCCACCAGGCCCCGGCCCCAGGGCTTTACCAGGTGGAGGTGAAGCAGGCCACGCCCCACCTCCTCTTCGGGGAAGTGGTGGGGGCTCAGGAGCCTGCCCCCATCCCCTTGCCCGTAGCCTAGGAGGGAGGGATGCGGTCCTTCATGCCTTTCTTGGCGGGTGTGGCCTTCTTCGTGTGGCTCCTGGCCGTCACTCGCTTTGCCTTCTGGGGATTTGGGCTGGCGTTGCTGGGGGCTCTGCTGGCTTACCTGGGAGTAGAACGCTGGCAGGGAGGACTCTTGCGCCGGGGGCCTTCACCGGTGGCCCTGGAGAGGCTGGCCATGAAGGAGGCTTGGCGGCGGGGCGGCTTGTTGCGGCCTCGAGACCTTGCCCCTTTCCTCCCCGAGGCCAGGGCCCGGGAGCTGTTGGAGGGCCTGGCAGAGCGGGGGCTCTGCCGAAGGGACGGGGAAGGCTTCCGGTTCTGAGGCCCTTGGGGGCGGCCTCCTGGGGCAGGGGTTCTTTCCCCCAAGGGAGGGGGTAGGCGTGGGTCTTGTGGGTGAGGCCGGGGTGGTGGTCCTGGGGGCGGGGGTGGCGGGGCTCGCCGCGGCCCGCTTCCTCTTGGAGCGGGGAGAGCGGGTGCTCTTGGTGGCCGAGGCCCTGGGGGAGGCAAGCCGGGTACCTGTGGCCCTGGTCAACCCCCTCCGGGGACGGCGCTTCACCTTGGCGGCGGAGGGGGAGCGGGCCCTCGAGGCGGCCCTGAGCTTTTACGGCCGTTTCGCTGAGCTGCACATGGGGGTCTTCCGCCCGGTCCCGGAAGGGGAGCGGGCCAAGGTGGCGGGCCGCCTGGGGGGGCTGAGGCACCGCTGGGAGGGGAAAGGGGTCCTTTTGGAAGACGCCTTCTGGCTTGAGCCAAGGCCCCTTCTAGAGCGCCTGGCGGAGGGCCTTCCCCTCCTCCGGGCCAGGGTGGTCGCCTGGGAACCCCCTTGCCTGGTCCTGGAAGGGGGGCAGAGGGTGCGGGGGGAGGTGCTGGTCTACGCGGGCGGTGGGCGGGGGGCGCACCTTTTGGGCCTCGAGGGGCGGCATATCCCTGGCCTCGTCCTCACCCTGCTGGACTACTTCCCCCGGGCCATCAGCTACCGGGTCTACCTAGCGGGAAGCGCCCTAGGGGGAAGCTACCTCCCCCATCGGTCTGATCCCGAGGCTCCCCCTCCCACGGAAGGGGAGGTGGAATGGCTTCTAAAGGGCGCGGAAGACCTTNCGGGGGGGGGGGGGGGCCCCAAAGAGGCCATGAGCAAGCCGCTTTGGTCGATGGGGCAACCTTTGCGTGCGGCTACTTAGGCGCCCTCCCCGGGGGCCAGGACCTTCCCTATCTCTTCCCCGTGGACGGTGGCTTTGCCCTGACGGGCCTAGGCTCCACGGGCTTCCTCTACGCTCCCCTGCTGGCCGGGCGCCTGGCGGAGGTCCTAGGCTAAGGGTATGTACACGGGGGCGGTGCTGGCGGGGGGGCTTTCGCGGCGCTTCGGGGAGGACAAAGCCCTTTTCCCCTACCGGGGAAAGCCTCTTCTGCAATGGGTCTTGGAGAGCCTGGCGGGGGCGGAGGAGCGGTTTATCGTGGCTAACAGGCCCTATCCGGGCTTTGGGGTTCCCGTCTACCCCGACCTTCTGCCGGGGGCGGACAGCCTCTCCGGTTTGCACTCGGCCCTGGTCCACGCCCGCCACCCCTGGGTGGCAGTGGCGGCCACGGATCTGCCCTTCCTTACCCGGGGGTACTGGGAGTTCCTCTACGAGAAGGCTCTCGCCTCTCCTTATCCTGTGGTGGTCCCCTACAATCCGGAAGGGCACCTGGAGCCCCTCATGGCCCTGTACCACAAGGACTGCCTGCCCCAGGTGGAAAGGCAGCTTCGGGAGGGGGACTACCTGATGCGGCGGGTGATGGAAACCCTGGGGGCCACCTATATCCCGGCGGAGGAGGTGGTGGAGCGCTTCGGGGCCCAGGTCTTCTTCAACGCCAACCGCAAGGAGGAGCTTCCCTAGTCCCGCACCCGGATGCGGGCGGTGTGCACCCGGCTCCCGTCCAGGTAGAGCTCCAGCTCGTAGGCCCCAGGGGTCTTGGGGGCCAGGAGGGTGCCGCGGAAGGTGAGGTCGTCTACCCGTTCCAAGGGGACGATGAGGGGTCCGAGGCGCACCTCCACTCGGTTTGCCCGGCGGAGGAGGCGGGCCTCGAGGCGCACCTCCTCCCCGGGGTCCAAAAGGGCGGGGGTGGCTTGGAGGGTGGCCAGGGGGCCAGGCCGCACGGTGAGGTAGGCCCCGGCCTCCGCCCGTTCGGCCCCGCGCTCGGCCACCACCCTTAGCTCCAGGCTTCCTTGGCCTTCCACGGGAAGGTAGGCCCCGTAAAGCCCTTCCTCCAGGGGGCTTAGGGGGTAGGAGCGCCCCCCCAGTTCGGCCCAGACCCGGCTGGGCCCTCCCTGCACCTGGACCCGCAAGGGGAGCTCGGCCCCTGGGGGAAGGACTGTGGGCAGGGGTTCTAGAACCACAGCCAGGCTCTCCTCCGTGAGGGTGCGCACGATCTCCCGCACCACCGGCCTGGCGGCCAGGAGCACCTGGGGCAGGGGGCCGGGCTGGAGGTCCAGGCTTAGGGGCTCGCCGGGTTCTTGCAGCTTGTCCAGGCTGGCCGGGTCCAGGCTCAGGGTGTAGCTCCCGGGGAGTAGGCCGCCCAGGACGAACACCCCCCTGCCGTCGGCCAGGGCGGTGCGGCTTTCCGCCCCTTGGAGCCGCACCCGGGCGTAGGGGAGGGGGGGTTCGCCCTCGTCCTTTTGGCCGTTGCGGTTTGCGTCCAGGTAGACCTGGCCCATGAGGCCCACCACCGTTTCCACGGGAAGGTCCAGGGGGAGGGTTTTCCCTCGCTCCACCCGCACCTCCGCCCGGCGGCGGAGGGCCAGGCTGGCCTCGAGGCCCCCCACCTCCAGCCGGTAGGCCCCCGGGTAGAGCTCCAGGCGGTAGCGCCCTTCCCCGTCCGCCACCGCCTCCAGAGCCCCCACCCGCACCTTGGCCCCGGGCAGGAGGGGCTCCTCCATCCCCCTCACCCCGTCCCGGTTCCGGTCGTGGAAGACCACCCCCTCCACGTACCCCGTGGCCCGGCCCCCGAAGGCTTGGACCAGCGCCTCAGGGGTGTCCAAGCCGCCCTTGGCTTCCAGGCCCCCCAGGGCCGAAAGCCTCAGGACGCCCTCCGCGTAGGCCCCTTCCAGGCCCAGGACCAGGCCGCCTTCCCGGTAGGCCAGGCCGAAGCGCGCCTCGGGGCGCTTTTGCTCCAGGTCGTAGCCCAGGCTGAGGGTGCCCTCCAAGGGCGGGAAAGTTCCCTGCGCGGCCAGCTGGAGGCGCCGCCCGCTGGGAAGGGCGGTGTAGCCGCCTTGGAAGGCGTAGTCCCGTTCCCGGTAGGTGGCAAAGAGGGAGAAGTTCGCTCCTTGCGGGGTGCGCCCCAGGCTTCCCCCCACCTCCACCCCGCCTTCCCGGTAGCGCCCGGAAAGGCCCACCACCAGGCCCCCTTGGGCTCCCAGGGTGCCGCTGAGGGAGAAGGGCTGGCCGGGGGGGCGGTAGGCCAGGGTGTAGAAGAGGCCGGTGTTGTCCGCCAGGCGCAGGGAGAGGCTTTGGGTGGTGGCTTCGTCCAAGCGCTCGCTCAGGGTGGCGGAGCCCTGGAGCCTGCCCCCTTCGTAAGCCACCTCTCCCTTGAGCCCCCAAGGCTCCTGGCTGCGGGTGGCCCCGCCCAGGCGGAGCCTCAGGCCCTCCAGGTACTCCAGCCTGCCGCTGAGGCTGAGGTCGCGGTTTTCCAGTTTGCCCTCGAGGCCGACACCTGCCTGCACGGCCTCGGGGTTGGCCCGGCGGTTCACCACCCCGTAGGGCACCAGAATTAGCCCTCCTTCCTGGAGGGCGTAGCCCAGGCTGAAACGTTGCCCCAGCCCGCTCACGTGCCCGGAAACCTTCCACGGACCTTCCTGGTAGGTGCCGCCCACGCTCAAGCCGCCCCCCGCCCAGGCGGCGTAGCCCTGGAAGGGGCCGAGCTCCCCGTCCAGCCGGTAGACCCCGGGGTAGCCCCGGAAGCCCAGGGCGAAGCCCTCACCCAAAAAGGCCAGTTCCCCCGCGGGCCCCTCGGGCTTCAGGGCCAGGCTGGAAGCAAGGCGGACGTAGTCGGAAAGGGCGCCGGATAGGGAAAGCCCGAAGCCGTAGGAGAGGGTGTCCTGTCCGTACCGGCCTGTGAGGCCGAAGCGGTAGTAGAGGGCCTGGCGGGAGAGCTTCTCCGCCCCGGCGAAGGGGCGGATGACGGTTTCCACCACCCCGTAGGCCCGCACCTTGGGGTCCAGGCCCGAGTAGGCGAAGACCGTGGCCGTGTCCCGGTTGCGCCCCACCAGGCGTAGCTCCAGCCGCACCTCCTTGGCCTCCCCCGGCTCCAGGTCCAGCACCTCTTGGGAGAGGCGGTAGGGGAGGAGGCTCCGCACCTCCAGGCGCACCCGGTCCGGGGCGTTGCCCGTGTTGCGCACGCTCAGGGTGTAACCGAGGCTTTCCCCCTCCACCCCCTCGGCCCCGGGGGGAACCCGGAGCTCCACCCCGGCCCGCACGGGGATGCGCACCCGCACGGTGCGGGTTTCCCGGGCGTCCCGCAGGACCAGGGGGTGCTCCCCCGCCCGGGCTTCCGGCCCCACCAGGAAGTTCAGCACCCCCTCACCCTCCACCGCTTCGGTGAGGGGGATGAGGCCCTGGGGCACCTCCGCCGCCTGGATGCGCCCTTCCCCCCGCACGGGCACGCTCAGGAAGCCGCCGGGCTGGGCTTCCAGAGCCTCGGGGGCCTCGAGGGCCAGACCCAGGCCGAGAAGGAGGAGAAGGGCCAAGGCCCGCATGGCCTAAAGGCGGCTTAGGGTGAAGAGGAGGCTACCCCGGTACACCCCGGGCACCTCCTGCCCCGTGAGCACCAGGCGGAACTCCAGCACATAGCTCTGGTAGCCTGCCGTGGGCCCGCTTCCCGTGAGGAGCACCACCTTGGGCCCCAGGGGAATCCAGGGCCCGCCGTTCAGGCGGTATTCCACCTGGCTGGCGGGTATCTCCGCCCCGCCTTCCGCCAGGAGGGGGCTGGCCTCCACCTCCACGGCGAAACCCCCTTCCAGGTTGGTGAAAAGCCGCAGGGTGAGGGGGCCGGAAGGGGAGGTGGGGCTGTAGGCGAAGGGGAAGCTGGGGGGCGGGTAGTTCCTTTGAGTGAGGTCAAAGACCACTTCCTCGGCATTCAGGCTGAGGCTCGTTCCCTCGGGCAGGTTTACCCCGATGGGCACCTGGGCCAGGGCCATGCCGAGCACCAGCAAAAGGGCCAGACTTCGCATCACTTCACCTCAATCCGCCCTTCCCCGGCGATGAGGCTCGGGCTCCCGTAGTCCAGCACCGCCAGGACCAGGTAGCGCCCCGGGGGCAGGGGCTTGTCCAAGGGCGCGGGGAGCTCGTGGGTGGCCCCGGGGAGGCTGGCGGTCTCCGGCACCTCCGCCTGGGCCACGGGGCGGCCCTGCAGGTCCCGCACCTCCACCCGCCCCTTGAGGCGCAGGAGGCCGGTGCCGGTGTTCTGGAAGGAGAGTCGCACCTGGGCGGGGCCTTCTCGGCTTGGCGGCAGGTAGCGGAAGCCCTGGATGCGCCCCGAGCGGCTCACCTGGCCCACCTCCACGTAGACCACGTGCCCCACCCGGGTCTTGACCCGGATGCCCAGGCCTTCCGCGCCCTGCCGGCTTCCCGCCGGGGCGGACTCAAAGAAGACGATGCCCCAGTAGGTGCCGGGCTGGGCGTCCGGGGGCACCTGCACCGTGTAGCGCACCTCCTGGGCAGCCTGGGGCTGGAGGAGAAAGGCCAGGGGGCTCACGGCAAGCCAGCGGGTGAGGGAGCGGGGGTGGCTGCCTGGGTCCAGGTAGAGGGGCTTCCCGTCCGCTTGGAGGAGGACGTCTTGGAGCACCACCTCCACCTGCAGGGTGCCGCTGCGTCCTGGGTGGTCCACCAGGATGCTCCCCGTGAGGCTGGTCCCAGGGGCAGCGGGGTAGAGGGCCCTGGGGGGGCTTACCCCCACGCCAGTTTGGGCCTGGGCTGCGGTGAGGAGCAGGGCTAGCAGGGGAAGGGTTTTTCTCATAGCCGGATTCTAGCGGGGAAAAAGCCGCCCCCGGAAGCCCGGGGGCGGCCTTTAGGCCTCAGAGGGCGGCCAGCTGGAAGAGGAAGTTGAACTCGTAGGTGCCCGCCACCTCGGAGCCGTCAAACCAGAAGGCCTCGATGATGAGGTCGTCCAGCCAGCCGGGGAGGCGTCCGCCCAGCACCTTCAGGAGCTCGAGGGGCGTGCCGTCGTCCACTCCGTTGAACTGGACGAACTTCGTGTGGCCGAGGTCCGGGGCCTTCTCCACCACCCCGCCCTGGCCGTAGGTGGGGCCGCCCTGGGTCCGGGTCACCTTGAGGTCCAGCTCGCACCCGTCCCCGTTATTGCAGAACTTCTGCAGGACCTTCTGGTTCAGGCAGATGAGGGTGCCCTTCTCGCCCTCGTCAATCTTGCCGTTGCCGTTCAGGTCCTTGATGGCGGGGTAGGTGTCGATGGGGGCCAATTCGCCCGCCAAGGCGTCGGCGATGGCGTCCTCAAGGGTGCCCCCAAACCCCTTGGGCACCAGGTAGCATCCTTCCCCGTTTTGCCCGGGAACGGGGTTATTCAGGTCCACGATCCACTCGTCCTCGGTGAGGTGCAGGGCCACCCGCTGGGGGATGGTGAGGTTGATGCGCTCGGTGACGGTGGCCTGCTGGCTCCCCACGTTCCACTCCTCCCCGCCGTTGGCCAAGGCCAGGGCCAGGAGCAGGCTAGCGGTCAAGAAGAGAAGCTTCCGCATGGCTTACCTCCTTTTAGAGACCCGCCAGGGTGAAGGTGACGTCGAGGGTGTAGGTGCCGTCCAGCTCGGAGCCGTCAAACCAGAAGGCCTCCACGATCAGGTCGTCCAGCCAGCCGCCCGTGGGGCCGCTTCCCTGGGCCACCACCGTCGGCATGTGGGGCAGGCTGTTGGTGTAGAAGCCGCCCATGGGCACTTGGTTGATGAGGTCCGCCAGGCCGAAGTAGCCGAAGCCGCTAGCGGGCGTGCCCGTTACGGACACCGAGAGCTGCCAGCCGTCGGGGTCGTTGGAGAACTTCTGCAGCACCTTCTGGTTCACGCAGATGAGCGTGCCCTTTTCGTCGGGCTCCAGCATGCCGTTTTCGTTGTAGTCCTTGGCCGCGGGATAGGCGCCGATGGGCCGGAAGACGCCGCCAGCAAGGGCGTAGTTGATGAGGTCAGAGGGCGTCTTCACCGCCTTGGGCACCAGGTAGCACCCCTCCGCAGGGGGCTGAGGGTTGTAGGGGTCAAACACGTAGGGAGAAGGAGCCTCAGGAGGGCTATTGAGGTTCAGGTTCCACTCGTCCTCGGTGAGGTGGAGGGCGTAGCGGGGCGGGATCACCACCCGCACCTTCTCCTTCACCGCCGCCTGGTCGTGGTTGTCGTCCCAAAGCTCCTCGATGTTCGCGTCCAGGTCGCCTTCCGTAGAAAAGTTCACCTGGGCGTAGCCCGCCGCCAGGGCCAGGGCTAAAACCGCGATCAGCCACTTCTTCATGGTTTCCTCCGTTCAAAAGAACCCAAAAGCCTCAAGCCGAAAGCCTCCTATAGAAGGGTGAGGGTGTAAACCAACCAGCCCTCGTACTCACCAGGGGCCTCGGAGCCGTCCAACCGGAGCTTGATGCCCAGGGTGACGGACTGCCAGCCGCCAGGGTGGTCGGTGACCTCCTCCAGGAGCACGCCCCCTTCGGGCCCGGGAGGCGCGGGGCATATGTGGGAAGGGGGATGGTCCCAGTCCGGGTGGTAGGCCAGGCACTTCCAGTGGGGCGTGGGGGGCACGCCGCCCCGCCCCGTGAGGATGGAGTGCATGGCGAAGTGGCTGGCGTCCAGCACGCTACCTTCCGGGCTTGTGGGCTCGGTCTCCAAGGCCACGGAAAGCGCCCAGTGCCGCCGCTGGGTGAAGACGTGCAGGCGCATGGAGGGGTGGGTGAAGAACTGGGGGAAGCGCTTGGACCCAGGGACCACCCGGCCCTCCCCGTCCAGGAGGAGGGGCGGGTAGGGCCGCCCGTCCTCGTCCAGGAAGCGGCCATCCCCGCCGTAAAGCCCGGCGCAGTGCGGGGGCACGGGGCCCAAGGTAGCGCACCGGAGGTCAAAGACCACCACCGGATCCCGCAGGCAGAGGGTGGGGTCGCGGGGGTCTTTGGGGCAGTACGGAGGTTGGCTGGGGTGGCCTCCACCCGTCCCGCTGGCCCACAAAACCCCCACATGCATCCCGCCCACCGCGGGAGGCTCCAGGATGAGGGCTGCGCGTTCGGGAATCCTCACTTCCAGCCGCACGGAGGCTTGGGGGCCCACTGCCCCCAGCAGGAGGGGCAGGATGAGGAGCAAACCCAACTTCCCAAGCCTCACCATTTCACCTCCTTTCTGCGAGCACCCTAGCGGGGATGCCGTTAAAGCCTCGTGAAGCAGAGCCCAGTCGTTTTTGACGAGTTTTTCACAGAGGGGCGTTAAACTAGGGGCAGGTCGGGCTCATGTCTTTAACGCTCTCTTAACGCCTGCCTTAACGGAGGCCAAAATGGCCAGGAAGGTACGGCTTCCCCTTTACGGCCCCGCTCGGGCGGAGGGGCCCCTCGAAACCCTGCCTGTGCGCCGCAAGGCTTTGGCCATCCTCTACTATCTGGCCCTCGAGGGACCCACCCGCCGGGAGAAGCTGGCCGACCTCCTTTGGGGCCACGGGGCCGCTTTGCAGAACCTCCGGGTGGAGCTCACCCACCTGCGCGCCTTTTTGGGCAAAGGTGCTTTCCGCGGTCCGGTGCTGGAGCTTCCCCCAGGGGTGGAGCTGGACCGTACCCCGGGGGCAGGGGAGGCCTTGGAAGGTCTCGAGGGCCTCACCCCCGAGCTGGACCACTGGGTCCACGAGGTCCGGGCGCGACTGGCGGTCTCCCGGGAGGCCGTACCCTTTCCCGACCGGCTAAAGGAGGTGCGGCCTCCGGCCCTCGTGGTCCTGGTGGGCCCTCCGGGGTCTGGCCGTAGAGCCCTGGCCAGGGCCTTGGCGGCGCGCCTGGACCTGCCCTTCCGTGAGGGGCAGGGGACCGGTCCGGGGGTCTATTACTTTGGCGACCCCCTTCCCCCCAAGGAGGAGGCCCTGAGGCTCCGCCCCACCCCAGGCCAGGTGCTGGTGGTGGCCCGAAGCGCTTTCGGCGAAGACCCCTCCTTCCTTCTCGTCCTGAGGGCGCACTTTCCCGCAGAGATCACCAAGGTGCTGCACGTGCCCCGGCTGGCGTGGTCCGAGGCCCGGAAGGCGTACCTGCGGAACCTGCCCTTTGAGCGAGCCGCCCGCTTCTACCTGGAAAGCGGTGGCCGCCCTGAGCTTCTAAAAGAGCTCCTTTCGCTGGGCGATCCAGAAGCTCTTCCCCAGCGGATTCGGGCCATGGTGGTCCTCGAGGCCCGCCACCTTTCCGAGGAGGCCCGTAGGGCCCTGGAGGTGTTATCCCTCCACCCCGGTTCCTTTCCCCCGGAGATGGCTGGGGCCCTAGGGGTGGAAGCCCACGTGGATGAGCTGGAACACCGCGGGTGGTTGCTCTTTGTGGAGGGGCGTTACCGCTGGGCGGAACCGCAGTTCCGCCGTTACCTCTGCTCCGGCATCCCTACGGGAGAAAGGCTCAGGCTGCACAGGCGCCTGGCAGCTTTCTTTCGGGGTGAGGGGGATGCGGTGGCGGAGGCCTACCACCGCCAGGCCAGCGGGGAGCCCCTAGAAGGGGGGGCGTGGTCCAGGTCCTTGGTGGGATGGCGCCGCTTCCTGGCCGATCCCACCTTTCCCCGGACCGGGTTCCCGCCGCCGGAAGAGCTGGTGGGTTTAGGCTCCCCCCTGGCCTTGGACGATCTCCCCGAGGAGCTGGAGCTGGTTTCCTGGGACGGGGAGGCGGTGGAGGTGCCGTTGGTGCTGGACGAACCGGCGGTTTTGCAACTCCGGGGGCAGGTCTACCAACTCCTGCCTTTGGGTGTGGGTGTGGACACCCACGCCTTTCCCCTCCGCCTCAGCTCCGGGGATACGGGGGTCTACTTTCTGCCCTCAGAGGCCAAGGCGCACTACGCCTGGGGAGCGGTGCTGCCGGAAGTGCCTTTGGACTATCTGCTTTTCCTTCTACCGGGCGTGTACCGCTTAGGCATCGGCACCAAGGGGTTGGCGGCCCTTGCCCTTAGGGCCTACCGCCCGGTTTCGGGCACCAGCCGCGTGCTGGTGCCGCTGGGCAAGCTGGTGGAGGTTTAGGCCCCGGCGCCGGGCTGGGGCCGGTCGGTGGGGCCCACGGGGGGTGGGGCGGGGGGCAGGAGGAGGAGCCTTAGGACCTCGCCCACCTCCTCCACGAAGGTGATCTCCAGGTCCTTGAGGATTTCCTCCGGCACCTCCTTGAGCTCGGGCTCGTTCTCCTTGGGGAGGACCACCCGGTAGATGCCCGCCTGGTGGGCGGCCAGGAGCTTCTCCTTGACCCCGCCGATGGGGAGGACCCGGCCCCTCAGGGTGATCTCCCCGGTCATGGCGATGTCCATGCGCACCGGGCGGCCCGTGAGGGCGCTGGCCAGGGCGGTGGCCATGGTGATGCCCGCAGAGGGGCCGTCCTTGGGGGTGGCCCCTTCCGGCACGTGGATGTGTAGGTCAAAGTCCTTGTGGAAGCCTTCGGGCAGGCCCCACTCCTCCCGGTGGGCCCGCAGGTAGGTGAGGGCGGCGTGGGCCGACTCCTTCATCACCTCCCCCAGGTTGCCGGTGAGGTTCACCTTGCCCGTGCCCGGCACGGCCACGGCCTCGATGGTGAGGAGGGTCCCGCCGTAGGGGGTCCAGGCCAGGCCTTGGGCCACCCCCACCTGGGGGGCCTTCTCCGCCCGGTCGGGGCGGTACTTGGGCACGCCCAGGTAGGCCTCGAGGTCCTGGGCGTCCACCACCCGCACCCCCTCCCAGGGGCTTTCCAGGTAGTCCTTGGCCGCCTTGCGGGCCACCTTGGAAAGCTCCCGGTCCAGGTTGCGCACCCCCGCCTCCCGGGTGTACTCCTGCACGATGCGGTCGATGGCCCGGTCGGTGATCTCCAGCTTGCCCTCCAAGCCCGCTTCCTTCACCTGGAAGGGCCAGCGGAAGTGGCGGGCGATGGCGCGCTTCTCCGGCAGGGTGTATCCGGGGATCTCAATGACCTCCATCCGGTCCAGGAGAGGCCGGGGGATGGTGGCCAGGGTGTTGGCGGTGGTGATGAAGAAGACCTTGGAGAGGTCGTAGGGCACGTCCAGGTAGTGGTCGGTGAAGGTGTGGTTCTGCTCGGGGTCCAGGACTTCCAGAAGGGCCGAGGCCGGGTCCCCCCGCCAGTCGGAGGAGAGCTTGTCGATCTCGTCCAGGAGGAAGACGGGGTTCACCACCCCCACCTGCCGCATCCCCTGGATGATCTTGCCGGGCAGGGCCCCGATGTAGGTGCGGCGGTGGCCCCGGATCTCCGCCTCATCCCGCACCCCGCCCAAGGAGATGCGGTGGAACTTGCGGTTCATGCTGCGGGCGATGCTCTTGCCCAAGGAGGTCTTGCCCACCCCCGGGGGGCCCACGAAGCAGAGGATGGGGGCGTGGCCCCGCACCTCCTGGCCCCGCGTGAGCTGGCGCACCGCCAGGTACTCCAGGATGCGCTCCTTCACGTCCTTGAGGCCGTAGTGGTCCTCGTCCAGGACCCGTTTGGTAACGGCGATGTCCAGCACCTCGGGGTCAGCCTCCGTCCAGGGCACGTCCAGAAGCCAGTCCAGGTAGGTGCGGCTCACCGTGGCCTCGGGGGAGCCGGGCTGCATGCGCTCGAGGCGCCTTAGCTCCTTGAGGGCCTTTTCCTTGACCGCTTCGGGCAGGCCCTTTTGCTCAATGCGCTCCCTAAGTTCCTCCATCTCGGAGAGGAAGTCCTCCCCGCCCCCAAGCTCCCGCTGGATGGCCTTCATCTGCTCCCGGAGGTAGTACTCCCGCTGGTTCTGGTCCATCTGCTCCTTGACCCGGGCGGCGATCTTCTTGTCCAGGTCAAAGCGCTCCAAATCGCGGAGGAGCAGAGCCAGCACCTTTTTGAGCCTTTCCTCCACCTCCGGGGTTTCCAAGATGGACTGCTTCTCTTCCAAGGGCCAGGTGGCGTGGTGGGCCACCAGGTCTGCCAGGACCGCGGGGTCCAGGGTGCTCTTCACCGCCTCCTGCTGGTAGCGGTCCAGGCGCAGGGTCTTGTGGTTTTGCAGGTAGCGCTCAAAGGCCTCCTGCACCTCGCCCACCAGAACCCGGGCCAGGCTGGCGTCCTGAAGGGGGGGTTCCGGCAACACCTCCCCCACGGCCCGGAGGTAGGGAGCAGCCACGTAGGAAACCAGGCGGGCCCGGCTCCTAGCCTCCACCATCACCTGCAAGGTGCCGTCGGGGAGGCGCATGGCCTGCTTGACCACGGCCAGGGTGGCCACGCCGTAGAGGTCCTCCGGGGTGGGGTCGTCCACCTCGGGGTCCTTCTGGGCCACCAGGAAAAGGTAGCGGTCGGCGTTCAGGGCCTCCTCCACCGCCCGTTTGCTCTTGGGGCGACCCACGTCCACCCCGGTGGTGGTGTGGGGGAGGATCACGGTGTTCCTAAGGGGGAGTACGGGAAGTTCCAGGCGCAAGACGTCCTTCATCTACCCTCCATGATAAGGGTTCCCCCAGGGCCGAAGGGACCTGGGGGCACAAAGGGAGGCGGCTAAAGGCCGGCCACCACGGTGGCCTTCAGGTCTTTAAAGGTGAACTCCACTTGGGGTGCCGGCAGGGCCTGGTTCAGCTGCACTCCCAGCCAGAGCTTGCCCGCCTGCACCCCGTAGGTGAGGTTCTGGCCCTTCAGGGTGAGGGAGGTGCTTTGGCTTAAGGCGAAGGTGGCGCTTCCCACCCTTTCGTCGTCGGGGCCCACTGGGCAGGCGTAGGCATAGGTGGTGGTGAAATCGGAGAGGGCGGTGCAGCTTGGGTCGCTGGCGGGATCGGTCAGACGGGCGTAGAGGTTCAGGGTGAGGGTTAGGGGCTGGTTGGCCTCGAGGGTGCCGGAGACCTCTACGCTCTTAACGGGAACCCCTGGAAACTCCATGGCCTGTGCCGGATAGATCACCTGCCCCAAGGTATCCCCCACCATGGCTACGGTCACCTGCTGGTTGGGAAGGGGCACGGTAACGCGTACCGAGCAGGCTGCAAGGAGCAGGGACAGCCCAAGGGCGGACAAAAGAAGGCGTTTCACGGGCATATGTTACCGGAAGAGCCCTTAGGATGGGAGAGATGCACCGGCTGCTCTTCGCCCTGGACCCGGAGGCCGCCCACGAGTTCACCTTGGAGCTCCTCGCCCTTTGGTCCGAGCGGGGGCCCCTTTTGGAGGTGCCCGCCCGCCTCTTGCGGGTGGAGGACCCCAGGCTCCAGGTGGAGGCCTTTGGCCTGCGGTTTCCCAATCCCCTCGGCTTGGCGGCGGGGATGGATAAGGATGCCCGGGCTTTGGGGGCCTGGTGGGCCCTAGGCTTCGGCTTCGCCGAGGCGGGGACCCTCACCCCAAGAGCCCAGGAGGGGAACTCCAGGCCCCGGCTTTTCCGCCTTCTGGAGGACCGCGCCCTCATCAACCGCATGGGCTTCAACAACGGGGGGGCGGAGGAGGCGGCCAGGAAGCTTCGGCGCTTCCGCGAAAGGGGGCTTGCCTTCCCCGTGGGGGTGAACCTGGGTAAAAACCGGGACACCCCCCTGGAACGGGCGGCGGAGGACTACCTGGAGGCGTTTCGGGTCTTGGAGCCCTACGGGGACTACTTCGTCCTCAACGTGAGCTCTCCCAATACCCCGGGGCTTCGTACCCTGCAGGAGGGCCCCTTTTTGGACGAGCTCCTCGCCTGTCTGCGGCCAGCCACCCGGAAGCCCCTCCTCCTCAAGCTGGCCCCGGACCTTTCCTGGGAGGCCCTGGACCAGGCGGTGGAGCTTTGCTTGAAGCATGGCCTCGAGGGCCTGGTGGCGGTAAACACCACCTTGGAGCGTCCGAACCTCAAAAGCCCCCTGGCCAAGGAAGCTGGGGGGCTTTCGGGGAGGCCCTTGAAGGAACGGGCCCTAGAGGTGCTGCGGCATCTTTCAGGGGTGGAGGGCCTCACCCTGGTGAGCGTGGGAGGGGTGGAGGGTCCTGAGGATGTCTGGGAGCGCCTGAAGCTAGGAGCCAGGTTGGTCCAGGTCTATACGGGCTTCGTCTACGGGGGTCCCCTTTTCCCCCGCCGGGTGCTGAAGGGCCTGCTGAAGCTTATGGAGGCGGAGGGGGTGAGAAGCCTGAAGGAGCTTTGGGTCCCTATACGGTGAGGGTGCAACCGCAAAGGAGTTCCAGCTCTACCGGGGACACGTGCCGCCAGGCTCCATTCTGGCGTAGGTGCAGGACGAGGAGGGTGTGGGGGTCAAAGACCACCACGTCCTTGACCCCTTGGGAGAGGTAGAACCGGGGGGCGATTTCCAGATCCTTGGCCTCGTAGCCCCGGCTCACCACCTCCACCACCGCCTCGGGCAGGAGGGTAATGGCCTCGTCCAGCTCCTCGGGCTCGCGGCAGAAGAGGGCGATGTCGGGGCGCTTGTAGGAGCCGTCGGGGAAGCGCACGTACACGTCGGCCACGTGGATACAAGGGCAAGGGGAACCCTCTTTGGGGCGGATGCTTTGGCGTATCCGGTCCACGGCCTTTTGGTGCCGGTAGGTGGGCTGGGCTTCCCAAAGGGGGAGCCCGCCTACCCATTCCAAGCGCAGGCCGAGCTGGTCGGCTTCCAGGAGCTCTCGCAGCACGCCCCTATTCTAGCGCCTCGTGGACGATGCGCCCCTCCACCAGGGTGAGGACGGGCCACCCCTCGAGGACCCACCCCGCCCAGGGGGAGAACCGGGCCTTGGAGGCGAAGGCTTTGGGGTCCACGGGGCGCTCCTTGGGGTCCAGGAGGACCAGGCTGGCCTCCGCCCCCACCTCCAGGTGCAGGGGGGGAAGGCCCAGCACCTTCCGAGGCCCATCGGTGAAGAGCTCCACCAGGCGCTTCAGGGGGAAGCCACGTTTCCGGTAGAGCTCGGTGTAGAGGAGGGGGAAGGCCACCTCGAGGCTCGGGATGCCAAAGGGGGCCCTTAGGAGGTCCATCTCCTTCTCCGCCTGGGTGTGGGGGGCATGGTCGGTGGCGATGGCGTCCAGGGTGCCGTCCAAAAGCCCCTCGATGAGGGCTTCCACGTCCTCCCCTGTGCGCAGGGGCGGGGCCACCTTGAAGAGGGGGTCAAAGGAGCGTAAGGCCTCCTCGGTGAGGGTCAGGTGGTGGGGGGTGGCCTCGGCGGTGACGGGAAGACCGGCCCGCTTGGCCTCCCGCACCAGCTCCAGGGCCCGCCGGGTGGAGAGGTGTTGCACGTGCAGGTGGGGCCTGGCCTGGGCCCGGCGCAGGGCGTAACGCAGGACCTCGAGGTCCCGCGCCACTCGGGCCGCCTCCGCTTCCGGTGGGTTCCCGGGAAGGCCCAGGAGGTCGGCCAAAGGCCCGTCGTTCATCACCCCGCCCCGGCGCAGGGAGGCGTCCTCCGCGTGCACCGCCACGGGGAGGCCGAAGGCCGCAGCTCCCAAAAGGCCCGCCGCCAGCACCCCGGCGTCCTCGTTGGTGCGCCCGTCGTCGGTGAGGAGAGGGGCGCCGGCCTCCTTGAGAAGCCCCGCCTCCGTGAGGGTTTTCCCCTCCTGGCCTTGGGTGAGGGCGGCGGCGGGGTAGAGGCGGGCCAGGCCCAGGGCCTGGGCCTTCTTCCTGAGGGCCCGCACCGCCTCCGGGGTGTCCACGGGCGGATTGGTGTTGGGCATGGAGACCAGGTCCGTGTACCCACCCCGCACCGCAGCCCGAAGGCCCGTGGCCAGGTCCTCCTTCACCTCCTGCCCGGGCTCCCGCAGGTGGGCGTGGAGGTCCAAAAAGCCTGGGGCCAGGAAGCGCCCCTTCCCCTCGATGACCCTCTGGGCCTCCCCGCCCTCCAGGGAGAGGATGCGCCCTTCGCCGATGAGGACGTCCACAGGACCCCGTTCCCCCAGGGCGTCCACCAACATGACGTTCTTGATGAGGATATCTCCCATCACCTTTCCCTCCCCACCAGGAGGTGGTAGAGCACCGCCATGCGCACCGCCACCCCGTTATGTACCTGGCGGTTCACCAGGCTCCTTGCCGAGTCCGCCAGGGTTCCTTCCAGTTCCACGTCCCGGTTCATGGGGCCGGGGTGGAGGAGGGGGGCTTCCGGCTTGGCCTTCTTGAGCCGCGCTTCCGTCACCTGGTAGTGGGCGATGTAGTCCTCTAGGTTTACCAGGCCCGCCTCCATGCGCTCCTTTTGGAGCCTTAAGACCATCACCGCGTCCGCCTCCGCCAGGGCCTCATCCAGGCGGGGGGTGAGCCGCACCCCGGGGAGGCTCTGCGGCAGGAGGGCGGGGGGGCCAGCCCCCCAGACCTCCGCCCCTAGGAGGGGGAGGAGCTCGGCGTTGGAGCGGGCCACCCGGGAGTGGAGGATGTCCCCCACGATGGCGATCTTCCTCCCCTCCAGGCCCCCTAAGGCCTCGAGGAGGGTGTAGGCGTCCAGGAGGGCCTGGGTGGGGTGGGCCCGGCGGCCATCCCCCCCGTTGATGACCGCCCCCCGCACCCAGCGGGTGGCCTGGTGGGGCACCCCGGCGGCGTCGGCCCGGATCACGTAAGCGTCCACCCCCATGGCCTCGAGGGTGAGGAGGGTGTCCTTGTAGCTTTCCCCCTTCTGCAGGCTGCTGGTGGCTGCGGCGAAGGAGACCACGTCCGCGGACATGCGCCTGGCCGCCAGCTCAAAGGAGAGGCGGGTGCGGGTGGAGGGCTCGAAGAAGACCGTGGCCACGGTGAAGCCCTGCAGGGCGGGTACCCGCTTCACCGGGCGCTCCAGGACCTCGGCCATCACCCTGGCGGTGTCCAGGAGGCTTTCCACCTCGGCCCTGGTCCAGCCTTGGAAGTCCAGGAGATGCTTCATGCCGCCTCCTTCTCCCAAAGCTCCACCCGGTCCTCCCCGTCCACCTCGGCGAGCTTCACCTTCACCACCTCGTTTTTGGCGGTGGGCACGTTCTTGCCCACGAAGTCCGCCCGGATGGGAAGCTCCCGGTGCCCGCGGTCGATGAGGACTGCCAGGTAGATGCGCTTAGGGCGGCCCAGGTCCATGAGGGCGTCCAGGGCTGCCCGGGCGGTGCGGCCGGTATAGAGGACGTCGTCCACCAGGACTACCGCTTTGCCCGTGAGGTCAAAGGGGATGCGGGTCTGGCGCACCTGGGGCCGGACCCCGATCTCCGAAAGGTCGTCCCGGTAGAGGGTGATGTCCAAAATCCCCACGGGCACCTCCTTCCCCTCAAACTCCCGGATGTAGCGGGCAATGCGCTCGGCCAGGGGGATGCCCCGGGTGTGGATGCCCACCAGGACTAGGTCCTCCACCCCCTTGCCCGCCTCCACCACCTCATGGGCGATGCGGTAAAGGGCCCGGCGCATCTCCTCGGCGTTCATCAGCTCGGCCTTAAAGCGCACGGTTCACCCCCAAAAAGAAGCGGAGGCATTGGCCTCCGCCCAGCTTCTCTCCTTTGCCACTTTCCCAATCGCTCCATTTTTCCTCCCTTTCCGGCCTCGCGGGACCGGTTTAAAGGCCACCCCTACCTTACACCCCGGAGGCTGCCGGGGCAAGGCCGGGGCTACGGGCGCCTCCCCGTGGGCCGCAGGTTCCGCCAGGCAGTCCAGAGGAGGACCGCGGTGAAGACCAGGCGCAGGATGCCTTCGGGTAAGAAGTGGGCGGTTTCGCCCCCCAAGAAGGTGCCGAGGAACACGCCGGGGACCAGGCCCATGGCCAAAGTGCTTTCCACGTTGCCCAGCCGGTGGTGGGTGTAGGCCCCCACCAGGCTAGCGGGGACCATGGCCAGGAGGCTCGTGCCTTGGGCGGTGTGCTGGTCCATGCCCAGGAGGAGGACCATGGCCGGGACCATAATGGTTCCGCCCCCCACCCCCATCATCCCCGAGAGGAAACCCGTGAAGCTCCCCGTGAGGAGGAGGGTGAAGCTTTCGGCCAAGGTCCCCCGCACCAGGCCCACCGGGGCCAGGTAGGGCTTCAGGAGAAGAAGGAAGGCAACGAAGAGGAGGAAGAGGCCGAAGGCCCGCTTGAGGTCCTTTTCCGCAAGGCTGTGGGCGTAGCGGGCCCCTAGGCGGGCGGTGAGGATGGCGGTGGCTGCCAGGAGCAGGGCGGCCTCGAGGCGCAAGGAGCCTTGCAGTCCATAGGTGATGGCTCCCATGAGCCCGGTGAAGAAGACCGCCACCAGGCTGGTGCCGTGGGCCTTGTGCTGGGAAAGCCTGAGAATCCCCACCATCAGGGGGATCATCACCGTGCCTCCCCCAAGCCCCACGAGCCCCCCAAAGCCCCCACCGAGAAGGCCGATGACGAAGCTCATGGGGCTCATACTACCGGGTTTGGTGGCTCCTTACCCTCCAGGGCAAAGAGGAGGTTCTCCACCGCCATCTCGGCCATGCGCTCCCGGGTTCGCTTCCCCGCCGAGCCCATGTGGGGGGTGATGACGGCGTTGGGAAGGGCGTAAAGGGGGTGGCCCTGGGGCAGGGGCTCGGGGTCGGTGACGTCCAGGCCCGCCCCGAAGAGGTGACCCCCTAGGGCCTCTACCAGGGCTTCGGTGTCCACCAGGCCGCCCCGGGCGGTGTTGAGGAGGATGCTTCCCGGCTTCATGGCGAAAAGCCTTTCCCGGTCCATGAGCCGGTAGGTCTCGGGGGTGAGGGGGGCGTGGAGGCTCACGATGTCGGCGGTGGCCAGGAGGTCTTCCAGGGGGAGGTAGGGGTAGGGCAGGGGCTTGGGGGTGCGGCTCGTGTAGACCACCCGCATCCCAAAGGCCTCGGCCCTTTTGGCCACCGCCTGCCCGATCCGGCCCATGCCCACCAGGCCCAAGGTGAGGCCCCCTAGGTCTAAGCCCAGGAGGAGCTCGGGGTGCCAGGCCCGCCAAAGGCCCCTTCGGGCATAGTCCACCCCCTCCACCACCCGCCTGGCCACCGCGAGGAGGAGGGCCCAGGTGAGGTCGGCGGTGGCCTCGGTGAGGACCCCGGGGGTGTGGGTGACGCGGATGCCCCGGGCCTGGGCCGCCTCGAGGTCCACGTGGTCCACGCCCACGCTGTAGCAGGCGATGACCCGGAGGCCGGGGGCCCGGTCCATCACCTCGGCGTCGATGCGGTCCTCCACGGTGGGGATGAGGCCCACCGCGCCCTCCACCTTGCGGAGGAGCTCCTCCCGGGGGAGGAGGAGGCCTTCGTGGACCTCCACCTCGAGGCCTCGCTCCCTTAGCCTATCCAAGGCTTTGCCCGGCAGGGTGCGGGTGACGAAGACCTTCACGGGACCACCTCCAGCTCGGGAAAGGCCGTGCGGTAGGGCGTGGGATCAAAGGTGGCCAGCCTTAGGCCGTGGTACACGGCGTGGGCCCCGATGAGGAAGTCGGCCAGGATGCGCCGGGGAAGCCCTCCTTCCCGCCGCTTCCGGGCGTAAAGGCCAAACCGCTCCCCCGCCAGGGTCCAGACCTGGAGGGGCATCTCGGGGCGCAGGCGGATGGCGAAGGCCTGTAAAAACGCCTGCAAAAGGGGCCAGCCTTCCCCGGCCCGCAGCTCGGCGTACACCGGGGGGCTCAAGAACAGGACGTGGGAAGCGCAGGCTTCCAGAAGGCTTACCGCCTCGGGGTGGAGGGCATCCTTGGGGTCCAAGGCGGCCAGGATGACGTTGGTGTCCAGGCTGGTTATCCTTCCCTAAGGGCGCGCACGTACCCCACCGCGTCGTGCCCTGTGGCCCTTCCCAAGGCCTCGGCCTCCTTGGGGTAAGCCTGGAGGAGCGCCTGCAACAGCTCCCGCACAGGGGGGCGCACGGGGCGCAGGCGGATTTCCCCCTCCACCACCTCCACCTGAAGCTTTTCCCCAGGGCGCAAGCCCAGGGCCCGGCGCACCTCGGCGGGCAGGGTGATCTGGTACTTGGGGCTAAGGGTGACCGTGGCCATGCCTTTAGCTTAGCGTAAATCGCCAAGCGTTTTTTGCTTTGCGCTAGGTTCCGGCAAAGGAAAGCTCCGCCACCGCCACCACGGGGCTTCCGAAGGCGGCCCCCAGAACCTCCCATTCCAGCCTGTCCCCCAGGGCCTCCACCGCCTGAAGGAGTTCCAGGAGGTTTCCGCTCACCGCGAAGTTCTCCACCGCGTACCGCGCCGCTCCCTCCTCCACCCAAAGCCCCAGGGCCTGGAGGGAGAAGTCCAGGCTCACGGAGTTGGCCCCCGCGTGGAGGCCCATGAACTCGGTGATGAGCACCCCCTTCGTGAGGGCCAGGTTGCCCACGGGCTCCAGGTAGAGGTTGCTGGGGGCTACATCCAGGGTGCCCCGGTAGCGGCGGTGGGCGTGGCCGGTGTTCTCCTGGCCCAGGGCCCGGGCGGTTTCCGCGTTGTGGAGGAAGGTCTTGAACACCCCCTTCTCGATCACCACCGTGCGCCTGGCCGGGGTGCCCTCGGCGTCGAAGGGGCGGGAGAGGAGGCCCCGCTCTAGGGTGGGGTCATCCACCAGGGTTACCAGGGGGCTGGCCACCTGCTCCCCAATCCTCCCCAGGAGGCGGCTTTTGCCTTCCAAGGCGTTTTTTCCGGAAAGCGCCTGGGCGAAGACCGCCAGGAGGCCCGCCATGGCCTTGGGCTCCAGGTAGGCCCGGTAGCGGCCCGTGGGAAGGGGCCTGGCGTTCAGGAGCCTAGCCGTCCTCTCCCGGATCTCCAAGGCAGTGCGGCCGGGGTCCAGGGCGTGGAACTCCTTGGCCAGCCGGAAGTCCCAGCCCTGCTTGAGGCTTGCTCCTTCCCCCATCACCAGGCTTCCCCCCATTCCGGCGAGGCCCGTGCGGAAGGCCCCCTCGGCCCCTTGGGTGCTGGCCAGGGCCACCCGCACCTCCCGCTCCTGGTAGCCCCCCATGAGGACGCTACGGGTACGGGGGTCTTCCCGGAGGGTCCTTTCCAAGGCCAAGGCCGCCTCCTTCTTGGCCTCGAGGGGGGCGGAAAGCCCCTCCCCCAGGAGGTCGTGGCTTCCTAAGGGCCGCCCCTCCGGCAGGAAGCCTCCTTTGCCCGAGAGGAGGGCGTTGTCCCGGGCCTCAGCCAGGGCCCACTCCAGGGCGGCCTCGGAGAGCTCCTCGGTGTAGGCGTAGCCCACCTTCCCCCCGGCCACCACCCGCAGGCCGATGCCCCCCTGCCTGGCCTCCTTGATCTCCTCCAGCACGCCTTGCCGGGCCCTTAGGGAGAGCTCCCGTTCCTCCTGGAAGAGGACCTCGGCCTGGAGGCCCAGCTCCCTCGCCCGCCGCAAAAGGTAGCCCTTCGCTTCCTCCAGCGTCATGCCCTACCTCCCACCACGATCTCCGAGACCAGCACGTGGGGCTGGCCCACCTCCACGGGCACCATTCCCGAGAGGCTTCCGCACATCCCGGGGGCGTTTTCCCAGTCCTTCGCCACCGCCACCACCTTCCGGATGGTCTCCGGCCCCTTGCCCACCAGCATGGCCCCGCGCACGGGTTCTTCCAGGCGCCCGTGGCGGATGATGTACCCCTCCTGCACGGCGAAGTTGTACTCGCCCGAGCCCGGCTTCACCTGGCCGCCCCCCATCTCCTTGGCGTAGAGGCCGAACTCCACGCCGGCGATGAGGTCCTCCACCTCCCGGTCCCCTGGGGCGATGAAGGTGTTGCGCATGCGGGAGGTGGGGGCGAAGGTGTAGTCCTGGCGCCGGCCCGAGCCCGTCATGGGGTAGCCGGTGAGGAGGTGGCCCAGGCGGTCCACCATGTAGCTTTTGAGGATGCCCCTTTCGATGAGCACCGTGCGCTCCGTGGGGCGGCCCTCGTCGTCCACCTCCGTGGAGCCCCAGGCGTGGGGAAGGGTGCCGTCGTCGATGTAGGTGACCGCGGGGCTGGCCACCTCCTCCCCCAGCCGGTCCGCGAGGACGCTGGCCTTCTTGGCCACGCTGGTGGTCTCCAAGAGGTGGCCCAGGGCCTCGTGGAAGATGACCCCGCCGAAGCCGTTTCCCACCACCACGGGCAGGGTTCCGGCGGGGGCGGGCTTGGCCCGGAGGTTGGTGAGGGCCTGGCGGGCGGCCTTGGCCCCCACCTCCCCTGGCGGGTAGAGCTGGAAGAGCTCCAGGCCCACGCTCTTGCCGGGGGCGGCCACCCCGGTCTGCACCTCGGCGCCCTCCTGGGCCACCGCCAGCACGAAAAGCCGGGTGCGGACCCTTTTTTCCTCGGCCCAGGTGCCCTCCGTGTTGGCGATCAGGACTTCCTGCTCCCATTCCTGGAGGCTGGCCTCCACCTGCTTGATTTCCGGGGAGATCCGGGCCCCGGCCTCAGCCTCCAGGAGCCTTTCCAGGCGGAAGCGCTTGTCCTTCTCCGAAAGGGGCACCTTGGGGGTGTGGAGGCCCTGGGGGAGGGTTTTGCGGAAGTCCAGGCCCCCGGCCCCCCGGGCGTCCACCTGCCCCAGGGCCCCTTTGGCCCGGAGGAGGGTTTCCAGGGCCTCCAGGAGCCCTTCTTGGGTGAGGTCGTTGGTGTAGGCGTAGACCACCTCGGTGCCGAAGAAGAGCCTTATTCCTGCCCCGTAGTCCAGGCCGGAGATGGCCTCCTCCAGCTTGCCCGAGCGCACGGTCATCCGCCGCCTTTTGGAGCGTTCGGCGTAGACCTCGGCGAAGTCGGCCCCGCCCTGGAGGGCCCTCCGCAGCACGGCTTCCACCAGTTCCGGCTGTAGCATGGGGGCATTCTACCGGGGCCTGACCGCCCGGTCAATGACGGAGGGCCAGGAGGTGGAAGACCGCCCCCTCCAGGGCCAGCCAGGGGTCCTTGCCCGCCTTGGCCCGCGTTTCCGCCCCGATCAGCACCTCCAGCGCCCTACGCAACTCTCCCTGGTCCAGGCTTCGCGCCAGCTCCAGGGCCTTCCTGGCCGCGTAGGGGTGGGCCTCGAGGCGGGCGAGGTCCTCCTCCTTGGGCCTGGGGTTTTCCCTGAGGAGCATCCAGGCCCGGGCCAGGAGGCCAAACTGCCAGGCGAAGGCCCCAAGGAGCTTCAAAGGCTCTTCCCCTTCCTCCCGAAGCCGCTTCAGGCGGCGGAAGGCCTCCTTGGCGTCCCCCTCCAGCACCGCCCGCACCAGGTCAAAGCCGCTTACGGGGGGCCTCAGGGCCACCACCCTTTCCACCTTCTCCAGGGTGAGGGGCGGGGAGAGGAGGGCGAGCTTCTCCAGCTCGCGCTCCAGGGCCTCAAGATAGCCTCCCGGCTGACCGAGATCCCCCTCCAAGGAGGCCAGGTACTGGACCACCCCCGCGGGGAGCTTGAGCCCCAGGCGTTTGGCCCGGTTTTCCAGGTGCCGGAGGAGGTCCTTCCCCTTGGGGGTGGGGAAGTCCCGCCTTTCCCGGGTGCGGTAGAAGGCGGCCCGGGCGGTGGTGGGCTTAGGATCAAGGATAAGCACAGCCACCCCCTCGGGGACGTTTTCCAGAAGGGGCTTCAACGCTTTCCACTCCCCGTCGCTCACCTCCCGCAGGTCCAGCATGGCCCCTCCTCCCCCGAAAAGCCCGGGGCTTAGGGCCTCGGCCAGGACCTCCGGGGTGGGCTCCGTGAAGCGGGTGAGGCCCTGGAGCCTGGCCTCTTGCAGGAGGGCCTCCCGGGCCAAAAAGGGGTCGCCGGTGAAGGCGATGACCATGGGGGCCGCTTCCCGCTAAAGGGCGTTCAGCCCCGTGGCCTCCCGCCCCAGGACCAGGGTGTGGATGTCGTGGGTGCCCTCGTAGGTGTAGACGGTTTCCAGGTTCAGCATGTGGCGGATGGCGTGGTACTCCAGGGTGATGCCGCTGCCCCCCAGGATGTCCCGGGCCAGGCGGGCGGCTTTTAGGGCCTTCCACACGTTCTGCCGCTTGGCCAGGGAAACCTGGGCGGGCTTGAGCTGGCCTTCATCCTTGAGCCGGGCGAGCCGCCAGGCGAGGAGGAGGCCCTCGGTGTGGTCGGCCAGCATCTCCGCCAGCTTGGCCTGCACCAGCTGCTTCTTGGCGATGGGCTCGCCGAAGGTGGAGCGGCTTTTGGCGAACTCCACCGCCTCGGTGTAGACGGCCTCCAAGGCCCCCAGGACCCCCCAGGCGATGCCGAAGCGGGCCTGGGTGAGGCAGGAGAGGGGGGCTTTTAGGCCTTCCGCCTTGGGCAGGCGCAAGGATTCGGGCACCCGCACCTCCTCCAGGATGAGCTCGCTGGTGACCGAGGCCCTTAGGCTCATCTTGTGCTTCACCTCCCGGGCCTGGAAGCCCGGGGTGTCGGTGGGGACGATGAAGCCCAGAACCTGCCCCTCCTCGTCCTTGGCCCAAACGATGGCGATCTGGGCCAGGTTGCCGTTGGTGATCCACATCTTGGTGCCGTTTAGGACCCAGGTGTCCCCCTCCCGGCGGGCCTTGGTCTTCATGTTGCCGTAGGGGTCGGAGCCCCCGTCGGGCTCGGTGAGGCCGAAGCACCCCACCATCTCCCCCCGGGCCAGCTTGGGCAGGAACTCCCGCTTCTGCTCCTCGCTGCCAAAGGCGTAGATGGGGTACATGACCAAGGAGCTCTGCACGCTCACGAAGCTCCTGAGCCCCGAGTCCACCCTTTCCAGTTCGTAGGCGATGAGGCCGTAGGCGGCGCTGGAAACCCCTGCCCCCCCGTACTCCGGGGGCAGGGTGGGGCCTAGGAAGCCCAGCTCGGCGAACCTGGGGATGAGGTGGGTGGGGAAGACCCCTTCCTCCCACCACTCCCGGATATAGGGCAGGGCCTCCTTTTCCAGGAAGCGGCGGGCGGCCTTCCTAATCTCCTTCTCCTCCGGGGTGAGGAGGTCTTCTATGGCGTAGAAGTCCAGCATGGGGCACCTCGGGTACCAGTCTACCCTGCCCCAGGATCCCCACCGCGGCCTTGGACGCGGTGGGGCCTTTAGAGCATGCCCGCTAGGAAGCCCTCCTCCCGGATGGTGCGGATGAGGTCCATCACCGTGAGGGCCTGGGGGTCGTACTCCACCAGGAGCTGGGCGGGGCCGGTGGCCTGGGCGGTCTGCACCCCTTCCAGGCCCCTTAGGGCGGCCAGGATCCGCTCCATCCCCTCCGGGGTGGGTTCCCCCCGGATGCCGATCATCACGCGGTTCATGCCCCTATTCTAAGACCCCCCGGGTCTCCCCCCGCGCTCCCCGGCTTCCCAGGACCCGCACCGCCAGGACCAGGGGGCCGATGGCGAAGCCCTGGGCCCTTAGGGCCTCGGCCAGCGCCTTGCGCTCGGGGTCCAGGTGCAGGGCCACCTCGTAGACCCCGGCGTCGTAGGCGCTCTTCACCACCGCGGCCAGGAGGCCTTCCAAGGTGGCTTGGTCCTTGCCCTCGAGGCGGGTGATGAGGACCGTGGTGGCCTCCCCCTGCCACACCGCCTGGGCCAGGGCGAAGCCCAGGGGCTCCTCCCCCTCCTCGGCCAGGAAGGAGTGGCCGGTGCGAGCGAAGTGGCGCACGGCGCCAGGGCTCAAGGGGCGGCTTCCCGCCACCCGGTTCAGGAGGTCCAGGTCCAGCTCGGTAAAGGGACGGAAGCGCATGGGTCCATTATCCCTCGGGGGCGGGCTGGCCTCGGGGACGGAAGAGGAGGACCTCCAAAAGGAGCACCAGGGCCGCCAAAAGCGCCAGGAAGCGCCCGGCCCCCCCTGGGTTTCTGGGCAGGAAGCTGGCCTCCGGGGTGGGGAGGAGGGTTTCCCCGGGGGAGAGGAGGCCGCTGCGCACTTCCCGGTAAGGCTTGAGGAAGTTGTAGACCAGAAGGGGGAAGAGGGGCCGCTCCTGGACCGCCTCCAGGGGGGGCAGGTAAAGCCCTTTTTCCGTGAAGTAGAGGAGGCCTGCCCCCTCCTCCCCCTCCGCCAGGGCCTGCCAGGGGGCGGGGGGCCTGGGGGGCGGGGGGAGCTTCTCCCCCAGGAGGGCTACCCCTTCCAGGAGGGGGTGGGGGGCGGTGAGGAGGACGGGGGTGGGGGGGCCTCCGGTGGGGGCCAGGTAGAGGGTGGGGCGCTCCGGGGCTCCCTCCGGCACCCCGATCCGCACCCGCACCTCGGCCCCCGGCGCCGCCCCCAACAGGCGGAAGAGCCGTTCCAGGGCGGGGAGGGGAGGGTAGTCCACCCCCAGGCGGCGGAGGCCGAAGGCGGCCTCGTCGTCCAGGTCCAAGGCCCCTCCGTTCAGGAGGCGGGCGCTAAAGCTTGGGGGGAGGCCCTCGAGGCGGGCGAAGCCCCGGGGGGGCACCCTTACCTCCCGCACCTCCCCCGCCACCTCCACCCGGGCGGCGAGGGGGCGGCTGGCGCTATTCCCCAAGGCCAAAAACCCCTGGGCCACCGCCACGATGCCCAGGTTCTCCTGGGGGGTGCCCACCCCTATATACCCCTCCACCCCGGGAGGGGCGGGGCCGTCGGTGGCCACCACCACCGGGGCCCTGAGGAGCCTGCGGCCCAGGGCGATGGCCGCCTCCAGGTCCGCCTCCCGGTCCCCTGCCTCCATCTCCGAAAGCCTCCCCCGCAGGGCCACCCCGGGGGCGGGGCCAAAGGCCTGGGGCGTTTCCCCGGCCCGCACCAAGACCGCCTCCGGGGCCCGTTCCAGGAGGGGGAGGAGCCTCTCCTTGGCCAGGTCCAGCCGGGTCCTGGCTCCTTCCCGGGCGGCCATGCTGGCGGAGGCGTCCACCACGAAGACCATGGGGGAGGGCCCCAGGGGAGGGTCCTCGAGGGCCAGGACCATCAAGGCGGCGGCCAGGAGAAGGAGAAGAAGCCTCAGGTCCAACCGGGGCCGGAACCGCCTCCGCCTCCCCCTCTGCCAAAGCCACACGCCGGCCCAGGGGCGCACCTTGGGCCTCCTCGCTCGGTAGAGGAGGTAGACCAGGAGGAGCACCGGAAGGAGAAGCCAGAGCATTGCCCTTAGCCTAAGTACCCCGTCGCGGCTTGCGCCACGACGGGGGCCCCAAAGAGGCCACGAGCAAGCCGCTTTGGCTGATGGGGCAACCTTTGCGTGCGGATACGGAGTCCCTTCTTAAGGGTATCTGCTAGAGTAGCAGGAGGTGATACCATGCCCGGGGTGCTGGTGCACTTGAGGCTTCCGGAGGAACTGGTAAAGCGCCTGGACGAGGAGCGGAAAGGGCGTTCGCGAAGCGAGGTGGTGGCGGAGGCCCTGGAAGACTACCTCAAGCGGGTGCGGCTTCTTTCCCTGGTGGAGGAGGTGGCGGGTTCCGTGGGTTTTGAGGAGGCTCCCCACTGGGCCACGCCGGAGGATGTGGTGGGCTATGTCCGGACTTTGAGAGGGGAAGCGGAGGCCCGTTTGGATGCGTTATCTCCTGGACAGCACGGTGATCATTGACCTCTTTCGGGGCCATCCCCGGGTGGTGGCCTGGGTGCGGGGGAGTCTGGCCCAGGGGGCGACCCTATGGGTTACGCCCATTACGGTGGCGGAGGTGTTGGCGGGCGTTCCGGAGAGGGGATTGGAGGCCCAGCGCCGCTTTCTCCGGGAGCTGGGTTTTGCGCCTTTGGACTTCGCGGTCGCCGAGCGGGCCGCCAGGCTTTTTTGGGAGAGGAAGGTCCAGGGGGCTGGGCCTCCTTTAGCGGACCTATTGCAATGGGCAGCGGCGGAGGTGCACGGCCTCACCTTGGTCAGCTCTAATACCCGCCATTACCCGGGCCCGGTGCTGGATCCGAGGGAAGGATAGCCATGTGGATTTTGGGCATAGACACCTCCTGCGACGACACCGGGGTGGGCCTGGTGCGGGATGGGGAAGTGGTGGTCAACCTGGTGGCGGGCCAGGTGGCCTTGCACGAGGTCTACGGCGGGGTGGTGCCGGAGCTGGCGAGCCGCGAGCACCTGAAGGTCCTCCGCCCCCTGGCGGAAAGGGCCCTGGCCGAGGCGGGGATAGGGCCTAAGGACCTTTCCCTCATCGCCGCCACCCGGGGCCCGGGGCTCATCGGGGCCCTTTTGGTGGGCTACACCTTCGCCAAGGGCCTGGCTTGGGCCCTGGGGCGGCCCTTCAACGCGGTGCACCACCTCGAGGCCCACATCGCCGCCGCTTGGCCCGAGGGGCTAGAGCCTCCCTTCCTGGCCCTGGTGGCCTCGGGAGGGCACACCCACCTCTTTGAGGTTCGGGGCCTGGGAAAGTACCGCCTTCTGGGGGCCACCCGGGACGACGCCGCTGGGGAGGCCTTTGACAAGGTGGCGAGGCTTCTGGGCCTGGGCTTTCCTGGGGGACCCGAGATCGAGCGCCTGGCCCAGGAAGCCAGGGAGAAAGTGCCCTTCCCCGTCCCCCTCAAGGACCAGAAGGGGTACGAGTTCAGCTTCTCCGGCCTAAAGACGAAGGCGGTGCAGCTGGTGGAGGCTGGGCATCCCGCTCCAGCCTTGGCCAGGGGGTTTCAGGAGGCGGCGGTGGAGCACCTGGCCCAGGTGGTCATCCGGGCTGCCCAGGACACGGGCCACAGGGTGCTTCTGGTAGCGGGAGGTGTGGCCGCCAACCGGGCCCTGCAGGCTCGCTTCCAGGAGGCGGGGCTTACCGTGTACTTTCCTCCCAAAGGCCTTTCCCAGGACAACGGGGCCATGGTGGCCCTGGCGGCCTGGCGCCGTTACCAAGGAGGCTTTCCCCCCAGCTCCTTGTCGCTTGGGGCCACCGCCTACTGGCCCCTCGAGGAGGCCTGAAGGCTTTCTCATCCTGTAGGGGTACAATCGGCCTTAGGATGCTGGGCCTCATACGGAAGCTTTTCGACAACAATGAGCGGGAGATCGCCCGCTACTACAAGCAAGTGGTGGAGCCCACCAACCGGCTGGAGCCGGAGGTGGAGCGGATCGCCGACCTACAGGCGGCTTACGCCGAGCTAAGGGAGAAGCACGCGAGGGGTGCCAGCCTGGAAGAGCTCCTCCCCATGGCCTTTGCCCTCACCCGGGAGTCGGCCAAGCGCTACCTGGGCATGCGCCACTTCGACGTGCAGCTCATCGGCGGGGCGGTCCTCCACGAGGGTAAGATCGCCGAGATGAAGACCGGGGAGGGCAAGACCCTGGTGGCCACCTTGGCCGTGGCCCTCAACGCCCTCACCGGTAAGGGCGTGCACGTGGTCACGGTGAACGACTACCTGGCCCGGCGCGATGCGGAGTGGATGGGGCCCGTGTACCGCGGTCTTGGCCTCTCCGTGGGGGTCATCCAGCACAGCTCCACCCCCGAGGAGCGCCGCAGGGCCTACCTCTCGGACGTTACCTACGTGACCAACTCCGAGCTGGGCTTTGACTACCTCCGGGACAACATGGCCATCAGCCCGGACCAGCTGGTGCTCCGCCACGACACCCCCTTGCACTACGCCATCATCGACGAGGTGGACTCCATCCTGATCGACGAGGCCCGCACCCCCCTCATCATTTCCGGCCCGGCGGAAAAGGCCACGGACCTCTACTACAAGATGGCGGAGATTGCCAAGAAGCTGGAAAGGGGCCTTCCCCCGGAGCCTGGGGTGCGCAAGGAGCCCACAGGGGACTACACCATCGAGGAGAAGAACCGCTCCGTGCACCTCACCCTTCAGGGGATCGCCAAGGCGGAAAAGCTCCTGGGGGTGGAGGGGCTTTTCAGCCCGGAGAACATGGAGCTTGCTCACATGCTCATCCAGGCCATCCGGGCCAAGGAGCTCTACCACCGGGACCGGGACTACATCGTCCAGGATGGCCAGGTCATCATCGTGGACGAGTTCACGGGCCGCCTCATGCCGGGCCGCCGCTACGGGGAGGGCCTTCACCAAGCTATCGAGGCCAAGGAGGGGGTCAAGATCGAGCGGGAGAACCAGACCCTGGCCACCATCACCTACCAGAACTTCTTCCGCCTCTACGAGAAGCGGGCCGGGATGACCGGTACCGCCAAGACCGAGGAGAAGGAGTTCCAGGAGATCTACGGCATGGACGTGGTGGTGGTGCCCACCAACCGCCCCATGATCCGCCAGGACTTCCCCGACGTGGTCTACCGCACGGAAAAGGGGAAGTTCTACGCGGTGGTGGAGGAGATCGCCGAGAAGTACGAGCGGGGCCAGCCCGTATTGGTGGGCACCATCAGCATCGAGAAGTCGGAGAGGCTTTCCCAGATGCTCAAGGAGCCCCGCCTCTATCTGCCCCGGTTGGAGATGCGCCTGGAGCTTTTCAAGAAGGCCAGCCAGAAGCAACAGGGGGAGGAGTGGGAGCGCCTGAGGAAGCTTCTGGAAAAGCCCACCCAGCTCAAGGACGAGGACCTCGCCCCCTTTGAGGGCCTCATCCCCCCCAAGGGCAACTTGCGGGCTGCGTGGGAAGGCCTGAAGCGGGCGGTGCACACCCTGGGCATCCTGCGCCAGGGTATCCCCCACCAGGTGCTCAACGCCAAGCACCACGCCAAGGAGGCGGAGATCGTGGCCCAGGCGGGCCGGAGCAAGACCGTCACCATCGCCACCAACATGGCGGGCCGGGGCACGGACATCAAGCTGGGGGGGAACCCCGAGTACCTGGCGGCAGCCCTATTGGAGAAGGAGGGTTTTGACCGGTACGAGTGGAAGGTGGAGCTCTTCATCAAGAAGATGGTGGCAGGCCAGGAGGAGGAGGCCCGGGCCCTGGCCCAGGAGCTAGGCATAAAGGAAGAGCTCCAGGAAAAGATCCGCCAGATCCGGGAGGAGTGCAAGGCGGATGAGGAAAGGGTGCGGGCTTTGGGGGGCCTTTTCATCCTGGGCACCGAGCGGCACGAGTCCCGCCGCATCGACAACCAGCTTCGGGGCCGGGCTGGGCGCCAGGGGGACCCGGGGGGAAGCCGCTTCTACGTGAGCTTTGACGACGATCTCATGCGGCTTTTCGCCTCGGACCGGGTCATCGCCATGCTGGACCGCATGGGGTTTGACGACTCTGAGCCCATCGAACATCCCATGGTGACCCGCTCCATCGAGAGGGCGCAGAAGCGGGTGGAGGACCGCAACTTCGCCATCCGCAAGCAACTTCTCCAGTTTGACGACGTCATGGCCCGCCAGCGGGAGGTCATCTACGCCCAGCGCCGTCTGATCCTCCTGGGGAAGGACGAGGAGGTGCGGGAGGCCGCCCTGGGCATGGTGGAGGAGACCGTGGCAGGGATGGCGGAGAACTTCCTGAACCCCCAGGTGCACCCGGAGGATTGGGACCTCGAGGGCCTCAAGGCCGCCCTTCTGGACACCGCGCCCCAGCTGGCCGACTTCCCCTTTGAGGAGCTGAGGCGGCTGAAGCCCGAGGAGGGGGTGGAGCGCTTGGTGGCGGCGGCGCTGGAGGCCTACGAGGCCCGGGAGCAGGAACTTTCCCCTCCTTTGATGCGGGCGGTGGAGCGCTTTGTAATCCTCAACGTGGTGGACTCCGCCTGGAAGGAGCACCTGCACAACCTGGACGTGCTCCGCCAAGGCATCTTCCTGCGGGGCTATGGGCAGAAGGACCCCTTCCAGGAGTACAAGATCGAGGCCACCCGCCTCTTCAACGACATGGTGGGCTTCATCAAGGGGGAGGTGGCCAAGTTCCTCTTCCGCCTCAAGGTGGAGGCGGAGCCAGTCCGCCCGGTGCGGGAGGCGCCCTACGTGCCCGTTCCCCAGGCCCAGGCCGAGACCCCGCCCTTCGGGGTGGAGAGGAAGCGGCCCGCCACCCCGCCGCCCCAGCCCGGGCTTTCCCGCGCCGAGCGCCGGCGGCTAATGCGCGAGGAGAGGAAGCGCAAAAAGCAGTAGGAAAACCGGCCCAGGGCTAGCCCTGGGCCGGAAGGCTTGTGGAGCTAAGCTTCCACCTGCAGGCTAGCGGGGTCCAGGTTGGTGTAGACGTGTTGCACGTCGTCCAGGTCCTCCAGGGCCTCCACCAGGCGCATGACCTTGGCGGCCTCCTCAGGAGGCAGGGCCACGGTGTTCTGGGGATGCTGCACCACCTCCACCGCCTCCACGGGGATGCCCCGCGCCTTTAGCTCCTCGGCCATGCGGTAGGCCTCGGCGGGGTCGGTGTAGATGGTGAGGCTTTCCCCTTCCTCCTCGAGGTCCAAGGCCCCTAGTTCAATGGCTGCCTCTTGCGCCGCCTCGGAGTTCGCAGAGACGATCACCCCTTTGCGCTCAAACTGCCAGGCCACGCTGCCACTGGCCCCCAGGGAGCCCCCGTATTTGTTGAACACGTGGCGCACCTCTCCGGCGGTCCGGTTGCGGTTGTCGGTGAGGGCGTAGACCAAAAGGGCCACACCCCCTGGGGCGTATCCCTCGTAGACGATCTCCTCGTACTGCTCGGCCCCGTCCCCGCCGCCTTGCAGCTTTTGCAGGAGGCGCTCGATGTTTTCCATGGGGACATCGTCGGCGCGGGCGGCTTCAATGGCGTTGCGAAGCTGGACGTTGGCCTCCGGGTAGGGGCTTCCTCCCGCTCGCGCTGCCGCCTGGATGGCCCGTAGGTGCTTGGAGATGATCTTGCCGCGTTTGAGGTCGTTGGCGGCTTTTTTGCGCTTGATCTGTGCCCACTTGCTATGACCGGCCATGGCTCACCTCACCCATTATAGCGACCTCTTTCAGCACCCTTTCCGCCAGGCGCTCCCCCGCTTCCCGGAAGGGGTGGAAAAGAAGGGACACCCCGGCGGCCTTAAGGACGGGGTCTTCCTCCAGGTGGAAGCTGGTAGCGGCGAGGATGCCGGAAAAGCCCCTTTCCTTCAGCCAGCGGGCGGCCAGGAGTTTGGCCTCGAGGTCCGGCAGGGCCAGGACCACCGCCTTGAGGCCCCTTAGGTCCAGCCGCTCCCAAAGCTCAGGGTCCTCGGCATCTCCGTAGAGCACCCGCCTGCCCTTGGCCCGGTGGCGCTCCACCTTCTCCGGGTCGGCATCCAGACCAAAGGGCCTCTCCCCGTTCTCCTCCAGCACCCGGTAGACGGCACCCCCCGTACGGCCCATGCCCACGATCAGGACCGTGGCCCCTTCCAGGCGCTCGGGTTCCTGGTCGGGGTGTGTGCCCCGGCGCTCCAGCCGCAGGAGCCGGGGCTCTAAGCGCTTATACAAGGTGTGGCTGTACCGGGCCAGGGGGGCGGATAAGGCCATGGAGAGGGCCACGGTCAGGGCCAGGCTGGTCAGGTTCACGGGGAGGTGGCCTGCCCGCTCCAGGACCACCCCCACGATGAGGGCGAACTCCGAGTAGTTGCCCAGGTGCATTCCGGCCACGAAACCGGTCCGGGCCCGTAGGCCCAGGAGCAGGAAGAGGGCGAAAAAGAGGGGAGCCTTGAGCCCCAAGAGGAGGAGAAGGCCTCCCACCACGCCCGCCTCCACACCGCGGATACCTTCCCTCAGGCCGATGTCCAGGAAGAAGGCCACCAGAAAGGCCTCTTTGAGGGCCCACAGGGCCTTGGCCATCTCCGGACCTTTGGCGTGCCCGGAGAGCAGGGCGCCCGTGAGGAGGGCTCCCAGCTCGGGGGAAAGACCCACCTGCCGGAAGGTCTCTCCGCCCAAGAGGGCGAGGCCCAGGCCAAATAGCACCAGAAGCTCTTCGTGTCCGCTCTTTTCCAGGAGCCAGGCAACCCCTTGCCGCACCAGGGGGAAGAGGAGGAGGAGGACGGCCCACGGGCTCGGCGTCCCGCCCCCGTAGAGGCTGATTAGACCCACGGCCACTAGATCCTGGAGGACCAGGATGCCGATGGCAAGGCGGCCGTGGTAGGTGGTGAGCTCCTTCTTGCCCTCGAGGACCTTCGCCACCAGCACCGTGCTGGAAAAGGCCAAGGCCATGGCCAGAGGAAGGTTGCGCAGGAGGAGGAAGGCCAGGAGGGAGAAGAGCAGGAGGTGGAGCCCCCCCGCCACCAGGACTCGAGGCTCCAACAGGTCCTGGAAGCGGAGCTTTAAGCCCACGGTGAAGAGCATAAGGAGCACGCCGATCTCCGCCGCATAGTGCAGGAACTCGGTTTCCCTCAGCCCCAGTCCGTGAAGGGCAAAGCCTGCCCCCAAATAGCCCACCAAGGGGGGAAGCCCCAGGCGGCTGGCCAGTAGACCCAGGGCGAAGGCGGCGGCCACCCAAAGGGCTTCCATGGGTTCCAGGGTAGCAAAGAACCCAAAACACGGCGAGCTTTACCCTGCCGTGTTTCTACACCTACCCCTTCACTTTTGCTCGGCCAAGGCTTTATCCAGGAGGTTTTTCCACTCCTCGTAGCTCAGAAAACCGGTGTGCTTTTCCCCACCGATGAAGAAGGTGGGGGTACCGGTGAGGCCCAGGTCCGTGGCCAGCTTCTGGTCGGCTAGGACCCCCTCGCGGTGCTTATTCGAGGAGAGGCACTGGCTAAAGGCGTTCTCATCCAGCCCCATCTGCCCCGCCAGGTCCGCCAAATAGCGGTCCAGCACGCTCCCCTGGAGGTTCCCCCAGCTGGAGGCGGCCCGGAAGAGAACCTCGTGGTACTCGTAGTAACGCCCTTGGTCGGCGGCACAGGCGGCGGCCTCGCTGGCCCGGATCACGTGGGCCTGGCCGGGGAAAGGGAAGTCGCGGAAGAGGTAGCGCACCTTTCCGGTGTCCATGTACTCGGCTTTAAGCCGGGGGAGGACGTTTAGGGCGTGGTTTTGGCAATGGGGGCAGAGGTAGTTGGAAAAGTCCACCACCACCACGGGGGCGTCCTCGGGGCCCAGGGCAAAGCGGGCTCCTTGGGCAGGGTCCAGGCCCGCCTTGCCCTTGGGGCCCAGAAGGATCCAGCCCAGGCCCAAAAGGGCCAGGACCACCACTACGAGAACTATAGCGCGCGGCATGGGCCTACTCTACCACGCTCCAGGTGAGAAGTCCTTAGCCCCGGTAGGGGGCCTGCCGGGCCTCGCCCTCAGGGGTGAGGTAGAAGGGGTTTTCGTCGGTGGACACCATGGTCTCTTCTTCCACCGCCTCCTGGATATCCTTGGGCAGGACGAACATGGCCTCCAGGTAGGGGGCGGAGAGGTGGCGCAGGGCCAGGTTCCGCTCCCGGATGCGGGCCTCGATGACCCCTTCGGAGAAGGCGGCGGGGTCAAAGGCGTCCGAGGCCAGGAGGAAGCCGAAGTTCAGGAAGAAGCCCGGGATGTGGTTCTTGTAGCTCCGCACGTAGCGGAAGGCCTCCCGCACGGTGCGGTGGACCACCGGGTGCACCCGGTGGTGGGTGAGCATGATCATCCCTGCCTGCATGCCCATCACCCCCCCTGGGTTCAGGTGGGCCTTCACCAGGCGGTAGAACTCCACGGTGTAGAGCAGCCTTGCGGGGTTGTCCTCCCCCACGGGGTCGGTGAGGTCGATCAGGACCACATCGTAGGTGTCCTGGGTGCGTTCCAGGTAGGCCCGGGCGTCATCGATGAGGAGGACCGTGCGGGGGTCGTCAAAGGCCCCCTGGTGCCACTCAGGCATGTGGGCCTTGGCCAGCTCCACCAGCTCCCCGTCGATGTCCACCATGACCGCCCGTTCCACGCTGGGGTGCTTGAGGACCTCCCGCAGGGTGGCCCCTTCCCCTCCGCCCACGATGAGCACGGTCTTGGGCTCGGGGTGGGAGAGCATGGCGGGGTGGACCAGGGTTTCGTGGTAAACGTACTCGTCCTTCTCCGTGCTCTGCACGTCCTTGTCCAGGACCAGGACCTTACCGAAGCCTTGGGTTTCGAAGAGGAAGTAGTCCTGGTAGCGGGTGCGTCCTGAAGCGATGACCCGCTCCATGCGCCGCACCATGGTCTCGTAGGGGGTGATGTGTTCAAAGAAGTACATGCCGTAGTCCATACCTAACCTCCTTGTCCTGCGCTAAAAGCGCGCCGCCGGATGGCGTGTTCCGTGCCCCGCCAGTAGCGGAAGGCGGACTCCTCCTTGGCCCCGAAGGCCCGGGAGAGGCCTTGGAGCACCTCCTCGGGGTTTACCCCGTCCCGGTAGAAGTAGAGGTCCAAGGTGGCGGAGGCGTTGTCCTCGGGCCAGGTGTGGATCATCACCGCGGCCACCGGGCTCACCACCGCCGCCGAGAGCCCCTGGGGGTGGAACTTGTACACCACCGACTGAGCGGAGCCCTTAGGCGCTCCCAGACGCATCACCGCGTCCAGGAGGGCCGCCTCCACCATCCTGGGGTTCTCCAGCACGTCCAGATCGCAGCCGTAGATCTCCGCCACCCAGCGCCCGCCCGGCACCGTTTCCACAAAGGGCCATCATAGCACAGCCCTAGCCGAAGAAGTCCTTGAGCTGGTCCTTGGTGATGAGGACTTCCCGCGGCTTGGAACCTTTGGAGGGTCCCACGATGCCCATGGCCTCGAGGGCGTCCATCAGCTTCCCGGCCCGGGCGTGGCCGATGGAAAGCCGCCGTTGCAGGCGGCTTACGGAGCCGTAACCCTCCTCCACCACGATCTCCGCCGCCTTCTTGAGAAGGGGATCCGAGAAGTCCACCTCGCCGGGGCCCGCGCCTTCCGGCCCCTTGGGGGGCTCAAAGTCCTGGCCGTAAGCCTCGGCGAAGCGGTCCTCGTAGCTCTGGCCCCTGAGGAAGCCGGCCAGGCGGCCCACCTCATCCTCTGAGAGGTAGGGCACCTGCAGGCGCACGGGCTTGGGAAGCCCGGGCTGGTGGAAGAGGGCATCCCCCTGGCCGATGAGCTTCTCCGCCCCCTGGGTGTCCAGGATGGTGCGGGAGTCAAACCCGCTGGAGACGGCGAAGGCCAGGCGGGCGGGGATGTTCACCTTGATGAGGGAGGTGAGGATGTCCACGCTGGGGCGCTGGGTGGCGAGGATGAGGTGCATGCCCGTGGCCCTGCTCATCTGGGCCAGGCGCAAAATGGCCGACTCCACCTCCTTGGGGGCGGTCATCATCAGGTCGGCCAGCTCGTCCACCACGATGACCAAGTAGGGGAGGGTTTCCCCGCCCTCCCGTTCCATCTTGGCGTTGTACTGCTCCAGGTTCCTGGCCCCCACCTGGCTCATGAGGCGGTAGCGGCGCTCCATGTGGGCCACCGCCCCCTGCAGGACCCCTGCCGCCTCCTCGGGACTCGTCACCACGGGGCGCACCAGGTGGGGGATGCCCTCGTAGGGGGTGAGCTCCACCATCTTGGGGTCGATGAGGAGGAGGCGCAAGGAGGTGGGGAGGTGCTTAAAGAGGAGGCTGGCGATGAGGACGTTGATGGCCACGCTCTTGCCGCTTCCCGTGGAGCCAGCGATGAGGAGGTGGGGCATCTTGGCGAGGTCCTTGACCCAGATCTCCCCCTCGATGCTCTTGCCCAGGACCAGGGGGAGGAGGGCCTTGGCGTTTTGGAAGGTGGGGGAAAAGACCGCTTCGGAAAAGCGCACCAGCTCCCTTTTGGGGTTAGGCACCTCCAGGCCCACGGTGTTTTTCCCGGGGATGGGGGCCTCGATGCGCACCGCTCCCACCGCCAGGGCCCGGGCCAGGTCGTTCTGCAGGCTCTGGATGCGGCTGATTTTCTCCCCGGGAGCGGGGAGGAGCTCGTAGCGGGTCACGGTGGGCCCGCGGGCGTGGCCCACCACCTCCGCCTGCACCCCGAAGTGCTTGAGGGTTTCCCCGATGGCCCGCTTGAGGCGCTCGGCCTCCTCCTCGAGGCCCCGGGAGGCGCCCTTGGACTCGGGGGGATCCAGGAGGTCCGGGGTGGGTAAGGCTAAGGCGGTAGCGGTCCTGGGCGCTGGCACCGCCAGGGCCTTCCCCGCGGGCTCGGGCCGGGGCGGGGGGTCTTGGCGGGAGGGGGTGGGTTCCGGGAAGACCAGGTCCAGGTCTAGGTCCAAGGGCTCGGGTTCTGGTTCGGGCGGCACTGAGGGATGGAGGGCGGCGGGTTCCGGGGGTGGGCTGCCCGTGAGGAGGGCCCGGAGGGCTTCCGCCTGGACTTCCGGGGGTTGGTGCAGAAAACGGAGCCAACGGACCAGCTCTTCCTGGCGCCCTTCCAGGTCCTCCAAGAGCCCGGAGAGCTCTTCCCAGCGGGCCTTGCGCTCTTCCCGGAGCCGCATCCCCCGGAGGAGGCCCAAAAGGGTTTCCCGCACGGGGGGTAGGGGAAGGAGGGCTTTCAGGCGGGCGGTGAGGGCCTGGGCTTCCAGGAGGAGGGCGGCCCGTCTTTCCTCCAGGGCGTCCCGGAGGGAGCCTTCTCCGGGTAAGGCGGTCTTGAGGGCCTCGAGGAGGGCCATGAGGCGGGGTTCCAGGGGGCGGTTGTCCTCCTCCATGCGGCGCTTGAGCTCCGCCACCCGTTCCTGCACGAAGGCCTGCAGGGCCTTCTCCACCTGGGGGAGCTCGGCGGGGGAAAGGTTGGCCGCCAGGGCCCTCAAGGTGGTGTGCTCCGGGTAGACCCGGGCCAAGAGGGCCACCCTGCGGCGGAGGAGGAGGGCCTTCAACCGGTAGCGGAGCCGCCGGACCCCCTCCACCCCCAGGCGTATGGCGCTGAGGAGGAGGTGGGCTATGGGCCTGCGGCGCCACCCGTCCAGGACAAAGGTAGCCAGGAGGAGGGGCAGGGCCAGGCCCAGGGCTCCGGCCTTAACCAAGAGGATCGAGCGCACGCCGCTTCCCAGCCTGCCCGAAAGGGGACCTAGAAGGGGGGAGAGGGTAAAGGCCAGGAGGAAGAGGAAGAGAAGGTGGCGGAGGAAGGCCTTGAGGGGTTGGCCTCGGAAGAGCAAGGTCCCCATGAGGAAGAGGCTGGGGGAGACCAGGTAGGCGGGAAGCCCCAGAACCTCGTAGAAGTTCTCCCGCAAAAAGGCGCCAAGCACCCCCGTGTCCACGGGGTAGTGGGGGGCGAGGAGGAATACGCCCGTCCCCAGGAGCACTAGGGCCAGGACCTCGAGGTCCCCTTTGGAGGCGGGCTTGGCGGGCTTCCGCTTGGCCATCGGAAGGATTATATCCGCCCAGCGCTCGGGAACGGCAAAGCTAAGCGCCCATGCGCGCAGGCCGCTTCTTTGGCAAAAGCGGAAGCGGCCTGTCCGTGGCCTTTGGGGGCCTAGGTCGTGGCGTGCGCCACGAAAGGGGTCTTAGCGCTTGAGCTCCCGGACCACCGCCTGGGTCAGGTCGGTGTCCTCGTCCGCGTAGACCACCAGTCCCGACTGGGCGGCCACTTGGCGGCTCATGACCACGGCGAAGCCCTGGGCCTTGGCCACCTTGGCGATGGCTTGGTCCACATCCTCCAAGATGGGCTTTAGCAGGGGGTTTTGCCGGTCCTGCCACTTCTTCACCGTGTCCTGGTAAGTCTTGAGGAGGGCGTCGTAGTCCTGCCGTTCCTTGGCGGTGGCCTGGCCCGACTGGACCTTCTGGGCTAGGGGCTTCAGCTTGTCCTCCAGGGGGGCGATCTCCTTGCGGGCTTGGGCCTGGAGGTCCTGCACCTTCTTGTAGTCGGGGTGAGCCTGGACCAGGGCATCCGCGTCCACAAACCCCACCCGGGTGGCCACGTTCTTGTTTTGGGCCAGCATGGGGGTGAGGAGAGCGCCGAGGGCCAGGAAGAGGGCTGCTAGGGAAAACCGCTTCATGGGACCAAGCCTAACGCCCCCGGGTGAAGCGCGCGTGAGAGATAGCTTGCTTTCGCCTGGACCTGGGGAAGGGTATTCTGCCCCAGGAGGTGAGCGCATGCGCAAAGCCACCTGGGTTTTACTGCTGATGGCGTTGGGGATGGGAGCCTTGGCCCAGCGGGCGGTTTCGTTCCGCCTCTCCCTGCCCCCGGCGGGGCTGGGGTTGGGCCTCGAGGCGCCCCTGGAGCGGAACCTGGCCTTCCGCGGCTTCGTGGACCTATTCCCCGGGGCTCCCAGCTTCCTGGCGGCCGGGGAAGTCCTCTTCAAGCCTGACCTGGGCCAGCTGGACCGGGACCTGCGGGGGATTAGGCCCTACTTCGGCGGCGGGCTGGCAGGCCGTTTCGCGTCCGGGAGCGAGGTGGGGCTGCACCTCTCCTTGGGGGTGGAGTTTCTGCTGGATGCCCGTACGGGCATCTTCCTGGATGGGGAGTACTTCTACCCCTTCGGCAGCTCGGGCCATTTCGGGCGAACGGTGATCGGGGCCAACCTGCGCTAAGCACCCCGTTGCGGCTTGGGCCACGACGGGGCCCCCAGAAGGGCCATGGGTAAGCCCTTGCTTCCCATTGGCTTGGGTGCTCCCCCATTAAAGTGCTTGGGGCTTTGGGTGTGCCGCGTCCGGGAAAGCCGGACAGGGGACATCTTTCTCCTCGGGCTGGGGTAGACTGAAGCCCGGAGGTGAACCCATGTTGGTCAGGGACTGGATGACCGAGGACCCCCTCACCGTTAGCCCGGACACCCCTGTATTGGAGGCCATCAACCTTTTGAAGCACAAGGGCTTCCGCCGCCTGCCCGTGGTCAAGGACGGGAAGCTTTTGGGCTTGGTCACGGACAAGGACCTCAAGGACGCCATGCCCTCTAAGGCCACCACCCTTTCGGTGTGGGAGATGAACTATCTCCTCTCCAAGCTCACCGTGCAGGAGGTGATGGCCAAGCCGGTGATCACCGTGGGGGCCGACGAGCCCCTGGAGCGGGCCGCCCTCCTCATGGAGGAGAAGAAGATCGGCGGCCTGCCGGTGATGGAGGGGGATAAGCTGGTGGGCATCATCACCGTGACCGACGTCCTGCGGGCCTTTATTGAGATGCTAGGGTTGAAGCAGGGGGGCTTCCGCATCACCGTGGACATTCCCGATGTGCCCGGGGCCCTGGCCCAGATGGCCCAAGCCGTGCCGCCCGCCAACATCGTTTCCATCGCTACCGCCGCTCACCTGCAGGGGTACCAGCGCCTGGTCATGCGGGTGGTGGGGGAGGACGTGGTTGGCGTCCCCGAGCGCTTGAAGGCGGCGGGGGAGCGGGTGGTGGACGTCCGCCCTGGCTAAGTACCCCGTCGTGGCCTGTGCCACGACGGGCGCCCCAGAAAGAGCTCGAGCAAAGGGCTTTGGCCCTTATTGGTGCGGCAATCGCCCTGCGTAGGTTTAGGTTCCGTTGCGGTAGGCGGGGTAGGAGCCCAGCACCTTCAAGAAGGCGGCCCGCCGCAAGAGGCCCAGGAGGGCCTGGGCGGGTCCTGGTTCTTCCAGGTGGCCCTCGAGGTCCAGGTAGAAGAGGTAGCTGAAGGGCTTATCGCGTCTGGGTCGGGATTCCAGCTTGGTAAGGTTGACCCCGGCCTCGGCGAATACGGAAAGGGCTTCCAATAGGCCTCCGGGTCGGTGACGGACGGCGAAGACGATGCTGGTCTTGTGGGGGCCTTCCCCCCGCTTGGCCTCTTCCCGGGCGATGATGAAAAAGCGGGTGTAGTTGTGGGGATAGTCCTCGATGTTCTCGGCTAGGACCCGAAGGCCGTAAAGCTCCGCCGCGCGTCGGCTGGCGATGGCCCCTACCCCGGGCTCGGGGTGCTCTGCCAGGGCCCGGGCTGCCCCAGCGGTGTCGAACACGGGGATGGGGGTGAGGCGCATCCGGGCCAGGAAGCCGTCGCACTGGGCCAGGGCCTGGGGGTGGCTCTTTACGGCCTTGAGGTCTTTGAGCTCCGCTCCTTTGGGAGCCAACAGGCAGTGCTCCACCCGGTGGACGATCTCCCCCACCACGTGCAGGTCGCTCTCCAAGAGGAGGTCATAGGTCTGGTTGATGCTTCCCGCGGTGGTGTTTTCCACCGGCACCACGCCCTTTTCCGCCTCCCCCGTTTCCACCGCCTCAAACACCTGGTGGAAGGTGGGGAAGCCTACCGGGGTGGCCCCAGGGAAAGCTTTAAGGAGGGCTTCCTCGCTGTAGGCTCCCTCCGTGCCCTGGTAGGCGATCCGCATGTTCCCCATGGTACATCACCCCGTGGGCGTGCCCGTAGACAGGGGGAGGACCGGCTCGGTAGCATGGCCCTCGTGGCGCGGATTCTCGTGGTGGACGATGACCCTCGCATCCGGCACCTTTTGGAGGTGCTCCTTTCCGGTTCGGGCCACGAGGTGGTGCTGGCCGACTCCGCCCGGGCTGCCTTGGAGCACCTGCGTAAGGCAACCCCCGACCTCATCCTTCTGGACATCATGATGCCCGACATGGACGGCCTCACCCTCCTGGGCCGCATCCGGGCGGTGCGCCGCCTGGCTAAGGTGCCGGTGATCATGTTCACCGGGGGCAGACGGGAGTTGGAGGGGCCGAGCCGCGCCCTGGGGGCGGACCTCTTTTTGGAAAAGCCCATCACTGGCCGCCGCCTCAAGCAGGCGGTGGACAACCTCCTGGCCCGGGAAGGGTACCTCTTGCCCGAAGGGGAGCGGGTGGCTTCCTTGGAGGAGGTGGGGATTCGCCTGCGGCAGGCCCTTCCGGAGGAGGCCCGCTTTAAGGCTCTCTGGCTCAAGACCCCAAGCCGCCGTGCCCTTCTGCACAACCTGGTGGCCAAGGGTTGGACGGAGGCCCTGGTGCGGCGGATTCTGCCGGGGGAGTACGACCTCTATGACCTCCTGGGCCACCTGGCCTACGGCTGGCCCCTGGTGCCCTTAGGGGACCGGGCGGCTAGGGTCCAGGATCCCCGCTTGGCCCCCCTGCTTCAGGCTTACCGGGAGGTGGGGCGGCTGCCCCTCGAGGGCAACGGCCTCCTGGAAGAGCTGGCCCGCACCCTGTACGCTTGAGGGGTGCCGGAGCTACTGGAGATCCAAGAACCCGAGGCCTGGAACCGCCTGGTGGCCGCATTCCCCATCACCAGCGCCCTGCAGTCCTGGGGCTGGGGGGAGGTGAAGCGGCTCTCAGGATGGAAGCCGGTACGCTTCGCCGTATACGGCGAAGAAGGCCTTCTCGGTGCTGCGCAGGTGCTCCTTAGACCCCTGCCCGGGGGGCTAAGGCTGGCCTACGCCCCCCGGGGCCCGGCCCTCTACCGCCTTGCCGACCTTCCCCAGGTAGCCCATCTCCTGGCCAAGGGGGTGCGGGGCACCCACCTGGTCTTGGAGCCGGAAGCGGGGCTTCCCGCGGAGGCGGAGCCTCCCCGCTACCCTGGCCTTCTCCCGGAGGAGCCCATCCAGCCTGGCTACTCCCTCTGGCTGGATTTGACCCAGGGGGAGGAGGCGCTCCTCAAGGGCATGAAGGAGATGCACCGCCGGAACGCCCGCTTGGCCCTGAAGCGCACCGAGCTTTCCGTGGAGGGGGAGGAGGCCTTCCCCGAATTTTTCCGCCTCTTTGAGGAGACGAACCGCCGGGCTAAGCTCCTGCAACACGCGGAAAGCTACTACCGGGCGGTGCTTAGGGAGATGAACCAGCCCTTGGGGGAGGCCTTCATCGCCCTGGCCCGCAAGGAGGGCGAGGTCCTGGCCGCGGGGCTCTTCGTGGCCTTCGCAGGCAAGGTGGACTACCTCTATGGGGGAAGCACCCGCGCCCACCCTGAGGCCAAGGCCCCCATGGGCATGCACCTGGCGGCCATCCGCCAAGGCCTGGCCCGGGGCTACCGGGTCTACGACCTCTGGGGTGTGCCCAGGAACCCGGAGGGAAGCCACGCCGAGGGCATTTTCCGCTTCAAGGAGGGGTTTGGTGGGCAGAGGGTGCAGTTTCCCGCTTACGCCCTGCCCCTCTCCCCCCTTTACCGGCCCCTGAAGGCCCTTCTGCGCTTGCGCAAGACCTGGGTGAACCTGCGGGTGCGGGGCAACCCCAGGGACGTGCTGGGGTAAAGCGATTTGTCATCTTTCTCAAGGGCTTCTGGGTAAGGTGAGGGCGTGGCGCGGCCGCTTCTCCTTCTCGCATCCTTGCTCCTCATCTCCTTGGCACTTTGGCTCCTGCGCTTGGGGCCTGGACGCGCGCCGGAGCCCGCAGGGGTGCGCCTTCAGGGGGTGGAGTTCCTCCTTTTCCCCGAAGAAGAGGGGGTGGAGTGGCGCTTTACCGCCCAGGAGATGGTGGAGGAAGAGGGGGTGTTCCGCATCCGGGGAGGGCTTAGGGGGGAGCGGTACGTGGGGGGGAGGCTGGACCTCCGCCTTTTCGCCCCCGAGGTGGCGGTGGAGCCGGGGGACAACCTGCGGGCCCCCTACGCCCGAGTGGAGATCCTCCGGGGGTGCTACCGGCTGGTGCTCTCCGCTCCTGGTAAGGGGGAGGTGCTCATCCGCCAGAAGGAAGGGTTCACCGCCCCTTGGGTGCGCATCGAAGCCCCCAACCTGCGGGGGGAGGCCCAGGCCTTCCGCTCCGACTTTGCCTTGGAGCGGATAGAGGCCGAGGGGCCGCGGTTTGAGTTTCCCGCGGGGGGCGCTTTCGGACCTTGCACCGTGGAAGGAGGGAGTTCATGAAGCGTTGGGTGTGGCTGTCCCTATTGGGCTTGGCGCTGGCGGCTTCCGGGGTTCGGGTCATCCAGGTGGAGGGGGGAAGGCTTTCCGGGGACCTGCGCTTTGGCCCCTGGACCTTTGAAGGGGAAGTGCGGGGCCGGGTGAAGGACCTGGAGATCCGCGCCCCCAAGGCCACCCTCACCGCCCCCAAGGGCAAGACCATGCAGGAGGCGGAAGGTGAAAGGGAGGCCCGTTTTGAGGGCGGGGTGGTGGTGAGGCGGGGCCGGGTGGAGGCCCGGGGGCCCATCCTGGTGTACCGGGAGCGGACTGGGGAGGGGGAGCTTTTGGGCCCAGCCCGCATGCGCCAGGAGCCCAAGCCCGGTGAGGACCCGGTGGAGGTGGAGGCCAGCCGCATGACCTTCCAGGTGGACACCGACACCTCCACCAGCGAGGGGGCCCTTCTCAGGAGCGGCAACCAGGAAGGGCGGGCGGGCTTCGTCTACTACGAGGAGGAAAAGGGCCTGGCCGTCTTCAGCGACCCTAAAGAGGTGGTCCTGGTACGCAAGCGCAAGGACGGGGACCTAGTCATCCGGGCCAAGGAGGTGCGGAGCCTCACCGGCTCCAAGAAGCTCATCGCCACCGGGGGTGTGCGCCTTCAGGATGGGGATTTGGTCACCACCGGGGAAAGCCTCTACTACGACGACACCACCGGCGAGGCCCTGGTGCTGGGCCGGCCCGCAGTGAGCGAGAACAAGAAAGAGGGGTTCAAGCTCTCGGGAAGCACCCTCCAGCACAACGTGAACCGACACCAGGTGCGGGTCTACGGCAAGGCCTTCCGCTTGCCGGTGGAAGAATTCCGGAAGCTCGGGGAGAAGTAGGCTAGGGCATGGGCCGCCTGCGCCGCCTGGCCGGGGGGAGGACGATCCTCCTGGGGGTGGCTTTTGCCCTCCTCTTGGCCCTGGCCCAGGAGGTCTTCCGCCCCCAGGTGGAGCTCGTCCGCAAGGAGAAGAAGGTAGTGGCCTGGGTGAGCGGGGAGGAAGGGAGCCTCTTCTACGCGGACTACGGGGACCTCTTCGTGGGGGAGCTCAAGGCCTTGGCCCCCGGGCGGGTGGAGGTGGGGGACAAGGCCTTCTACCGGGACGCTGGAAGCGGGGTGGAGGAGGGCTTGCGGGTGGGGGATAGGGTGGAGGCCGCCTTCAACCCCGACCTGGAGCGGGAGGGCCTGCCTTACCTCATGCGCCTAAGGCGGGCGGGGGAGGGCCAGGCGGAGCGCTACCTGCGCCTGGTGCTCTTTGACCCCAAGGGGGTCGAGGTGCGCTTGGGGGAGGAGGTGCGGGCCCAGGGGTCCCTGGCGCTGGTGGAGCGGGGGGGACAGGAGGAGCTGTTCCTTTCCGGAGGCGAGGCCCGCTTTCTGGAGGAGGAGGGGCGGCTAGAGCTCAGACCCGCTTCCGGGGAGGTGGCGGTGGAGCAGGGGGCGGTGTGGGTGCAAGGAAGCCGCCTCCGCTACCTGAACGACACCGGGGAGGCAAGGTTGGAAGGGCCTTTGCAGGTGCGGCGGGAGGGGGAGAGGCCCCTTTCGGGGAAGGCGGGGAGCCTGCGCTACCTCTTGGATGAGGACCAGCTCTGGCTCCTGGGTGGGGTAGAGCTCGCCCAGGGGGAAAGGACCACCCGGGCAGAGCGGGCCCTGGTGCGGGAAAAGGAAGGGTATGCCTACCTCTACGGGGGCGTGGAGAGCCGCGACGGCAAGGGCGTGGTGCGCGGGGAAAGGGTGCGCTACACCCTGAAGACCGGGGAGGTGGTGGTCTTGGGCCGGGTGGCGGGGGAGTTCCGGGAGTAGGCCCTAGGCGGGAATGCCCGCCATGAGGAGGCCCAGGCGTTCTTCGGTGGCCTCTTCCGGGGTGAGTTCCCCCATGATGCGCCCCTCGTACATGACCAGGATGCGGTCAGAGAGGGAAAGGACCTCGGAGAGGTCAGCGGAAACGAGGAGCACCGCCAGGCCCTGGTCCCGGGCTTCCACCAGGCGTTGGTGGATGAACTCGATGGCCCCCACGTCCACCCCCCGGGTGGGTTGTGCGGCGATGAGGAGCTTGGGCCTGCGGAGGAGTTCCCGGCCCACCACGATCTTCTGCTGGTTGCCCCCGGAGAAGCGCCGGGCGGAGAGCTCCGTGGAGCGAGGGCGCACGTCGAAGCTTTCTACAAGCTTTGCCGCGTGGGCCTCCACCGCCTCCCCGTTCAGGAAACTCAGGAAGCCTCGAAAGGGTGCTTGGTGCTGGTCGCCCAGGATGGCGTTTTCCCGCACAGAGAAGTCCAGGACCAGGCCGCGGGCCAGGCGGTCTTCGGGGATGTGGCTTACCCCGGCTTCCCGGACCTTACGGGCAGATGGGGGGAGGGGTTTACCCAGGTAGCGCACCACCCCACGGTGGGGGCGGAGCCCAGCGAGGGCCTCCACCAGCTCCGTCTGGCCGTTCCCTTCCACCCCGGCGATGCCCACGATCTCCCCAGCCCGAACCTGGAAGCTCACCCCCTTGAGCCTGGGGGCGGCCTCGAGGCCTTCCACCTCCAGCACCACCTCCCCTGGCCTTGCGGGGCCCTTCTGCACCCGCAACACCACCTCCCGCCCCACCATCATCCGGGCCAGCTCCTCCAAGGAGGTCTCGGGGGTCTTGACCGTGCCCACCACCTTGCCGTCCCGGATCACCGTGACCCGGTCGGAGACCTCCAGCACCTCCTTCAGCTTGTGGCTGATGAAGATGGCGGCGTTGCCCTTGGCCGCGTAGGCCCTCAGGAAACGGAAAAGCTCCTTCGCCTCCTGGGGGGTTAATACGGCGGTGGGTTCGTCCAGGATGAGGATTTTGGCCTCGCGGTACAGGGCCTTTAGGATCTCCACCCGCTGTTGCAGGCCCACGGGAAGGTTCTCAATGCGCTCGTCCAGAGGGACCTGGAAGCCCAGTTCCTCCATGAGGGCCTGGGCTTTAGCCCTGGCTTCGTCCAGCGAGAGGAAAAGGGGGCTTCCTGGCTCCAAGCCCAGCACCAGGTTTTCCAACACGGTGAAGGGCTCCACCAGCATGAAGTGCTGGTGCACCATGCCGATGCCGTGGGCGATGGCGTCCAAGGGGCTTTTGGGACGGTAGGGCTTGCCGTCCACCCAGATCTCCCCCTCGTCTGGGGGTTGCAGGCCGTAGACGATCTTCATGAGGGTGGACTTGCCCGCGCCGTTCTCTCCCACCAGGGCCAGGACCTCGCCCCACTCCAAGTCCAAGGAGATGTGGTCGTTGGCCAGGACCAGGGGGAAGCGTTTGGTGATGTCCTTGAGGACCAGGGCCTTCTCCACGCCCGGAGTATACACAAGGGCCGGGGGATGGCCCCGGCCCTTGGCCATGCCGCTAAAGCGCATGCCTAGCGCTTCTCGGGCACCTTGATCTGGCCCTTGATGATCTGCTGCTTCAAGACTTCGAGCTTACTCACCAGCGTGGCGGGGATCAGGGCCTTGTTGTACTCGTCCAGAGCGTAGCCCACCCCGTTGTTGGCCAGGCCGAAGTCCCGCACCCCGCCCTTGAAGCTCTTCTGCACCACGCTCTTGATGACCTCGTAGGTGGCCACGTCCACCCGCTTCATCATGGAGGTGAGGCCGTGGTTCAGGGTGGTGGGGTTGTTGTCGGTGTCGCCCAGGTAGTTCTGGTTGGCGTCCACGCCGATGAAGAAGAGGGGCGTGGCCTTGGTGCCGTCGGTGCCGCAGGTCTTGGTGTAGTCCGGGTACTTGGGCACCTTGGCGTAGGGGTCCGCTTTCCGCACGAAGCGGATGGCCCCGCCTTCCTTCAGGCACTTGGCCTGCTTCACGTAGTCGATGAGCCCGAGGCCCGAGCCGCCCGCGGCGGCGTAGATGATGTCGGCTCCCTGGCGCACCTGGCTGGCGGCGATCTCCTTGGCCTTGGCGGGGTCGTTCCAGGCGGCGGGGGTGTTGCCCACGTACCCCACCAGCACCTTGCCCTGGATCTTGTCCTCCTTGAAGGCGTACTCGGCCCCGGCCCGGAAGCCGGCCTCAAACTTGTGGATCAGGGGGATGTCCATGCCGCCGATGAAGCCCACCACCCCGGTGCGGCTCATCTTCCCGGCGATGTAGCCCACCAGGAAGCTCCCCTCGTGCTCCCGGAAGACCAGGCCCACGGCGTTGGCGAGCTTGCCTTCCCCGGGGACGGCGTCGATTACTGCGAAGTTCACCTTGGGGAACTCCTTGGCGGTGGCGGTGATGGCGGGTTCGTTGGCGAAGCCTACCCCGATCACAAGGTCAAAGCCCTCCTCGGCGAAGGTGCGGATGCCCTGGCCCACTTGGGAGGGGTCGGCGGGCTCGAAGTCGAAGAGCTTAACCCCGAAGTCCTTGACTGCCTTCTGGGCTCCTTCCCAAGCGGACTGGTTGAAGGAGCGGTCAAACTTGCCGCCCGCATCAAAGGCGATCCCCACGCGCACCTGGGCCAGGCTCAAACCTAGGGCCAATACCGCCAAAAGGGCCACAATACGTTTCATCTGCCACCTCCTATGGCATTTCGCCGTAGGGCATTATACCCGGTTCGGTAAACTCAAGGCATGACCCTGGAGGAGGCTCGCAAACGGATCAACGAGCTCCGGGACCTCATCCGCTACCACAACTACCGTTACTACGTCCTGGATGCTCCGGAGATTTCCGATGCCGAATACGACCGGCTTTTGAGGGAGCTTAAGGAGCTGGAGGAACGCTTTCCCGAGCTCAAAAGCCCCGACTCCCCCACGGAGCAGGTGGGGGCTAAGCCCCTTGGTCAGCCGCTAGGCTACCTTGAGGCGACCTTCCGCCCCATCCGCCACCCCACCCGCATGTACTCCCTGGACAACGCCTTCACCCTGGAGGAGGTGCGGGCCTTTGAGGAGCGGATCGAGCGGGCCCTGGGCAGGAAGGGGCCCTTCGCCTACGTGGTGGAGCACAAGGTGGACGGGCTTTCCGTGAACCTGTACTACGAGGAGGGGGTTCTGGTATGGGGGGCCACCCGGGGAGATGGGGAGACGGGGGAGGAGGTCACCCAGAACCTGCTCACCATCCCCACCATTCCCCGAAGGCTTAAGGGGGTACCGGAGCGCCTCGAGGTCCGGGGGGAGGTGTACATGCCCATAGAGGCCTTCCTCCGCCTTAACGAGGAGCTGGAGGAAAAGGGAGAGAAGATCTTCAAAAACCCCAGGAATGCCGCCGCTGGCTCCTTGCGCCAGAAAGACCCCCGGATTGCCGCCAAGAGGGGCCTCAGGGCTACCTTCTACGCCTTGGGTCTGGGCCTGGAGGAGGCTAACCTTAGGACCCAGCACGAGCTCCTCCTTTGGCTAAAGGAGAAGGGCTTCCCCGTGGAACACGGTTTCACCCGGGCGGTGGGGGTGGAGGGGGTGGAGGCGGTCTACCGGGAATGGCTTAAGGAGCGGCAGAACCTGCCCTTTGAGGCGGACGGGGTGGTGGTCAAGCTGGACGACCTCAGCCTCTGGCGGGAACTGGGCTACACCGCCCGGGCGCCCCGCTTCGCCATCGCCTACAAGTTCCCCGCGGAGGAGAAGGAGACCCGCCTGGTGCAGGTGGTCTTCCAGGTGGGGCGCACGGGAAGGGTGACCCCGGTGGGTATTCTGGAACCCGTCTTCATTGAGGGGAGCGAGGTCAGCCGGGTCACCCTGCACAACGAAAGCTACATCGAGGAGCTGGACGTGCGCATTGGGGACTGGGTCCTGGTGCACAAGGCGGGGGGGGTGATCCCCGAGGTTCTGAGGGTGCTCAAGGAGCGGCGCACCGGCGAGGAGAAGCCCATCCTTTGGCCGGAGAACTGCCCGGAGTGCGGCCATCGCTTGATCAAGGAGGGCAAGGTCCACCGCTGCCCCAACCCCTTGTGCCCGGCCAAGCGCTTTGAGGCCCTCCGCCACTACGCCTCCCGCAAGGCCATGGACATCGGGGGCCTGGGGGAGAAGCTCATCGAGAAGCTCTTGGAGAAGGGCCTGGTTAAGGATGTGGCCGACCTTTACCGCCTCAGGAAGGAGGACCTTTTGGGCCTGGAGCGCATGGGGGAAAAGAGCGCCCAAAACCTCCTTCGTCAGATCGAAGAGAGCAAGAGCCGGGGATTGGAGCGCCTGCTCTATGCCCTGGGGCTTCCCGGGGTGGGGGAGGTGCTGGCCCGGAACCTGGCGGCCCGCTTCGGCACCATGGAGCGGCTTTTGCAAGCTTCTTTGGAAGAGCTTCTGGAAGTGGAGGAGGTGGGGGAGCTCACCGCAAAGGGCATCCTGGAAACCCTCCGCGACCCGGCGTTCCGCGACCTGGTACACCGCTTGAAAGAGGCGGGGGTGGAGATGGAGGCCAAGGAGCGGGGCGGCGAAGCCCTCAAGGGCCTCAGCTTCGTCATCACCGGGGAGCTTTCCCGGCCCCGGGAGGAGGTGAAGGCCCTTTTGAGGCGCCTTGGGGCCAAGGTGACGGACTCCGTGAGCCGCAAGACGGGCTACCTGGTGGTGGGGGAGGCCCCGGGGAGCAAGCTGGAGAAGGCCCGGTCCCTGGGGGTGCCCATCTTGACGGAGGAGGAGCTGTACAGGCTCATAGAGGAGCGCACGGGGAAGCGTCTGGAAACCCTGGCCTCCTAAGTAGCCGCACGCAAAGGNGCCCCCGTCGTGGCGCAAGCCACGACGGGGTACTTAGGACGGGTGGCCGGGTGGGGTCAGTCTGGAAGGCCTGGGGTAAAGATCTTTTCCAGGGCCTCCTGGAGCCTGGAACCCGACAAACCAAGCTCTTTCAGGGCCTTTTCGTACAGCTCCGGGGTGAGAAGCCCTTGGAGCGCCTTAAGCTCCGTACGGGAGAGATGGGTTCCCTTCAAAACATGCTCCTCAAAGCTTTGCCAGGCCAGGGGCACATGGGCCTTGACGATCTCGGCGATGGCCTTGGCGTACTGCCTTATCTCCCACTGGGCATGGGGGTCCAGGCGCAGGGCCAGGAAGTGGAAAAGATTGTGGAGGTCCTGCTTCCAGTAGAACTCGGTGTAGAGGTTTAGGGGCAGGACCATGCGGGCCATCTCCCGGGCGATCCCCTTTTCCAGAAGGGTTTGGTAGGCCTGGTAGGCTTCCCGCTCCACGCCTTTGAGGAGAAGGGAGGCTTCCTCATCGGAAAGCTCCCCCTCGGAGCCCTGCTTGTTCCGCCGGGCTTGTTTCCGCCACGCTTGTGGCTCGTAAAACTCCTCCTTGAGGACGGAGTAGCGACCGGAGATCTCGTTGACGCTGGCGGTGCGGTGGCGGAACCACTGCCGCACCACGAAGATGGGAGCCTTCACGTGGAACTTGAACTCCACCATCTCGAAGGGGCTGGTGTGGCGGTGGCGCATGAGGTAGTCGATGAGGGCGGCGTCCTCCCGCACCGTCTTGGTGCCCTTCCCGTAGGACACCCGGGCCGCTTGCACGATGGCGCGGTCGTTCCCCATGGCGTCCACCAGGCGCACAAAGCCCTTGTCCAGGACGGGGATCTCCCTGGGATGCTCCATGCCCTAAAGTCTACTTGCCCTTTGGGCCAAAGGGCCCTACCCTAGACCTATGCGGGCGAGAACCCCCTTCGCTTTCAAGCGGAGGCACGGGCGCTACCGAGCCTGAGGCCGCTTTGCACTTGGGCGAAGAGGCTTTAGGATGAGTGGGCTTTGGGCACCCCGTGCCCTTTTTGGAGTAAGCCATGCTGAGGTTGCCGGATTTTCCCCTGCCCGACGCACGCGGGCGGTTTGGCCCCTACGGGGGGCGGTACGTCCCCGAAACCCTGATCCCCGCCCTCGAGGAGGTGGAAGCCGCCTACAAGGAGGCCAAGAAAGACCCCGCCTTCTTGGCGGAGCTGGACCATTACCTGAAGACCTTCGCGGGGCGCCCCACCCCGCTTTTCCACGCCAGAAGGCTTTCCCAGTACTGGGGCGGGGCCCAGGTGTACCTGAAGCGGGAGGACCTCCTGCACACCGGGGCTCACAAGATCAACAACACCCTGGGCCAGGCCCTACTGGCGAAGCGCATGGGTAAACGACGGGTCATCGCCGAGACGGGGGCGGGCCAGCACGGGGTCAGCGTGGCCACGGTAGCGGCCCTCTTCGGCATGGAGTGCGTGGTGTACATGGGAGAGGAGGATGTGAGGCGGCAGGCCCTGAACGTCTTCCGCATGAAGCTCCTGGGGGCCGAGGTACGGCCCGTGGCCGCGGGGAGCCGCACCCTGAAGGACGCCACCAACGAGGCCATCCGCGACTGGCTCACCCATGTGCGCACCACCTTCTACATCCTGGGCTCGGTGGTGGGCCCCCACCCCTACCCCATGATGGTGCGGGAGTTTCAGAGCGTGATCGGCGAGGAGGTGAAGGCCCAGAGCCTGGAGCTTTTCGGCCGCTACCCCGACGCCCTCATCGCCGCCGTGGGGGGTGGGTCCAACGCCATCGGCCTCTTCGCCCCCTTTGCCTACCTGCCGGAAGGGGAGCGCCCAAGGCTCATCGGGGTGGAGGCGGCGGGGGAGGGGCTTTCCACCGGCAGGCACGCCGCCAGCATCGGGGCGGGAAAGCGGGGGGTATTGCACGGGAGCTACATGTACCTCCTCTACGACCACGACGGCCAGATCACCCCGGCCCACTCCGTCTCCGCGGGCCTGGACTACCCGGGGGTGGGGCCGGAGCACAGCTACTACGCCGACCAGGGCATCGCCGAGTATGCGGCGGTCACCGATGAGGAGGCGCTGGAGGGCTTCAAGCTCCTGGCGCGCCTCGAGGGGATCATCCCCGCCCTGGAGTCGGCCCACGCCATCGCCCACGCCGCCAAGGTGGTCCCGGAGATGGACAAGGACCAGGTCGTGGTCATCAACCTCTCAGGCCGGGGGGACAAGGACGTGACCGAGGCCATGCGCCTTCTGGGAGGGGAGCTGTGACCACCCGCGAAGCCTTCCTCCGGGCCAAGGCCGAAGGGCGCGCCGCCCTCATCCCCTACCTCACCGCGGGCTTTCCCAGCCGGGAGGGGTTTTTGGAGGCGATGCGGGAGGTGCTGCCCTATGCCGACCTCCTGGAGATCGGCCTTCCTTACTCCGACCCCCTGGGGGATGGCCCCGTGATCCAGCGGGCCAGCGAGGTGGCCCTCAAGAAGGGCATGAGCGTGCAGGGAGTCTTGGAGCTGGTGCGGGAGGTGCGCGCCCTCACCCCTAAGCCCCTCTTCCTCATGACCTACCTGAACCCGGTGCTGGCCTGGGGGCCGGAGCGGTTCTTCAGCCTTTTCAAGCAAGCAGGGGCCACGGGCCTCATCCTTCCCGACCTGCCCCCGGACGAGGACCCGGCCCTGGTGCGCCTGGCCCAGGAGATCGGTCTGGAAACGGTCTTCCTCCTGGCCCCCACCTCCACGGAAGGGCGGATCGAGACCGTGGTCCGCTACGCCACGGGCTTCATCTACGCGGTGTCCGTGACCGGGGTGACGGGGGAGCGGGAGCGCTTGCCCGAGGAGGTGCGGGACCTGGTGCGGCGCATCCGGGCCAAAACCCCTTTGCCCGTGGCCGTGGGCTTCGGGGTTTCGGGGCGGGAGACCGCGGCCCAGGCGGCGGTGGCGGACGGCGTGGTGGTGGGCAGCGCCCTCATCCGGGCCCTCGAGGCTGGACGCCCCCTCGCCCCCCTCCTGGAGGAGGTCCGCCAGGGGCTTTTCCAGAAGGAGCCGGCTTAGCCCTGGGCCAGGGCAGGGGAGGCCCTTGCGGGTAGGGCCTCCCTCTGCTAGCGTGGGAAGGTTCTGCCAAGCTTCCCCTCCCTTCGGTGGAGGGTGGCTTTCGGGGAGGCGTGCGTGTGGGCCATTGAAGTGAAGAACCTATCTAAAGTCTTTCGCAAGACCACCTTCGGACGTAGGCAGGAGGAGTGGGCCTTAAAGGGCGTTTCCTTCCAGGTGGGGGTAGGGGAAACCTATGCCCTTTTGGGGCCGAACGGTTCGGGGAAGTCCACCCTGATCCGCATCCTCTCCACCCTGCTGTTGCCCGACGCGGGCCGGGTGCACATTCTGGGGCACCCCCTCCCTCAGGAAGAGCGCAAGGTGCGGGAGAAGATCGGTCGGGTGAGCGTGGACGCCGCCTTCTACAAAAAGCTCTCCCCGCAGGAGAACCTCCTCTTCGCCGCCCAGCTCTACGGCCTTTCCCCCAGGGAAGCAGAGGCGCGGGCCATGGCCATTCTGGAACGGCTGGGCCTGGAAACCCGGCGCTTCGGTGACCCCCTGGAGGAGATGAGCCGGGGGATGCAGCAGAAGGTGGCCATCGCCCGCGCCCTCCTCATCCGCCCCCCCTTGCTTCTCCTGGATGAGCCCACCACGGGCCTGGACCCCAAGAGCCGCAGGGACGTGCAGGCCTTCTTGGAGGAACTGCGGCGGGAAGAGGGTACCACCATCCTCCTCACCACCCACGACATGGTGGAGGCGGAGCGCCTGGCCCACCGCTTGGGCTTTCTCGCCCGGGGGCAGCTGGTGGCGGAGGGGACGGCGGAGGAGTTGAAGCGGCTTGCGGGGGCTTTGGACCTGGAGGAGGCCTTCATCCGCCTCACGGGGGAGGGGCTCCAGGAGGAGGCGCATGCTCCGTAGGTTTCTGCTCCCCATGTGGGCCTTTGTGTTCCGGGACTTCCACCTCACCCGGCGCTACTTTTCCTGGGTCTTGGTCTTCACCTTCTACGCCATCGTTAACGCCGCCACCATCGCCCTCATCGGCGTGGCCCAGGGGGATTTCCGCCTGACCCTCACCCTGGTCCTGGGGGCGCTCCTTTGGAGCTACCTCTCGGCCATGTACCAGGAGATCGCCAACTCCATAGCCTACGAGCGCTGGGAGGGGACGCTGGAGTACACCTTCATGGCCCCGGTGTCCCGCTTGGTCCACCTCCTGGGGGTGAGCCTCTTCGCCACCTTCTACAGCGTGGTGCGCACCGCGGTCATCCTCTTGGGTCTTGCCCTTTTCGTGGACCTGAACCTTCAGGGGGCGAACCTCTTGGGGGTCTTGGTGGTCCTCTTGGTGGGCAGCCTAGCCTTTATGGGCCTAGGGCTCATGGCCGCCATTTTGCCGGTGATGAGCCCGGAGAACGGGGCTCAGGCCACCAACATCCTCCAGGGGATCCTTCTGTTGGTTTCGGGCATCTACTATCCGGTGTCTGTGCTCCCCGCCTGGGTCCAGCCCCTGGCCTACCTCTCCCCAGCCACCTATGCCCTCGAGGCCAGCCGCAAGCTTATGGGCATCCAGCACCCGGCCTCGAGCCCCGAGGGCTTGGTGGGCGCTCCCCTGAGCGCGGTGGTACCCGAGCTCCTCGTCCTCCTCCTCATGGGCCTGGCCTTCATTCCCTTGGGCCTCCTCGTCTTCAGCCTGGCGGAACGCTGGGCTAAGCGTACGGGGAAGCTGAAGCGCACCGGCTAGGGCCTTCAAGCCAGGGGTAGTTCCCTTTCCTCGGCCTCGGCCAGGATGGCCCCGGGGTCCGGGTAGCGCAGGATGCGGTAGAGGGGATCCCGCTCCGCCGGCTTGAAGCCTGCGTCCACGATATGGCGCACGATCTCCCGCACCGTGGCATGGGTACGCCCGTGCCCCCCTGCCGCCGAGACCACGTTTTCCTCCAGCATGGTGCTCCCGAAGTCGTCGGCCCCGTAGTAGAGGGCGGTTTGGGCTACCTTGAACCCCAGGGTGGGCCAGGAGGCCTGCAGGTGGGCAAAGTTGTCCAGGACGAGCCGGGCGATGGCCAGGGTTTTCAGGTACTCATGGGCCGTGGCTCCCGGGGCCTTGCCCTTCAGGCGGGTGTGCTCCACCTGCAGGGTCCAGAGGGCAAAGGCGGCGAAGCCGTTTCCGTAGCGCTCCAAGGCCCGGTCCTGCTGGGCCCGGAGGCCCAGGAGGTGGAGGGTGCGCTCCTTTGCGCCTTCCCCGAAGCCGATCACCATGCTGGCCAGGGTGTAGAGCCCCAGGGATTGGGCAGCGTCCACGATGCGGTACCAGTCTTCGGTCTTGATGCGGGCTGGGGCGGCCTTCTTGCGCACCTCGTCCACCAGGATCTCCGCCCCCGCGCCCGGCATCCCGTCCAGGCCTGCTTCCTTGAGCCGCTCCAGGACCTCTTCCGCTCGGAGGCCCGTGAGCCTTTCCAAGCCCAGGATCTCCTCCGGGCTGAAGGCGTCGATGCGCAGGTCGGGGAAGCGCCCCTTGAGGTAGCGCAAAAGGTCCACATACCACTCCAAGGGTAGGTCCGGGTTCACCCCTCCTTGCATGAGGATGCGCTTTCCCCCCACCCGGTAAAGCTCCTCCACCTTCCTGGCGATCTCCTCGTAGGAGAGGGTGTAGGCGTCCTTCTGCCGCCTCGTGCGGTAGAAGGCGCAGAAGGCGCAGCCCACAGTGCAGACGTTGGTGTAGTTGATGTTGCGGTCGATCAGGTAGGTGACCACCTGGGGATCGGTTTTCTGCAGGCGCACCTCGTGGGCGGCGGCGGCCAGCTCGGGGAGGGGAAGGTCAAAGAGGGCGAGAACCTCCGCCTCGGTAAGCCTCTTCCCCTCCACGGCCTTCTCCAGGACGTCCATGGGCTTCATCCTACACCTTCCCTAGGCTTTCGGGTGGGGCCTGGGCCACGGGTAGAATGGGGGTATGGAACTCAAACTGATCCCCATTGAGAAGCCGGAAAACCTGAACGTCATCCTGGGCCAGGCCCACTTCATCAAGACCGTGGAGGACCTGCACGAGGCCCTGGTGACGGCGGTGCCAGGTATCAAGTTCGGCCTCGCCTTCTCCGAGGCCAGCGGTAAGCGGCTCATCCGCCACTCCGGCACCGACCCCGAGCTCACCCAGCTGGCGGTGAGGAACCTCCTGAACCTGGCCGCGGGGCACAGCTTCCTCATCGTCTTGGGGGAGGGTTTCTACCCCATCAACGTCCTGCACGCGGTGAAGGCCTGTCCCGAGGTGGTGCACATCTTCGCTGCCACCGCCAACCCCCTGCAGGTGGTGGTGGCGGAGGAGGGGGAGCAAAGGGCCATCCTGGGGGTTATGGACGGGTTCAAGCCCCTGGGGGTAGAGGACGAGGCCGAGGTGGCCTGGCGCAAGGACCTTCTCCGCCGCTTCGGGTATAAGCTCTAGCCCCAAACCGGGTGCGGTATCATGCCCTACATGGAAGCGGGAAGCCTCGCGCCGGATTTTGCACTCCCCGACCAGGATGGCAGGCTCCACCGCCTTGCCGATTACCGGGGGAGGTGGGTGGTGCTCTACTTCTACCCCAAGGACGATACCCCGGGGTGCACCAAGGAGGCCTGCGGCTTCCGCGACCGCATGGGGGACCTTCAGGACCTGGGGGCCGTGGTCCTCGGGGTTTCCGCGGACGGCGTGGAAAGCCACAAGCGCTTTGCCGAGAAGTACGGCCTGAACTTTCCTCTCCTCGCTGACCCCGAGCGCCAGGCCATCCTGGCCTACGGGGCCTGGGGCAAGAAGAAGCTTTACGGCAAGGAGTACGAGGGGGTTTTGCGCCAGACCTTCCTCATCGACCCGGAGGGGCGCATCGTCAAGGTGTGGCGGAAGGTGTCGCCTGAGGGCCACGCCGAGGAGGTGGCCGAGGCCCTTAAGGCCCTAAGGGGGTCGTGATGGAAAGGCCTTTGGAAAGCTACAAGAAGGAGGCCGCCCACGCTGCGGTGGCCTTTGTGCAGGACGGCATGGTGGTGGGCTTGGGTACGGGGTCCACCGCCCGGTACGCCGTCTTGGAGCTGGCCCGCCGCTTGCGGGAGGGGGAGCTTAGGGGGGTTGTGGGGGTACCCACCTCGGAGGCCACCAAGGACCTGGCCTCGAGGGAGGGGGTCCCCGTGGTGGACCTCCCTCCGGAAGGGGTGGACCTGGCCATCGACGGGGCCGATGAGATCGCCCCAGACCTTTCCCTCATCAAGGGCCTGGGCGGGGCGCTTTTGCGGGAGAAGATCGTGGAGAGCACCGCCAAGGAGTTCATCGTCATCGCCGACCACACCAAGAAGGTGCCGGTCTTGGGCCGGGGGGTGGTGCCGGTGGAGATCGTGCCCTTTGGCCACCGGGCTACCTTAAGGGCCATCGCCGCCCTTGGGGGGGAGGCTGAGCTCCGCATGGACGGGGACGAGTTTTACTTCACTGACTCCGGCCACCTCATCGCCGACGTGCGCTTCGGGCCCATCGGCGACCCCCTTGGGCTCCATCGGGCTCTCTTAGAGATCCCCGGGGTGGTGGAGACCGGGCTCTTCGTGGGCCTGGCCACCCGGGCTTTGGTGGCGGGGCCTTTGGGGGTGGAGGTGTTCCTTCCCTAAGCGCCCCAGAAGGCCCGGGCCCCCAAAAGGGCATGGGGAAGCGCCGAGGGGGGCGACCTTCCTTTAGGTGTTAAGATGGAGGCCATGAAGGGCATGCCCCAGGGGTAGGGCGGGGAGGGCTTCCCCGCCCGGGGCGCATGCCCCGGGTTTTTTTAGGAGGCGAGCGTGGAAAAGGTCTTCTACATCACCACCCCCATCTACTACGTGAACGCCGAGCCCCACTTGGGCCACGCCTACACCACGGTGGTGGCGGACTTCCTGGCCCGGTGGCACCGGCTGGACGGCTACCGAACCTTCTTCCTCACGGGCACCGACGAGCACGGGGAGACGGTGTACCGCGCTGCGGAGCGGGCGGGGGAGGACCCCCAGGCCTTTGTGGACCGGGTTTCGGAACGCTTCCGGCGGGCGTGGGAGCTTCTGGGCATCGCCTATGACGACTTCATCCGCACCACGGAGGAAAGGCACAAGCAGGTGGTGCAGAGGGTGCTCCAGAAGGTCTACGAGGCCGGGGACATCTACTACGGGGAGTATGAGGGGCTTTACTGCGTAAGTTGCGAGCGTTTCTACACGGAAAAGGAGCTTCAAGGGGACCTTTGCCCCATCCACGGGCGGCCCGTGGAGAGGCGCCGTGAGGGGAACTACTTCTTCCGCATGGAGAAGTACCGGGAGTGGCTCATCGACTACCTGCAAACCCACCCCGACCTCATCCGCCCCGAGGGGTACCGCAACGAGGTGCTCTCCATGCTCTCCGAGCCCATCGGGGACCTTTCCATCTCCCGGCCCAAGGCCCGGGTGCCCTGGGGAATTCCCCTGCCTTGGGACGGGGAGCATGTAACCTATGTCTGGTTTGATGCCCTCCTCAACTACGTTTCCGCCCTGGGCTACCCCAAGGGGGAAAGGTACCGGCTCTTCTGGTCCCACGCCTGGCACCTGATCGGCAAGGACATCCTCAAGCCCCACGCGGTCTTCTGGCCCACCATGCTCAAGGCGGCGGGCATCCCCATGTACCGGCACCTCAACGTGGGGGGCTTCCTCTTGGGCCCGGACGGGCGCAAGATGAGCAAGACCCTGGGGAACGTGGTGGACCCCTTTACCCTGGCGGAGAAGTACGGGAAGGACGCGGTGCGCTACTACCTCCTCCGGGAGATCCCTTACGGCCAGGACACCCCCGTGGGCGAGGAGGCCCTCAAGACCCGGTACGGGGCCGACCTGGCGGACGACCTGGGGAACCTGGTGCAACGCACCCGGGCCATGCTCCTGCGCTACGCCGGGGGGCGGGTGCCGGAGCCGGTGGCCGGGGAGGGGTTGGAGGAAGGCGCCCAGCTTGCGGGACGCCTGCGCCCCCTAGTCCGGGAGCTGAGGTTCCACGTGGCCCTCGAGGAGGTCATGGCCTACGTGAAGCGCCTGAACCGCTACATCAACGAAGCGCGCCCTTGGGAGCTCCATAAGCGGGATCCGGAGGGGGCTAAGGCGGTGCTCTACCGGGTGGTGGAGGGGTTGCGCATCGCCTCCATCCTCCTCACCCCAGCCATGCCCGAGAAGATGGCCGAGCTCCGCCGGGCGTTGGGCCTTAAGGAGGAGGTGCGTCTGGAGGAGGCGGAGCGCTGGGGCCTAGCGGAACCCCGCCCCATTCCCCAGGAGGCCCCCGTGCTCTTTCCCAAGGAAACGGCTGGGAGCGGCCTGTCCCAGGCCAGGAAAGGAGCCCAGGTGGAAGCGGAAAAAGTGGAAAGTGCCCAGATCGGCATCGAGGACTTCGCCAAGGTGGAGCTAAGGGTGGCGGAGGTGGTGGGGGCGGAAAGGCACCCCAACGCCGACAAGCTCCTGGTGCTTAGGCTCTCCCTGGGGAACGAGGAGCGTACCGTGGTTTCCGGCATCGCCCGCTGGTACCGCCCCGAGGAGCTCTTGGGGAAGAAGGTGGTGCTGGTGGCCAACCTGAAACCGGCCAAGCTGCGGGGCGTGGAGAGCCAGGGCATGATTCTGGCAGCTTCAGAAGGGGATAAGCTCACCCTGGTCACCGTGGAGGGGGATATCCCCCCAGGGGCGGTGGTCAAGTAGAGGGCGCAAGCAAGGGGGCCGGGGAAACCCGGCCCCCTTGCCCTTTTGAGGGCTAGCGGGCGCCCAGCACCTCCAGGGCCTGCTTGAGGATGGCGTCGTTTTCCAAGTCCAAAACCGCCTGGCCTCGTTCCTCGGGCAGGGGGCGCTGGCGCTGGGGCTCGGTGTAGGTGAACTTGCCCTCGGCGTCGGCCTTCAGCTTGACGGTTTTGCCGTTCAGGGTCACGGTGACCTCGGCCCCCGCGGGGGCCCCGGCCCCCTGCAGGGAGAAGGGGGTGGGGAAGCGGGTGTCCTTCACCTCGAGGTCCGGCTTCAGGCCCTCCTTGTTGATGGCCCGGCGCTTGGGGGTGAGCCACTCAAAGGTGACCAGGGTGAGCTCGCCCCCGTTGGCCAGGGTGTAAGGGGTCTGGCCCACGCCCTTACCAAAGGTTTTCTCCCCGATGACCTTGGCCCGGCCGTAGTCCTGGAGAGCCCCGGCCACGATCTCGCTGGCGGAGGCGGAGTTGCCGTTTACCAATACCACCATGGGGCCGTCCCAAAGGGGCCGCCCGGAGGCCTCGCACCAGACCCGGGTGAGGTTTTTGGTGCGGGTGTAGACGATGGGTCCCTCCTTAAGGAAAGCGCTGGCCACGGCGCAACCCTGGTCCAGGAGGCCCCCTCCGTTATCCCTAAGGTCAAAGATGAGCTTCTTGATCCCCTGGGCCTTGAGCTCGTCGATGGCCCGCTTCAGCTGGTCCTCCACCTTGAAGTTGGCGAAGGTTTCCAGGGCAATGTAGCCCACATCCCCGATCTTGCCGATGGAAACGGAAATGATCTCCACCTTTTCGCGGACGAGCTCAAAGACCAGGGGGGCGGGGGTGCCCTCCCGGCGCACCTTGATGGTGACCTTGGTGCCCTCGCGGCCGCGGATTCTGGCCACCACTTCCTGAAGAGGAAGGCCGGTCACGTCCTCCCCATCCACCTCGAGGATCACATCCCCCGCCCGCATCCCCGCCCGCTGGGCGGGCAGGCCCTTCATCACCCCCTCGATCTTGGCCCCCGTGCCGTCGGGGTTGGCGGGGGAGAGGGTGGCCCCGATGCCGAAGAACTCGCCCCGGAGGTCTTCCTGCCGGAGGCTTGCCCGCTGGGGTGGGGAGTAGCTGGTGAAGGGGTCCTTGAGGGCGGAGATCATGCCGCCGATGGCTCCCTCCAAAAGGGCGTTCAGCTTCTCCTTGGGCAGGGGCTCCAGGTAGTCCTGCTGAATCCGCTGGTAGACTTCCAACAGGGCCTGGCCGTTGGGGTTTTGCAGGAGGTTTTCCGCCTGAGGGCGGGGTAGCTGGGCGTAGACCAGGGCAGCTAGAACCCCAAGCCCCACGATGAGCCACGCGTGTCGTTTCATCTTCTCCCTCACCTGACCTCCACTATAGCGCCCCTCCATGAGAAGAAACCGTGGCCCGCTCCGCTTATAGTGGGGGCATGATCGCCTTCCACCGGGTGGGCCTGGAGTACCCGCGCACGGGGACCAAGGCGCTCTACAACGTGAGCCTCGAGGTCAAGAAGGGGGAGTTCGTCTACGTGGTGGGCCACTCGGGGGCGGGCAAGTCCACCCTGCTTTCCCTCATCCTTAGGCGGCTCGTGCCCACCCACGGGGCGGTCTACTTTGGCGGGCAGAACCTGAAGCTGCTCCGAGGGGACCAGGTGGCCTACCACCGCCGCCGCATCGGCATGGTGTTCCAGGACCACCGCCTCCTTTCCGACATGACCGTGGAGGAAAACCTGGCCTTCGTCCTGCGGGTGCAAGGCGTTCCGGGCAAGGAGTGGCCGGAGCGCATCGCCACCGCTTTGCGGCGGGTGGGCCTGGCCCACAAGAAGCGGGCCTTTCCCGAGGAGCTCTCCGTGGGGGAGGCCCAGCGGGTGGCCATCGCCCGGGCCCTCCTCCTGGACCCCCCGGTGATCCTGGCCGATGAGCCCACGGGCAACCTGGACCTGGAGAACGCCCTCCTGGTCCTGGACATTCTCAAGGCCGCCCACCAGCGGGGGGCCACGGTGGTGGTGGCCACCCACAGCCGGGAGCTGTTGGAGGCCTACCCCGCCCGGGTGGTGGCCCTGAAGGCGGGCCAGGTGGTGCGGGACGAGCGTCCCGGGGACGGTGGTAGCATAAGGGTAAGGGAAAGCCCTGACCGGGGCGGAAAGGAGGATGCATGAACGTCTACAAGCTCATCGGCCGTAACCTGGAGATCACCGACGCCATCCGGGACTACGTGGAGCGGAAGCTTTCCCGCCTAGACCGGTACCAGAACGGGGAGCTCATGGCCAAGGTGGTGCTTTCCTTGGCGGGGAGCGCCCACGTGGAGAGGAAGGCCAAGGCCGAGGTGCAGGTGGATCTCCCCGGGGGGCTCGTCAGGGTGGAGGAGGAGGACCCGGACCTGTACGCCGCTATCGACCGCGCGGTGGACCGGTTGGAAACCCAGCTGAAGCGCTTCAGGGAGCGCCGCTTCGTGGGCAAGCGCCACTCCTACCAGGGCCCCCCGCCCCCCGAGGTGCGGGACATGGAGGCTTTGCGTAAGCCCGAGGAGGAGGAGGGCCCCCAGATCGTGCGGGTCAAGCGCTTCGAGATGAAGCCCATGGACCCCGAGGAGGCGGTCTTCCAGATGGAGGCTCTGGGGCACGACTTCTTCGTCTTCCGCAACGCCAAGACCGACGAGATCAACGTCATCTACCGCCGCAAGGACGGCAACTACGGGCTGATCGAGCCTGCTTGAGGCTTTGGGGCCCCTGCCGCAGCTTTCGCTGCGGCAGGGCCTTTAGTAGTAGGCCGCCGGGTCCACGAAGCGGGTGGCGTCCCCTACCCGCACCGCCACCCGGAACTCCAGCTCCTCGGGGCGGATGAGGAGGCCACCCCCGGTGTAGCCCAAAAGCTGCCCTCGCTCCACCTTTTGTCCCTCTTGCACCAGGGGCTCTTGGAGGTTGGTGTAGACGGTGGAGAGGGTTTCCGTGTGAACCAGCATCACCGTGTAGCCCAGGTTGGGCAGGTAGAGGATGCCCGCCACATACCCCTCCGCCGCCGCCTGCACCGGGCTTCCCGGGGAAGGCCCTTGGAGGACCTGGAAGGGGCCTTCCTGCCCGTAGGGCACCAGCACCCGCCCCCCGGGGACGGGGAAGGCCAGACGGCCCACGGTGGCGGGGAGGGGTGGGGGAGGGACCACCACCTGCCCTGGCTCCTGGCGGGCCACGGGCCGGGCGGCCTGGCGGCGGGCCTCCTCTTGGCGCCTGCGCTCCTCCTCCTGTCGCCTGCGCTCCTCCTCCTGGCGCTTTAGGGTGAGGAGGCGTTGCCGCTCCGCCAGCACCCGGGCTTGGAGTTGGGCCAGCTGGGCCTGCAGGCGCTGGCGTTCCGAAAGGGCATCCCGCAGGAGGGCCTTCTTGCCCTCCGCTTCCTGCCTTAAGCCCTGCAGGGTGGCCTCGAGGGCCCGGCGTTCCTTCTCCAGGGCCTCCTGGGTCTTGGCCAGCCCGGCCTCCTTGGCGGAGAGGTCAGCCAGGAGGAGGCTGAGCCGTTCCCGCTCCTCCCGAAGGGCCTTCAGGGTGGCCTGGAGGGTGCGCACCAGATCCGCGTCCTGCTGGGAGAGGTAGCCCACCCAGCGCGCCCGCACCGCCAGGTCGGTGAAGGACTGGGCCCTGAGGAGGGGCAGGTAGCGCCCCGCCTTTTCCCGGTGGAGGCTTCTCATCAGGGCTTGGAGCCGCTCCTTAAGCACAGCCAGGTCCTTCTCCAGCTTGGCGATGCGGGCTTCGGTCTGGGCCACCTCTGCCTTGAGGCGGGCGATCTCTTGGCGGAGGGCGGCGCGCTCCCGTTCCAGGCGGGCGATCTCCCCCTCGAGGCGAGCCTTCTCGCTGAGAAGGTTCTGCACCCGCTGGGAAAGGCGGGCAAGCTCCTGGTTCAGGGCCTGGATGCGGGCCTGGCTTTGGGCCTCCAGGGCCTTGGCCCGGGCGGCCTGCTCCTGCAGGCGGCGAAGGGTTTCCTCCTGGGTGGCCAGGTTTTGCCCATGGGCCAGGAGGAGAAGCAGGAAGGAGGCGAAGACCCAGAAGCGCACTAGACCTCCCTCAAGTAGGCCCGGCTGGCGGCGTAGGCGCCTCCTGCCCCCAAAACCACGGCCAGTAGCAAGACCAGCCCCCCCGTGCGCCAGAGGTCGGGGGTGCCGAGGACGGGCAGGAAGGGTAAAAGGCTCTGGACCGCTTGGGCCAAGGCCCGGTAGAGGAGGCCTCCGAAGAGCACCGCCAGGACCCCGGCGCTCAGGGTGAGGAGCATGCCTTCCCACAGGAAGGGCCCCTGGATGAAGCGGCGGGTGGCCCCTACCAGGAGCATGATGCCCAGGGCTTCCTTGCGGCTTTCCACCGAAAGCCGGATGGAGCCCATGACGCTGAAGAAGGTGTTGAGGAGCAGCAGGCCGGCCAAAACCCCCATGGCCAGGCGGCTTCCCGAGAGCACCTGGACCAGGCGCTCAGTGAGCTCCCCACCGTACTCCACCCCTTCCACCCCGGGGAGCCTCCTGAGCCTCTCGGCCACCTGGCGCACCGCCCCGGTTTCCTTGAGCCTTAGGCGCAGGGTATCGGGCAAGGGGTTTTCCACCAAGTCCTTGGCCTCCGCCAGGTAGGGGTAGTCCAGGACCAGCTGAGCCAGGGCTTCCTCCCTGCTTTGCAGCCGCACCTCCCCTACCTCGGGCCAGCCCTGGATTTCCGTGAGCAAGGCCTCCACGTTGGCCCCGCTTTGCAGGAAGGCCGCCACCTCCAGCTCCCGCTCCAGGGTGACCACCACCCGCTCCAGGTTCCAAAGGAGGAGGCCCAGGAAGTAGAGGAGGGCGAAGGAGACCAGCGCGGTGAAGAAGGTGGCCAGGCTAGCGGTGGGGTGGCGGCGGATCTGCCGCAGGCCCTCGAGGATGGCGTACACGTCCCCTATCTTACGCCCCTTGCGTGAGAGGGGGCTTGGGCCGGTGGTGGGGGCTCTGCCAGAAGCCTGGGCGCGCAAGCGTCGGTGGCCTCAGGGAAGAGGGAGAGCCCTTTTGGCCTCGGCTACCCCTTCCGGGCTCACCCCAGGGGATAAAGAGGCCTCACCGAAGCCGCTCCTTGAGGTACGCCAGCACGGTGTCCGCATCCTTGAAGGGGTTCACCCCCCGCCATATGCGCTCTATTCGCCCCTCCGGGTTGAGGAGGATGGTGTCCCGGCTGTAGAAGCCGAAGAGGTCGCGCACCCCGTAGGCCCGGGCCAGGCGCCCGTCCCGGTCGGGGATCATCCCCCCCTTGAGGGCCAGCTTCTCCACGAAGTCGCACTGTTCGCTGGCGGGGTCGTGGCTTACCCCAAAAACCCGGGCCCCCAGGCGTTGTAACTCGGGGTAGAGTTCCGTGTAGCGCTTGGCTTGGGCGGTACAGCCGGGGCTTTTCGCCTTGGGATAGAACCAGAGGACCACATAGCTTCCTCGGAGGTCCACGGGGCGGCCGTAGCTGTCGGTGGCCTCGAGGATAGGGGCTTTGTCCCCCGGGGCGAGGGCTTGGGCTTTGAAGAGGCCCAAGAAGAAGAGCAGGGTCAGGGCGCGCATGGCTTCAGCCTAAGGAAGTTGGGGCAGGTCGGGTGTAGCCCAACGCCCCAAAGGTGGGCTGGCTTTCTTCCCCTGGGGCCCGGCCTGCTACCTTGGGAGTATGAAACCCTTCCTGCTGGGCCTGTGTCTGGGGGGACTCCTGGGGGTGGGGACGGCTTGGATGCATTGGTCGCCAGAGGCGCAGCCTGCGGCCTTACCTATACAGTTTCCCCCTCAAGGGGAGGGGGCCTGCGAGCCCCAGGTGTACCTTTTTCTGAACGGGGAGTTTTTCCGCATGCTCCCCGTGCCGGGAGGGGAGCCCCAGGAGCTTTTTCCGGTGGAACCTGTGCCCAACCCTTTTGGGGGGTCCTAGGCGGGGGATAGGTAGCGCCTTAGGGCCACGCCTCCAAGGGCCAGAACCCCTCCCAGGAGGCCCAGGAAACCGGTGGCTTCTTCCCGCCGGACTTCCAAGCGCACCGTCCGCGCCAACTGTCGGTAGAGCGCCGAAAGCTCCTTTTCCGATTCCACCAGGAAGTAGCGCCCCCCGGTGAACTCCGCCAAGGACCACAGCAGTTCCTCGTCCACCTCATAGGCCCCAGCGAAGAAGCCGAAGGCGCTCACCGGGTCCTCCGGGCCCGGGGTCCAGCCCGGCACCCCCACCCCCACGGCGAAGACCCGCACCCCCATCCGGGCGGCTTCCCCCGCGGCCTCCAGGGGGTCGGCGCCCGTGCGGTTGCGCCCGTCGGTGAGGAGGAGGATGTCCCCTTTGCCTCCCGCCTCCCGGATCTGGCGCAGGGCCTCCAGGATCCCCTCCCCGATGGCGGTGGAGCGGCCGAACTCCAGGCTCGCCAGGCTCTCCAGAAGGCGCTTTCGATCGGTGGTGGGGGGGTGGACGGTTTGGGCGGTGCCGCTGAAGGCCACCAGGCCCACCCTTAGGCCGCGGGGGGCCTCTTCCAAAAAGGCGCTTGCCGCCTGTTTGGCGGCCTCGAGGCGGCTTGGCTTGAGGTCCGAGGCCATCATGCTCCGGCTCACGTCCACCGCCAGCACCGCCACGTTTTCGCTCCCCCGCCCCGGCAGGGGGAGGAGGGGCCGGGCGGCGGCCAGGGCCAGGAGGAGGAGCCCGAGGAAGAAGAGGCCCGTGGGGAGCCAGGGGAGGGGTCCCCGAGCCTCTTTGGCCGCTTCCTGGAGGAGGGAGGCCAGGGGGTGGGGCAGGCGGGCCTTGGGGCGCCTGCGGTAGAGGCCCAGGAGGAGGAAGGCCAGAAGGAGGAGGAGGCTTAAGGCCTCGGGGGCCAGGAGGCTCACGGCCACCTCCCTTCTTGGGCCAGGTTCCTGTAGGCCCCGAAGGCGAGGAGGAGGAACCCCGCCACCACCAGGGCCTGGGAGAGGTCCTGCTCCTGGCTTCTCCAGACGTAGTGCAGCCTGAGCATGCGGTAGAGGGGGCGGAAGTCCTCCCCTAACACCTCTCCTCCCGTGGCCTGGGCCAAGCGCAGGAGGCGCAAGGGGTCGGCGGGCACGAAGAAAAGCCCTTCCCCAATGCGGCTTACGGTTCCCCTGGGGTCCCCCAGAAGGCGCACGAAGACGGGAAGCCCGCTCCCGGCCAGTTCCGCCGCCACCTCCAGGGGGTCCTGGCCGGCGTTGGCCGCCCCGTCGGAGAGGAGGAGGAGGGCGGCGGGGGGCTTAGCTTCCGGCAGGTCCCGCTCGGGGCCCTCGGGCCGCAGGGTCCGCTTGGCCTGGAGGAGGCCCTGGCCCAAGGGGCTTACCCCCCCGGGCCTGAGGGCCTCCAGGGCCTCGAGGAGGGCCCTGCGGTCGGTGGAGGGGGAGAGAACCAGGACCGCCTGGGGTCCGAAGCTCACCAGCCCCACCCCCACGGAAGGGTCCAGGTCCCGCAGAAAAGCCTTGGCCAGGGCCTTGGCCCGCTCTAGGCGGCTCGGGCGCTCGTCGTCCGCCGCCATGGAGTGGCTGGTGTCCACCACTAGGACCACCTGGGTGAGGTTCTGCCGCCACGGCAAGGGGGCCTCGGGCCGGCCCGCCGCCAGGAGCAGGAAAAGGGGGGCCAGGAGGAAAGGCCAGCCCAGGGGTCTGGGCCGGGGGGCGAAGCCGGGGTCCAAGACCCTTCGCAGCCGCTTCCCCCCGGCCCGCTCTCCCCAAAAGAGGAGAAGCCCTCCGGCGCCCAAGAGGAAAAGGCCTAGGAGGAGACCCTCGGGGCTCTTGAAGGCCACCTTCGCCTCCTTTCCACCAGCTGAAGGAGCAAGGGCACCAGGTCCGCCTCCGTGGAGGCCAGGAGGAGATCGGCCCCCGAGCGCCGGATGCCTTCCACCCGGGCCCGCCTCGAGGCCTCGGCCCGTCTCCAGTAGGCTTCCCGCACCCGCCTATCCAGGGCGTTCACCTCCACCGCCGCCCCTGTTTCCGGGTCGAAGAAGGAGAGCACCCCCGCCTCCGGCAGGGCCCGCTCCAGGGGATCTTCCACCAGGACCGCCACTAGGTCGTGCCGGGCGGCCAAGCGGGCCAAAGAGGCCTCGAAAGGGTCTAGGAAGTCGGAGAGGATGAGGAGGAGGCTCCGCCGCCTCGCCACCCGGCCCAGGAGGTCCAGCGACTCTCCCAGGGAACGGTTTTCCCCGGGCCTCAGGGCCTCCCGCGCCAGGAGGAGGGCCTGGGCCTTGCCTCCCCTGGGGGGGAGGAGCCCTCCGGGGAGGAGGGCCCCCACCCGGTTCCCATGCCGCAGGGCGATGTAGGCTACGCTGAGGGCCAGTTCCAGGGCCAGGGCGTACTTTTCCCGCCTCCTTGTGCCAAAGCGCATGGAGGGACTCCCGTCCAGCAGCAGCCAGAGGGTAAGTTCTCGCTCCTCGCGAAAGCGGCGCACGTGGAGTTCCCCCGTACGGGCGGTGGCGGGCCAGTCGATGCGCTCGGCCTCATCCCCAGGGTTATAGGGGCTGATCTCCGCAAGCTCCAGGCTCTTGCCGTAGAACACCCCCCGGTAGTCCCCGAAAAGGAGTCCGTCCAGGGGACGTACCACCTTAAGCTCCAGGCGGGCCAAGAGGGCTTCGGGCGTCTCCATAGGGGTCGTGAAGGGGCACAAAGGGTGGGGGAAGGTGCTTTAGGACGGCTTCCAGCACGTCTTCCACCCGCACGCCCTCCGCCAGGGCCTGGTAGGAGAGGATCACGCGGTGGCGGAGGGCGTCCAGGTACAGGTCCCGCACATCCTCCGGCAGGGCGTGGGCCCGCCCCCGGACCAGGGCCAGGGCCTTGGCCCCCTGTACCAAGGCCAAGGAGGCCCGGGGGCTTGCCCCATAGGCCACGAAGGGCTTGAGCTCCTTAAGCCCCGCCCTTTCCAGATCCCGGGTGGCCTGGACCAGGGCCACGGCGTGCTCGGCCACCTTGGGGTGGACGTAGACGCGGTTGGCCAGGCGGGAAAGCTCCAAAACCTCCTCCAGGGAAAGCACCTGGGCCACCTGGATCTCCTCCCCTGTGGTCATGCGCTCCACGATGAGGAGCTCCTCGTGGAAGGCAGGGTAGCCCACCACCACCTTGAGGAGGAAGCGGTCCAGCTGGGCCTCCGGCAGGGGATAGGTGCCCTCGCTTTCGATGGGGTTTTGCGTGGCCAGCACCAGGAAGGGCTTGGGTAGGGGGTAGGTTTCCTTGCCTAGGGTCACCTGGCGCTCCTGCATGGCCTCGAGGAGGGCCGACTGCACCTTGGCCGGGGCCCGGTTGATCTCGTCCGCCAGAAGGAGGTGGGCGAAGATGGGGCCGAGCTCGGTCTTAAACTCCCCCTCCTTGGGGTTGTAGATGCGGGTGCCCAGGAGGTCGGCGGGCACCAGGTCGGGGGTGAACTGGATCCTCCGGAAGCTTCCCCCCACGGCCCGGGCCAGGGTCTTCACCGCCAAGGTCTTGGCCAGGCCGGGCACCCCTTCGATGAGCAGGTGCCCCTGGGCCAGAAGGGCCACCAGCATCCTTTCCAGGAGGCGGTCCTGGCCCACGATAACCCGCTTTACCTCCTTAAGAAGGGCCCGGAGCCGCTCGCCCGCTTCCACAAAGGCTTCTTCCTCCCAGGCCATGCCCACCCCCTTCGGCTTTGGGGGGAGTATAGCCCCTTGGGGGAGGTACCGCCTTCTTCTAGGACACATTTGGCCGGAAGAGGGCCTTGCCCCGGGCCGAGAGGGCCTTCCGCCACCCCTCCAGGGGGAAGACCCCGCCCACCAGGCTTTCCAGGCCCCCAAGCTCCGGGAGGAGGGCCACCGCCTCTCCGAACTCCTCGCGGGTGTAGGTGTAGCTTCCCGAAAGGCTCACCTCCTTGAACCAGAAGGGGGAGAGGTCGGCCCACTCCAGCCCTGGGGCTCCCAGGAGGAGCATCCTGCCCCCTTCCTGGGCCAGGGCGAGGGCCTGCCGGAAGCCAGCCCCGCTTCCCGAGGCCTCCACCACCGCCTCATAGCCTCCCCGGTACCCCTCAAAGAGGAGGTAGCGGTAGCACCGGGTTCGCTCCAAGAGGGCCTCCCTGGCGCTCGGGAAGACCGCGTCGGCTCCGAAGGCTTTGGCCTTGGCCGCCTGGTGGGGGTACTTGGCCACCGCGTAGACCTTGCCCGTGAAGCCCAGCGCCCGCAGGAGGCGGAGGGCCATGAGGCCCAGGGTGCCCATGCCCAAGACCAGCGCCTCCTTCGGCCAAGGCCTTAGCTTCTTCAAGCCCCGAAGCACCACCGCCAGGGGCTCGGAAAGCACTGCCCTTGCCTCGGGCACGCCCTCGGGGATGGGGTAAAGCCTTTCGGGCCGGGCCAGGAGCCACTCCCCCCAGCCCCCGGGGAGGTCGCGGTTGTACCCCAGCATCCCCGGGGCCAGGCTCCCTTCGGCCACGTTCTGGCAAAGCCCCTCCTCCCCCCGCTGGCAGGCGGGGCAGGGGGGAAGCCCCCGGTCGGCGCAGGTGAGGAGAGGGTTCACCGCCACCAGGCTGCCCTCCACCTCCCCCAGGATCTCGTGGCCAAGGACCGCAGGAAAGGAGAAAAAGGGGCTGATGGAGGGGGGGCTTTTCCCGTAGAGGAGGGCCAGGTCCGAGCCGCAGACCCCGCTCAGGCGCACCTTGACCCGCAAAAACCCCTCCCGCTCCGGCAGGGGCACCTCCGCCAGGCGCAAGGGCAAAAGACCCTTGGGAAACCGCTTGCCCAAGGCCCTGGCGGCGAAGAAGCGGGGCAGGGAGGGAGTGTAGAGGAGGGCCTTCATGACATGGGCACGGTGCGGATGAGCTTGCCCTCGATCCTTTCCATGATCTCGTCCAGGCTACGCCCGGTGATGGTGAGGCCGTGGTTCTTGAGGCCCACCACCGCCCGGGTGGGGTCGGGGGCCTGGCGCACCTTCTCCGCCACCGCCTGGGCTAGCTCGTAGGTGCCGCAGGGGTAGTTGAAGGGGGTGGCGGGGACCCCTTCCATCCAGGCGTGCACGTGCAGGATGGCCCCTACCCCGGGGTGCTCCCGGTAGATCATCCAGTGTTCGATGGCGTCCACGCTCACCCGCCTAGGCTCCACGTGGGGGGGGACGGAGAGGAGGATGGCGTTTTGCTGGGGGTCGTAGTCCTTGACCATGAGGATGTCCCGGCCCACCTCCTTCAGGTTGGCCTTGTCCACCCCGCTTGCGGACATCCAGAAGCGGTGCTCGTCCTTGCGCACGGAGAGGTTGCCGTAGGAAAGACCCCCGATACCGTAAAGCCGTTTGACATGCCGTAGGTCCTCGGGGGGCAGGATCTCCTCGATGGGGAAGGGAGCAGGAAGGAGGTCCCACTCCTTGAGCTTTTTGCCCGCCCGGTACATGCTCCGCGTGAGCTCGTCCCCCTGCCACAGCTCGGGCTCCAGGTCGGGCTCGAAGACGTTGTTGATCACCAGGCGGCTACAGGCGATGGGCCTTAGGCGCGCGGCCACCCGTTCGTAGAACCCTTCCCCTTCTGGCTCGTCGTAGTGGCCGAGCTCCAGGGTGAGGAACTTGACCCCCTGGCCCGGAACGTAGGCCAGAAGCACGTTGGAAAGGGCCCGGACCAGGTAAGGGTAGAGCTCCTTCAGCGGGTCGGCAGGAAACCGGGGAAGCTCCAGCAGCGAGGCCACGAAGGTGGCCTGGGCCCGCCGGCGGTAGGGCCTGGGGTTTTCCGGGGTGATGGCGTTCAGCACCAGATTGGGGGCTTCGGCCTGGGGGTTATGGCGAAACCCCTGGGCTTCCAAAGCTTTTCCAATGCCTTCCAGAAAAGCTTGGACGTTAGGGGAAGGCTCGCCGTGGATCAGGTACTCCCACATGGCTCCTCCTTGTTCTGCCCCTTAGCCTACCCGATACTGGGCTCATGGCGGAAGCTTTGGCGGGTAGCGCGGCCCTCTTGGCAGGCCTTCGGATGGGGCAGTTCACGGACCTCGAGGCCCTCACCGGGTGCACCGTGGTCCTGGTAGAGGAGGGCTGGGTGGGGGCGGTGGACGTACGGGGGGCAGCTCCTGGCACGCGGGAGAGCGACCTCCTCCAGCCAGAGAACACCGTGGAACGGGTGCATGCGGTGGTGCTCACAGGGGGAAGCGCCTTTGGCCTGGCGGCGGCCGAGGGGGTGATGCGCTTCCTGGCGGAAAGGAGAAAGGGTTTCCCTACCCCGGGGGGTGTGGTGCCTATTGTTCCTGCCGCTGTGCTCTACGACCTGGGCCGGGGAAGGGTGAACCGGCCACCGGGGGAGGAGGCGGGCTACCGGGCGGCCCTGGCTGCCGGGGAGGAGGTGGAAGAGGGTAGCGTGGGGGCGGGCACCGGGGCGGTGGCGGGCGGGGTCAAGGGGGGCTTGGGCCTGGCGGGGTACCTCCTGGAGGAGGGGTACCGGGTCATGGCCTTGGTGGCGGTGAACAGCCTGGGGCGCCCCTTTGACCCCAAGACGGGCAGGCTCTACGCCGAGCCCCTTTTGGCCGAGGCGGAAAAGGACCTCCTCCCGAACCTCTCCCGCTACCGGGGGGAAGAGGAGGACTATCGCTTTCCCTACCTTTTGGGCCAGAACACCACCCTAGGGGTGGTGGCCACGGATGCCCCCCTCAGCAAAGCCCAGGCCAAGCGCTTGGCCATTATGGCCCAGGACGGGATCGCCCGGGCCCTCCGCCCGGCCCACACCCCCTTGGACGGGGACCTGGTCTTCGCCCTGGCCCTGGGGGACGGGCAGGGGGTGGACCCTATGACCCTCCTCCGCCTCGGGGCCTATGCCGCCGACGCCCTCGCCCGGGCCATCGCCCGGGCGGTGCTCCTGGCGGAGGGCTTTCCTGGAGTGCTGGCCTACCGCGAGTTTGTGGAGGCCAAGGAGTCCCAGTAAGCACTCTCCTTATTAAAGACCCCATCGGGCCGCAAGCCTAACGGGGCGGGGCGGCTAGCGGCCCGGAAAGGGGGCGAGGTCTGCCTCCACCTGGAAGACCTCCCCACCCCGCCGCACGGTGAGGCGGACCCGGTCCCCCACCTGGTAGCGGCGTACCTCCCGCAGGAGATCCTCGAAGCTGTTCACCTTGACCCCGTTGACCTCGAGGATCACATCCGGCACCCCTCCTGCCTCCAGGCCTCTCAACCCTGCCCGGTGGGCGGCCCCGCCCGGAACCACCTCGCCCACCAGCACCCCACCCGGGGGCAGGCCCAGCTCCCGAGCCAGCTCCGGGGTTAAGCCCCTGGGACCCCTTAGGCCCAGATAGGGCCAGTAGCTTCGCTTACCCCCTTCCATCTCCGCCAGGACCTGGTCCCGGCCCAGGAAGGGGGTGAAGAAGCTGCGGAAGCCCTCCTCCGTCTGGCCGATGGCCACCGCCACCCCCACCACCTTCCCCTCCAGATCCAGCACGGGTCCGCCCGAATCCCCTGGGGAGAGGGGCAGGCTGGTCTCCACCAGGCCCTGGGGAAGGAAAGGCGAGGGGTCCACGGAAACCCTGGTGATGCGCCCATAGCGGGGGGCGATGAACTGGCCCCGGCCGTTGCCGATGTGCAAGACCGCTTCCCCCACCTGGGGGCGCCTTTGGGTTTCCAGGGAAAGGAGGGCGGGGGCCCGGGCCTCCGTGGCCAGGATCGCCAGGTCCATGGGCTCGGCGAAACCGACAAGGGTGGCCGTGGCCCGCTTTTGGTTGGAGAGCACCAAGCTATAAGGCCCGCCCTCCGCCACCACGTGGTAGGCGGTGAGGACGAGGCCCTCCCGATAGAAGAATCCTGTGCCCCGGCCTCCCTCCGGGCCATCGATGCGTAAGACGGCGGGATGGGCCTGGGTGTAGACCTCCTGTAGGCGTTCGGGAGGCGCCTGAGCCAGTTCCCAAGCCACTTTCTCTGACCCACCCCAAGGCGGTGCGGGCTGGTTCCACAGGGCGCAGAGGGCCCCGGCCAAGGGAAGGAGGAGGAGAATCCCCCAGGCTTTCCTCATGCTCTTATTTTCCCAGGGGGCGGGGGGAGGAGGGTGGTTTCGGCCACCATGGGCCTCAGTGCCAAAGAAGGAGGAAGCCTAGGAGGAGGAAGCCAATCCCGGGCCAGGGATGGGGCTTTCTCAGGAGGAGGTGAAGGAGGATCACCCCGATGAGGGCCAAGAGGGGGTGAGGGAGGGGCTTCCAGAAAAAGGCCAGGTGGAGAAGGCCCAAGAGAGCATTCAGGTCGTAAAGGCCTAGGAGAAGGCGCACGGGCCTGTTGACCTCCTTTTCCAGGAGGAGGTAAAGCCCTACCAGAAAAGCCAGGCCCACCAGGGCCCATCCCAGGAACCGGTGCAGGAGCGGTACCCCCAAAAGGGCGGTGGGAAGGCCCTGGAGGGTGTAGCCCAAGGCGGTGGCCAGGACCACCAGAAGGCCAAAGCCCATCTGCGTCCAACCGATGATCCTGGCCTCCATCGGTGGCCTTAAGAGGGCCAGGTTTCCATACAGGGCCAGGGGGAGAAGGGCAAGGGTGGTAGGAGCGGGCAGAAGCCCCTGGCCTTGAAGAAAAAGGGCAAGGAGGAAGGAGGTCCAAAGGGCCAGGTGGGCGGGGTGATGCTTGGGGTTTTTTCCCCGGGCCCTGAGCACCTGGGTGCGGGCGTAGTAGAGGGCGGCGATGTCCCTCAGGGCCAGGGCCAGAAAGCTGCCCAAAGCTATATCCGGTTCCAAGCCCCCTGCCAAAACCCCTGCTGGGGCTAAGGAGGCCATGGCCAAGGCGGCGGCCATCTCCGGAAAAAGGTCCCGGGAGCGATTTAGGGCATCCGCCCAGAGCATGTAGGCCCCCAGGGGCAGGGCCAGGAGAAGGGGGAGGAGAAAGGGGCCTTGGGCGGTCCAGGCGGTGAGGAGAAAGCCCAGAAGGGCTAGGGCCACATAGACCCCGCCCACCTTCAAGGCCAGCTCGGTACGGGGGTAGCGCTTGCCCTTCCTTAGGTCCTGGTAAACCAGCTTCAAGGGGTGCCGGGCCAGGAAGCCGAAAAGGCCTAGGAGGAATAGCCCCAGGGTGTGGGGCCCTGGGGAGAGGAATAGGCCCAGGAGGATGGGTTCTAAGGTGAACCCCCAACCCCCGTGCTCCGTGGGTAGGGCTACAGACTTAAGGGGAACGCTGGTCGCACGCATGCCATTCTCCGAAGTAAGGCCCAGGAATTCCTTAGCCCCAGAGTACCTCCAGCATGAGGAGGACAAAAAGGCTTCCCGCCAAAACGGAGAGGAGAGCGAAAAGCCCCCATATTGGGATCCCAAGCCCCAGGCCCCAGGCTAAGGCCATCCCCAGAAGGCCAAGGTTGGCCAGAACTACCTGGAAAAGGGCCAGTCCTGGCCGGCGGAAGACCACCCCGCGAAAGCGGGGCAGGGCATGGTAGGCCACCCCGTAGATCATAAGGCTCACGAAGCCTAGAAGTTGCATGTGGGCGTGAGCGGGCCGCCAGGTGTAGGGAAGGAGGCCCAGGCCTAGGAGCAGGCCCCCTAGGCTGGCGGCCAAGAACCAGAGGAGGGCCGTGGTGAGGGCCAGCCGGCTCGCCGGGATCATGGCCTGGGGGTGATGATGCCGAGTACCAAAAAGGCTCCTTCTTTGGCCTTGGCCCCGTGGGCTTCCCCGGGCTCCGCGGCCAGCAGGGTGCCCGGGGTGGCGGGGAGGACCCGCTTCCCGGCCCATAGGATGCCCTCCCCCTCGAGGCAAAGGAGGTGCACCCTGGGCTCCCCTTGGCCCCGTACCTCCTGCCCTTGTTGCAGGCTAAAGAGGACCAGGCGCACCTCCGGGTGGTCGGCCAGGAGCTCCACCCCGCGAACCTCACCGTAGCGGGCCTTCTCCAGCAGGTTCATTCCTGCCTCCCCAGTAAGGCCAAAAGGGCCTTCAATACCTCTTCGGGATACTTGCCTGCTTGGCGGGAGGCTTCTTCCAGGGAATCGGCCCCGCCGCAGCAGGTATCGATGCCCATCTTGTTTAACAGGCTTACTGCTTCCGGATGGCGCTGTAGGACCTCGTTTACCGTGGCCTTTAAGGTGAGTTCCACCATACCCTCCTAAGCTTGGCGCCCGGGGGGCTGGACCGCCATGACCTGGGTCAAGCGGTATTGGTGGACTCTGGCAGGAGATCCTTCAAGGTAAAGCCCGCCAGGGTTTTACGGATTTCCTGGTTCATGCGCACTAGGCTGGGCTTGAGGTAGCAGAATCCCCGCCTTTCCTCGGTAGGGCAGCGCTTTAGGGTGGCGCAAAGGTCTATGGCCACGGGGCCGGAGAGGCTCTCCATCACCTTGAGGAGGGTGATCTCCTCCGGGGGAACCCGGAGCCACACCCCCCCGGCCCGGCCCATGCGGCTTTCCACCAGGCCGGCTTTGGCCAGCCTGGAGAGCACCTTGGCCATGAAGGCGGCCGGGGCCTTGAGCTTAGCGGCGATCTCCGCCGCCGAGAGCCCTGGCTCTTCTGCCAAGAGCAAGAGGGCGTGAAGGGCGTAGGACTCTTCCCGCTTTAGGAGACTGCGCAGGGCCATGGCCCCATGGTAAGCCCTCGGGCGGGGGGTTCCTCATGGAGGGCATCACTGGGGTCTGCCAGCCCCGGGGCAAGAAAGTGGCCTCCTGGGAGCCCCTGCACCAGCACTAGACGGGGCGGGCTTCCCCGGGGACTTTTGCCCTTGACCTGAGTCATGGAAAGAGCGCCCAAAAGGTCCGACTTTATGAGCTGGAGGTGAAAGGAGGTTGAGGTATGGAGGTCGGCTGGATAGAGACTACCGTTGGGGCCCTTTTCGCCACCGTGGTCCTCACCCTATGGCTTTCCCGCGGGTCTGGATGGCTGGAGCCCCGTTTCTGGCGCAATGCGGCTGTGGTGAGCTCCCTGATCATGACCGGGATCCTGGTTTACCTCACCATCGATTCCCTAAACCAGATCCGGGAGGGCTCGGCCAGGGTTCCCGCCTACAGCGTGATCAACAAGCAGATTGGGCTCCGGCGGGACTACGAGAAGCGGCGGGACATCCCGGTGGTTGGGGAAGAAGTGGGGTTCTTCGGAAAGGTTTGGAGCGAGGCCGAGGCCTACGCTCTGGTCAACAAGGGCAAGATGACCCTGCAGAGTCGCAACTGCATGGACTGCCACACCCTTCTGGGTAACGGGGCCTACTTCGCTCCCGACCTCACCCGCGCCTGGTTGGACCCCAAATGGGAAACCATGGTTAAGGGCATGACCGGTAAGGCCACCAAGGAGGAGGCCATGGCGGAATGGCTTCAACACCCAGACCGGTATCCCACCTTTGCCCGCCGGATGCCCAACCTGGGCTTGAGCGAAGAGGAGGCCAAAGCCCTGGTGGCCTTTTTGAAGTGGATGTCGGCCATCGATACCAACGGCTTCCCCGACCGCTTCGCTGGGGTGCAGTAGGAGGTGTCCCATGACCCAGGCTTTACCGCAAGGAAGGCTCTACGAGTCCCAGAAACTGGCCCTCTGGTACTTCTGGGTAGCCTTGGCCCTTTTTGGGGCCCAGGTCCTTTTCGGTTTGCTGGCGGCCTGGCAGTACCTGGATCCCAATTTTCTTCACGGCAAGCTTAACTTCATGACCAACCGGATGCTCCATATCAACGCCATGGTGGTGTGGCTCCTCTTGGGCTTCATGGGGGGGGTGTACTGGTTCCTGCCCCTGGAGCTCGGGCGGGAGGTGGTGGGCATCCGGCTTGCCCGCTTCGCCTTCTTTACCCTCATCGCTGCGGTGGGCATCGTGGTGTTGGTCTATCTCCTTGTGCAGTACGGGCCGGGCAACGCCTTTACCTTGTGGTTCATCACCGAGGGCCGGGAGTACATAGAAGCCCCCCGCTGGCAGACTTGACCGGTATACCCCTTTTGGGGTAGATGGTTCTCCATGACCCTGCGCGAAGCCCTA
>NZ_JAKEDT010000007.1 GCF_021462525.1 Thermus caliditerrae | reverse complement strand
GTCGCTGGGGTAGGATGGGCGTGTCCTCTGCACCCTTCAAGGATACAAGACTTTTACGACAGCCTCTTAGTTTGGGCCGCGACGGGGTGCCGAGGCCCCTAAAGGGGGCGGAGGTCCTCCAGGAGGAGCCAGCCCACCCCGGGGGGAAGGGCCTGGAGGAGGGGCTCCACGCCTTTCGCTACCCGCTCCGCCAACGGCTTCAGGGCCTCCGGGGGCTTTTCCGTGAGCACCAGGAGGGTGAGCTGGTAGAAGCGCTGGGTGTGGGTGGGGGTGCCGTCCTGGAAGAAGGGGGTGGGGGGAGGAACCTCGTCCAGGAGGAGCCTCGCCCCCTCCACCTCCCCGGGCAGGAGGGCCTTGGGGTCTAGGGGAAGCTCCTTGGGGTGCCAGAGGTAGCCCTGGAAGAGGCGCACCGCCTGCATGGGGCTAGTCTAGAACCTCCCGCACCTCCTCGCCGTGGCGGTAGACCCGGGGGAGCCTCCTGGAGAGGTGCACCGCCACCTCGTAGGGGATGGTGCCCCGGGCCTCGGCCCAGGCCAGGAGGCCCGTGGGGCCAAAGTCGGGGGAGAGAACTTCGAAGACCGCTTCCAAGGGAAGCGGTTCCGGAAGGAGGACCGTGGTCTGGTCCATGGAGATGCGGCCCGCCACGGGAAGAAGCTCCCCCCCTGGCCCCCGCACGAAGCGCACCGCCCCCCTTGGAAGCCCATCGGCGTAGCCCACGGGCAGGGTGGCCAGCCACTCCCCGCCTTGGGCCAGGTATTCCCCGCCGTAGCCCACCCGGTCCCCCGCCCTAAGCCGCTTCACCAGGGTGGGCCTGGCCAGGAGGCGCAGGATGGGCTTTAGGCCAAAGCCGGGGACGAGGCCATAGAGGGCCAGGCCCACCCGGACGTTCTCCCCCCCGTGGAGGAGGAGGCCGTAGGAGTTCTCCAGGTGGTAGAAGTACCCCTCCCCCAGGGCCTCGCGAACCTTCTGGAAGCGCGCCCTCTGCACCTCCACGAAGGCCGCGTCCTCCCCGGCGGTGGCCAGGTGGCTGTAGACCCCCTCCACCCTTACCCCCAAGGCCTCCACCGCCTGGAGGGCCTCCCTCGCCTCTTCCCAGGGAAAGCCGACCCGGCGCATCCCCGTGTCCACCTTGATGTGGGCCCTGGGGGTGAGGCCCAGGGCCCGGGCCCTTTCCGCCAGGGCCTGGGCCGCCTCGAGGGTGGAGAGGCTGGGCACCAGGTTCCAGCGCAAGGCCTCCTCCGTCTCCAGGGGGTGGAGGCTTCCCAAAAGGAGCACCTCCCCTTCCACCCCGCCCTGCCTCAGGGCCCGCCCCTCCCACACCGTGGCCACCGCCACCCGCTTCGCCCCCAGGGACCCTAGGAAGCGGGCCAGGGGCAGGGCCCCGTGCCCGTAGGCGTCCGCCTTCAGCACGGGGATCACCTCCCCCTTGGCCCGAGCACGGAGCAGGTTCCAGTTGGCCCTAAGGGCCAGGAGGTCCACCTCCACCCAGGCGCGGGCTTCCACGAGGGGTATGGTACCCCAGGCCAAGGCGGGGCGGCCTCAGTCCTCCAAAAGCCCCACGAAGCGGTGGGGGTCGGGGTCCAGCTTAAAGCGACGGCGGTCCAGGCGAGAAAGAAGCTCCCCAAGCCGCTCTGTGGTCCCCTTCAGCAGGAGGTGGAAGACGTACTGCCCCTTCACCCGGGGGAGGGGGGCGGGGGCCGGCCCCAGCACCTCCCCCTCCTTCGCCACCCCCTTGAGGGCCTCCACCAGGGCGAAGGCGGCCTCGAGGGCCCGCGCCTCCAGGCGGTGGGCCACCTCCAGCTTCACCATGCGCACCTTGGGGGGGTAGTCCAAAACCTCCCGCAACGCCTTCTCCGCCCAGGGGAAGGCCTCCACGCTCCCCTCCAAAAGGGCCAGGTGGGCGGGGTGGTCTGGGGTGTAGGTCTGGAGGGCCAGAAGGGGCCTCCGGCCAGGCCGCAGCTCCGTGAGGGCCCAAAGCAGGCGGTGGTAGCGCTCCGCGGCGCGGAAGTCTGCGTCGTAGAGGAAGCCGTCGGCGTAAGGTAGGAGGACCAAGGCCAGCTCGGGCAGGACCGGGGCCCGCAGGAGGGCGGTGGTCCCCACCACCACCCCCGGCTCCCCGGCCAGCAGGGGGCTGAGGTCGTCCTTGGCCTCCTTGGTGTAGCGGTAGAGGGGCAAGGCCGTGGCCTTCCGGAGCTCCTCCCAAAGCCACTCCAGCCCCGGCCCCCGGGGTTCCAGGAGGGGGGAGCCGCAAACCGGGCAGAGGGCGGGAGGGGCCTCCCGGTGGCCGCACTGGTGGCAGAGGAGGGCCTTGGCCTCCTTGTGGTAGCGCAAGGGAAGGGCGCAGTCCGGGCAGGTGGGTTTATAGCCGCAGTCGGCGCAGAGGAGGAGGGCGCTGTAGCCCAGGCGGGGGGAGAGGACCACCGCCTGGCGGCCCTTTTCCTCCACCTGGCGGAGGAGGGCCAGGGCGCGCCCGGTGAGGGGGTGGCCCCGCTCCCGCTTCAGGTCGATGAGGAAAAGCCTCGGCTTGGGCACGGGAAAGGTGAGGCCCGGCCGCTCCAGGACCTCCACCGCGGGCACCAGGGAGAGGAAGGTGAGGGGGATGCCGAGAAGCCTGGCCCGCATCTCCGCCAAGGGGGGCACGAAGGCCCGGCTTCCCGAGGAGAGCTTGTAGCTCTCGCTCCCCTCTTCCACCACCACCAAGGACCTGGGGGTGAAGGGAAGGAGCAGCCCCCCGTAGGTGGCGAAGACCAGGCCCTTGGGGTTGCGGAAAAGGGCCTCCCGCTCCTTAGGGGAAAGCCCCCCGTGGTAGGGCCTGGCCTGGGGAAAGCGCTGAAGGAAGCGCTCCAAGAGGCTCACCTCGGGGAAGAGGACCAGGTGGTCCCCTTCCGCCACCAGCCCCGCCAAGAGGCGCATCCTTTCCAGGAACCTGCCCCCGTTCAGCCGCTCGGGGCGCTCGGGGAGAAGGAGAGGCTCCAGGGGCTCCCCCGAAGGCGAAGGAGGGAGGGGCTCCCCGTAGCCGATGTAGCCCTCTTGCAAAAGCCGCTTCACCCGGGCGACCCCTACCCCTGCGGCCCGGGCCAGGGCGGCGAGGCTTTCCGCCTGGCCCATGGCCTTAAGGGTTTGCAGGATGCCGTCCAAAGCGGGGTCAGGATGGGCCTCCTTCAAGGGGAGGAGGACCCGCTTGCCCTCCTTGAAGGCCACCTCCTCCTCCAAGACCCCCGCCTCCCGCAAAAAGTCCAGCAGCTTGGGGTCAAACCCCTTGGCCTCCTGCCAGGCGGTCAGGCCCTCGAGGCCCTTGGGCAGCACCTTGGGATCGGCTCCTGGGTAGAGGCGCACCCGGTGGCGGAGCTCGGGAAAAGGGGGCAGGAAGTCCGCCAGCACCTGGCCCAGGGGAGCGAACAGGTAACGGGCGGCCTCCTCCAAGAAGAGGACCTCCTCCGCCCGCAGGTAGGGCGCCCCGTCCAGGTAGGCGATGGCGTGGCGCAGGGCATGGGAGGGCCTTCCCCCTTCCCCCACCACCACCCCCACCCGCACCTCCCCCCGCCAGGGAACGGCCACCCTCCGGCCCAGGGCTTCCACCTCTTCCTGGCCCAAGGGGGGCAGGTAGCTCATGGGGGAAAGGGGCAGGGGCAGGGCCACCTGGAGCACCCGCATGGTAGCCCTAGGATAAGGGGGATGCGCCTGGCGGTGGTCCTCTCCGGGGTGGCCCTCTACAGCGCCCTCTACGCGGTGGTCCCCCTGCTTCCCCTCCTGGAAGCCCTCTTCCGGGCACCCCCCGGGGCGGCGGGGCCGGGGATGGGGCTACCCCTTTTGCTCCTCGTCCTCCTCTCCCCCCTGGTGCCGCGGCTTTCCCTTCCCGCCGGGCGGGTCTTGGGGGCGGGCCTCCTCCTGGTAGGCCTGGGGGGCATCCTCGGGGCCCTTAGCCCCAGCCTGGCCCTTTGGACCCTGGCCCGCTTGCTCCAAGGGGTGGGGGCCGCCCTGGTGCCGGCTTTGGCCATCGCCCTCATCCCTTCCCTCTACCCCCAAAGGGCCCTGGAGATGGCCGGGGTTTACATGGCGGGGAACGTCCTGGGCGGGGGTTTGGGCCGGGTGCTGGCGGGGCTTCTGGCGGAGGGCGCGGGGGTCAGGGGGGCGCTTTTCCTCCTCTCCATCCCCGCCCTTCTCCTGGGCCTTTTGCTCCTGCGGGCCCCCGGCGGCCTCCCCTCTCTGGGGCGGCCCCGGTACGACTTTAGCGCCCTTCCCCTCTACGGGGTGGGGGCCATCCTCCTCTTCCTGAACCTCTTCCTGGCCAACCTCCTCCCCTACCGCCTCCTGGAGCTGGGTTTCCGCCCGGCGGTGGTGGGCCTGGTCTACCTGGCCTACCTCTTCGGCATCCCGGGAAGCGCCCTCTCTGGGCCCCTGGCCCGGAGCCTGGGAGCGGTGGCCACCTTCCGCCTGGCCTTCGCCCTCGTCCTCCTAGGCCTTGGGCTTCTCCTCCTCCCACCCCCTTACCTGGTCCTGGGCTTCGTCCTGATGATGGCCGCCCTCTTCACCGCCCAAAGCCTGGCCTCGGGGGCGGCGGGCCGGAGGGGGGCGGGGGTGAGCGGGGCCTACGTGGCCAGCTTCTACCTGGGGGGCACCTTGGCGGGCCTCCTCTATCCCCTCTTCCTCCACAGCTTCCCCCTGGCGGTGGCGCTGGGGATGGGCCTGGCCCTTTGGGCCCTCCTCCTGGCCCCCGTGAGGTGAGGGGGTTAGGATAACCCCGTGGAGCTTCACGCCGCCGACCAGTACCTGGTGGCCCCCGCGGAGGCTGGCCTTTTGGAGGTTTACGAAAGGCTTTCCGGCACGGGGCTCTTCCCCCCCTTCCCCCCGGTGGAGCTCCCAGGAGGGGTAGGGGGACTGGTAGCGCGGGGGGGCTTCGCCCAGGCCTTCTTCTTCCCCGCAGAGGTCCTGGGCCTCACCTTCAAGACCCCCAAGGGCCGGGTGGTGCGGGCGGGGGGCGTGGTGGTGAAGAACGTCCAGGGCTACGATCTGGTGCGACCCTTCGTAGGGAGCTTTGGGCTTTTGGGCGAGGCTTTGGAGGTGGTCTTCCGCCTGCGGCCGGGGCAGGCCTCCGCCTTTTTGAAGAAGCCCTTTGCCGGAGAGTTTCCGGAGCTTACCCCCAGCCCCCGCTTCCTTTTCGCCCTTCTGGAAGAAGGGACGTGGTGGCTTTACGCCTACCACTTCGGCCACGAGAAGGAGGTGGCCCGCTTCCGGGAGGCCTTCGCCGGGGAGGAGGCGGGGCCAATGGACCTGCGCCTCCTCTTCCCCCAGGGGATGGGGGTGGGGGAAGGCCCCTTGCGGGACCTCCGCTTCCCCTGGGGGGACGGGGGTAAGCCTCCCGCGGCCCCGGGGCTTTTCCGCAGGCTGGCGGAAGCCCTCTAGCACCCGCCCACGCAAGCCTCGCCCGCGTGGGGGCCCCAAGCCCATGTGCCTGCAAGCAAAGGGCCCCATCGGCCTAAGCCCAAGCGCTGTGCCCGTGGTCTCTTTGGGGCCCCTGTCGTGGCGCAAACCACGATGGGACACCTAGGGCAGACTTGACCGCTATACGGCATAGAGCCCCAGGAACCGCAGCGCGGCCAGGGGGTTGAAGGAGAAGGCCTCCAAGGCCGCCTTCTTCCGACGTATCCCCTTCCAGTTCAGCCACAACACCAAATGCGCCCGCAACACCGCCAGCACTTCACCCCCTCGCCCCCGCACCTGAGAAGCATCCTCCCGCAGGAGCACGTCCCGCACCCAGAAAGACCCGTTCTCCACACCCCACCGCCCCAACCAAACCTCCCCCAGCACCCCAGCATCCGCCTCATCAATGTGTTTGCCCAGAGGGCAAAGCATTCGGCCCCAGGCTGGTCAGGGCCTACCCCTCCGTCCGCCCCACCTCCCCGTCCCCCTCCCGCTCCCACACCGCCCGGGTCTCCCCAGGCAAAGCNAGCATCCGCCTCATCAATGTGTTTGCCCAGAGGGCAAAGCATTCGGCCCCAGGCTGGTCAGGGCCTACCCCTCCGTCCGCCCCACCTCCCCGTCCCCCTCCCGCTCCCACACCGCCCGGGTCTCCCCAGGCAAAGCCCCCTCCGCCATCCCCGCCAACACCTCCCGCACCCACCCCAGCAACTCCCCCTGGTTCCCCTTCAAGACCAGGAAGTACTCCCCCCTTTTGCCCGCACCCCGCGGGCCACCTCGGGGTACAGGAAGCCCGCATCCCCTACCACCACCTTCCCCGCCAGTCCCCCGGCCCCCAGGCGCTCCAAGAGAGCCCCCTGTTCGCTCCCCTCCGCCCTGGCCTGGGCCAGGGTCTGCCCCAGGGAACGAGCCCATACCTCGACCAGGCGCACCTGGGGGCTCTTGCCCTTGCCGCTTCCCCGGAGGGCCTTCCCGTCGGCCACCAGGACCTTTTCCCCTTCCCGCTCCGTCTCCGGGAAGACGGCGGCCAGGGCCTGGGCCAGGGCCTCGGGGTCCAGGCGGTGGAGGAGCTCGGTGAGGGCGGTGTGGCCCGGGGGCTTGCGCAGGCCCAGGTGGGGGAGAAGGTGGGGGTGGGCGCGGGCGAAGCGGGCGACGCCGCGCAGGGAGTCCACGCGGGAGAGGAAGGCCAACAGGATGAGGGCCAGGAGGCCCCAGAGAGGGTAGCGGCGGTTGTGGGCGCGGGGGTCGGGAACCTGGGATAGGGCTTCGCGCAGGTTCATCGGAACTCATCTACCCCAAAAGGGGTATACCGGTCAAGTCTGACACCTAGGGCCCACCCCTTGGCCCTCGGGGTCTTCCGGGATATCCTCTAGGGGATGCGGGAGCTGGAAGAAGCCTTGGCCGCCATAGCGAAGGCCCCGGACCTCGAGGCCCTCCGCGCCCTCAAGGCCCGCTACCTGGGCAAGAAGGGGCTGCTCACCGAGGAGATGAAAGCCCTCGCCCGCCTCTCCCTGGAGGAGCGCAAGGAGCGGGGCCGGGCCCTAAACGCCCTCAAGGAGGCCCTGGAAGAAGCCCTGGCGAAGCGGGCGCGGGAGCTGGAAGAGGAAGCGCTCAGGAAGGCCCTGGAAGAGGAGCGCCAGGACGTGTCCTTGCCGGGGGTGCGCCTCTTCGCCGGGGGGCTCCACCCCATCACCCTCATGGAGCGGGAGCTCGTCCAGATCTTCCGCGCCCTGGGCTACCAGGCGGTGGAGGGCCCCGAGGTGGAGGGCGAGTTCTTCAACTTTGACGCCCTGAACATCCCCGAGCACCACCCGGCCCGGGACATGTGGGACACCTTCTGGCTGGAAGGGGAGGGGCACAGCCTCCCCGGCCCCTTGGGAGAGGAGGTTAGGGGCAGGCTCCTTCTTCGCACCCACACCTCCCCCATGCAGGTGCGCTACATGGTGGCCCACACCCCTCCCTTCCGCATCGTGGTGCCCGGGCGGGTTTTCCGCTTTGAGCAGACGGACGCCACCCACGAGGCGGTCTTCCACCAGCTGGAAGGCCTGGTGGTGGGGGAGGGGATCAGCATGGCCCACCTCAAGGGGGCCATCTACGAGCTGGCCCAGGCCCTCTACGGCCCCCACTCCCGGGTGCGCTTCCAGCCCGTGTACTTCCCCTTCGTGGAGCCGGGGGCCCAGTTCGCCATCTGGTGGCCGGAGGGGAAGAAATGGCTGGAGCTCGGGGGGGCGGGGATGGTCCACCCCCAGGTCTTCCAGGCGGTGGACGCGTACCGCAAGACCCTAGGCCTCCCCCCGGCCTATGAAGGGGTCACGGGCTTTGCCTTTGGGCTCGGAATCGAGCGCTTGGCCATGCTCCGCTACGGCATCCCCGACATCCGCTACTTCTTCGGGGGCAGGCTCAAGTTCCTGGAGCAGTTCCGGGGGGTTCTATGAGGGTGCCCTTCACCTGGCTCAAGGAGTACGTGCCCGAGCTGGAAAGCCCCGAGGTGCTGGAGGAGCGCCTGGCGGGGCTGGGGTTTGAGACCGACCGCATGGAAAGGGTCTTCCAGATCCCCGGCGGCGTGGTCTTCGCCCGGGTCCTCGAGGCCCACCCCATCCCCGGCACCGGCCTGAAACGCCTGGTCTTGGAGGCAGGGCAGGTGGTGGAGGTGGTCTCAGGGGCGGGAAACGCCCGGGCAGGCATCGGGGTGGCCCTGGCCCTGCCCGGCACCGAGGTGAATGGGCTCAAAATCGGGGAAAGGACCATCCAGGGGGTGGTCTCCCACGGGATGGCCCTCTCCCCCAAGGAGCTGGGGGTGGGGGAGTACGGCGGCGGGCTTCTGGAGTTCCCCCCGGAGGCCCTTCCCGCCGGCACCCCCCTGGCCGAGGCCTGGCCGGAGGAGGTGGTGCTGGACATCGAGGTCACCCCCAACCGCCCGGATGCCCTGGGGATCCTGGGCTTGGCCCTTGACCTGCACGCCTTGGGCTACAGCCTGGTCCTGCCCGAGGTGCGGCTGGAAACGGAAAACGTACCCATCCCCTTTGGCCTCCAGGTGGAGGACCCCAAGGGGGCGCCCCACTTCACCCTTTCCTACGCCTTTGGCCTCCAGGTGGGGCCAAGCCCCCTATGGCTCCAACGCATCCTTTTCGCCTGTGGGATGAGGCCCATAAGCAACGTGGTGGACATCACCAACTACGTGATGCTGGAACGGGCCCAGCCCATGCACGCCTTCGACCTGCGCTTCATCGGGGAGGGCATCCGGGTGCGCCGGGCACGCCCCGGGGAAAGGCTCCGCACCCTGGACGGGGTGGAGCGGGAGCTTCACCCCGAGGACCTGGTGATCGCCGGTTACCGGGGAGAGGAAAGCTTCCCCATCGGCCTCGCCGGGGTCATGGGGGGCGCGGAAAGCGAGGTGCGGGAAGACACCTGGGCCATCGCCCTGGAGGTGGCCCAGTTTGACCCCGTTTCCATCCGCAAGACCGCCAGGCGGCAGGCCTTGCGCACCGAGGCCAGCTACCGCTTTGAACGGGGGGTGGATCCCCTGGGCCAGATACCCGCGGCCCAGCGGGCCCTGGCCCTCCTGCAGGAGCTCGCAGGGGCGAAGGTGGCGGAAGGCTTCCTGGACGCGGGAAACCCCAAGGCCCCAGACCCCATCCCTTTCCGCCCGGATTACGCCAACCGCCTCCTGGGCACCCAGTACCCCGAAAGGGAGCAGCTCGCCATCCTAAAGCGCCTGGGCTGCCAGGTGGCTGGGGAAGGCCCTTACCAGGTCACCCCCCCAAGCCGCCGCCTGGACCTGAGGCTGGAGGAGGACCTGGTGGAGGAGGTGGCCCGCATCCAGGGCTACGACACCATTCCCCTAGCCCTCCCCGCCTTCTTCCCCGCCCCCGACAACCGGGGGGTGGAAAAGCCCTACCAAAGGGAGCGCCGCCTGCGGGAGGTTCTGGCGGGCCTGGGCTTCCAGGAGGTCTACACCTACAGCTTCGCCGACCCCGCCAAGGCCCCCCTGTTCCGCCTGCCCCCGCCTCCCTGGCGCCTCCTGAACCCCTTGAGCCCCGAGCGGGGTGCCCTCAGGACCCACCTCTTCCCCGGCCTCCTCGAGGCCCTGCGGGAAAACCTGGCCCTGGACCGACCCGAAAGGGCCCTCCTCTTTGAGGTGGGCCGAGTCTTCGGGAAGGAAGGGGACCAAGTGGTGGAGGCAACCCACCTGGCGGGCCTCCTCTTCGGGGAGGGGGTGGGGCTTCCCCACGGGGAGAAGCTTTCCGGCTTCCCCCTCCTCAAGGGGTATTTGGAAGCGTTTCTGGAGCAGCTGGGCCTGGGCCTCCGGGTGGAGGCCCACCCCTTCCCCTTCCTGCACCCCGGGGTTTCTGGGAAGGTCCTGGTGGAGGGGGAGGCCAAAGGCTTTTTGGGCCAACTCCACCCGGAGGTGCAAAGGGCCCTGGAGCTCCCCCCGGTGTGGCTCTTTGAGCTCACGCTCCCCCTCCCGGAACCGGCCTTCCGCTTCCAAGACCCTTCCCGCTACCCCTTGGCCCTCCGGGATCTGGCGGTGGTGGTGCCCCAAGCGGTGCCCTACGGGGCGGTGGAGGAGGTCATCCGCCAAGCGGCGGGGCCCTGCCTGGAGGGCCTCGCCCTCTTCGACCTCTACCAGGGGGCACCCCTCCCGGAGGGGCGCAAGAGCCTGGCCTTCCACCTCCGCTTCCGCCACCCCCAGCGCACCCTCACCGACGAGGAGGTGGACCAAGCGGTGGCCTCCGTGGTCCAGGCCCTCCGGGAGCGGGGCTGGGACATCCGGGCCTGAGGTTCCAACGGGGTACTCCGAGGCTGGGGTGGCGTAAACTGAACCCATGCTCACCTGGGTGGACCTCCTGGCCCTCTTCAGCCTGTCCCTAGGCCTCGCCTTGGGCTACCGGGGGGGATGGCCGTGGGCCTTTGCCGGCGGGGGCGTTGTGGCCTACGTGCTCCTGGCCCAGCTGGGGTTAGCCGGCCCCCTTCTGGGCCTTGGCCTGGGCTTGCTGACGGGCCTGCTGGGCAAAAGCCTGCCCCTGCCCCAGCTTTCCCGACGCCTGGAGGGGGGGCTTGGCGCCTTGGGCGGCTTCCTCCTGGGCCTCTTCCTGGCCTTGAGCCTCTGGGCCGGGTACCCCTTTGAGCGGGTGGCCTCCACGGGGGGCCTCCGCTACCCGTCGGTGAACCTGCCCACTCCCATCTATCAGGGGGTGAGCCAGAGCCCCTTCGCCCGGGAGGCCTTCCGCCTGGCCTGGCAAACCCCCTGGCTGCGGAAGGCCCTGGCCCTAGAGGGCCAACACCCGCGATAGCCCAAGAAGGCCCCGGTTAATGTCCTTCTTGTGCTCCACCGCCTCCTTGAGGGGGGTGAGCTCCACCTCCCCTTCCACCTCGCCCACCATAACCCCGCTCGCTCCTGCCGCCAGGGCCTCCACCGCTGCCGCCCCCAGGCGGCTGGCCAGGATACGGTCCTTGGCCGTGGGGCTCCCGCCCCGCTGGATGTGCCCCAGCACCGTGACCCGGGCCTCCACCCGCACGTGCTCGCGGATGGCGGCAAGAAGCCCCGCCGCCCCCCCAGGGTAAGCCCCTTCCGCCACCACCACGATGGAGCTGGTCTTCCCCCGGCGCTGGGATTCCATGAGCCCTTCCGCTATGGCCTTGGGGTCCAGGGGCTCCTCGGGCACGGCGATCACCTCAGCCCCCCCGGCCAGGCCCACGTCCAAGGCGATGAAGCCGGAGTGCCGCCCCATCACCTCGATGAAGAAGACCCGCTCGTGGCTGGCGGCGGTGTCGCGGATGCGGTCGATGGCCTCGAGGGCCGTGTTCACGGCCGTGTCAAAGCCGATGGTGTAGTCGGTGCCGTACAGGTCGTTGTCGATGGTGCCCGGCACCCCCACCACGGGCACCTTGTGCTCCTCCAAAAGCCGGATGGCCCCGCGGAAGGTGCCATCCCCGCCGATGGCCACCAGGCCCTCAATCCCTGCGGCCTCCAGCTTGGCCACTGCCCGGGCCCGGCCCTCCTCGGTCATAAACTCCTCGCTCCTGGCGGTGAGGAGGATGGTCCCTCCCCGCTGGAGGGTGTTGGCCACATCCCGCACCCCTAGGGGCACCATCTCCCCCAGGATCATGCCGGCGTAGCCCCTACGGATGCCGATGACCTCAATCCCCAAGACGTGGGCCTGGCGCACCACCGCCCGGATGGCCGCGTTCATGCCCGGCGCGTCGCCGCCGCTGGTGAAAACCCCAATGCGCTTCATCCCTCCTCCAAAGAAAGCCGGTAGGCTTCGTTTCTGGGAACTCCCCGCTGCAAAAGGGCCCGGAAGAGGGCCTTCCCGGAAAGCCCCTGGGCCTTGAGCTCGTCTAAAAGCGCCTCTGCCGCCACCGGCGGGGCCTCCTTGGGTCCCAGAACCAGCACGAACTCCCCCCGCGGCTCCAAAAAGTGCGCCCACGCCTCCTGCAAGCTTCCCCGAAACACCTCCTCGTGCACCTTGGAGAGCTCCCGGGCCACGGCCACGGGGTGGGCAGGGCCGTAGACCTCCATGAGGTCCTCGAGGGTCTTGCGCAGGCGGTGCGGGCTTTCGTAGAGCACAGCCGTCCTCCCCTCCCGGGCCAGGGCCAGAAGGCGCTCCTTGCGCTCCTTGCCCGCCTTGGGCAAAAAGCCCTCAAAGGTGAAGCGGCGCGTGGGCAGGCCCGAGGCCACCAGGGCGGGGATGAGGGCGGTGGGCCCAGGAAGCGCTTCCACCCGCCAGCCCCATTCTAAGGCCAGCCGCACCAGCTCCGCCCCCGGGTCGGAAATCCCCGGGGTACCGGCATCGGTGGCGTAGGCCACGTAGGTATAAGGGGAGAGGAGCTCCCGGGCCCGCCCCACCGTGTGCTGGTCCAGGCGCAGGGTGGGGGTGGGGATGCCGTAGTGGCGGAGGAGAACCCCGGTGCGCCGGGTGTCCTCACAGGCCACCACCTCCGCCTCCTTAAGCACCCGGAGGGCCCTTAGGGTGATGTCCTCCAGGTGGCCAATAGGGGTGGGTACCAGGACCAGGCGCACGCTAGAGGAGGATGGGCTTCAGAAGCTCCCGCACCTCCTGAAAGCCAAATTCGTACACCGAACCCGAGGGCAGGGTGAACTCCAAAAGGTCCCGGGCCCCGGGGAAGAGGATGCGCCGCAGGGCCAAAGGCCCCTCATCGCCCTGCACATGCGCCGTCAGGTAGTCGGGCTCCAGGTTGGGCTCGTCCTCCGCCTCCTTGGGAGGCTCCTCCCCCACCCCTTCCTCCAGGCGGCGCAGGGCTTCCAAGAGCTCCACTCTGGGCACCCGCACCTCCTCCTCCAGGGTGCCGTCGGAGAAGACCAGGACTACCTCCTCCCCCTCCCCATAGGCGGAAAGCCCCCACAGGGCCTCCTCCCCCTCCTCCCCTTCCTCCGGCGCCTCCACCAGCTCCAAGGTGCCGTCGGAAAGGAGGCGGAGAACAGCCCCGCAGGACTCACAGTCCAAAAGGTCCCCCGCCTTGTACCCCTCCAGCTCCAGGGTTTCCCCGCATACCGGGCAGACCATAGGCTTCCTCCAATCCCATTGTAAGGGGAAAAAGACCTGGCCCCAGGGCCAGGCCCACTCGCTTCCCCCGCATTCAGGCGCCGTAACGGGCGATGCAGGCCCGCACCTCCTCCAAGGCCGCCTGCCGGTCCCGCCAGCCCGTGACCTTCACCCACTTGCCCTTCTTGGCCTCGAGGGCCTTGTAGGTTTCAAAGAAGTGCTGGATCTCCTGCCGCACCCCCTCGGGCACATCGCCGATGTCCTGGATGTGGTCCAGGCGCTGGTCCTCCGCCACCACCCCGATGATCTTGGCATCCCCGCCCTTCTCGTCCTCCATGAGGAGGAGGCCCACCACCCGCACCTCCACCACCACCCCGGGCAGCAGGGGGTAGGTGGAGAGGACGATCCCGTCCAGAGGATCCCCGTCCTCCGCCAGGGTGGAGGGGATGAAGCCGTAGTCCCCCGGGTAGAACTGGGCCCCTGGGAGCACCCGGTCCAGCCGGATCACCCCCAGCTCGGGATCGTACTCGTACTTATTTCCAGAACCCCGGGGTACCTCGATGACCATGTGGACCACTTCAGGGGCCTTCTTGCCCACGGGAAGGCTCTTGAGGTTCGCCATAGCCCCCCCATTATAGGGGAGGAGCAAGGACTTCCGGGAAGTCCGTGATGAGGGCCTCCACCCCCCAGGCGGCCAGGGCCTGGGCGCGCGCCCGGTCGTTCACCGTCCAGGCCAGAACCCGGTAGCGGGCCTTCAAGGTGCGGACCCTTTCCGCCGTGAGCAGGGAAGCTTCCGGGTGAACCCACTCCACCCCCAGGCAGGAAGCCAGCTCCTCGGCCTCCGGCTTCTCATAAAGCAGCCCCAACGGCCTCACGCCGAGCCTACGGAGGCGCACCAGGGCCAGCGGATCAAAAGAGCTCACCCAAAGGCGCTCCAAGGGGTAGCGGACCAGAAGCCGGGCCAAAGCCTCCTCCCGCCCGTCGGTTTCCGGGGGCAGGCTTTTGAGCTCCACGTTGATCCAAGCGGTGGGAAAGGCCTTCAGCACCTCTTCCAGGGTGGGAATGAAGGCGGGAAGTTCACGGCGGCTGAGCTCCCTTAGGGGAACGCCCTCCAGGGTGAAGTCGTGGTGGAGCACGAGAACCCCGTCCCGGGTCAGGTGCACGTCCAGCTCAAACCCATCCAAGCCGGCCTCCAAAGCCCTCCTAAACGACTCCAGGGTGTTCTCCCGAACGGAGCGGGCAAAGCCGCGGTGGCCCAGGCGTAAGAGCACGGGGGGAGTATACAATGGGGCCATGGGCAAGTATGAAGCGGCGTTTTCCCAGCTGGGAGAGCGGGCTTTGGCCCAGCTGGAGGGCCCTGGCGGTTTTCTTGCCGTTACCGAAACCCACCTGGTCTTCGTGGACGAGGGCGGCGTGCAGCGCCTGGAGCTCGCCCGAATCCGGCGGGTGGGGCGCGGGGAGGCTGGTACCCTCGCGGTGCAGGGAGAGGAGGCCTCCTTGCTCATTCCCCTAAAGGCCTTTCCCTTGGAGGAACTGAAGGCTTTCCTGGAGGGCCTCAAGCTCCACGTGACCCGGGCCCGCAAAGCCACCGCCCCCCCTCCCCCCGGCCGGGCCGCCCTCCCCACGCAGGAGGCAGCCCCGCCCCCCAAACCCGCCAAGCCTCCCGTTTGGGAAGAGGAAGCCCCCCCACCCCGCTCCTCGGTGGAGCTGGCCCCGGAGCCTGAGCCCGCCCCCACACCCGCACCGCAACCCGTCCAAAGGGGGCGAAACCCTTTCGCCCTCGCCTTGAAAGTGCTCTCCCTGCTCACCCTGGGGTACACGGTGGGGTTTTTGGCCCTGAACCCCGGGGCCGACCCCTGGGTGCTGGCCGGGGTGGCGCTGGGAGGGCTGGGCCTGGCCTTGACGGAGTGGTCCTCGGCTACCTCCTCGCGGTAGCCCTGCTGGCCCTTTTTAGCCTCTGGCCCAAGCTGGCCCCCACACCCCAACCCGTTCGGGTGGAAACCCTGGCGGAGGCCAGCTTCCAACCCCCGGCCCCGGAGCCCATCAGCTTGAACCGGGCGAGCCTCGAGGAGCTCATGGAACTGCCCGGCGTAGGTCCTGTGCTGGCCCAGAGGATCGTGGAAGGGAGGCCCTACGCCCGGGTGGAGGACCTCCTGCGGGTCAAGGGCATTGGGCCGGCCACCCTGGAGCGCCTCAGGCCCTACGTGCGCCCTTAGGGATGAACGCCACGCGGTCTTCCCCTGCTCTCCTGGCCCCAGGGGTGGGCCTGGGGCTTGGGGGGCTTCTTGGGGCCTGGGGCCTCCTCTCCCCCTGGGTCCTCCTCACCGCTCTTCCCCTTTTCCCCCTCTTTCGTTGGCCCTTAGCGCTGGGGCTGGCCCTGGTCCTCCTGCGGGGTACCCTCTGGCCCGCTCCGGAACCCCCTTATGGCCTGCGGCTGGAGGGGACCTTTGCCGTCCAGGGAGGCTTCACCCCATGGGAGGGGCACCGGCTTTGGGTTAGGCACTACCCGCCCCTGGAAGACGGCCTCTACCGCCTCCGGGGGTACCTGGGGCCGCCCGAGGGGCGGCGCAACCCCGGTGGGCTGGACCAGAGGGCCTGGCTCCTGGCCCAGGGGGTAAAGGGGGTGTTTCACGTGAAACAGGCGGAGCCCCTAGCCCCCCTCCCCGATCCCCGGGCCCCCTTCCGGGAGCGCCTCCTCCAGGGGCTTTCCCCCTTAGGCCGGGAGGTTATGGAGGGGCTCACCCTTGGGGACAAGAGGGGCCTGGAGGAAGGCTACGCTCTATTCCAGAAAGCGGGCCTGGCCCACCTCTTGGCCGTTTCCGGGCTCCACGTGGGCTTCCTGGTGGGAAGCATGGTTCTCCTCCTTTGGCCCCTGGGGCGGTGGCGCTACCTGCTGGCGCTTCTCGTCCTGCCCCTCTACCTCTGGCTCGCCGGCCCCAGCCCCTCCCTGGTCCGGGCCAGCCTCATGGCCGGGCTCTCCCTCCTCGGCCTCTTCCTGGGGCTGGGGGCCGCGGGAGTGCTCCAGGCCTTAGGCCTAGCCCTTTTCCTCCAGCTCCTCCACCGGCCCGAGACCCTTTTGAGCCTGGGCTTCCAGCTCTCCCACCTGGCAGTCCTAGGGATCGCCCTGATCCTCTCCCCTCTGCCCCGGCCCCCAGGGGCCTGGGGCTACTTCCTGGAAAGCCTCCTGGCCGCGGTGGCGGCGCAGGCTTTCCTAGCCCCCCTTCTCCTCCACCGCTTCGGCTTCCTGCCCCTTCTCTCCCCCCTGGCCAACCTCCTGGCCCTCCCCCTGGTGGCCCTTCTGGTGCCCCTGGGCTTCCTCAAGCTCCTCCTCGGGGGCGTCCTGGCCCCCCTGGTGGAGCCCTTGGTCCAGGCCCTCCTCGCCCTGGCGGGGTTGGCCAGCCAGGGCCCCCTCCTGCGCTGGGGAGAAGTGAGCCCAACGGGGTTCGCCCTCTACTACCTGGGCCTCCTGCCCCTCCTCCTGGTCCTCCACCGGGTGTGGCCCTGGCGAAGGGCCCTGGTCCTGGCCAGCCTGCCCCTCCTGGTGGGGCTCCTCGCTGCCTGGCCCAAGCCCCTGGACCTCTGGGCCCTGGACGTGGGCCAAGGGGATGCCCTCTTGGCCCGGATGGGCGGGGCTGAGGTTTTGGTGGATGGGGGGCGGCCCGAGCAGGGGGAGAAGCTGGTGCGGGCCCTACGGGCCCTGGGGGTGGAGGCCTTGGAGGTGATGGTGGCCACGCATCCGGACGCGGACCACTACGGGGGGCTTCTCAAGGTGGCGGAAGAGGTGCCCCTCGGCCTCGCCCTCCTCTCCCCCGCTTTCCCCCGGGATCATCCCCTGGTGCGGACCCTGGAGGCAAGGGGGGTGCCCCTCCTCATTCCGGGCGCGGGAACCCGGCTCTGGGTGGGAAGGGGCCGCCTCGAGGTGCTTTGGCCATCCCATCTTTCGGGAAATGACGACCAAGACGGCCTGGTCCTCCTCCTGGACTTCGGCGGCCCCAAGGCCCTCCTCCTGGCGGATGTGCCCCAGGGGGTGGAGGAGCGCCTGGACCCACCGCGGGTAGTGGTCCTGAAGGTGAGCCACCACGGCTCCCGCACAGGCACCGCGGAAGCCCTTTTGCAGCGGGTAGCGCCCCGCATCGCCTTGATCGGCGTGGGGTCGAACCCCTTTGGGCACCCCCATCCGGAGGTGAGGGAGCGGCTCCTGACCCGCGGGGTAAGGGTCTACCGCACCGACCAGCAGGGGGCGGTTCGCGTCCTCTTTGGCTACTCCTGGTAGCCCAGGCGGCGGAGCAGGGCCTCGAGCTCCTCCAAGGAGCGGTAGCGGATGACCACCTTGCCCCGCTTGCCCCCCACCACCTGCACGGGCATCCCCAGGTGGCGCGAGAGGCCCAGGGCAAGGGGCGAGGGCTCCTTGGCGCTCCGCTCCCGTTCCCGCACCAGGCGCTCCCGCAGGGCTTCCGCCTGGCGCACGGAAAGGCCCTTCTCCAGCACCTGCTGAAGTCCGAAGAGGCGGTCCTCCGGCTCCAGCATCAAAATGGCCCGGGCGTGCCCGGCGGTGATGCGCCCCTCCTCCAAAGCCGCCAACGCCTCTTCGGGAAGCTGCAAGAGCCTGAGGGCGTTGGCCACGGTGGAGCGGGCCTTACCCACCCGCCGGGCCACCTCCTCCTGGGTAAGGCCCATGGCCAACAGGGCCTGGTAGCCCCGGGCCTCCTCCACCGGGGAGAGGTCCTCCCGCTGGAGGTTCTCCACCAGGGCCAGCTCCAAGGCCTCCTGGTCGGTGAGGTCGCGGACCACCACCGGCACCTCCGTGAGGCCCGCCAACTCCGCGGCGCGGAAACGCCGCTCCCCAGCCACCAGCTCGTAAGCTTCCCCTTTGGGCCGAACCAAAAGCGGCTGGAGCAGGCCCTTTTCCCGAATGGAGGCCGCCAGCTCTTGCAAGCCCTCCTCGGAGAAGCGCTTGCGGGGCTGGGCGGCGTTGGGACGGATAGCGGCGAGGGGCAGGCGCACCACCGCCCCCGCCGTCTTCGGCAGGAGGGCCTCGAGGCCCCTCCCCAGACCGCTAGGCTTCTTGGACACGGGCGATCACCTCCTCGGCCAGTCGGCGGTAGGCGTGAGCCCCTGGGGACGTGGGGGCGTGCTGGGCGATGGTCTTGCCGAAGCTGGGGGCCTCCGCCAGGCGCACGTTGCGGGGAATCACCGTCCAAAAGACCTTCTCCCCAAAGTGCCCCCGGAGCTGGGCCTCCACCTGTTGCGACAGCAGGGTGCGGCCATCGTACATGGTGATGAGGATGCCGAGAAGCCGCAAGCGGGGGTTGAGGCGGCTTCGCACCTCGTCCAGGGTGGAGAGGAGACCCGCCACCCCCTCCAGGGCGTAGTACTCCGCCTGCACCGGCACCACCACCCCGTGGGCCGCCGCCAAGGCGTTCAGCGTAAGGGGGGAGAGGCTCGGGGGCACGTCCAAAAGGGTGAGATCGTAAGCCTCATCGCCCAGGGTCTGCGCCAGGGTCAGGGGCATCTCCGCCAGCTCCACCGTGGCCCCCACCAGCTCCGGGGTGGCGGGGAGCAGGTGGAAGCTGTCCACCTGCTGCACCAGCGTTTCCAGGGGCTCCCCCTGCAAGAGCTGGTACACTCCCCGTTCCGGGCGCAGGCCTAGGCCGCTGGTGGCGTTCATCTGCGGGTCCAGGTCCACCAGAAGGACCCGCTTGCCCATGCGCGCCAGGTAGGCGGCCAGGTTGATGGCCGTGGTGGTCTTGCCCACCCCCCCTTTCTGGTTGACCAAGGCGATGCGCCGCACCTTGGCCTTTAGCATAAGGGATGTTTCTGGGGTACCCCCGGGCGCCGGGGAAAGCGGGCAGGGGTGGGGCTTTCCTTGGCAAGGACCACCAGGGTCCTGACCTCTCCGGCAAAGGGGAGCTTCAGAGTGTGGGTGGCCTGGTGGCGGCCCCCAAGGAGGGGCAGGGCCTGGGGAAGACGGGAAAGCTCCTCCTCCACCCTCGGCCCCTTCTGCGCCACCATCGCCCCACCCAAGGCCGCGAAGGGCAAACCGATCTCAGCGAGAACACATAGGGAGGCCACCGCCCGGGCCACCACCCGCGCGTAGGCTTCCCGGTGCTCGGGGCGGTGGGCCAGCTCTTCCGCCCGGCCCCAAAGGGGGTAGGCCCCCTTAAGCCCCAGGGCCTCCACCGCCTCCGCCACAAAGGCCACCTTCTTCTGGGTGGCGTCCAGGAGGGTAACCTCCAGCTCCGGTCGCACGATCTTCAGGGGCAAGCCGGGAAAGCCCGCCCCCGTCCCCAGGTCCAAAACCCGGACGGGGCCTTCAAAAAGGGGCAGGGTGAGGAGGGTGAGGGAGTCCAGGAAGTGCTTGACCACCACCTCCTCCTCCGTGCGCAGGGCAGTGAGGTTATGGCGGCGGTTGGCCTCCATCAGGAGCTGGTAGAGGCGGGAAAAGGCGGGCAGGTGGGGCTCGAGGTCCAGGCCCAAGACCACCCCCCCCTGGAGCAAGACCTCCCTCCCCCGCGGGCTCAAACCCATGCAACCCCCCTGTGTTTCCCGTGAAACATCAGGCCAGCCTCCGCAGGTGGACCAAAAGGGCCGTCAGGTCCGAGTCCCGCACCCCCGGAACCCGCGCCGCCTCCGCTAGGGTGCGGGGCCTGAGGCGGGAGAGCTTCTCCACCGCCTCCCGGGAAAGCCCTGGCACCCGGGGGAAGTCTAGCCCCTCGGGGATGCGGAAGGCCCCCAGGTCCCGCATCCTTTCCCGCAAGCGCTCCTGACGCTCGATGTACCCCGCGTACTTGGCCCGCACCTCCACCTGGTAGGCCTCCTCGGGGGAAAGGGGCTTAGGCGGGGGAAAGCGCTCCACCAGCTCTCGATAGGTGTTGTCCGGGCGCCGCAGCCACTGGAGCCCGCTTACCCCTTCCACCCGCAAGGCTTCCAGACGCCTGAGCTCCTCCGCCACCCTGCGGTACTTGGCCTCCACCCGCTCTTGGTCCTCCCTGGGCCTCAGGCCCCAGGCCACCGCCAGGGGGGTAAGCCGCTCGTCGGCGTTGTCCGCCCGGCACAGGAGGCGGAGCTCCACCCTCGAGGTCATCATGCGGTAGGGCTCGTCTGTGCCCCGGCCCACCAGGTCGTCCACCAGCACGCCGATGTAGCCGCTCTCCCGGGGCAGGTGCACCTCAGGCAAGCCCAGCGCGTACCGGGCGGCGTTCAGCCCCGCCAAAAGCCCCTGGGCGGCCGCCTCCTCGTAGCCCGAGGTCCCGTTCACCTGCCCGGCGCTGAAGAGCCCGGGGAGCTTTCTGGACTGCAGGCCCCGGGTGAGCTCGGTGGGGTCCAGGCTGTCGTACTCCACCGCGTAGGCGTAGCGCTGGATCACCGCCCGCTCAAACCCGGGGAGGCTCCGCACCATCTCCTCCTGAAGCTCCGGGGGGAGGCTTGAGGAAAACCCCTGGAGGTAGACCTCGCTGGTGGCCAGGCCGTCGGGCTCCACGAAGAGCAGGTGGCTTTCCTTGTCGGCAAAGCGCACCACCTTGTCCTCGATGGAGGGGCAGTAGCGGGGCCCGATCCCTTCGATGTCCCCGGCGTAGAGGGGAGAGAGGTGCAGGTTCTCCAGGATCAGGCGGTGGGTGCGGCCGGTGGTGCGGGTCTGCCAGGTGGGAAGCCTGCTGGCGTAGGGCCCGGGGTTTCCCGTGAAACTTCCGGGGGGAACCTCGGGGGGCACCACCTCGAGGGCGGCGTAGTCCACGGAGTCCGCCCGGATGCGGGGCGGCGTACCGGTCTTGAAGCGCCTCAGGGTGTGCCCCACCGCCCGCAGGCTTTGGGAGAGAAACCGGGCCGGGGGCTCCCCCTGGCGCCCTGCGGGCCGGGACCTGCGGCCATACCAGACCACACCACCCAGGAAGGTGCCCCCCGCCACCACCACCGCCTTGGCGGAGATCCCCCGGCCATCCACCGTGCGCACCCCTAAGAGCTCCCCCCCCTCCACCCAGAGGGCCGCCACCTCACCCCGCACCACCTCGATGGGCCTTTCCGCCAGGATCTCCTGCGCCTTCAGGGCGTAGAGATCCCGGTCCACCTGGACCCTTAGGCTTTGCACCGCCGGGCCCTTGGAGCGGTTCAGCACCCGGGTGTGGATGGCGGCGGCGTCCGCCGCCCGGCCCATGAGGCCTCCCAAGGCGGTGAGCTCAGCCACCAGCTGGCTCTTGCCCGGCCCCCCCACCGCGGGGTTGCAGGGCATCATGCCTATACGCTCCGGGTTCACGGTGATCAGGGCTACCCGCACCCCCAAGGCCGCCGCCGCCCAGGCGGCCTCGAGGCCCGCGTGGCCGCCCCCCACCACCACCACGTCGTACCCCATCCCACCCTCCACTTTACCGGAGGGCCTGGCGTACAATGTTCCTCCGGAACGCTGGGGGGGAGCCTTGACCCACGAGGCCGTTTGGCAAAACGTCTTGGAACACATCCGCCGCAACATCACCGAGGTGGAGTACCACACCTGGTTTGAGCGGATACGCCCCCTGGGCATCCAGGAGGGCGTCCTGGAGCTGGCGGTGCCCACCTCCTTTGCCCTGGACTGGATCCGCAAGCACTATGCGGAGCTCATCCAAGAAGGTCTCAGCCTCCTGGGGGCTCAAGCCCCGCGGTTTGAGCTCAAGGTGGTCCCCGGCACCCCCGTGCAGGAGGACATCTTTCACACCACCCCCAGCGCGGAAGCCCCGCAACCCAAGCTCAACCCGAAGTACACCTTCGAAAACTTCGTGGTGGGGCCCAACAACTCCATGGCCCATGCGGCGGCAGTAGCGGTGGCCGAGTCCCCAGGCCGGGCCTACAACCCCCTTTTCATCTACGGGGGCGTGGGCCTGGGCAAGACCCACCTCATGCACGCCGTGGGGCACTCCGTGGCCAAGCGTTTTCCCCACCTTAAAATCGAGTACGTGTCCACGGAGACCTTCACCAACGAGCTCATCAACGCCATCCGCGAGGACCGCATGACGGAGTTCCGCGAGCGCTACCGCTCCGTGGACCTCCTCCTGGTGGACGATATCCAGTTCATTGCGGGCAAGGAGCGCACCCAGGAGGAGTTCTTCCACACCTTCAACGCCCTTTACGAGGCCCACAAGCAGATCATCCTCTCCTCCGACCGCCCCCCCAAGGACATCCTCACCCTCGAGGCCCGCCTCAGGAGCCGTTTCGAGTGGGGCCTCATCACCGACATCCAGCCCCCCGACCTGGAAACCCGCATCGCCATCCTCAAGATGAACGCCGAGCAGCGGGGCCTGAGGGTGAGCGAGGAGGTGCTGGAGTACATCGCCCGCCAGGTGACCTCCAACATCCGCGAGCTGGAAGGCGCCCTGATGCGCACCGTGGCCTACGCCTCCTTAAACGGCGTGGAGCTCACCCGCGCGGTGGCGGCCAAAGCCCTTTCCGACATCTTCGCCCCCCGGGAAACGGAGGTGGACCCCCAGGAGATCGTGCGCAAGGTGGCGGAGCACTTCGCCCTGCGCCCGGAGGAGCTGGTAGGAGGGGGCAGGCGCAAGGAGGTGGTCCTCCCCCGGCAGATCGCCATGTTCTTGGTGCGGGAGCTCACCCGGTCCTCCCTGCCGGAGATCGGCCAGCTCTTCGGCGGCCGCGACCACACCACGGTGCTCTACGCCATCCAAAAAGTTCAGGAGCTCTCAGAAAGCGATCGGGAAGTCCAGTCCCTCCTCCGATCCCTTAGGGAGGCCCTCACATGACCCCTGTGGATAACCTGTGGATAACCCTGTGGATAACTGGGGTTTGCCTGTGGATAACCTTGTGGATAACCTGTGGACAACTGACCCGTTCCGCGGGCCTGTGGATAACTGGCAAGTTATCCACAGCTTATCCACAAGGAAAAGCGGGTTATCCACAGGAGTTATCCACAGGCCTTTTTCTCTCCCACACGCTATTTTTGCCCCCTTATCCACATATCCACAGCCCCTATTACTATGGCTACTATCTTTTTAAATCTTTTAAGAGTCCTTAGAAGCAGTAAAAAGGAAGGTGGTAGAATGAACGTAAGCTTTCCCAAGAACCTCCTGGCAGAACAACTGGGCCTCTTAGAGAGGGTCATTCCTTCCCGGAGCTCCAACCCCCTCTTCACGTACTTGGGTCTAGCGGTTCTTCCCGACACCTTGGTGCTCTTCGGCAGCAACGGGGAGGCCGACTTGGAGGTACGCCTTCTTGCCGATGTCCAGGGCCAGGGCCGCTATCTGGTGCCAGCCCAACCCTTCTTCCAGCTGGTGCGTAGCCTTCCCGGGGACCTGGTGGAGTTGGGCTTGGGCCAGGATCTGGAGCTGGCTTCGGGGCGTTTCCGCACCCGCCTCAGCCTGGCCCCCACCGAAGGCTACCCCGAGCTCCTCTTCCCCAGCCCGGAGGCCCCCTCGGATGCCTATCCCCTGCAGACGACCCTTTCCGCGGAGGACCTCTTCCGAGCCCTTGCCCACGTGCGCTACGCCGCCAGCAACGAGGAATATCGGGCCATCTTCCGCGGGGTGCAGCTGGAATTCGGGGAGAAGGGGGTGCGCGCGGTGGCCTCCGACGGCTACCGCCTGGCCCTCTACGACCTGAAGAGCCCCCAACCCTTCCAGAAGAAGGTGGTGGTCCCGGCCAGGAGCGTGGACGAGCTCACCCGGGTTCTCAAGAGCGTGGGGGAGGGGCCGGTGGTGGTGGCCCTTGGCCAGGGAACCCTGGGACTGGCGGTGAGCCGTGAGGGGGTGGGGCAGCTCCGCATGGCGGTCAAGCTCATGGAAGGGGAGTTCCCAGACTACGAGCGGGTCATCCCCAAGGACTTCCCCCTGAAGGCCACCTTGGAGGTGGAGGCTTTCCGGGAAAGCCTTCGCCGGGTGAGCGTTTTGGCCGACCGCCAGAACCACCGGGTGGACCTCTTTTTCCAGGACGATCGGGTGCTCCTCACCGCTGAGGGGGATTATGGCAAGGGCCAGGAGGAGCTCCCGGTGCGCCTCGAGGGCACTCCCTTGGCGGTGGCCTACAACGCCCGCTACCTCCTGGAGGCCTTCGGACCCCTTTCCGGCCAGGCCAGCCTGCTGCTTTCTGGGCCCACAAGCCCCAGCTTGGTGCGTCCCGTGGGCGAGGGGGAGGGGTACCAGGCGGTGGTGGTGCCCCTTAGGGTGTAAGCTCTTATCCAGGGGGGCGTGAAGCGCTTCCAAAAAGGAGGAACCATGACCACAATCGTCAGCGTACGGGCGCGTGAGGTGTTGGACTCCCGCGGCTTTCCCACGGTGGAGGCTGAGGTGGAGCTGGAAGGGGGCGTCAAGGGGCGGGCCATGGTGCCCTCCGGGGCCTCCACCGGAACCCACGAGGCCCTGGAGCTACGGGATGGCGGCAGGCGCTACCTGGGCAAGGGGGTCCAGCGGGCCGTGGAGAATGTCAACGAGCGCATCGCTCCCGAGCTCATCGGCCGGGACGCCCTGGACCAGGAGGGGGTGGACCGGGCCATGCTGGAGCTGGACGGGACGCCCAACAAGTCCAATCTGGGGGCCAACGCCATCCTGGCGGTCTCCTTGGCCACCGCCCGGGCGGCGGCGGAGGCCCTGGGGCTTCCCCTCTACCGCTACCTGGGTGGGGTCCAGGGGGTGGTCCTGCCTGTGCCCCTCATGAACGTCATCAACGGGGGGAAGCACGCGGACAACCGGGTGGACTTTCAGGAGTTCATGCTGGTGCCCGCGGGGGCGGAGAGCTTCTCGGAGGCCCTGCGCATCGGCGCTGAGGTCTTTCACACCCTCAAAGGGGTCTTGAAGGAGAAGGGCTACAGCACCAACGTGGGGGACGAGGGGGGCTTCGCCCCGGACTTGAAGAGCAACGAGGAGGCCATCGAGCTCCTCCTCCTGGCCATTGAGCGGGCGGGGTACACCCCAGGGCAGGAGGTTTCCTTGACCCTGGACCCCGCGGCCAGCGAGCTTTACCGGGATGGGCGGTACCACCTGGAAGGGGAGGGGCGGGTGCTCTCCTCCGAGGAGATGGTGGCCTTCTGGGCCTCCTGGGTGGAAAAGTACCCCATCCGCTCCATCGAGGACGGCTTGGCCGAGGACGACTGGGAGGGTTGGCGGCTCCTCACCCAAGAGCTTGGGGGGAAGGTGCAGTTGGTGGGGGATGACCTCTTCGTCACCAATCCGGAAAGGCTTCGGCAGGGCATTGAGCGCAGGGTGGCCAACGCCATCCTGGTGAAGGTGAACCAGATCGGCACCCTTTCGGAGACCCTCGAGGCCATCCGCCTGGCCCAGCGCTCCGGCTACCGGGCGGTGATCAGCCACCGCTCTGGGGAGACGGAGGACAGCTTCATCGCTGACTTGGCGGTGGCGGTGAACGCGGGGCAGATCAAAACCGGCTCCCTCTCCCGCTCCGACCGCCTTTCCAAGTACAACCAGCTTTTGCGCATCGAGGAGGAGCTGGGGCGGGCGGCGCGCTTCCTGGGTTATGGGGCCTTTTAAGCGCACCAAGATCGTGGCCACCCTAGGCCCGGCTTCGAGCACCAAGGAGACCATCCGGGCCCTGGCGGAGGCGGGGGCCGACGTCTTCCGGCTGAACTTCAGCCACGGCACCCCCGAGGACCACCAGAGGCGGGTGGCCTTGGTGCGTGAGGTGGAAAAGGAGCTGGGCAAGCCCTTAAGCCTCCTTCAGGACCTCCAGGGGCCCAAGGTCCGCATCGGGCGTTTCCGGGAAGGACGGGTGGAGCTCAAGCCCGGCCAGACCTTTGTCCTTACCCGTCTCCCCGTGGAGGGGGACGAAACCCGGGTTGCCCTCACCTACCAGGGCCTGCCCGAGGATGTGAGCCCGGGCCAGGTCCTCCTGCTGGACGACGGCCGCATCCGCCTGCGGGTGGAGGGGGTGGAGGGGGGCGAGATCCGCACCCGGGTGGAGGTGGGGGGCATCCTTTCCGACAGCAAGGGCATCAACGTCCCCGGGGCGGACCTCTCCATCCCCGCCCTTTCGGAGAAGGACATCCAGGACCTGGCCCTGGGGGCGGAACTCGGGGTGGACTGGGTGGCGGTTTCCTTCGTGCGCACCCGGGACGACCTCCTCCTGGCCCGGCACTACCTGGCCCGCTACGGCTCCCGGGCCCGGCTCATGGCCAAGATCGAGAAGCCTTCCGCTGTCCAGCGGTTTGAGGAGATCCTGGAGGAGGCGGACGGCATCATGGTGGCCCGGGGAGACCTGGGGGTGGAGATGCCCCTGGAGGAGGTGCCCATCGTGCAAAAGCGCCTTATCCTCCGCGCCATCGCCGCCGGGAAGCCGGTGATCACCGCTACCCAGATGCTGGAGTCCATGGTGCAAAACCCAAGCCCCACCCGGGCCGAGGCCTCCGACGTGGCCAACGCCATCTTCGACGGCACGGACGCGGTGATGCTCTCCGCGGAGACCGCCGCTGGGGCTTACCCGGTGGAGGCTGTGGCCATGATGGCCAGGATCGCCCGGTCGGTGGAGGCTTCGCCGGAGTTTGCCCAAAAGCTTAGCGTGCTGCGCCCGGCGCCCACCCCCACCACCCAAGACGCCATCGCCCAGGCGGCGGAGGACATCGTGGAGGCGGTGGAGGCTAAAGCCATTGTGGTCTTCACCGCCACGGGTAGCTCCGCCCGGCGCATCGCCCGCACCCGGCCCAAGGTGCCCATCCTGGCCCTCACGCCAAGCCTCGAGGTGGTGCGGCAGCTGGCCCTGGTCTGGGGGGTGTGGCCCCATCTCGCTCCTGACCCGCAGGACACCGACGACATGGTGCGCATCGCCCTGGAGAAGGCCAAGGCCTGCGGGCTGGCCCAGGTGGGGGAGCGGGTGGTGATCGCCGCGGGAGTACCCTTTGGGGTGCGGGGGACCACCAACCTCATCCGGGTGGAGCGGGTGAGCTGATACCACCCCACCCTGGCAGGGCCAGGGTGGGGGCCCCGGTAATGCCTTTTTGCAAGCCCAATCTCGGCGTGAGCCCTCCCGCGGGAGGAGGCGCCCTTTAGGGGGCGTAAAGGGCCAAGGCGCTCACCACCGGCCTGGGGGAGCCTTGGTACGGGCTTCGCAGCCTCCCCTGAACCCAAAGCTGGGCCGAGCCTCCCCCGTCCATCCTGAGGGCGTTCCAGGCCCCCAAGGAGAGGAGGGCCCGGGCCAAAACCCCGGGGGTGGTGGGCTCGGAGACCAAAAGCCAAAGCCTGCCCTCCCGGGTCCAGGCCACCGCCGCCTGGGGGGCCACCGCCTGGAGGGGCCTCAGGTCCTTGAAGTTCTCTCGCATAGGATCGAAGGCGTACTGGCCTTCCCGCACCAGGAGAGGCCCGCCTTCCAAAGCGTAGGCGAAGGGGGGGTCTAGGCGGCCGTAGAGGCTCAAAGGATCCCCGGGTCGCAAGGGAAAGGGTGGGGATCCTTGGGGAAAGCTGAGGGCCCAGGCCCCAGGAGGGAGGTCCTGGGGAGCGGGCAGGATGGCTTCCACCCGGTCCCCCCGCACCAGGGCCACCTCCTCCCCCTCCCGCCCCACGGGACCGGGAACGGTGTGGGCGGTGAAGCGGGCGCGGGAGGCGTTCACCCCCACCCGCACCCGCTCCCCCTGGGGCCCCCGCACCACCGCCTCAAAGCGGGGGAAGTCCAGGAAGAAGCGGAAGCCCTCCCACATGAGGGCCACCCGGCCAAAGGGGTAGGCGACGGTGACCCCGTCCTGCACCCAGAGCCCGATGGGGGTGCCCGTCTTGGGGTCGAAGTAGCCCCCGTTTAAGACCGCCAGGGCCCCCGGGGCCAGGTTCTTGGGCAGGTCCCGTACCCCGGGCTTCCCCACGGGCAGGAGGCGGCCTTCGGTGGCCTCCACCAGGTAGAGCCTGAGGGGATCGGGGGCGAAGGCCCAGACCTCCTTGTAGTGCACCCCGGGGGCCAGGGCCTCCTCCACCTCGGGAGCCAGGAGGTAGAGGTCCAGAACCAGCCTGGGGGGGTCCTGGAGGGGGAAGAGGCGGTGGCGGAGGAGCCGGCCTGGGGCCTCGAGGCGAAGCTCAGTTCCCTGGGGGAGGAGGCGCACCCCTGCCCGCAGGCCCTGGGGCCAGGGGGCCTGGAGGACCTCCGGGGCCAGGTAGGGGAGGAGAAGGGTAAGGCGTTCCTGCCCCTGCGCTTCCTGGGGGGGACCTGGGTAGGGGGTGGGGAGGTCCAGGACTACCCGGAAGGCCCGGCCCTGGGACCCGAAGCGGGTCCCGGCTTCTGGGACCTGGAAGTACCCCAGGGCCTTCAGGGCTTGCAGGGGCAGGAGCTCTCCGCTAGGGGGCGGTAGGGAGGGATCGGCAGGCTCCGCCCATCCCACCCCCGGCACGTACGCCAGCCGTACGCCTGCCCCCTCATACACCCAAGCTCCTCCTTCCTCGCGAAAGGTCAAGCCGAAGACCCCGGCGGGCAGAAGGTTCTGGCCGAGGCCCAAGGGAAGAAAGGCCAGGAAGCTGAGGAGGAGAAGGCGTCTCATCTCCCCATGAAAGCAGAAGGGGGTGAGAGGAACCTGATACCCCTACCCCTTCAACCTTTGACCACGATGAGGGGTCTGAGGCGGGCCACCTTCCTTCCGATCCCCGCTCCCTGGACCGCCTCCACCACCACGGACACGTCCTTGTAGGCCTCGGGCATCTCCTCGTCCACCGTGGCCCGGGTGGCGGCCCGCACCAGGATGCCCCTTTCGGCGAGTTCCTTCACCAGGTTGCGCTCCCGGGCCACCCGCTTGGCCTGGTGGCGGCTCATCTTGCGCCCGGCCCCGTGGCAACTGGAGCCGAAGGAAACCGCCATGGCCTTTTCCGTTCCTGCTAGCACGTAAGAGTAGCGGCCCATGTCCCCGGGCACCAGGACGGGCTGGCCCACCCGCCGGTACTCCGGGGGGATCTCCGGGTGGCCGGGGCCAAAGGCCCGGGTGGCCCCTTTGCGGTGTACCAGCACCCGCTTCCCTCCGTGCTCCTCAAACTTGGCGTTGTTGTGGGCCAGGTCGTAAAGCACCCTCAAGCCGTGGTCCCTGGGGGTGTAGCCCACGGCCTCAAAGGCCTCCCGCACGAAGTGGGCGATGAGCTGGCGGTTGGCGAAGGCGAAGTTGGCGGCGGCGGCCATGGCCTGGAGGTAGTCCTGGCCCTCCGGGCTCTGGATGGGGGCTGCCGCCAGCTGCTTGTCCACCAGCTCGATGCCGTAGCGGGGGGCCACCTTCAGGAAGCGCTCCACGTAGTCCTGGCAGACCTGGTGGCCCAGGCCCCGGCTTCCCGTGTGGATGAGGACGGTGACCTGGCCCGGGAAGAGCCCGAAGGCCTCCGCCACCTCCCCGTCGTAGATCTCGTCCACGTACTGCACCTCGAGGAAGTGGTTCCCGCTCCCCAGGGTGCCGATCTGGGGGGCGCCCCGCTCAAAGGCCCTATCCGAGACCTTGTCGGGATTGGCCCAGGGGAGGCGGCCCTCGGACTCGATGAAGTGGAGGTCCTCCGGGTAGCCAAAGCCCCGCCGGATGAGCCAGCCCGCCCCCTCCTTGAGGATTTCCCTAAGCTCCCGCTTGCTGAAGCGCACGTCCTTGCGCTCGCTCCCCACCCCCGAGGGGATGAGGCGGTAGAGGGTATCGGCTAGCTCCTTCTGCTTGGGCAGAAGTTCTTCCAGGGTGAGGTGGGAGGTGAGGAGGCGGACGCCGCAGTTGGAGACCACGAACCCCTCCGCCACGAAGTTGTGCCCCTCATGGGCCATGGAGAGGTCGTACACCCTTCCCCCGTGGGGGACGACCTCCACCGCCACCACCCGGTCAAAGAGCATGGGTCCGGCCTGCTGGAGAAACTCGGGAAAGGTGGGGAACCCCCAGGTTCGGAACCCGCCTCTCCCTTCGTAAAGGGTGCGCTCCACGAAGCGCCTGGGGAGGTTTAGGGTGGCGGCGATGGCCTTTGGCCCAAGGCCCGCCTTCCGCAGGGCCAGGACGTCCCTGGCCCCGGCTTCCCGTGCTTGGAGGTGGGCCATCTTAAGGCGGAGGTAGAGGGCCGCTGCCTGGGCCAGGCGAGCCTTTTGGGGAGCATAAGCGTAGCCCACGTGCTCGTAGAGGCGGCGGAGGTTGTCCGGGGTGCTCCGCAGGATCAGCTTGAAGCGGTAGGAGGGGTCTAAAGGCTCTTCCCAATCGCTTTCTTCTCGCAGGGATTGGACTTCTAGGCCCAGGCTTTCCAACAGGTGGGCCAGTTCCTCCATGAGGCGCCGTCCCGCCTCGAGGAGGCTCTTTCGTTTGGACTGGGAGAGGGTGGGGGCCGCTAGATTGTGCCCGTGCCCGGATACCGCTTGCGGGGCCGAAAGCTCCGCCCCAAAGAGCCCCGCCAGAAAGTTGGCCTTAAGCCAAGCGGGCAGGGGGAAGAGCCAGGAAGGCAGGGCGAAGGCCTGTTGCGCCTTGGGACCCTCGGGGAGGCCCAGGGCGTGGAGGAGGAGGAAGAGGGCTCGGGAACTGGCCTTCAGGCTGGCCTCCTCCGTGGCGAAGCTGCGCCCCCGGAAGCGGTGCCTCCTTAGGCGCACGTAAGGACCCCCCGAACGGAAGCCCAGGCGCCGAAGGTCTTCTTTGGCCTCCAGGAGTCCTTCCGCGTCCCCGTAAAGGACCAGGTATGCCTTTCCCCGGGAGCGGTAAAGGGTGCCGTCGCCCAGCGCATAGCCCAAGAGGCGCAGGATGACGGGCAGGTGCGGATGGTCTGCCCGCAGGGGGAGGAGCCCCTTCGCCTTGAGCACCTCCGCCGCCTGGGGAAAGCCCAGGGCGCGCCCCAAAGTTCGGGCTTGCTCCTCGTCCAGGAGGGTGATAGGGGGAGGGGGTTCGTGGGGGAAGCCTTGGAAGGGATGGACGGCCACCCGGTCGTCAGGGGCCAGTTGCCCTATAGCCCGCATCCCTTCGGGCGTGTACACGGGATGGTCGGGGGTGGCCTCCAAAACAAACCCCCCCTCGGTGCGTAGGCGCACCAGGTTTTCCCCTTCCCGGGAAAGGAGCAGAAAGGCTTGGCCGGCTTCGGGTTTTTCCCCAAGCTTCCAAACGGTGAGCAAGGGTTCCTTCTCCTTGGCCACCTCCTCTATGGGGCGGGTGTAGCGGTCGTGGAAGAGGACGCGGGTACCGGCGGGGAGGCAGTTGATGTCAAAACCTACCCCTCCTGGGCTCACCACCCCGCCCGCTTCCGGGTCAAAGGCCGCCACCCCCCCGATGGGGAAGCCGTAGCCCCAGTGGATGTCGGGCATGGCCAGGGCGGGCTCCACGATGCCCGGCAGGGTGGCCACGTTCATGAGCTGCTGCAAGGAGGCGTGGTTTTCGGCCTCGAGGTCCTTCAAAATCTCCTCCGAGGCGAAGAAAACCGCGTCCACTCGCATCTTCCCCTGGCGGGGGATGCGGTAGGTGTAGGGGGCGATCTTCTCAAAGCGCATGGCGCCCTCCCCAAAGCAAAAGGCCGGGCTTTTGGGCCCGGGGTTAGTCTCAAGTTACCGCGGTATGCGGTATGCGTCAAGGCTATGCAGGCCTAAGGAGCCTTGGAAGGTTCGGAGAGGGGGGTAACCTCTAGGTTGTCCAGGTAGAGCACCAGGTTCGGGTCATGCACTCCGAAGCCCAGCCCTCCTTGGCGGAAGTCGGGGTCTTGCCACGCAAGGAGTTCCCTTCCGTCCATGCGGAACCGGACCTCCCCGGTGCTTCGGGCGAGGACCTCAAAGCGGTGCCATAGCTTGTCCATGACAAACGCTTCGCCCACTTCCTTGAGCTCGGGCCTCTTGGCCACCACCCTCCGTTGCTCTCCTAGCACCTTGGTCAGCTCTATGCCGTCGCGGCCGAAGCGGAACTCCAAGCCTTGAGTTCCCGCGGGATCAAGGAACACCCGGGCTAGGAGACCCGCCGAACCCCAGTAGGCGTTCCCCAGGGATTGCACATCAAAGCGGGCTTGGTAATCTGTCCAGTTCCCTGCCCCTGTGGTCAGCAGGGCGCCGCCAAACGGGGCTAGACGGACGGCGCGCGTGATGGCGTTTTTGGGGTCTAGCGCTTCGACGACGGTGAACGTCGCTTTTTCCTTCGCCAGCAAGCCATAGCGCTCGGGAGCCACCCCGGTCAGTACCGCGCCTACGGGATACCGTTCAAAGTCGTCGCTTAGGGGAAGAGGATTTCCCGGGAGAACCCAGGTGGGAACCTCCACTCGGCCCCTGGGGAGAGGCAACTCCACCCCCGGAAGGGGCTGGAAGACGGTGGGGGCGCACGCGCCCAGGAGCGTCAGGGCCGCACCCAACCATGGCCATGGATTCCGGAGCATGAGCCACCTCCTTTGCCCTTCCATTTCCACGATGGACCAAGGCGGTTTCCCTCGTCAACTGGACAGGCAGCTTAGAGCAAGGTGGGTTAAAATCCCCCTGTGCCCGACCTTGTCTTCGCCCTGGAAACCCACCCCGGGCTGAAGCGGCCCAAGAACGAGGACGCCGTGGGCCACGCCCTCGCCCCTTGGGGCGGGGTCTTCGTGGTGGCGGACGGGATGGGCGGGCACCGCACGGGGGAGGTGGCGGCCAGGCTGGCGGTGGAGACCATCCTGGAGCACCTGAAGGGGGTTGAGCCTTCCCCACGGGTGCTCCTCCAGGCCTTGGAGCGGGCCAACGAGCGCATCCACCAGGAGGCCCAGCGCCCGGAAAACCGGGGCATGGGCACCACGGCCACCTGCCTGGTCCTGGACCTGCCCTACGCCCTCATCGCCCACGTGGGGGACTCGAGGGCCTACCTCCTCAGAAAAGGAGAGCTCACCCTCCTCACCGAGGACCACTCCTGGGTGGCGGAGAGGGTGCGCCAGGGCCTCCTTTCCCCGGAGGAGGCCAAGACCCACCGCTGGCGCAACGTGATCACCAACGCCCTGGGCTCCTTCCCCCAGGCCCGGGTGGACCTCCTGGGCTTGAAGCTGGAGCCTGGGGACGTGTTCTTGCTCTGCACCGATGGCCTTTCCGGGGTGCTGGAGGACCGGACCCTCTTGGAGGTGCTGAAGCACTTCCCCCCGGAGGAGGCTGCCCGCCGCCTGGTGGCCCTGGCCAACGAGTGGGGGGGGCCGGACAACGTGAGCGTGGTGGTGGTGCGCCTTCCCGAGGAGCTTCCCCGGGCTAGCCGCCCCTACGCCCTGCCCCTCGAGGCGGCAAAGGGCGCCCCGGTGCGCCTGAAGCTGGGGGAGGAGCCGGAGGAGCTGCCCACCCAGGTCATGGAGCCCGAGGGGCGGAGGGTACGGGTGGGCTGGCGGGACATCCTCCTCATCGGCCTGTGGGTTCTGGTGGTGGCCTACATCCTCCTGGGCTACTTCAAAGGCCCCTAAACCTGCTAGACTCCTAAGGGTATGGAGCGAACCTTCGTGATGGTGAAACCCGATGGCGTGCGGCGCGGGCTGGTGGGGGAGATCCTGGCCCGCTTTGAGCGGAAGGGCTTCCGCCTGGTGGGCCTAAAGCTTATGCAAATCCCCCGGGAGCTGGCCGAACAGCACTACGCCGAGCACCGGGAGAAGCCCTTCTTCCCCGGCCTGGTAAGCTTCATCACCTCGGGGCCGGTGGCGGCCATGGTCCTGGAGGGGCCCAACGTGGTGGCCGAGGTGCGGAAGATGATGGGGGCTACCCACCCCAAGGACGCCCTTCCCGGCACCATCCGCGGGGACTTCGCCACCACCATCGACGAGAACGTGATCCACGGCTCGGCCACCCTCGAGGACGCCCAGAGGGAGATCGGCCTCTTCTTCCGACCGGAAGAACTTCTCTAAGCGATTTCCTCGAGGTCTGCTGGGAGGGTTGCCCAGCGGGCCTTATTCCTGGCTTTCCGGGGATTGCGGCAGGCTGGGGGCCCGGAGGCGCTCCCAGGGGAAGTCGTCCAGGGGGTAGAAGCGGTCTGCCTGTTGCGCCAGGCGGTGGGAGGAGAGGGCGTGGAAGGTGGTGTTCTCCACCTGCTTGCCCATGTCCTGCACCACCCGCACCACCTCGGCGAAGTCGCCGTCCCCGGAAACCAGCACCGCCACGTCGTAGGCGTCGGCGTAGGCCAGGCGCAGGATGTCGATGGCGATCTGGATGTCCACCCCCTTCTCCACGAAGCCGTCCGCCCGCCGCTCGAGCCTTCCTAGGCGCACGGCCACGTAGGGCACCCGCTTCAGGTAGTTGAGGAAGCTCTGGTGGGCCTTGGCCGCGGGGTCTTCCGGGGGCAGGGGGGCGTTGTAGTAGTAAGCCCGTAGAAGCCGCCGCCCGGCGGTGAGGAGGGTGATGAACTCCACGAAGTTCAGCCGATAGTCCGAGCCCAGGTGCTGCACCAGCCCCTTGTAGAGGTTGGAGCCGTCGATAAATATGGCCACCTTTTCCATAACTGGCCCGCCCCTTTCCGGGCTCCTTCAGTCTAGCCCAGAGGCGTGAGAAAGTTCATAGCCCACCGCCCCAATGAGCGGTGGGGAAGGCATACCCGCTTCGGCTTAGCCCTTTCGGGCGCCGGTATCCTACCACAGCCTTACCATGAGCGCAAGATGAGGAAAGAAAATGCCTTTAGGAGCGCACTTTTTCCGTTTCCGCGTACACGTCGCGGAAGACCCCGGGGATGGGGGCGTGGGGCTTGTGCACCCGCACCCGCACCCCCTGGAGGCGGGGAAAGGCCCTAAGGAGTTCCTCCGCCAGGTGGTCGGCCAGGGCCTCGATCAGGTAGAAGCGGCGCCCCCGCACCGCCTCCTCCACCAGGGCGTAGACGGCGGCGTAGTCCACGGTTTCCTCCAGCCGGTCTCCCTTGCCCTCAAAGGGCACCTCGAGCCAGAGGTCCACCACGAAGCGGGCCCCGAGCTTTCCCTCCTCGGGCATCACCCCGTGGTGGCCGTAAAACTCCAGTCCCAAAAGGGCGATCCTGCCCATACCTACTCCTGAAGGGCATTCCACACGGAGAGGGCTTCCCGGTGGGCCTTCACGTCGTGGACCCTCAAAAGCCTTGCCCCCTTCAGGGCGGCGAAGAGGTGGGCGGCCACCGAGCCGAAGACCCGCTCCTTGGGCTCTCCCACCCCGGTGAGCTCCCCGATGGCGCGCTTCCTTGAGAGCCCCACCAAAACCGGGTGGCCCAGCGCCACGATCTCGTCCAGGCGGCGTAGGAGGACCAGGTTGTGCTCCAGGAGCTTGCCGAAGCCGAAACCGGGGTCCAAGACCACCTGGGGCACCCCCGCCTTCAGTGCTATATCCGCTTGCGCTTTGAGAAAAGCCCTTACCTCCGCTACCACGTCCCCGTAGCGGGCGTGGGCCATCATGGTCCTGGGGTCAGGCACGGGCATGTGCATGACCACCGCCGCCACCCCGTACCGGGCACAGAGGGCCACCATGCGCTCGTCCCGAAGGCCCGTCACGTCGTTGATGAGGTGGGCCCCCAGCTTTAGGGCTTCCTCCGCCACCTCTGGCTTGCGGGTGTCCACGCTCACCGGCACCCCCAGCGCAAGAACGGCTTCCAGGACGGGGAGGAGCCGCCTTTTCTCCTCCTCCACGGGCACGGGCTCCGCTCCTGGGCGGGTGGACTCGGCCCCCAGATCCAAGAGGTCCGCCCCCTCGGCCACCAGGGCTTTGGCCCGCTCCAGGGCCCTTTCCGGGTCCAGGTAGAGGCCGCCATCGGAGAAGGAGTCGGGGGTGAGGTTGAGGATGCCCATGATCCGAGGCTGGGAGAGGTCTAAAGTGCGGTCGCGAAGCCAGAGCACGAAAGGATTATATTGGGGCCAGGAGGTGAGGAACATGCGCCTTTTGGCCGCGGTGGACCTGGGGGAGGAGTTTCAAGACGTGGTGGAAACGGCCCGCTTCCTCCAAGGGGTCTTGGGGATGCCGGCGGAGCTCCTCCACGTGGTTTCCACCTCGTACCTGGAGGCCCTGGCCCGGCGCTTCCCGGAACTGGCCCCCAGCCTGGAGGCCACCTTGGGCCTAGTGGAGGGAAAGGTGCGGGAGGCGTTGGCAGAAACGGGCCTGAAGAGCCAGGTGTTCCGGGGCTTTCCCGCCCAGGTGGTGGCGGGGGAGGCCCTGAAGAGTCGGCTGGTCCTCGTGGGCCAGCGGGGGGTGGGGGCCCTCGAGGTCCTGGCCCGGGGAGGGCTGGCCCGCTACCTCCTCCACCGGGGGGAGGTTCCGGTTTTGCTGCTCCCCAGGGCCATGAAGGCGGTGCGGCGCATCGCTGTGGGCTTGGACGATAGCCCGGCAAGCCTGAGCGCCTTCCGGGTGGCCGAGGCCTGGGGGAGGGCCATGGGGGCCGAGGTGTTGGGCCTGCACCTGGTGAGCGGGGAAGGAGGGTGCTGCTTCCCCACCTACCTGGACCCCAGGGGCCTTGCCCTCGCCGAGGTGCTGGAGCGGGCCAGGGGCCACCTCGAGGCCCTCTTGAAGGCCACCGGGGTGGTGGAGGTGAGCAAGGGAGAGGACGAGCTGGACCTCCTGCGCCTGGCGGAGGCCCGCGGGGCCGACCTCCTGGTCCTGGGCTCCAAGGCCAGGAGCACCTGGCGCCACCGCCTGGGCCGGATGGTGGAGGCGCTCTTGACCCAGAGCCACCTCCCCCTCCTGGTGGTCCCCGAGGCCGCAGTCTGGTAAGGTGTGGCCCATGCACCACAGGCCTGGCTGGTTTCTTTCCCTTTCCGCCTACTGGTTCGCCACCAGCCTCAAGTGGTTTTTGGTCCTCCTGGTGATCCTACCCGCCAAGGTGGCGGAGGTTTCCCCTCCGGAGGAGAAGGCCACCCGGCTGGGCTTTCTCTTCGGCCTGGGGGCGGTGATGGCCATCCTGGGTCCGCCCCTCATGGGCTACCTCTCCGACCGCCTGGGCCAGCGCCGGCCCTTTCTCCTCTTCGGAAGCCTCCTCACCGCCTTGGCCCTCCTCCTCCTGGTCCACGCGCCCACCTACGGCTTTCTCCTCCTGGCCTACCTCCTCCTGCAGGTGGCGGACGACCTGGCCACGGGACCCTACTCCGCCCTGATCCCCGACCTGGTGCCCCGAAAGGAAAGGGGCACCGCCTCGGGGTACATGGGGGTCTTGCAGGTTTCCGGGCAGGTGCTGGGGGGGGTGGTGGGCTTCCTCCTGCCCCTGGCCTCCCAGGCTTACCTGGCCGCCCTGGTGAACCTTGTGGGGGCGGCCTTGAGCCTTCGGGTCATCCCCGAACGCCCCCTCAAGGCCAACCCCCGGCCCCTGGTCCAGGCCCTGGCCCGGCCCTGGGGGGATTGGGATTTCCTCTTGGTCTACCTCACCCGCTTCCTGGTGATGTTGGGCTTCTACCTGGCCCAGACCTACCTTCAGTACTACCTGGCGGACGTGGTGGGCGCCTTCCAAGCCTTGGGGCGGTCCCTGGCCGAAGAGCCCTTCCAGGCGGTGGCCCTTTTGGGCCTCCTCATCTCCCTGGGCGCGGCCTTGGCCAGCGTGCCCGCGGGAAGGGCTTCGGACAAGGTGGGGCGCAAGCCCCTCATCTACCTTTCTGGGGCGGGGCTGGGCCTCCTCATGCCCTTTATCCTCCTCTTCCCCCGTTACGACCTCCTCCTCTTCTTGGCCCTCTTCTTTGGGCTCTTCTACGGGGTGTACCTGGCGGTGGACTGGGCTTTGGTGTCCGACGTCCTCCGGGACCCCGAGGCCCACGCCACGGACATGGGGCTGTGGCAGACCTCCATCGTGGTGCCCCAGGTGCTGGCGGGGGCCTTCGGCCGGCCCTTGGACCTCCTCAACGCCCGGGAAGAAGGCCTCGGGTACCTGGTTCTTTTCCTCCTGGCGGGGGCCTTCTTCCTCCTGGGGGCCTTCCTGGTGGCCCCCATCCGCCGGGCCCGCTGAGGGGCGGATTACACTTGAGCCATGGACCTCACCCACTTCAAGGACGGCAGGCCCCACATGGTGGACGTGACGGAAAAGCCCGCCACCTTGCGTACCGCCACCGCGGAAGCCTTCGTGGAGCTCACCGAGGAGGCCCTGGCTGCCCTGGAACAGGGCGGGGTGGGGAAGGGGGACCCCCTGATGGTGGCCCAGCTCGCGGGCATCATGGCCGCCAAAAGGACTGCGGACCTCATCCCCTTGTGCCACCCCCTGCCCCTCACCGGGGTGGAGGTAAGGGTGGAGCTGGAAAGGGAGGCCAAGCGGGTGCGCATCGAGGCCACCGCCAAGACCAAGGCGGAGACCGGGGTGGAGATGGAGGCCCTCACCGCCTGCGCCGTGGCCGCCCTCACCGTGTACGACATGCTGAAGGCCGCCTCCAAGGGGCTGGTTATCTCCGGGGTGCGCCTTCTCCACAAGGCAGGAGGGAAAAGCGGGGAGTGGCGGGCCTCCTGAGCCTGCTTGTCCTCGCATAGGAGAGGGTGGCTTGGGCCTCACCAGCGCGTACCCGGGGGGTGTATCCTGGGGCCATGAGGATCGCCGTGGCCCTGTCCAAGAACGACGAGGGAAAGGTCTACCCCGGCCCCTTCGGCCACGCCCCCCGCTTCGCCATCTATGAGGTGGAGGGGGAGGGCTTCCGCCTGGTGGAGGTGCGGGAGAACCCCTATGCGGCCATGGAGGGGGGGGACAAGCACGAGCGCATGCGGGAGCTCCTTAAGGATGTGGACCTGCGGGTGGGGGCCCGCTTCGGCCACGGAGGCTCCATGGGGGCCTTTCCCATGGCGGAGCGCCTCGAGGTGGGCCCGGTGAGCGTGGCCGAAGCCCTGGAGCGGGTCAGGGGGCGCTGAAGTACCTCTGGAGGAGCTCCTGGGCTTCCGGGGAGAGAGGGGTGCGCTCCAGGTAGACCTCCACCCCCCGGCGCACCGCCTCCGGGGGTTGGCCTTGGCCCCAGGGAGAGGGCAGGGGAGCAGCCCCCACCTCCACCCCGGGTTGCAGGAGCCCTTCGCCCCTGCCCTTGGTCTCTGGCGGAGGGGAAAGGGTGGGCCCCGCCACTTGGGGACCGGGTCCGGAGGTTCCGGGACCTTTGGGTGCTGTTTCCCCCGGGCCCTCCTGGGAGGGGGAGGTTTCTCGGCCCGGTCCTAAGCCCTCAGCCCGGCCTGGGGAACCCTCGGCTCGGCCTGGGGGGGAGGGGTAGGTTCCTCCTCCTGGGCTTGGGTTGCCCGGGGCGTTCGGGGAAGGGGTTCCTGGCCCTGGGTTTTCCTGGGGTCCTTGGGGGGAGGGTTGCCCCGCGGAAGGCGCTTCTCCCGGCCTAGGGGGGGGCGCCTTGGCGGGCCCCTGGGGGGGTTCCCCTGGTTTCTCCTGGCCTTCCGCACCCCCTGAGGGGCTGGGGGCCCTCTCGGGCCCCAGGGGCCTTTCGCTCCCTGGCAGGGTCCAGGGACTCCCTGGTCCTGCGGAAGACCGCCAGGCGGCGAGGGCCAGGGCCAAGAGGAGGGCAAGGAGGTAGGCAAGGAGGAGGCCTGAGGGGAAAGGGGGGAGCTTCATGGGCACCCGCCTCGCTTCTTGCCAGAGGCGCTCTTCCCCATAGGCCAAGGCGGTGGGGTAGGCCAGGCTGGTCCGGGCGATCTCCTGTAGCGCCCGCCCTTCCCAAAGCCGGGCGGGCAGCAGAAAGGGTAGGAGGGAGGCCAGGGCGAAGAAGGGGTGGAGAAAGCCCAGAAGCGCCAAGGGAAGGGCCAAGAGGAGCCGGTGGCGCCAGGCCAGGCGCCTTGCGTAAAGAAGGTGGAACCCAGGCTCCACGGCAAGACCATTATCTCCCGCCAGGGGTTAAGGAAAAGGTGCCCGGGGCCTAAAGGCCCCGGGGGGAGGGAGTACACCGGTCTACTTGACCGGGGGACGAGACTTGAGCACATCCTGCGGGGACATGGCCTTGGCCCGCAGGGCCTTCACCTCCTCGGCGCTTATGGGCTTGGCCTTGGACTTGGCGAAGGTGGTGAGGATGTGGTTCAGGAGGTCGGCCACCTCCTGGTCCTTGAGCTGGCGGAAGGGGGGCATGACCCCGTTGTAGGTCTTGCCCTCCACGGTGAGGCTGCCCTGCAGGCCGTAGAGCACCACCCGGATCAGGTACTCCCGGCCCCCCTTGGCCTGGACCACCTTGTCCAGGTGGGTGAGGGGCGGGAAGGCTCCGGGAAGCCCCTGGCCGGTAGCTTGGTGGCAGCTTTGGCAGTTGGCGGAGTAGAGCTTGGCCCCTGGGCTTTGCGCCAGAGCCAGAAGGCCCAGAAAGGCCATAAGCGGCAGAAGGCGCTTCATGACCCCAGCATAGGAAACGCCTGTTCCCTTAGGCCAGGGGCATTTGTCCCCAGGCTTTGGGGATGTAGGCGCAACGGGGATCGGCGGCCAAGGGATCCCCGGTTTCCGCCCAGGCCCGGGCCCGGCTTCCCCCGCATAGCTCCCGGTACTCGCAGACCCCGCACTTGCCCTTTAGAAGGGCCTTGTTGCGGAGCTCGAGGAAAAGGGGGCTGTTTCGGTAGATCTCCAAAAGGGGCCGCTCGCGCACGTTGCCTGCGGAAAGGGGCAGGAAGCCTGAGGGGTAAACCTCCCCCGTGGAGGAGACGAAGACGAAGCCAAAGCCGTCGGAGAGGTGTACCCCCCGCCCTTCCCCCACTAGGGCCCCATCTTCCCCTCCCTCCTTCTTGCGGCGCTCCAGGGCCACCCGGCGGAACATGGGGCCTTCCGTGGTGCGCACCTTGAAGGGGTAGCGGCGGGAAAGATCGTAAAGAAGGTGCATCACCTCCTCGTATTCTTCCGGGGAAAGCTGCTCCAAAAGGGCTCCCCGGCCCACGGGCACCAGGAAGAAGACCTCCCAGGTGGCCACGCCCTTCTCCGCCAGGATCTCGGCGATCCCGGGGAGTTCCTTGGCGGTGCTCCGGGTGACGGTGGTGTTCACCTGGGTCATGAGGCCCACCTCCCGGGCCCAGTCCAGGGCCTGTAGGGCCAGGGCGAAGGTGCCCGGCACCCCGCGGAAGCCGTCGTGGGCCTCGGGGGTGGCCCCGTCCAAGGAGATGGCCATCTGGTGCACGCCAAGCTCCTTGAAGCGGGCCACCACCTCCCGGGTGAGCCTGGGGGTGACGGCGGGGGTGATCCCCACCTTAAGGCCCAGGCGTTTGGCCTCCTCCAGTAGGAGGAAGAGGTCCGGCCGGGCCAGGGGGTCGCCCCCGGTGGGGAGCAGGATGGGCTTGGGGGTGTAGGTGGCGAGCTCCCGGAGAAGGGCCAGTCCTTCTTCGGTGGAAAGCTCTCCGGGCAGGGGGTCGGGCACCGCCGAGGCCCGGCAGTGCTGGCAGGCGAGCAAGCAGGCCCGGGTCATCTCCCAGGCCACCAGGAGGGGGAAGCGGTGGAGGTCGGGCTTCATGCCCTTAGGATGGGGCCTGGGGATGGGGGCAGATGTCCCTAGCGGGGCAGGGTGAGGCGGTAGGTGAGGGTGCGGGTCTCTTTGGGTTTCAAGGTGAGCTCCAGGCGGTAGCCCTGGGGGAGGAGGGTAGCGGTGGGGAAGTCCAGGCGGAAGGGCTCGGGGAAGGTTTCCGAAAGGAGGAGGGTGACGGGGTAGGGGTAGGGGTTTTCCAGATGGGTTTCCACCCCGTAGGTGGCCTCCTTCTCCGTGCGGGAGAGGAGGCTCACGCTCCGGAAGAGGCGGGCTTCCAGGTCCTTGCCAAGCCAGACCTCAGCGGCCTCTCCCTTAGGGGTAGCGGGGAGGAAGGCCTGGCCCAGGAAGAGGCCTCCTTCCACCGCCTCCAGGTTCCCCGGGGCCAGGGGAAAGGGGGCCCTGAAGCGGTAGCCCCGTTCCAGGGGGAGAAGCTTCTCGGTGCGGAAGGGGCCCTGGTAGCGCAGAAGGCGCTCCGGTTGCACTTCCCCCTTGAGGAAGGGCACCTCCGTGGTGCCCGGGAGGAGCTTTCTGGGGGGAAGCTCGTAGCGGAAGAGGCCGAAGGGGCTTTCCGGGATGGGGCCCCCTTCGGCGAAGGCCCGCAGGGCGGCCTTGGGGGCGGATGGGGCCTCGAGGAGGGGGGCTTCCCCCGCCAGCAGGGTGAGGCGCTTGGCCTCGAGGGGCTCCCCCTCCAGCCGGAGCCTAGCCCACAGGGTGAGCGTCCCCTCCTCCAGGGTGTAAAAGATTTCCCCTGTAAGGCCGGTGTAAAGGTAGCGCAAGGTGGCAGGGCCTTCCCCTTGGTAGCGGAAGAGGACCGCCGAGCCCTGGTAGATGCGCTCCACCTCCTCCACGCCGAGGAGCCTGAGGGAGCCTGGGGCCATGCGGGAAAGCTTTTCCCCCGCCAGGTAGACCCAGGCGCCGGGGGGCAGGACCACGGGTTCCTTCACCTCGGCGAAGCCGGGGTAGACCACCACCTCCTGGGCCAGGGCGAGGAGGCCCAGGGAGAAAAGGGCGAGGAGTTGTTTCATACCCCCAGTCTACGGGCCAAAGCCTCCACCTCGGCCCGGGTGAGGGGCCCGCCGTGGCCGATGTAGGCCCTTTCTACCCCCAGGTCCAGGATTTTGCGCACCGTCTTCTGGGCCAAGGCGTGGTCCTCGTTGATGAACTTAGGGGGAAGGCCTTTTCCCCTTAAGGCATCCCCAGCGATCAGGACCCCTTCCCGAAAAAGCCCCACCTGGCCCAGGGTGTGGCCGGGAAGCGCCACCACCCGCCACCCAAAGACGGCCTCCCCTTCCTCTACGGGCCTTAAGGCCTCCTGGGGAAGGGGCGGGGCCAGGTTGGCGAGGAGGGAACCCAGGAGGGGGAGGGGTAGGGGCGGGCGGGGCTTGGCCTTGGTGAGGTAGGGCCATTCCTTGGGGTGGGCCAGGATGGGGAGGCGGAACCTTTCCCAAAGCGCTTTGGCCCCGCCTGCGTGGTCCGTGTGGTGGTGGGTGAGGAAAAGGAGCCTGGGCGGGGGTTCCAGGAGGGGGAGAAGCCGTTTGGCCTCCCAGGCAAGGCCCGCGTCCACCAGGAAGTACCCCTCTTCCGTCGGCACCCGGTAGAGGTTGGCGGCGAAGCGCAGGACCTCAGGCCCGCTCATAGGCGGGATGGACGCCCATCTCCCGGAGGGCCTTCCGGATGCCCTCGGCGTCGATCCCCGCTTGGCGGTGGAGGCTAGGGATGGTCCCGTGCTCAAAGAAGCGGTCGGGGAGGGCCAGGATCCGCACCTCCGGCTTCAGGCCTAGCTCGTTCAAGGCCTCCAGGACCGCGCTCCCAAAACCGCCCATCTGTTGGTGGTCCTCCACAGTGAGGAGCCGGTAGCGGGCGAGCGCCCTTAGCATCTCCTTGTCCAGGGGCTTGAGGAAGCGGGCGTTCACCACGCCCACCCGGGGGTCGTCCGCGGCGGCCTCGAGGGCGTACTTCAAGGTCTTTCCGAAGGCCAGGATGTAGGCCTCGGTGCCCTCCTTCAGGACCTCCCAGCGGCCCCACTCGATCTCGGGCCACACTCCCTCGGGGGCCCGCTCTACGTTGTCCCGGGGGTAGCGGATGGCCACGGGCCCTCCGATCTCTAAGGCCTTCTTCAGCATGGCTCTTAGCTCCAGGGCGTCCTTGGGGGCGGCGATCTGCAGGTTGGGGATGGTGCGCAAATAGGCGATGTCAAAGACCCCGTGGTGGGTGGCCCCGTCGGCGCCCACGATCCCCGCCCGGTCGATGGCGAAGACCACGGGCAGGTTCTCGATGGCCACGTCGTGGATCACCTGGTCGTAGGCCCGCTGCAAAAAGGTGGAATAGATGGCCACGATGGGCTTGAGGCCTCTTAGGGCCATCCCTGCCGCCGTGGTCACCGCCACGTCCTCGCAGATGCCCACGTCCAGGTAGCGCTCCGGGTGCTCCAGGGAGTAGCGCACCAGCCCCGAGCCCTCCCGCATGGCTGGGGTGAGGACGAAGAGGCGGGGTTCCAGATAGGCCAGCTCCGTCACCGCATCCCCAAAGGCCTGGCTCCAGGAGTACCCCTTGGAGACCTTCTCCGGCTTCTCCGGGTTGAAGCCGGGGGGGCCGTGCCAGTAGATGGGGTCGGCCTCGGCCACCTTGTAGCCCTTTCCCTTCTTGGTGACCACGTGGAGCAGGGTGGGGCCGTCCAGCTCCTTGAGGTGCTCCAGGATGTGGATGAGCCCCTTGAGGTCGTGCCCGTCCACGGGGCCCACGTAGCGGATGCCCCAGGCGTAGAAGGGGTTTTCCTGATGCAGGATGAGCTTGGCCGCCTCCTTGGCCCGGTCCACCAGGCCGAAGAGCTTGGGGGAGATGTGTTCCAGAAGGCTCCTCCCCAGCTTCTCCGCGTCCTGGACCCACTTCCTGATCTGAAGTTCCTTGAAGTATTTGTTGAGGGCCCCCACGTTCTCGGAGATGCTCATCTCGTTGTCGTTGAGGACGATGAGCATCTTCTTGCCCAGCTCCCCGATCTTGTTCAGGGCGGCGAGGGCCATGCCCCCCGTGAGGGCCCCGTCCCCGATTACCGCCACCACGTGATAGTCCTCTCCCAGGACGTCCCGGGCCACAGCCATGCCCAGGGCATTGGCCAAGGAGGTGCTGGCGTGCCCCACGGTGATGGCGTCGTGCTCCGACTCGGAAACCTTGGTGAAGCCGGAAAGCCCACCCTCCTGCCTCAGGGTGTGGAAACGGTCCTTCCTTCCAGTGACCAGCTTGTGGGCGTAGGCCTGGTGCCCCACGTCGAAGAGGATGCGGTCCTTGGGGGACTGGTAGACCCGGTGGAGGGCTAGGATGAGCTCCACCGCCCCCAGGGAGCTTGCCAGGTGGCCGCCGTTTTGCGCCGTCACCCGGATGATCTCGCTGCGGATCTCTTCAGCCAGTTGGAGGAGCTCCTCCAGGCTCAGGCGCTTCAAGTCCTCGGGGCTGTTCACCTTTTCCAGTATCATACCCACCTCAGTTGAAGTTGCGTTCCACCAGGAGGCGCCCTTCCCGGGTGCGCACCTCCCCCACCCGGGGGGCGAACCAGACCTCGCGGGCGTCTTGGCCGCGGCTGTCCTGGTAGGTTTGGCGGATGCGGAAAACCCGGAAGGTCCCGGCGGGCAGGCGCACCTCCCGTTCCTCCAGCACCTCCATGGCGTAGCGGAGGGTTCCTTGGGTCAGGGGTTCCCGGCCCCCGGGGGTGAGGAGTTCCACCCGTACCTCCGTGGACCCTCCCCAGCGGTAGCCTACGCTCAGCAGGCTTTCGGAAGGGTACTCCAGGAGGGGTGGGGTGAAGACCACCCGGGCGGAGGGGTCCTGAAAGCCGAGGAGCCGCACCCCAAAAGGCCCCACCTGGCGGTAGTAGACCCGGTCCTCCCCCCGCCCGAAGCTGCGGAAGCGCAGGGCTTCCTGCCCCTCGTAAAGGGCCGGACCCTCCACCCGCACCCGGTAGAGGGGGGAGGTCAGGGCCTCCCCCTCGGGCACGTAGGTCCACTCCAAGCCCGTGCTGGCCGGGTAGAAGGCGGCCTCCTGCAGGAGGGGCCGGACCTCCGGGGTCTGGGTGGCCTGGGGGGCACAGGCGGCGAGGGCAAGGGCAAGGGCCATAAGGTACCGCCTCATGGTACGGAGTTTACTCCCCCCTCTCCCGTAGGCTGGCCAACACTTCCCGCAGGGCGGCAAGACGCTCCTCCAGGCCTTTGGCCGCTTCCAGATCCTCGCGGGCTAGGGCCCTTTCCGCCGCCAGGCTTTCCAGGAGGGCCAGGAGCGTGGCCCGTTGCCCCCGCGTCTCGCCGAGGGTGGCCTCGAGGCGCCCCCGGGTTTCCGGGAGGAGGTGGGGGGCCTTCAGGGCCGCTTCCAACTCCCTTTCCCGGGCTTCCAAGGCCCGCAGGGCCCGCTCCACCTCGCCCCAGTCCACCAGGTTCTTGAGCTGGGCCTTGCTCCATGCGAGCCCCTCCGGCCTGGGCCGCAGGAGGAGGGCCAAAAGGAGCAGGGCGCTGAGGAGGAGGAAGAGCTCCAGCACAAGGGGCATAGAGGCTTCAGGCCTGCCCCAGCTCCCGCTTCAGCCGGGCGAGCTCCTCCTCCACCTCTTTGTCCGCAGAGAGGGCAACGAGCTCCTTGTCCAGGTCCTGGCCGTCCAGCTCCTTCAGGGCCTCGTGCCGGTCCTCCATGGCCAGGATGCGGGCCTCCATCTCCTCGAAGGCCTCGAGGGCGGGATGCTGGTCCAGCCGCGACTCCATGCGGCGCACGGCCTCGGCGGCCTCCACCCCCTTCTTGCGGGCCAGGAGGAGCTTCTTGCGGGCCTCGGCCTCGTCGATCTTGGCCTCGAGGGCCTTGAGCTGGGTCATGAGCCGGTCGATGAGGGCCTTTTGCTCCTCCGCCTGCTGCCGGAAGCCCTCGGCCAGGTCCAAAGCCCGCTTCCTGCGCTTGAGGGCTTCCTTGGCCAGGTCCTCCCGGCCCGCCTGCAGGGCTTCCTTGGCCTTCTCCTCCCAGAGGGCGGCCTCGTTCAGGTGGCTTTCCACCTCCCGTTCCAGGCGCTTGCCCTCGGCCATGGCGGCCGCCACCTGCTCCCGGGCTTCCCTAAGGGCTTCCTTCATGTCCAAAAGCGCTTGCTCCATGATCTTTTCCGGGTCCTCCGCCCGGCGCAACAGGTCGTTCAGGTTCGCCCGGATGAGGCGGCTGATGCGGTCCAGTAGGTTCATGGCTGTCCTCCAAAGAAGAGTATGCCATACCCGGCCCTTGACGGGGTGAGGGGAGGGGGGTAGGCTCCCCTTGTAAGTATGCGCTCACTTACAGACCCCGTGGAGGCCCGGCTTCTCCAGGCGGCCTTGGAACTCCTGGCGGAGCGGGGGTACCGGGGGGCCACCACCAAGGAGGTGGCCCGGCGGGCGGGGGTGAGCGAGGTGACCCTCTTCCGCCGCTTCGGGAGCAAGGAGGCCCTCCTGCAACGGGCCCTTTCCGCCTTCGTGCCCCATGGGCTTCTGGAGCGCTTACCGGGGGCGGAGGCCCCCCTGGAGGCGGGCTTGAGGGCGCTTTTGGAGGCCTACCTGGACCTCCTGGAGGGCCACCGGGCCCTCCTGCCCAAGCTCCTCTCTGAGCTCCTGCGCCACCCGGAGCTAAAGGCCCAGGGGCCGCCCCAGGGGCTTTTGGCGGCCATGGAGGGGGTGGTGGGCTTCTTCCGCGCTAAGCAGGAGGCGGGGGCGCTCTGGCGGGGGGAGCCCCCAGAGGAGCTGGCCCTGGCCTTTTTGGGCCCCCTCATGGCCCGCTTCCTCCTGGGGGAGGCCTTGGGGGTGCGCTTGGCCCTGGACAAGGAGGCCTACGTGCGGGGATACCTGGAGGGAAGGTATGGTGGAGGCTGAAGCCATCACGCAAAGCTTCGGGGAGGTGAAGGCCTTGGACGGGGTGAGCCTTCAGGTGCGCCCAGGGGAGGTTTTCGGGCTCCTCGGGCCCAATGGGGCGGGGAAGACCACCCTGGTGCGGGTCCTCACCGGGGTTCTCAAGCCCGATGGGGGGAGGGCTTGGGTGGCGGGGCTGGAGGTGGCGAAGGAGCCCCACCGGGTGAAGGCCAAGATCGGCTACGCCACCCAGGAGCAAAGCGTCTACCGGGATCTTACGGTGGAGGAAAACCTCCTCTTCCGCGCCCGCCTCTACCGGCCCAAGGAGGCCCGGGCTTTGGCCCAGGAGGCCTTAAAGCGCTTTGGCCTTTGGCCCTACGCCCGGAGCTTGGCCGGCCACCTCTCCGGGGGGTGGCGGCAGCGGCTGGCCCTGGCCCAAGCGGTGGTCCACCGTCCTGAGGTCCTCTTCCTGGACGAGCCCACCACGGGCCTGGACCCCCTTTCCCGCCGGAGCATCTGGGAGCTCATCCACCAGGAGGCGGCCGGGGGGGCGGCGGTTTTGGTCACCACCCACTACATGGACGAGGCGGAGCGTTGCCACCGCCTGGCCCTGCTCTTCGCCGGGCGGGTCCTGGCGGCGGGCACCCCCCAGGAGCTGAAGGCCATGGCCAAGGAGCGGGCCCGCTTCCTCTTCGCTCCCGGGGCCTCGCTGGAGGCGGTGCGGGGATGGCCGGGGGTCCTCGAGGCCTGGCCAAGCGGAGAGGGGGTGCGGCTCATCGTCCGGAAAGAGGTGACCCTGGAGGGACTCCAGGAGGTGGAGCCCAGCCTGGAGGACGTCTTCGCCCTCCTCAGCAAGGAGGCCCTATGAACCGCATCCTGGCCTTGGCGGAAAAGGAGTTCCTGCAGATCCGCCGGGACCACGTCCTGCCCCGGCTCATCGTGCTTCTGCCCAGCCTCATGCTCCTCCTTTTCGGTTACGCCATCAACTTCACCCTGAAGGGCATCCCCCTGGCGGTCCACGATGCCTCCCAGGACCGCGTGAGCCAGACCCTCCTGCAGGAGCTCACCCGGGAAGACCTCTTCCGCCTGGCCCTCCAGGCCAAAACCCCCGAGGAGGTGGTGCGCGCCGTGGACCGGGGCCAGGCCCGGGTGGGCCTGGTGGTGCCCGCGGCGGCTCTGGAAAAGGTGCGCCGGGGGGAGAGCGTGAGCCTGGAGGTCTACGTGGACGGCACCGACCCCAACTTCGCCTTCCAGGCCCAGGCCGCCCTCCGGAAGGCCATCCAGGAGGTGAACGCCCGCATCCTCGTGGGCCGGGCCCTGGCGGGGGAGAGCGTCCTGCCCCCCTTGAGCCCCAGCCTCCACACCCTCTACAACCCGGAGAACAAGACCGCCTGGTTCATGATCCCCGGCATCATCGGCCTGGTCCTCACCATGTTCACCGTGCTCCTCACCGCCCTTTCCATCGTGCGGGAGGCGGAAAGCCGCATGATGGAAAGCCTTCTCGCCTCCCCCCTGCGTCCCCACGAGATGGTGCTGGGGAAGGTTTTGCCTTACCTCTTCATCGCCTTTGGGGTGGCCCTGCTGGTGCTGGCCCTGGGGCACTGGGTCTTCGGGGTGCCCGTGCGGGGAAGCCTGGCCCTGCTCCTCTTGGCCATGTTCCTCTTCGTGCTGGGCTCCTTGGCCGCGGGGGTCCTCATCTCCACCCTGGCCCGCACCCAGGTGCAGGCGGTCTTCGGCACCTACGCCTACGCCTTTCCCACCATCTTCCTTTCCGGCTTCGTCTTCCCCATCGACGGCATGCCCCGCCTCTTCCAGCTCCTCTCCTACCTGGTACCCGCCCGCTACCTGATTGAGGTCCTGCGGGGGGTGATGCTGAAAGGGGTGGGGCTTGGGGTGCTCTGGCCCCACCTTTTGGCCCTGGCCCTCTTCTCGGGGCTGGTGCTCTTTCTGGCCTCCGCGCGCTTCCAGAGGCAGGTGGCGGTATGAGGCGGGCGCTTTTCTGGCTTTTCTTGGGGCTTTCTTCGGCCTTGGCCCAGGGGCGGCTGGAGGCGGGGGTGTACGGGGTGCCTGGGGCTTTGGCGCCCACCCTCGAGGCCGCCCTCGCCCTGGAGGCGGGGGAGGCCTACCTCCGCCTCGGGCCGGGGCGGGGGGCCTTGGGCCTGATGGGAAGCCTTTCCTTGGGGCCCTTGGGCTACCTGGCCTACGGGGTGCAGGGGGAGGTGGGGGAGGGGGGGCTTGGAGGCGCCCTCTTCGCCGAGGGCGGGGCGGGGCCCATCGCCTTGGAAGGGCGGCTCGGCTACCGCCCCCAGGAGGCCCTTCCCCTTTTCCCCGAGGCGGGGCTTTTCGGGCGGGTGGCCCTCCGCTACCGCCTCCTGCCCAAGGAGGTGGTGGGCCTCCTCCTGGAGCGGGGGGAGGTGGCCCGGGCCGAGGCCACCTACGCCCTTCGGGAAGGGGCCACGTACACCCTGGGGGCAGGGGCTTCCCGCCTCCCCTACCTGGTTTTGGGATGGAAGGGGGAGGTGGGGGAGGGGATGGAGGTCCTGGACCTGGCCTTGCGCCTAGGGGGGCTGAACCGTCTCGAGGCGGGCCTTTACTTAGGGGAGGCTAGCCTTTTCCTCACCCTCTCCTACCCCTTTGCGGGTAGCGTGGGGGCGTGGGTGGGGGACCTGGGCCTCGAGGGGGGCTACAAGGGCTTTCCCTACGCCTGGGTCCGCTACATCTGGAGGTGGCCATGAAACGCATGTTGGCGCTTTTGCCCTTGCTCTTTGCCCTAGCTCTAACCCAGTCCGCGACGGAGATCCTGGACCGGGTGGAGAAGAACCTGCAAGACCCCTGGCAGGCGGTGGTCCAGGGCCTGGTGCAGGGCCCTTCGGGCCAGGAGGGGCTTAGGGCCAGGGTTTTCGCCCTCCCCAAGGAAAACCTCTTCCGCATAGAGTTCCAAAAGCCAGGCTCCCTGGAGGGGAACTTCACCGTCATCACCGAGAAAGAGGTCTGGAACTACCTCTACCTCACCAACCAGCTCATCATCAGCCCCAAGGAGAAGGCCCAGGTGCAGGGCCTGGGCTTCAGCCCCCAGGGCCTGGGGGACCTCAAGGGGCTTTCCGAGCGGGTGGCCCTCCGGGTGGTAGGGGAGGAGCGCCTGCCGGAGGGGACAGCCTGGAAGCTCCTTGGCCAGGCCAAGGAGGGGCAGGGCTTTGCCAGCCTGGAGCTTTACATCCTCAAGGCCGACCCCCGCCCCGTGCGCTTCGTCTTCCGCGACGAGGCGGGGAAGGTCCTGGCAGACCTCAAGGTGGTGGAGTTCAAGCGGGCTGCCCTCAGGGCTCAGGACCTCAAGCGCTACCCCAAGGACGCCCAGGTGGTGCGGCGCTAGGGTTCGGCGTAGAGGGGGGTGGTGAGGTACTTCCAGCCCCCGTCCGGGCTGATGCAGGCCACCCGCTTGCCGGGGCCGAGCTCCTTGGCCACCTGCAGGGCTGCCCAGACGATGCCCCCTGAGCTCATCCCCAGGAAAAGCCCCTCCTCCCGGGCGAGCCGCCTCGCCAGGGGGAAGGCCTCCTCCTCCCACACCTGGATCACCCCGTCCAGGAGGGAGAGGTCCAGGTTCTCGGGGATGAAGCCCGGGCCCATGCCCTGGAACCCGTGCTGGCCCATCTTGCCCCCGGAGAGGACGTTAGAGCGCGCCGGCTCCACGGCGTAGACCTTCACCTGGGGTAGGCGCTCTTTCAGGTAGCGGCCCACCCCGGTAATCGTCCCCCCGGTGCCCGAGCCGTAGACGAAGGCGTCGATCCGCCCCTCTAAAGCTTCAAAGAGTTCCGGTCCGGTGGTCTCGTAGTGGGCCCGTACGTTGGCGGGGTTGGCGAACTGGTCGGGCATGAAGGCCCCAAGCTCCTCCTTAAGGCGCAAGGCCTCCTCCCTGGCGGCCAGCATCCGGCGGCTGGGGTTGGTGAGGACGAGCTCGGCGCCGAAGGCCTTCAGCACCCGCTTCCGCTCCTCCGACATCTGGGCGGGCATGGTGAGGATGAGGCGGTAGCCTCGGCTGGCGGCGATCATGGCCAGGCCAATCCCGGTGTTGCCGCTGGTGGGCTCCACGATGACCTGGCCCGAGCCGGGGCGGAGGAGGCCCCTTTCCTCGGCGTCCTTAATCATGTACCAGGCGGGGCGGTCCTTGATGGACCCCCCCGGGTTCTGGCCCTCCAGCTTCACCCACACCTCGGCCATGCCGGGCTCCACCACCTTGGCCAGGCGCACCACCGGGGTGTTGCCGATGACCTCTTCCACCCGCATACCCCCACTATAGACCCTGGCAGGGGCTGGGAACCCCCTTGGGGGCGAGGAGGGTGGGCCTGGCCTTTTCCCCGCGCGACCGGTCTGCTAGGCTAAGGGGAGCAAGCCTGGCTTGCGAAAGGGTGAACATGAAGGTTGAACAGGACAAGGTAGTGACCATCCGCTACACCCTCCAGGTGGAGGGGGAGGTTTTGGACCAGGGGGAGCTTTCCTACCTGCACGGGCACGGCAACCTGATCCGGGGCCTCGAGGAGGAGCTGGAAGGTCGGCAGGAGGGGGATACCTTCCGGGCCCACGTGCCTGCGGAGAAGGCCTACGGCCCCCACGACCCCGAGGGGGTGCAGGTGGTGCCCCTTTCCGCCTTCCCCGAGGACGCGGAGGTGGTGCCGGGGGCCCAGTTCTACGCCCAGGACATGGAGGGGAACCCCATGCCCCTCACCGTGGTGGAGGTCCAGGGGGAGGAGGTCACCATCGACTTCAACCACCCCCTGGCGGGCAAGGACCTGGACTTTGAGGTGCAGGTGGTGCGGGTGCGGGAGGCCACCCCCGAGGAGATCCTCCACGGCCACGTGCACGAGGGCGGGCACCACCACTAGACCCTCCTGGACTCCCCGGCCCCAAGGCTCCGTGCCTTGGGGCTTGACTTTTTCCTCCCCCCGTGGGATAGTGAAGGGTCCCTGGAAAACCAAGTGGGTTTTCGGGATGAAGGAGAAGCATGAAGAAGGGTACCGTCAAGTGGTTCAACGCGGAAAAAGGCTACGGGTTCATCCAGCAGGAAGAGGGTCCGGATGTGTTCGTGCACTTCACGGCCATCGAGGCCGAGGGCTTCCGCACCCTGAACGAGGGGGAACGGGTGGAGTTCGAGGTGGAGGCCGGCCGGGGCGGCAAGGGCCCCCAGGCCAAGAAGGTCCGCCGCCTCTAAAGGATCTTTCCGCCCAAAGGCCCCTTCGGGGGCCTTTTTGCTTTAGGCTTAAGCCATGCGCATCCTGGTTTCCAACGACGACGGCATCTTCTCCCCCGGGATCAAGGCCCTGGGCCTGGCCATGCGGGCCTTGGGCGAGGTTTACGTGGTGGCCCCGGACGTGGAGCAGTCCGCGGTGGGCCACGGCATCACCGTCCGCCGCCCCCTGCGCTTCAAACACACCGCCAGCGCCGGCTTCGGCGAGGTGCCGGCCTACCGGGTGGACGGCACCCCTGCGGACTGCGTGGTGCTGGGCGTTCACCTTTTGGGCCGGCCCGACCTGGTGGTTTCCGGCATCAACATCGGGGTGAACCTGGGCCTGGACCTCACCCATTCCGGCACGGTGGCCGCGGCCCTGGAGGGCACCTCCTTGGGCATTCCCTCCATCGCCTTTAGCCTGGACACCTCGGGGGAGGAGCTGAACTTCGCCGAGGCGGCGGCGTGGGCGGTGAGGATTGCCCGGCTGGTGATGGCGAAGGGCCTGCCCAAGGGGGTGCTCCTCAACGTGAACTTCCCCCCAGGTCCGCCCAAGGGGGTCATGGTCACCCGGCTCTCCACCCATCACTGGGAGGACAAGGTGGTGGAGCGCCTGGACCCCGAGGGTCGGCCCTACTACTGGATCGCCGGCACCCCCGTGGGCGAGGAGGAGGAGGGCACGGACCTCTATGCCGTGCGCCGGGGCTACATTTCCATCACCCCGGTGAGCCTGGACTTTACCGCCGGGGAGTTGCTGGCGGAGGTCCGGCGCTGGGTGGCGGAGCTCTAAAGGAGCCGGACGGGCGTCCCCTCCTTCAGGCCCAAGGCCTCCTTGGCGCTTCCCCGGTTCACGGCCACCTCCAAAAGGCCGGCGCTTCCCAGGTAGGCCACCGCTTCCCCCTCCCCCACCTCGCCGAAGGTGCGCCGCACCGGCACCCGCCTACCTCCTACCTCCACCCAGGCCCCTAGGGGGGCTTGGAGGAGGGTGGTGATGGCGTTGCCAAAGCGGTCAAAGGTGAGCACCTCCCCCTCCGGCCCCGGGCTCAGACGGAGGGGAAGGCGAAGGAGGCTTCCCACGGGCACCTCCGGGCCCAGCTCCCCTGCCGGGAGCCCCAGGGCCAGGTGGGCGGCGGCGGGGGCGAAGAGGTCGCGGCCGTGGAAGGTGTGGCCCCCCGGGGCCCAGCCCCCAAGGGTCTGGACGCCTTGGGGTGCGGGTGGGCGCACCTTTTCCAGAAGAAAGGCCCTTTGAGGGGGGTCCAGGAGCCAGGCCAGGGTGAAGAGGCCGTTATCAGGCCCCACGTAAAGGCGCCTTCCTATGGCGGCGATGGCCCGCCTCCTGGTGCCCACCCCGGGGTCCACCACCGCCAGAACCACGGCCCCCTCCGGCAGGTAGGCCAAAGCCTCAAAGAGGGCGTAGGCCGCCCGGCGCAGGTCCTGGGGGGGCAGGGCGTGGGCCAGGTCCACCACCTTCACCCCGGGGGCCCTTTGCCGGAGGACGGCCTTCACCACCCCTACGTAAGGATCTTCCAGGCCGAAGTCAGAGAGAAAGAAGACGGGGCGCATCCTAAAAGCGCCGCAACCAAGAGGCGGGGAAAAGGGCTAAGACCACCCCCGCCACCACCCAGCCCAGGGCCACCCCTAGGACGCTTCCCGCCCGCTCCTTGGCCCAGAGGAGCCCTGCGCCCAGAAGGAGAAGCAAGGGGGTGGGTCCGGGCACCGCCAGGGCGAAGAGGAGAGCGGAGAGGTGGGGGGCAAGGTCCCGGTAGCGCTCCTTGAGAACCCACGGCGCCAGGCCGCGGAAGAAGGGTTCCATAAGGGCGAGGCCCAGGAAGGTGAGGAGGTTGAGGGGCAGGGTGGAGAACCCCAAAGGACCCCGGACCCACCCATAGAGGAAAAGGAGGAGCACCAAAGCCGGTCCCACCCAGAACCCCTCCACCCAGCTCCCCCAGGGGCCCAAGAGGGGGGGCAGGCGTTTCCGCTGCCACAGGAGGAGTCCCAGGAAGAGGAGAAGGCCGTAGGTGAGGTAGAAAGAGGGCAAAAGCGCCTGCTGCTGGTAGGGGGTGAGGAGGGCCAGGGCGTTGCTAAAGAGGGTTTTGCCCAGGAAAAGGGCGAAGCCCAAGGCCAGGAGGAGGGCGCCGAGCACCAGGAGGTAGAGGCTTCCTGGGCCTGGCAAGGGGTCTTCCACCACCTCGAGGGTCCGCAAGGGCTCGATGCGGCTCTCGCCCAGCAGGACCAGGACAAGAAAGACGAGAAGGACCGAGAACCAGGGCCAGGCCCGGGCCAGGAAGCGGGCGGGGAGGTTTTCCATCTGGGAGAGCTGGCGCAAGGCGTCCCAGCCCTGCTCCAGGTTCCCCTGGCCCAGGTAGGCCAGGGCCAGGGTGGAGAGGGCCTTGGCCTGGAGGTCGGGGCGCCCGGAAAGCTTGGGCAGCGCCCCTTCCAAGAGGGGGATGGCCTGTCCCGGCTGGCCCACCAGGAACAGGAGGCGGCCCCGCTCCACCTCTTCTTCCAGGGAGGAGCCCAGGTGGGCGAGGCCCTCTTCGGGGCGCCCCAGGGCCAGGTGGAGGCGGGCCAGGAGGAGGCGGGCCTCGGGGGTGGGGGGGAGGCCTTGGGCCAAGGCGAGGGCCGCCTCGAGGCGGCCCAGCTTCTCCAGGGCTAGGGCTTGGAGGAGCCTAGCCTCAGGCCCCGGGGGCAGGGAGAGCTGGAGCACCTCCTTGGGCTTCCCCTTGCGCAGGAGAAGGCGGGCGCGGAGGAGGGCGCCCTCGGGGTCCTCCCCCAGGCGCTCCAGGTAGCTCTCCGCTTGGGCCAGCTCCCCCCGCTCCAGGTGGATGCGGGCCAGGAGGCGGAGGCTTGGGCGGTGCTCGGGGTCGCTCACCAGGGCCAGCTCGCAGGTGGCCTGGGCGCTGTCCAAGGCCCCTTGCCCGTAAAGGCGGGCGCAGCGGGCGAAATACTCCTCGGCGCCCTGGGCCAAGGCGAAGGGGGCAAGGCCCAGGAGCACCAAAAGCCCCGTAATAAGCCTCATGGCTTCCAGTTTACGCTCCTTCCCCTTGGACCAGGTATAATCCCCTGCGGGTGAAGCCCATGAAGCGCTGGATACCTTTACTTGCGGCATCCCTTTTGGCCCAGGGCCTGGCCCAGGCGCCCCAGGTGGTGGCCCTGGTGGACGCGGGGCGGTTTCAGGAGGCCTACGAGGCGGGGCTGAAGCTGGGCACCCCCGAGGCCCTGGCCTTGGCGGCCAAGGGGGCGAGCTTCTACGCTCTCTACCAGGCCAAGCCCGAGGAGAAGCGCGCCTGGTTTGAACGGGCGGAGAAGGCCGCCTCCCAGGCCATCGCCAAGGCCCCGGACTACCCGGAGGGGTATTTTGAGCGGGCCCGGGCCCTGGGCAGGCTTTCCCAGTTCAAGGGGATCCTCGAGGCCCTGGCCGAGGGCCTGGCCCCCAAGATCAAGGGGGACCTGGAGAAGACCCTTAAGCTCAAGCCCGACCATGCCGGGGCCATGGTGGCCCTAGCCCTCTGGCACTTTGAGCTGGTGCAGAAGGGCTGGCTGGTGGCGGCCACCCAAGGGGCGGACGCCTCCCGGGTGGAGCCCCTCATGAAAAAGGCCATAGAGCTGGAGCCTGAGGTCATCATCCACCGGGTGGAGTACGCCAAGGTCCTGGCCGCCTGGAACAAGAAGGAGGAGGCCAGGAAGCAGCTGGAAACCGCCCTCGCCCTCCCCGCCAGGACCGCCGCTGACCGCTACGACCAGGAAAGGGCCCGGCAGGAGCTGGCCAAGCTGAAGTAGGCTCCTGCCGGGGTCCCCACGGGGCCGAAGGCCTCGTGGGGCCTTTCACTTTGGGGTGGGAAGCCTCAGGCCAAGCCGCCTGCCGAAGACCCGGAGGAGGACCGTGGCCAAGGCCCCGGCGAAGAGGGAGGCTTCCGGGTGGGCGCCGTGGAGGGCGTAGACCAAAAGCGCCCCCACCAAAGCGGCGGAGGCGTAGAGGTCCCCCGCCCGGTAGAGGATGCCGGGCACCTCTCCGGAGAGCACGTCCCGCAAGACCCCGCCTCCCACTCCCGAGAGGGTGCCCGCCAGGGCCACCCCAAAGGGCCCAAGCCCCGCCTCCAGGCCCCGCTCCGCCCCTAAGGCGGCGAAGAGGCCGAGGCCCAGGGTGTCCAGGTAGTAGATGGGCCTTTCCAGGGCCTGCACCCTGGGGTGGAAGCGGAAGACGAGAAGCCCCACCAGGACAACGCTCCAAAGAAGGGGTTCGTTCCTCAGGGCCGTGGGGGGCAGGGTGCCCACCAGGACGTCGCGGATGGAACCGCCCCCCACCGCCGTCACCGTGGCCAGGACCAGGACCCCGAGGAGGTCAAAGCCCTTCTCCACCCCCTTCAGGGCCCCGGTGGCGGCGAAGACCAGGGTGCCGAGCCAGACCAGGGCCTCAACCATCCAAAAGCACCACCGCCCGGGCCTGCACGTGCTCTGGCGCCAGGCCCTCCGAGGTCTTGAAGGTGAGGCCGATGCGGTCTATGGGCAGGCCGAGGAGGCGGGAGAGGTTTTCCAAGAGGGCCTCCCGGTGGGGAGAGAGCTTGGGCCGGTCCAGGATGAGGACCAGGCTCGCCTGCACCAGCTTCCCCCCCCGCGCTTCCACCTGGCGCAGGGCCTCCTTCAGGAAGACCTCGCTCCGCACCCCCTGCCAGCGGGGGTCGGTGTCGGGGAAGTGGAGGCCGATGTCCCCAAGGCCGTAGGCGGAAAAGAGGGCGTCGGTAAGGGCGTGCAGGGCGGCGTCCCCGTCGGAGTGGGCCAGGGCCCCGTGGGGGCTTGGAATCAGGAGGCCGCAGAGGTATAGGGGTTTTCCCTCTATAAGGCGGTGGCTATCCTCCCCGTAACCTAGGCGCATGGCTATACTTTAGGGCATGCCGAGCTTTGCGGAAGCCTTAGCCCTCATGGAGGCTTGGACGGAAGGCGAGTCCCTGAGGCGGCACATGCGGGCGGTGGAGGTGGCCATGCGGGCCTACGCCCGCCGCTTTGGGGAGGACGAGGAGCTTTGGGCCGTGGCCGGCGTCCTCCACGACATGGACTACGAGAAGTACCCCCAGGAGCATCCCTACCGGGGGGTGGAGGAGCTAAGGCGCTTGGGCTACCCGGAAGAGGTCCTCGAGGCCATCCTGGGCCACGCCTCCTACACCGGGGTGCCCCGGAAAAGCCTCATGGCCAAGGCCCTCTTCGCGGTGGACGAGCTCACGGGCCTCATCACCGCCGCGGTCTACGTGCGCCCTGACCGCTCCATCCTGGGCCTGGAGCTCCCAAGCCTCAAGAAGAAGTTCAAGGACAAGGCCTTCGCCAAAGGGGTGAACCGGGAGGAGATCCGGATGGGGGCCGAGGACCTGGGCCTTTCCCTGGATGAGCACATGGCCTTCGTCCTCGAGGCCATGAAGGAGAAGGCCGACCTGTTGGGCCTCCGGTAGTTGCCCCTCTTGGCCTTTCCCGCTAGGGTGAGAGGCGTGGAGCTACCCGACCTCACCCCTTACCTGGGGCAGATGACCTTCGGCGGCCTGGCGGGCTACGCGGTGGGCTACGCCCTGAAGAAGGTGGGCCGCCTCCTGGCCATCGGCCTCGGCCTCCTCTTCATCGCCCTGCAGCTCCTGGCCCAGGCCGGGTACGTCCAGGTGGACTGGACCCGCATCCAAAAGGACGTGGAGCCCCTCCTCCAGCAGCCGGGCCTGCAAGGCCTCTGGGAAAGGCTGGTCCAAACCCTCACCTACAACCTCCCCTTCGGGGCCAGCTTCGTGGGGGGGTTGCTCTTGGGCCTGCGGGCGGGGTAGGTGCTTTACCCCTTAACCGCTCCGGCGGTGAGCCCGGCCACGATGCGCTGCTGGAAGACCAGGACCAGCACCACCAGGGGCACGGTCACCGCCACGCTGGCGGCCATGATGGACCCCCAGGGGATCTCAAAGGGCGTGGCCCCCCCAAAGCTGGCGATGGCGGGGGGCACGGTCTTGACCGCGTCTCCCACGGTAAAGGTCAGGGCGAAGAGGTACTCGTTCCAGGCGGCGATGAAGGAGAGGAGCCCCGTGGTCACGAGCCCCGGCCCCGTGAGGGGGAGCATGATGCGGAGGAGGGTCTGTAGGGGCGTGGCCCCATCCACGTAGGCGGCTTCTTCCAGCTCCCGGGGAAGCCCCCGGAAGTAGCCCACCAGCACCCAAACGGTGAAGGGCAGGGTGAAGAGGAGGTAGGAGAGGATGAGGCCCAGGTGAGTGTTGAAGAGGCCCGCTTGCCGAAGGAGCATGAACAGCCCTCCCAACACGGAGATCTGGGGGAACATGGTCATGGCCAAGACCAGGTAGAGCACGGCGTTCCGGGGAGGGAAGGGGAGGCGGCCCAAGGCGTAGGCGGCCAAGACCCCCAGGACCAGGGAGAGCAGGGTGGCCCCGCCCGCCACCAGGAGGGAGTTCAGCAGGTTGCGACCGAAGTTCGCCTGCAGGAAGACGCTCTTGTAGTGCTCCAGGGTGAAGGGTAGGGGCAAAAAGCTGGGGTCGGCGGCGAAGAGGGCACCCGAGGGCTTGAAGCTGGAGATGACCGCCCAGTAAAAGGGGAAGACGCTGTAGACCACCACGAAGATCACCAGGAGGTAGAAGAGGGTGCGGCTCAGGATGCGGGAAAGCGGCTTCATTTCAAGGCCTCCTTCCCCAGGGTGCGCATGTAGAAGACCACGAAAAGGAAGATGAGGACCAGGATGGCCACGCTGATGGCCGAGCCGTAGCCCAGGTCCTGGAAGTCGATGAGGGTTTGGCGGTTGTAGACCGCCAGGGTGCGGGTGGCGGGGTTCACCCCACTCATCACAAAGATGACGTCAAAGACCCGAAGCGCGTCCAGGGTGCGAAAGATAAGGGCCACCACCAAGGCGGGGGTGAGGAGGGGGAGGGTGATGGTCCAAAACTGCTGCCAGCGGGTGGCACCGTCGATGCTGGCCGCCTCGTAAAGTTCCTCGGGGATGAGCTGTAGCCCCGCCAGGAGGAGAAGCGCCATAAAAGGGGTGGTCTTCCACACGTCCACGGCGATGATAGCGGGCAGGACCAGCTCAGGACGGGCCAGGAAGGCCACCTTCTGGGCCAGGAGGCCGAGCTTTACCCCGAGGACGTTGATGACCCCGTAGACGTCGTGGAGCATCCACTGCCACATCTTGGCGGAAACCACCGTGGGGATGGCCCAGGGGATGAGGATGGCGGTGCGCACCAATCCCCGCCCCTTGAAATTGGAATGGATGACCAGGGCAATGGCCAGCCCCAAGAGGGTTTCCAGGCTGACCGAGATCACCGTGAACTTCACCGTGTTCCATAGGGCCTGGCGGAAGTCGGGGTCTTGGAGGAGGAAGCGGTAGTTCTCCAGGCCCACGAACTGGGGAGGTTCCACGAAGGCGATGTCGGCCTTGAAGAAGGACCAGTAGAAGACCTGGGCCAGGGGATAGCCGGCCACCAGGGCCACCACCAGGAGGGTGGGGAGGACCAGAAGCCAGGCCAGGCGGACTTGCCGTTGCGTGAGCATGATGCTTGAGGATAGCCCGCCGGGGGGCCTAAAGGCCCCCCGGGAGATCAAGGGCTTAGCGCAGGATGCGGCGGATGCGGCCCTCGAGGTCCCTCACCGCCACCTCTCCGGTCTTACGCCCAGTGAGGACGCTGTGCACCTCGGTCCAGATGGCCTCGGATACCTGGTTGTACCTGGCCCCGGCCACATCGGAGGGCCTGGAAACCGCATTCTGGAAGACGGGAAGGAGATCGCGGAACCACGGGTTCTTGGCCAGCACATCCCGGTCGGTATAAAGGGCTGGACGGGTGGGCAGGCGGGAAAGCCGGACGGCGTTGTCCTTCTGCACCTCGTAGGAAGCCAGGTACCGCACCAGGTCGGCGGCCTCCTTGGGGTAGCGGCTGTAGGCGGAAACCATAAGCTGCCAGCCCCCCAGGGTGGCGGCGTTGGGCGCGTCTGCACCGCCTTTGGGAAGGACTGTGACCCCGAACTTGCCCCGGATGGGGCTTCCCTCCGCCTGACCCAGGGCGTAGGCGTAGGGCCAGTTGCGCATGAAGAGGCTATTGCCCTGCTGCCAAACGTTCCTCGCCTCCTCCTCGGCATAGCTGGTGACCCCCGAGGGGGCGATGGTGCCCACAAAGCGGCGCACGGTGTTCAGGGCCAGGGCCGCACGGCCATTGTTGATGCTGATGGTGCCATCGGGCTCAATGATGCGCCCGCCCTTGTGGGAGTAAATCCACTCCAAGGCGTCGCAGGTGAGGCCCTCGTAGGCCTTGCCCTGGAAGACAAAGCCCCAGAAGTCGCGGTTGCCCGCTTTGCGCTCTCCCTCCATCACCTTTTTGGCCATCTGCTCCAGCTCGGCCCAGGTGCGGGGTGGGTTCTTGAAGCCGTATTTTTCCAAGAGGTCCTTGCGGTAGTAGAGGATGCCCGCGTCGGTGAAGAAGGGGATAGAGGTGAGCTTGCCGCGGATGGTGTTGTTCTGCACGATGCGGGGGAAGAACTCTTTGAGTTCGGCCTCGGAGAAGAACGCCTTGAGGTCAGCGGCGTGGGGGGCCACGATGCCCGGCCAGATGACGTCGATCATATAGACGTCCACGTCGGGGCTCTTGGCCGCCCAGTACTGCTGGTAGAGGGCCAGGCGGTCGTTGGTGTCTGGGGGGGCGTCGATGTACTCCACCCGGGTGCCGGTTTTCTTGCCCCAAGCCTCCACCATTTCCTTCATCCAGCGGCCGCCCTCGCCTACGGCGGTGGAGTCCCCGGCTACCCGGATGACGGGGCCCGTTTGAGCCCGAACCACCGCAGGCCCCAGAACGAAGCTGGCCGCAAGCCCCACGCCCACCTTCTTGAGAAAATCCCTACGCCTCATATCGTCCCCCTATGGAAGCTTTTCCAAAAGGAATTATATGTTCCCCTCCCCGGGATGTCAACGCAAGGAGGCTGCCTTCGGTCCACCGCGACCCTTTAGCGGGAAAGGGAACGATGCCAAGGGTGTCCCGGGGGAAAGGGTTTCTGGGGACAACCTAGTCTAGGGCGCTTCTGCCTTCCCCCGCGCCCTGGGGTGATACGGGGCCAGGGGGTCTTATCGCCCTCCCGGCCCGTGGGGCGTCCTCTTCCGACCAGTGGGGGTGGCGGGGTGGATGGTAAAGGCGTAGAGGGAAAGCGCCGAAGGGGTCCTTTGGCCTCTACACCCAGGTGAGGTCCAGCTGGGCCTCGAGGTGGCCCACCAGAAGCCCCCGGTGGTTCCGCACCTCCGGCCGGTCCCAGGGGGTGGGGCCGGGATCCAGGCCCAAAAGGCGCAAGAGGGCCACCACCGCCACCTCTCGGGCCTGGGAGGCGCCGTCCTCCACCTTTAGGGCCACCCCTAGGGGCCCTTTAGGGCCCTCCAGGAGGGCCAGGCCGTAGTACCCGTCCGCTCCCCTCTTGGCCACCAGGGGAAGCCGTTCCATGAGGAGGGTGTCGATGCTCCCCGGCCCCGCCACCAGCTTGGCATGGCGGCGCATGGCCTTTTGCACCCGGAGGAGGGGCTCCCGGTAGGCCTCGAGGGCCTCCTCCGGGTGGGCCAGGAGGTAGAAGGCCCGGGCGGCCCGGGCCAGGGGTAGGGCGAAGGTGGGCACGCTGCAGCCGTCGGTGGCGTGGGCGGGCTCCTTCCCGGAAAGGTCGGCCAGGGTTTTGCGGTTTAGGCGCTGCACCGGGTGGTCCGGGCTTTCGTACCCCGCCACCGGGGCCCCCAGGGCCAGGGCGGCGGCCAGCATGGCGGCGTGCTTCCCCGAGCAGTTGTGGTGGAGGGGGGTGGGGCTTAGACCAGCCTCCTCTAGGGCCCGCCGGGCCTCCCGGGAGAAGGGGGGGTGGACCCCGCAGACCAGGTGCTCGGGGCCCAGGCCCAGCTTCTCCAGGAAGCGGGCGGCCACGGCCACGTGCTCCGGGGTGCCGTCGTGGCTGGCGGTGGCCAGGGCTACTTCTTCTTCGGTGAGGCCAAACCGCTCCACCGCCCCCGTGAGGAAGAGGGCCAGGGCCTGGAAGGGCTTGGCCGAGGAGCGCATATAAGCCCATAACCCCGGGTTTCCCGCATAGGCCAGCAGACCCCCCGGCCCATGGATGGCCAGGGAAATGCGGTGCCGGTTCTCCACCTGCTCGCCGCGGTAAGCGTAGACCCAAGCGTTCACGCTCCAAGTCTACGCCGGGCCTCTTCAAGGAGGGGCTGCCAGTCTAAGCCCAGATAAGGGGAGGGGAGGCCCAGGAGCTTCCCTTCCGCCTTCCTTAGGTTCCGCAGACCCTTGCGCCCGCTCTTGGCCTGGTGCAAGGCCGCCGCCAGGAGGATGAGCCCTTGGAGGAAGCGGCGCTCCTCCCCTTCCGCTTGCCGCCAGGCCTCCTCGAGGACCTCGTGGGCCTCAAAGTATTCGCCCTCCTGGAAAAGGCGCCAGGCCTCCCTCAAGGCCTCCACCCCTTCAGGCTAAACTCCCGCTATGGGCTCCATGCGGGCGATCTTCCTCCTGGCGGCTTGCCTTTCGGGCCAAGCTTTGGGGCTCAGGCTGGCCACCACCACCAGCGTCTACGATTCGGGGCTTCTGGACCGAGTTTTGCCTGCTTTTGAAAGGGCCACGGGGGTGCGGGTGGAGGTCCTGGCCGTGGGCACGGGCCAGGCCCTGCGCTTGGCGGAGCGCAAGGACGTGGACGCGGTTTTGGTCCACGCCCCGGAGCTGGAAGGGGAGGCCCTAAGGCGGGGGGTCTTGGCCGAGCCCTTCTGCCTGGCCCAGAACCGTTTCCTCCTGGTGGGGCCCAAGGGGGATCCCGCCCGGGTCCGGGGGGTAGGGGGTATCCTGGAGGCCCTGCGGCGTATCGCCCGGGCCCAGGCGCCCTTCGTCTCCCGCGGGGATCGCTCGGGCACCCATCTGAAGGAGCTGGCCCTTTGGCGGGCAGCGGGCCTAACCCCCCGAGGAGGCTGGTACCTGGAGTCCGGGGCGGGCATGGGCCAGACCCTGGTCCTGGCGGCGGAGAAGGGGGCCTACACCCTCTCCGACCTGGCCACCCACCTCACCGTGGGCCGGAAGCGGGGCCTGGTGGCCCTTTACGCTGGGGAAGACCCCTTGCTCCTGAACCCCTACACTTACTACCTGGTGCCCGGGGGGCCCAAGGCCAAGGAGGCGGCGGCCCTGCGCCGCTTCCTGGCCACGGAGGAGGCCGCCCGCCTGGTGGCGGGCTTGAAGGTGGAAGGGCAGGCCTTGTTCCAGCCCCTGAGGGGGCGGTGTATCATCCCTGGAAGTGGAGGCCGCTGAGCTTTGGGAAATCGCCCTGCGGAGCCTCTGGGTGGCGGGGCTCGCCACCCTGCTGGCGGCCTTGCCCGCGGTGCCCTTGGGGCTTTGGCTGGCCTTGAAGGGGGGCGGGGGCTTTTTCGGGCGGGCGCTCCTCTACGCAGGGCTGGCCCTGCCCTCGGTGGTGGTGGGGCTTTTCTTCTACCTCCTCCTTTCCCGCTCTGGACCCCTGGGCTCCTTGGGCCTTCTCTACACCCCCTACGCCATGGTCCTGGCGGAGGCCGTCTTGGCCTTTCCCCTCATCGCCGCCTTCGTCCTTTCCGGCGCCCGGGGGCGGGTGGAGGAGGTGCGGCTTCTGGTGCGGAGCCTGGGGGGCAGGGAGGGGCAGGTGCTGCCCACCCTCTTCTGGGAAAGCCGCCGCACCCTGGCCGCTGCCCTGGCCGCGGGGTTCGGGGGGGCCATCAGCGAGGTGGGGGCGGCCACCCTGGTGGGCGGGGATATCCGCCACCACACCCGGGTCCTCACCACGGCCATCGTGGTGGAAACCCGAAAGGGGGAGCTGGAAAGCGCCTTGGCCCTAGGGTTTATTCTCCTGGGGGTGGCCCTCTTGGTCACCGCCCTGCTGATCATCCTGGAGCGGGAATGAGCCCGGTTTTGAAGGCCCAGGGGTTGGTCCACCGCTACGGGGATTTTCGCCTCGAGGTTCCCCGCCTCGAGGTGTACCCTGGGGAGATCCTGGCGGTGCTGGGGCCCTCGGGGAGCGGCAAGACCACGCTTCTCCGCCTCCTTTCTGGGCTTCTCCTGCCCGAAGAGGGCCGGGTGGAGGGGGGCTTCCGCGCCTACCTGCCCCAGGCCCCGCCCCTCCTCCGGCGGAGCGTGTTGGAAAACGCCGCCTTCGGCCTCCGCCTCCGGGGGGTGCCCAGGGGGGAGGCTTGGGCCAGGGCTTCCGCCATGCTGGAGCGGGTGGGCCTGGGGGCGAAGGCCCGCCAGCCCGCCCACCTCCTCTCCGGCGGGGAGGCGGTGCGCCTGGCCCTGGCCCGCACCCTCTTGGTGGAGCCGGGGGTGCTCCTTTTGGACGAGCCCACCGCCAGCCTGGACCCGGCCAACGCCGCCCAGGTGGAGGCCCTGCTCCGGGAGGCCGCTGGGGAGGGGAAGGGGGTGGTCCTGGCCACCCACGACCTCTTCCAGGCCAGGAGGCTTGCCCACCGGGTGGTCTTCCTCTTCCTGGGCCAGGTGGTGGAGGAGGCCCCCGCTTCCCTCTTCTTCCAGAGGCCTCAGGACCCGCGAAGCCAGGCCTTCTTGGAGGGGCGTCTGCTTTAGAGGCTTACCCTCCACCCCGGCTGGCGGCCAGGAGGATGCGCGCCCACCAGGCCTGGGCCTTTTCTCCTTCCACCTGCACGAGAAGCTGGGGGACGACGAGGCTTCCCACCCTGAGGGGCTCGGCCTCGGCGAAGTGCACCCGGGCTCCGGGGAGGGCGTAGACTCCCTCCTCTAGCTTTCTCCCGCCCCATTCGCTGAGGTACCTTTCCAAGAGCCAGGCGGGCAAAGCTCCGAAGCGCTGGGCGAAGGTTCCGCCCGCCACCGGGGGGAAGAGGTCCAAGGTGGCTTCCTCCGCCAGGGGGGTGGCAAGCCCGTTTAGGTAGCGCACGTCCCGCCCCTCCAGGAAGACGGAAACCCGCTCGGCCAACGCTTCTCCCTCAAAGAGTTCCTCCCGCATCCGGGGGTAGAGGCGGATGAGGTTTTCCAGCACCTCCCCCACCGTCTGGCCCTCCACCTGGAGCTGGCTCGTTCCCGTGAGGTCGCGGAAGGTGGCGTAGAGGTTGACCTTGGGCATAAGGGGAGTCTAAGGGAAAACCCGGCCCCTTGGGGGCCGGGCCTTGCCCAAAGGGCTTAGTCGGCGGCTTGGGAGAGGATGCCGAGTTCCTGAAGCTTGGCGGGAGGCACCACGCCCCGCTCCCAGCCCCGCTCCCGGTAGTACTCTTCCAGCATCAGGTCCAGCTCGGTGAGCTGGCCCTTGGAGCCTGCGCAGTCGGAGGGTTCCTTGAGGAAGCGCTCGGGCAGGTAGTCGGAGCCCTCTGCCCATCCTGCCAGGTTGTTGTAGTAGCGCTCCAGGTTGTAGATGCGCTCCCCGATGCGGAGGATCTCCTCCGGGGTCACGGGCCGGCCCCAGTAGGCGGCAAGCTGCTTGGCGTACTCCTCGGGGCCCTCGGCGAACTGGCTGAACTTGCAGAGGTCCAGGGAGTCGGTGAAGGCGGAGAGGTCCTGGAGGAGCTTGGTGAGCTTGCCCTTCCCCTCCCAGGCCAAGGGGTCGGTCTTGTAGGGAACGCCCAGGATCTCCGAGGCGGGGGTGTAGGCCCGGAGGTGGCAGGCCCCGCGGTTGGAGGTGGCGTAGGCGATGCCCATGCCCTTGAGGCCCCTTGGGTCGTAGGCGGGGATGGACTGGCCCTTGACCTCGAGGGAAAGCTCGGGGTGGCCGATGGATTTGGCCCAGCGGGCCGGGCCCTCCGCCAGGCCATCCCCCACCCCCTTGCGATAGGCGATGGCCTCGATGAGGCGGGCCTCCCCTTCCTTGTCCCCGAAGCGGATCCCGTCGGGGCCCTGGTAGTAGCCCTTTTCCGTGGCCTCCATGAGGACGGCGATGGCGTTGCCCGTCTCGATGGTGTCCATGCCGTAGGCGTTGCAGAGGTAGATGGCGTACCCGGTCCAGTCGGTGTCCGTGTGGCCGGAGTGGGCCCCCAAGGCCCAGGCGGATTCGTACTCGTAGGATTCGAAGCGGATGGCCTTGCCGTTGATGTGGACCTCCACCATCTTCTTGCAGGCCACGGGGCAGGCGTGGCAGGTGTTGTCCTTGATGAGGCGGTGCTCGCGGATGTACTCCCCGGAGATGGTCTGCACCCCCTCAATGCAGGTGTGCTGGCCGTTGAAGGTGGGCAAGGCCCCCATGACGTTGGTGATGTTCATGAGCACGTTGGTGCCGTAGAGGGAAAGCCCACCCTTCTTGGGGGCGGTCACGTTCTTGGGGTCGTTGATGGTGGCCGAGGCCAGGCGGTCCGCCTCCCGCCACGCCTCCGGGTCCTTGGGCTGGGGCATCTGGTCCTGCTTCCCCACCACCACGATGGCCTTGAGCCGCTTGCTTCCTGCCACCGCCCCGGTGCCCCCGCGGCCTGCGGCCCGCTCATCGTTGTTGATCCAGTTGGCGAAGCGCACCAGGTTCTCCCCGGCGGGGCCGATGGCCATCACATCGGCATCCTCCCCGTGGCGTTCCCGCAGGATGCGGTGGGTTTCATGGGTGGTCTTGCCCCATAGGTCTGAGGCATCGTGGAGGGTGACCTCCCCATCCTTCACCAGCAGGTAAACGGGTTTGTCCGAGGCTCCCTGGATGAGGAGCCCGTCGAACCCCGCCCACTTCAGCTTGGCCGCGGTCCAGCCCCCCATGTGGCTGTCGGTGACCCCGCCGGTGAGGGGGCTTTTGGTGACGATGGCCAGGCGGCCCGACATCTTGGCCCGGGTGCCGGAGAGGGGGCCGTTCATGATGCAGAGGAGGTTTTCCGGGCTCAAGGGGTCCACCTGCGGGCCGTTTTCAAACACGTACTTCACCCCGAGGCCCCGGCCCCCCACGTACATCTCCAGGTCCTTGGGGTCGGGGGCGATGTACTCCACCCGGCCGCTGGAAAGGTCTATACGGGCAAGCCTATGGGCATATCCACCGAGCATCTGCCACCTCCTTGGGGCTTGGAAGACGGGCGCCCGTCGCCTGGAAGGTCTCACAAGTCTGCCCTGGTTACTGCGGGATTATACCACCGAGCCTCCCCCGGATTGTAAAGGGGATGACCAGGATAATGGGGGTATGTTGGCTTTGGCGGGCGAGGTCCTGGTGGACCTCTTTCTGGAGAGCGAGGTCCCGCTGCACTTGGCTGGGGTTCTTGGGGGCTCGGCCCTGAACACTGCTACCACCTTGAGCCGTCTGGGCTTCCCCGTGCGCTTCTTCTCCGAGGTGGGGGAGGACTGGTTATCCCTCTGGAGCGAGGAGGAGATGGGGCGGCGGGGCCTCGAGGCCTTCTTGCAGCGCCACCCAGGCCCCATGCCCCTGGCCCTGGTGCGCCTGGATGGGGGAGGAAATGCCCTCTACAGCTTCCACCGGCCCTTCCAGGCGGCCTACCGGCCTGCGCCAGGGGGGCTAAAGGGGGCGAGGGTCTTCCACTTCGGTTCCCTCTTCGCCCTGGAAGGGCGCACCGCCGGGGGCCTCGAGGCCCTCCTCCAGGAGGCGGAGGGGGAAGGGGCCCTTCTCTCCTACGACCCCAACCTGCGGGCCCGCCCTTCCCCGGAGGAGCGGCGGCGCCTGGAGGGCTACCTGGCCCGGGTGGACCTCCTGAAGCTCTCCCTGGAGGACGCCCGCCTTCTTTTTCCCGAAGGCCCCGTGGCGGCGGTCCGGCGGCTTCCCCCGCCCCTCAAGGTCCTCACCCTGGGGCCGGAGGGGGCGGTGGCCTTCTTCGGGGAGGAGGAGGTGCGCCTCCCCGGGGAAAGGGTGGCGGTGGCGGACACCGTGGGGGCGGGGGACAGCTTCACCGCCGGGCTGCTCGCCCTCCTCCTGGGGAAGGGGTACGGGAAGGCCAGCCTTCCCCAGCTTTCCCTTCAGCACCTGGAGGAGGCCCTAAGAGGGGCCATCGCCCTCTCCGCCCTGGCCTGCACCGTGCGGGGGGCCTATTTGCCGGAAAGGGGGCTTGGAGCCTGGAAGAAGCGCTATTTAGGGGATTAAGTGCCCCTCCATTATACTTGCCCCATGCCAGCCCCTCTGCGCATCCACCTGAGTCCTGAGGAAGNGGCCGAAGAGGTAAAGGGGGGAGGAGAGGAAGCCCAGGGCGTTGAGGACTGCGGCCTTCAGGGCTACCCCCGTGCTCACCTTCTCCCCCGGGCGGGGACCTACCCGCCTGTCCACCAGGGATACCAGTCCGATGCGGTCCAGGATGCCGGCCACCAGGCCCAGGTGGCCGAGGTCGTACACCTGCAGGTCGGGAGTCTCTGCCACCCCAAAATCCTACGGGAAGGTGGGAGGGGTGCGGAATGTGGGATGAGAACCTTCATGGTCCCATTATTCGCCGCCCTGCGGGCCGCCATGGCTTTCTCCCCCGGCGCTGGGGCCTAAGTGCCCCTCCATTATCCTTGCCCCATTCCAGCCCCTCTGCGCATCCACCTGACCCCCGAGGAAGCCGCCCAGCTGCGGGAACTGGAGACCAACCCCGTGGTGCCCCACAAGGTGCGCCGCCGCGCCCAAGCCGTCCGCCTGGCGGCCCAAGGATGGACCGCCCCCCGCATCGCCCGCCACCTGGGCCTGGACCGGGCCACGGCCCGGCGGGACCTCAAAAGCAATCCCGATGACCCGATCCGAGGGGACGGCGTCATGGGGAATTCGTAATCCCTTTGTTTGCTACTTGATCTGCACCCCTTGGGTATGAGAAAAGGGGGATGCTATGCGACCCGATCGCGAGCATCCCCAGAACATAGCCTGACGGCTGACCTACCATCTTGACACAGGTACCCTCCTGGCGGCTACCTAAATCTGGGTCGGTCAGCCGAAGGCTACGTTCCTGACGCCCTCAAGGCCCTCCAAGCCCAAGGCATCCGCCTCCCCAAACCCTGCGCCACCAAAAAGCTACCCCAGACTTGACCGCTATACGGCATAGAGGCCCAGAAACCGCAGAGCAGCGAGGGGGTTGAAGGAGAACGCCTCCATGGCCCCCTTCGTCCGGCGAACTCCTCTGCGTTTCAGCCACAGCACCCGATGTGCCCGCAACACCGCCAGCACCTCACCCCCACGCCCCCACACCTGAGAAGCGCCCTCCCGCAAAAGCACGTCCCGCACCCAGAAGGAACCGTTCTCCACCTCCCACCGCCCTACCCCAGCCTCCCCCAGCGCCCGGGCACCCGCCTCCTCAACGTGCTTGCCCAGAGGTCAAAGCATCCGTCCCGTCCCCGGGCTGGTCAAGGCGTACCCCCGTCCGCATCACCCTTCCCAGGGAACAAACGTTTCGGGCTCGTGGTCCTCCCAGCGGAAACCCTCTTTGCACAGACGATCGTACTCCGGGCCATGGCGGGTCAGCGCGAAGACATACAACTTCCCGTCTCGCTCCGCATAAAAGACCCGTTCGTCCACGTGGCCTGTGGGGTAAGCCAAGGCGTCCCCCCCACCGCTCTTCAGTTCGCTGTTTAACCGGCGGTTGGGCAAGCGCAGGTTCTCTAATACCCTCTTAAACTTCTCGCGGCTTGACGGGTCCATATCCGACCACTCCCTGTAGGCCTTTGGGGAAAGAAGGATGGGAATCTGCTGAACCTCCTCCCGTTTTAGCCGGAAAGCCTCTATATACGCTTGGCCTAGGGGCGAAAATCCAACAACCACCCCGCTGTCGAGCTTAGACTCTTCAAGGAGCATCCCCACTTCCGTAGGAAGGGCTTTCAGGCGGGACTCTACCTCTGCTTTTGGCCGTGTCTCTCCCTCACCCTCCATCAGCCATTGGAAGAAATCCCAATGCCAAGCGATGAGCGCATCGTCCCAGTTGAGGGGCGTGGGGGGAAGATAGACTATTTCCTTGAAGCGCTCATGCATGTAGTACACCGGTACCTTGAACACGAGGCCAACAACCGTGGCATAGGCGATCTCCGCTTTGAAACCCCCCGTGGCGTTGATCAGCACCTCCCTGCCCCTCTTGCGAGCAACGCTTACCTCCTGTGCCAACGCGTGAACAAAGCTTTTTAGGCCGTAATCCACGAAACCACGCGCCTCGTAGCCGAGCCCCTCTATTGTCTTATGGGAACACGATACTCCCCGCTCCTTCAAGTACCCCTCCAACAACTGGGCCACCCGTTGCCCTTCAGGGGTATTGCTCACCAGCAGGCGAACTTCGTCCTCACCCGGCCTAAGGGGCAAGCCCTCTAAAGAGTTGATTTCCGCGCTGGCTTCCGCGGGCTTTCTCCGCAGAAAATCCAAAATCTCGCCGTCCTCCGTCAAGCCCTCCCTTTGGGCGTTGCTCAAGAGGCTAATGCCCACCGTGGTAATGATGGTCCGTGCCATATCCCTCACCTTTCCTTTCACCTGATTCTAAGGCCTTTCGCCTGATTCTAAGGACTTCAGGATTCTATCGATCTCCTGAAGCTCCTTCTTGTCGAGCCCCAGCTGAAGAAGGCGTTCCCGCACCGCCCCGAGGGTCTGCGTCCTGTGCCCTGGGGGATAGGGCGAAAGCTTTGACGCCAACTCCCGAACCCCACGGACCGGGTCCTGGGGATTGATCCTCTCCACAAAGGGCCTTAGCCTTTCATAAACTTCTCTGGCGAAGTCCGCTTCTGTTTTTTGCTCTTCCACCCTCACGCGGAAGTACCCGTAGCCCGAATGGGTTTTGGCCCCAAGGCCCAGGTGGGTCAGCCCCCACTCCAGGAGCCTCGCAGCCAGGTTGGCCCACCCAACCCCCCCCTCCGGGTAGGTGATGGGAACCCAGAATGTGGAGCCGGGTTTTACGGAGAGAAAAGGTATGGGTACCGGATCGTCAAAGTCCGTGGGCCAGGTTGTCCCTCGAGTCTGGTAGTAGGCAGGGTGATGGGGAGTGATCACGTCCAGCTGAAGGGGTTTGTGGGTCCCGGGGTCTAGCAGACCGTCCCAAAAGACCAAATGGGCCGCACTTTCCGGAAGTCCTCTTAGGGGATCAGGACCCGCACCCAGGAGGACCGCCCTCTCCTGCTCGCTGAGCCCCGCCCGAGCCGACACCCGGCGCAGGAGCCCCTTAAGGGCGCTCCCTGGCAAATAGGGGATGCCATAGGTGTGGTGGAGGGTGAGGCCCACCTCCAAAGGGCTGGCGTTGCCCAGGCCTATGGCCAGGGGTGTGGAGGTGGTGGCCTCGAGCCATACGGCACCCATGGCGGTAAGGGCTTCCTTCCAGCGCCTGAAAAACCCAGGGTAGGCACGGGGCAGACCGGCATCGGCTACCCCCTGTAAAAACTCCCAGGTGCTTGCGGCATTCCCCTTCCTGCCCCCCTGCTTCCGTTCGGGCACGTAGTGTTGCAAGGTTAGCCCAACGTGTTCGTATTGCCGATCCTTGCAGCCGTGAGGATCAGGCCAGCTCCTCGCCTTGGCCGGGTTCACCTCTCACCCCCGTGTGGACTCCCAGGACGCTCGCGGCAAAGCGCTTGAGGTAGGCCCAGGTCCCCAAAACCCGACGGGTTTGCCCCATGTAGAGGAGGGCATCCCCCTGCGCCACCGACTGTACGGGATCCTCCACTCCCAGCACCCGCCCCACGTGATCCAGAAGGAGCCGGTAAGCCCTGGCGCGCGCCCTTTCCCTGGAGGCCTCCTCCCCCCCTCGCCCCCCTTCCTCCCCAAGGGCCGCCTTCCCGGCGGCGAAGGCCAGGGCCTGGACCAAGCCGCACTGCCGCACCATGACGGGGAAGCTGTGGCAGAGGGCGCCGTAGATCTCCTTCACCTCTGGCTCTTCACCCTCGAGGCTCCGCACCAGCTCCAGGGCCAAGCGCAGGCTCCTTTGGGACCTGGTCTCCAGACCCATGCCTATCCTCCCAGGCTCGCCAGGCGGCGCAACAACCCCCGCCCCACGCTGCCCTGCCCTCCCACCTGTAGGTACGGCCGGTCCAGCTCCTGGAAGGCCTCCTCCCTGGGGGCCAGGGCGAAGCAGTAGAACACAGACTCCGCAGGGATGGCCTCCTCGTACCAAGGCCCCTCCTCCACCGTCTTGCTCTCCGCCTTGAGCCGTACCCTGGGGATGACCTCTAGCCCCATCTCGCAGAAGAAGCCGAAGACCTCGTCCGATACCACGGCAAGGTGCCTTCGGAAAAGCTCCGCCTCCTCCCCGCCCACCCACCGGGCAAGCTCCTGGACCAGGTCCTCGGCTCCCCCGGGGATGGCCTCCAGGTCCAGGTCTTCCAAGGACACCTGCTCCCCGCAGACCAGGCCTGTTTCCTTGGGCAAGAGAGCCTGCGCCTGCCCTGGGGATGGGAGGGGAGCCTTCAGGGGAGGCAAACCCAGGACCTCAAGGTCCCTGCGCAGCCGGCCCAAGACCGTGGGCGAGGTGATGAGGGCAAAGGTACCCATATGGGAGCGCACAGCAAGCAAGAGGATGCGGGCGTCGGTGAGGGTAAGCTCTGCGGCCCTTTCCTCTGAGCCGAAGATGTGCTCCGCCTCATCGCCCTTCCTACCGTCCCGCAACACCCCCTTGAGGCTGCTGGCGGGGATTACGGGAAAGCCGGTGGACTTCTCACGGGCCACGGGAAGGTCCACCACGCTCTCTGAGGCTTGGCCCGTGCCAGGATGCACGGGCGTGAGGGCTTGCCAGAGGACCAGTTTCGCCTTCACGGTCTACCACACTCCCCAAAGGGCGAGGCCAAACCCGTCCTTGCGATCCCTTTCGGCATCGCTCACGGGCCTGAGCCAGCTCTCCAACAGGTGGGAAGGATTGCCCTGCTCCACTTCAAAAAAGTAGACGCTCCCCGCAGGAACCGCCCAGCGTACGGGCTTAGGCCGGTTCTCCCGGAGGGACCAGCCGCTTATGGCCTCCCGCCGCCCCACCGCCGCGGCCACCAGGCGGAGCCTTACCTTGGACAGGCCCCGCGGCAGGTGCAGCGCCCCCGTGCCCGCGGCCTCCAGCCAGCCCGGCTTCCAGCCCCCGCGGAAGAGACCTGGGGTGGCGAGGATCAGGCGTACCCTGGCCTTTTCCCCCCTGGCCACGGCCTCGTCCAGCTGCTGGAACTTCTCCCGGATACGGGCGGGCGGGTCCCACCAGCTCCGGGAGAGGTCTTCCAAGACCCGCACCGCGGCCGGGCGCCGCTCCCCCCCGAGGTGGCCTAGGGGGGCGGGCCTCGCCCCGTTGGGCAGGGCAACCCGGGCCCGCAGGGTCAAGGCCCTGACCCCGCCCTGGCTCCCCCTTTCCTCCAAGACCCTGTAGGCCACGCTGAAGAGTTGCCCCTCTAGGGCCTTGCCCGTTTCAGGGTCTATGGCCACGTGAACCCGGGTTTCCTCCGGGGGGCCTGGCCTCCTGCTGGGGGAGACCTCCTCGGAGAGAAGCCACTTCTCCATCTCCCCGGCGCTCCAGAAGGCGTAGCCGGAGGCGGGCTTCACGTCCCGGTCCACCTCCAGGGGAAGGAGCCCCTCGGGAAGATTGCACCCAGCCCCCTGGGGTGGGCTATAGGGGCGGAGGCGCATGGTCTGGGGGCGCCCGCCTTCATCCAGGTAGACCACCGCGTCCTTGGGAGCCGGGAAGAGGAACTCTCCCTCCTGGACCAGGAGAGGGCCGTAGACCGGGATATCGCGCAGGAAGTAGAGGTCCCGCGCGGTAAACCCGCTTTTCTGGTCCAGGCCCACCTGGGTGCGCACGAAACCCGCCAGGGTGCCGGGCGGGGGCAAGGCCCGGCCGCGGGCGTGGGTTTCGGCGCCCTCGGCGGCGGAAAAGGGCCTTCCATCCCGGAAGAGCAGGGGAGTTAGGGCCTGGATCTCAAGCACCGCTTCTGGCATCTTGCCCTCTTTCCTCCTTCCCTATGCCGCCCAAAAAGCGGGCGATGACCAGTTGCTTGGCGAAGACCTCCAGCTCTCCTGGGCCGGCAAAGGCCGGCAGGAAGGGTTCTTCGCCCCGCCTTTCCTTGCGCCGGAGGATGCGCCGGGCCTCGGCGTTGAGGAAATCCGGGGGGAGGTCCTCCGGCCACTCCCGGGCGAGACGCCAGAGCTCGTAGGCCAGGCCCCGGCTCAGGCTGTTTTCGGCATAGAGCCTGACCAGGACCTCCCAGTCCAGCTGGGGGCTCTCCAGCTCCGCCCACCGGCGCACCACCACCAGGGAGGAGCCGCTCCGGGTGTGCAAGGCTACCGCCAGCCGGTCACCCTGCTCCTCCCTGGGGGCCGCCTTGTTCTTGGCCGCCCTCTCGGCTCCCCGGGCGGCCTCCAAGGACAGGGAAAGGGGCTCGCGGTAGTGGACGATGGCCACCCCAACGGAAAGGGTACCCCCCACCTTTTCCCGGAAGGCCTGGGCCAGCCTCTTGGCGCAGACCACGGCTTGGTTGGCGGGCAAAAAGGCCAGGACGTCGTCCCCACCGGAGTAGACCAGGAGCCCGTGGTGCTCCCTCACGATGGTGTCGGCCACCTTGGCGAACTTCCCGATCTTTTCGGACAGCTTCCGGTGGGCCTCGAGGCTGGCCTGGCGACCGATCAGCTCCCCCATCCGGTCCCCGTCGGCCACCAGGATGGCGAAGTAGGGCCAGGGTTCAGGGACGCCGTCCTCCTCTTCCCCGGGGACGTCCGCTGCTGTGGCCTGGGGGTGGAGGGACCTCCTCGCCAGGACGCGGGTACTTTCCACCTGCCCGTGTTTCAAGACCCCGAAAAGCCGCTTGAAAAGGGAGATGGCGTCCAGGTGCTCCGTGGGCTTGATGCGCAAGGGCCGCTTGCCGTCCTCGGTTATGAGGTGGGCATCTCCCCACTCCCGGGCGTTGATGACCGCGGCCCAGGCGGGATCCAGGGGGGACTTGGGTACCCCTTGGTCCCCCTGGTCCAGGGGCGCGAAGTCCCGCAGCGCCTTGCGCCCGGCCAGCATGCGCTCCACGGCCCGACGGGCTGCGGCGTAGTCCTCCTGGAAGGGCACCCAGGCAGCATAGAACTCGAGGAAGTTGCGGAGTTGTGCCTTGGCCCGGTCCTCTTGGATTTTATCCCGATAGCTCCTCGGAAGCCGCCCGACAGCCGCCTCCCACTCCTGCAAAAGGTACTCCTCAAGCCGAAGGCGCACCTCCTGGACCAGCCTCTCGGGAGGGGGCTTATCCCCCAGCTCGGCCAGGACCTTGTTGACGCCCGTGACCTGGGGGTCGGCTGGGAAGATCAGGGAGGCTCCTCCCTTTTGAAGAACCTCGGCAGCCTTGCGGCTGAGCGCCTCCAGGATGCGGGAGCCGGCGTAGAGGTCGGCGGTGCGGCGGCCGGCGGCGATGAAGTCCTGCACGGGGCCGATGGATAGGGAAAGAAGGTACCTCATAAACGGATCTCCTCCGTAAAGCCCGCCAGCTCCGCGGCCCGCATTAGGGCTTCCAGAGGGTTTTGGGCACCGAGGCTGACCAACACCTCCTCCTCAGCGGGCCCGGGGAAACTCAGGTCCAACTCCCAGGCGTGGGGGGATTCCTGCTTGGTTATGCGGATCCGCTGCGGAGGAGGGGTCTTGAGGAAAACCACCGCGGGGCGGATGGTGCCGTCGGCAAAGGCTATGGGCTTGAGGATAACGGGCGAGGCCATGCGCTTCCCGCGGGGGTGGAGGGCCTCGAGGGTGCCTGCAAAGGTGCGTTTGCCCTTGAATGCCTGGTACACGATGGGCAGTCCATAGAAGGGTTTGACCAGGCTCACCCTGGGGTGCCCCGGCTTGAGACCGAGGAGAACCTTATGGTCCTGCCAGGCTGTGGGCCCTGTGGGCCGGTATTCGCTGGGGAAATGCCCCTTGCGGAAGCGGGCCCAGAACTCGCCCAGACTCCGCCAGGCCTCATGCCCTTTGGGCAACCCTCCATGGCCCCGTGCGGCCGGGCCGAGGCGGATGATTGCCCCTGCGAGCGTGGTATGGGAGGATTCTTGCGCCGGATGGGCAAACCATTCCCTGAGATGCCCCGGGGACTGCGGCAGCCACTCCTCTTTGTCTTCTTCCACTTCCAAAGCTCCAAGCCCCCGCCGAGTCCTGGCCCCAACCCCTCCAAAGGCAACCCAGGCGCGGATGGCTCGGCGGAGCGCCTCCGCCTCTTCCACAGAGAGATTATGGATTATCCGGAGGGTGAAGCTCACCCGCTCGAAGCCGGCGTCCTGCCCCTTGTTCTCGCTGGGCCTGGCTTCAAAAGGGAACAAAAAGAATCTTTCCCGCGGCCCGGAAGATGGTTTTACTTTCGGGACGAGCCTTGATGGGGTGGTTTCGCCCGCTGCATCCTGCGCTTCCACCCTGAGGATGACCCTTGACGGGCGCTCGGTGCTCCCCCAAACGGCCTCCTCGGCCAGAAAAAGCTCCTCTGGCGTGCGGAAGCCCGCCCCCTCCGTTGCCCGCCACCAGAAGCGCAGATGCCCCCGCAGGCTGGATGGACGGATGGGACGCCTCGCGTCGGCTTGGCCGGGTATGGCGCCACCACCGAACATCGGGGTTATAGTGGCTAACTTCAGTTCCCACTCCTCCCATTTCGGAGGGGTGGAGATGTCGAAATCCGGTGCCCTAAGGGAGATACGCCTCGGCATAGACCTCCGTTTGTAGGAAAGCATAGCAGAAAGCCTCCCTCAGTTTCAATGGCCTTTCGGGTCAGTGCAACGCAAGCCCCCCGGCGCTTTGGAGGTGCCCGAAAGGGCGTTTCAATCCTCACCGGCCCCTTCGGGCCGGTGCAACAAGAACCTAGGGCTTGAAGACGTGCGCACCAAAGAGTTTCAATCCTCACCGGCCCTTTCGGGCCGGTGCAACCTCACCAAAATCGCCTTCCACCACGCCAACTGGCAGTTTCAATCCTCNCCTCACCGGCCCTTTCGGGCCGGTGCAACCGGCTGACCGGGCGGGCGAGGTTCCTCCCCTCCGGGGTTTCAATCCTCACCGGCCCTTTCGGGCCGGTGCAACGGCATCGCCGCCGGGTACGTCTACGAGCACGAGCGCGTTTCAATCCTCACCGGCCCTTTCGGGCCGGTGCAACTTGGACGGGCCGACGTAGGTAGTAATGGGCTGTTCGTGGTTTCAATCCTCACCGGCCCTTTCGGGCCGGTGCAACGTTTTCTGCTCAGAGGGAGCCCTTGAGATTGGAACACGGTTTCAATCCTCACCGGCCCTTTCGGGCCGGTGCAACCAGGTTAATCCTGTGGGACGGTCTGCTGAAGTCTCTGTTTCAATCCTCACCGGCCCTTTCGGGCCGGTGCAACACCTCCCCGTCCTCTGCCCGGACCGCCTGGAGGAGGTTTCAATCCTCACCGGCCCTTTCGGGCCGGTGCAACTGGGATGGTGTGCTGGGCGATTTGCGTGCCGTCGGAGTTTCAATCCTCACCGGCCCTTTCGGGCCGGTGCAACGCCCACCGGACCGGCGCAGGCGGGACCTGGACAACATCCTGTTTCAATCCTCACCGGCCCTTTCGGGCCGGTGCAACGGCCAGGGCGTCCAAGCCCTCCCTCACGGCGCCCACGTTTCAATCCTCACCGGCCCTTTCGGGCCGGTGCAACCCGCCGAAGCCTCGTCCCGCAAGCGCAGGATGATTTCCAGTTTCAATCCTCACCGGCCCTTTCGGGCCGGTGCAACGGTCCAGCGCATCTCCCCCACGATGCCCCCCGGCGTTTCAATCCTCACCGGCCCTTTCGGGCCGGTGCAACCGGACCCGCGAGGAGGCGGCCAGCAGGAGGGTGGAGTTTCAATCCTCACCGGCCCTTTCGGGCCGGTGCAACACTCGGTGGGCTCCAGGTAAGGGGTGCGGACCAGGGTTTCAATCCTCACCGGCCCTTTCGGGCCGGTGCAACATCCTGCAGGAGGCCGGGGCCTCGGTGTCCCCCGTGGTTTCAATCCTCACCGGCCCTTTCGGGCCGGTGCAACTCCCGGGGGATTGGCGCAATCCAGGTTGCGCCGTCATGTTTCAATCCTCACCGGCCCTTTCGGGCCGGTGCAACATGTCTACTGCGACCGGTGCGGCGAGCGAATGGAGGTTTCAATCCTCACCGGCCCTTTCGGGCCGGTGCAACGAAATGGAAGTCCGGGAGGCGCTAATCGAAGTCTTGTGGTTTCAATCCTCACCGGCCCTTTCGGGCCGGTGCAACGTGCAGGATGTGAGGGACTACATCTTGGGCGTGATTGCTGTTTCAATCCTCACCGGCCCTTTCGGGCCGGTGCAACGTGGGGGCTCTCGCGGATGGCCGCCATCACGCGGGTTTCAATCCTCACCGGCCCTTTCGGGCCGGTGCAACATGACGGTGGTGGCGGGTGGGATGATGCCCCGCTCCAGTTTCAATCCTCACCGGCCCTTTCGGGCCGGTGCAACTACGGCTCCAACCAGTCCGTGGCCCTGCGCCCGTTTCAATCCTCACCGGCCCTTTCGGGCCGGTGCAACACGGCCTGGGGGAGCGGGATATATGCGTCCCCGAGGGGTTTCAATCCTCACCGGCCCTTTCGGGCCGGTGCAACGCCTGGGGCATCGCCGATATGCTCGCCCCGTGGTTTCAATCCTCACCGGCCCTTTCGGGCCGGTGCAACTCTGCCTTCTACCATAGCAGTCTGGGAGGGGAAAAGAGAACCCTCTTGCGCGAACCCCCCTGCGCCGACCTCCGCCGAAGGGTCCAAAGGGTGAAGGGGAATGCAGGTTTTCAAGCTCCCCGACGGCTCTTGCCGCCTTGCGCGAACCCCCCGGGATTTTGGCGCTCACTTGGGGTCCGCGCAAGCCCATCATAGGACCAGGGGCTCATCAAAGTCCGTGTAGTGGTCCTTGCCGTGGGCCCGCAGGGACCTTTCCCTTCCCCCGTGGAGCACATAGATGCGAAGGCTGTCCTTCTCCAGGTCCACCACCTTCAGGAGCTTGGCCTCGAGGTCTTCCAGCTGGGCCCTGGTCACCCGGCACTCAAAAAGGGAAAGCTGCACCCTTTGGCCGAAGTTCTTGCACACCTGGGCCACGCGCCGTAGCCGCCTGCGCCCCTCTTCTGAGAGGGTGTCCACATCGTAGGCCACCAATATGTCCAGACGTTCCATCGGCCCTCCCTAGCGCACCCAGAAAGCAGGGTACCCGGGCAGGTCCCCCCGCAGGTGGCGGGCCAGAAGCCGCGCCTGAAGGTGAGGTAGGAGACCCACGGGCACCGGTTCCTTGAAGAGGGGATGCGTTATCTCCTCCTGTTTGCGCTTCTGGTAGGCCACGATCACCTCGCGCCTCCCCTCCTCCGTGAGGAGCACCGCACCCCCAGGCCGCTCCACAAAGTGCTTGGCCTCCAGCTGCCTGCGGTTGAGGAGGGTGAGGGCCAGGCGGTCAGCCCACCACGCCCGAAACTCCTCCACCAGGTCCAGGGCCAAGGCTGGCCTTCCCGGGCGCAAGGCGTGAAGGTAGCCCACCTGGGGGTCCAGGCCCACTCCCTCCAAAGCGGCCACCGCGTCCGCTACCAAGAGGGTGTAGAGGAAGGAGAGGAGGGCGTTCACGGGGTCACGCGGGGGTCGTTTGACGCGTCCTTGGAAGGAAAAACCTGGGGCAAGGATCATGTCCCCGAAGGCAGAAAAGTAGGCCGCGGCGGCCTGTCCCTCCAAGCCCCGCACCTCCTCCAGGGTGCGTGCCTGGGAGAGGTACGCCAGGACCGCCTCCTGGGCCTCCACAGCTTGGCGGAGCAACCCCGAACCCTCCCGCTCCCGCAGGGCCCTCTGCAACACCGCCTTGGCGTTGCGCACCTTAGCCCCCACGAAGGCCTTGGCCAAGGCCAGGGCTTTGTCTTCCCGGTCCAAGGCCTGGTGCTGGGCCCGCCGCAGGAGCACATTCCCCGACACCGGCCCCTCCAGGCGCCCCTGGAACCGCCCCGACTCGCTCAGCCACACCACCGCTCGCCCGTCCTCCGCACAGCGGGCCAGCAGGAAGGGGCTCACCAAAACGTTGCCGAACAGGACCAGCCCCCCCAGGTGGTGGAGGGGGACCTGCAGGCGTAGCTCCCCCTCCACCTCCACCCGCACGGTATCCCCTTCCAGGCGCAGGTAGGCACCTTGGGTCTGAACGAACAGGGTGTTGAGCAGCACCCGGTTCAATGGAGCTCCTCTAGAGACCAGGCGGCCAGGTGGGGCATGCAGGCGTCCACCAAGGAACAGTCCCGGCAGCGGGCGTCGTGAACGGGAGGGGGGAGGCGGGCCGACTCCAAAAGGGCCCGCACCTCCACCGCCGTCCTCTCCACCAAGGCCCTAAGCTCGGGGGTAAAGCGCACCTCCCGCCTACGGCGGCTGGCCCGGTAGAAGAGCGCCCCTCGAGGCACCTCCACCCCGAGCATCTCCTCCAAGCAGAGGGCTTGGGCGCAAAGCTGCACCTCGTCCGCCAGGCGGGCCCTTCTGGGCCCTACCTTGTGCTCCACCGGGTAAGGGGCGCCCCCGTGGAACTCCACCACATCCGCCCGCCCCACCAGGCCCAGGCGCTCGGAGAAGAGGGGCAGGGCGTACTCCACCCGCACCCCCTCCCGCACCATCCCCTCGGGGACGTCCACCCCCTCGTGGGCCCGGCGCCCCCGCAGGGTGAAAAGGTTCTCCTCCCAAACCCCTTCCACGTGGATGAGGGCGCACTGCCGGGGGCAGTAGACGTAGTGCTGCAGGGCGGAGATGGGGATGGGTTCATCCCCCATGGGGGGTCAGCACCTCCAAAGTCTCAGGGCGGACCAGCCAGGTGAGGTGGACCCCAGGGAAGCCCTCCAGGGGGCCCGCCTCGGGAGCCACCACCCGGTAGTCGGCGAAGGCCCGGGGGGCCCCCACGCCCTCCCGCCTTTCCACCCGCACCAGGTCAAAGAGCCGGTGGGCGGGGGCGTTGCCCTTGGGGTTCTCATGGGTGAAGACCGCCAGGCCCCGCACCGCCATGAGGCCGCGGCTGGCGGAGCGGTCCTCGGTGAAGAGGTGGGTCATGGCCTCCCAGAAGGCCTCGAGGTCCCCTCGGTCGACCCCCGTGTCCTCGGCCAGGTAGGGGCTGAAGAAACCGAAGGCCCGGTAGAGCCCGTAGGGGACCAGGGGCTTGCGGCCCATCTCCGTGGTTCCCGTTTCCATGCGCTCCTCGCTGGTGCGGGCCTGGCGGGTGATGGGCACGTCCCAGGGGAAGACGGGGTCGATGGAGCGGGCGAAGGTGAGCTGCACCGGCCCCCGCACCTGCCCCGCGTTGTAGTCCCCCGTGGAGAGCACGGCCCCGAAGAGGCGGATGTCGTAGTACCGGCGGCACATCTCCCGGCGGAGGTCCTCGCTGGCCCGCTTTTTGTCCGCCTGAATGCCCTTCTCCTCAGCGGCTTGCTTGATAAGGGTGTTGAGGGCCACACGGCTTTGGATGAAGATGGGAAGCCCCAGGACCTTCTGAGCGTAGTCCCGCACCTTGCGCTTCAGGGCCACATCCGTGACCACCCCGTGCATGGTCTCGGGGTCTACCCGGGGGAGGTTACCCGCGTCCGGATCGCCGTTGGGGTTTCCCTGCCACACGTCAAAAAGCAGGACAAAGTCGTGCCGCTTCTTAGGGTCCAAGTGGATGTCCGCCATACCGCCTCCTCACTCCTGGTCTGCAGTTTCCCCTCTCTCTTCAGCCCAGCCCTCCGTGGCAGCAGAACCCGCCTTGCCCTTACCCCGCCCCGCCCGGAAGGCGGCCCGCTGGGCGTAGAAGCCTAGGGCGAACTCCGCCTGCTCCGGCAGGCTCAAGACCTTGGGGAAGCCCCCGGCCTGGGCGAGCCGGGTGAGGATCTCCTCCGCCAGCTTGGAAACCTCCTGGCCCACCTCAGGGAAGTGGGCGGTGGTGGCCTGGCGGAGGAGAGGGCCGAAGGTGGAAGCCGGGGCCAGGGAAGCGGCCCCATAGAAGCGATCCACCAGGGTCTGGTTGATCTTGAAGTTGGAGGCCCGCAGCTGGGCTTCCTCCAAAACCGCCAGGAGCCTGCCGCAAAGGTAGGCCGGGGTGTTCCGATCCGCGCTCAGGGTCGCCATCTCTTTTGCCTCCTCCCTTCCGTGAAATAACCCTAGCTTAAGGGCCGCCACCAAGGGCCAAAGGGAGCGCCTTCGCTCCCAATCCCCCCGGTCGGGGTTCCAGAGTCTGGGGTTGCGGAGGCGATCCAAAGCCATTTGCCACAAGCCCTTAGGAGGGCTTTGCCCCAGGTAGGCGGTGCGCAGGAGGCCCCGCACCAGGTTGGGGTTTTCCGAGCCCAGGGCCTCGAGGACCTCCCCCAGGCTGGGCACCCGGGGAGGTTCCCCCCAGGGGCCCACCACCCGCAGGCCCTCCAGGAAGCTGGCCAGGTGTTTTTGCAACTGGGCCAAGGAGGTGGTGATCCACTCCCGGACCGCCACCCGGCCCACGTTGGGGGAAACCACCGCCAGGTAGAAGGCATAGGCCTCCAGGGTGAGGCCGGCCTCCTTGGGCCGCCAAGGGAGCCTGAGGAGGGCCTCCAGCTGGCCCAGGGCGGGGGGCGGGGCCTCCCCTCCTCCCTCCCCTCCCAGCACCTGGGTGAGGTTCCGGAGGAGGTCCTCCTCCCCCCACGCCTCCCCTCCCACCTCCAAGGGCGCGGGGGCCTTGAGCCAGAAAAGGGCGGTCTGGTTGGCCAGGCTGTCCCGGCTCTCCCGCTCCCGCACCAGGTCCAGGCGGTGGAGGGGGTGGTCCACCAGGTAGTTGAAGGCGCGGGTGGCGGTGTCCCCGCAGGGGAAGCAGAGGCCCAAGGGGGCCTGCTTCTCCGGCTCCGCCCCCCCTTGGAAGGAGGGGAAGGCGCTGGCGTTGAAGGAGTGGAGGGGCTTGGTGCCCGCCAAGCGCACCCCCAAGGGGATCTTCCCCACCAGCCTCACGGGGGAGGCCCCGCACACCGCGCACTCCCCCAGCACCGCCCGCTTGTTCCCCTTGGCGCCGGGGGCCGAGCGCTCCGCCAGCTCCTCCTGCCAGAAGGCCTGGGCCTCGGGGTGCTGGAAGAGGTGCTGCCCAGCCAGGGGCCCCCACTCGGGCACGAAGGAGACCCAATCCTTGGGCCTCACCTTGGGGAAAAGGGGGTGGCCCTGCAACCTCCCCGAGCGCAGGAGAAGAAGGAGCTCCCCCACCGCCTGCCGCAGGTTGGGGTCCCTAAGCCCCTTCCACCCCAGGAACTTGTCCAGCAGCTCCAGGAAGAGGCGGTGCTTCTCCTGGCCCTTGGGGCTCGGGTCCACCCCCAGAGCGTAGGCCCCCTCGTCGGCCAGGAGGTGGGCCTCGAGGCCCGAGGTCCGGCCGCTATAGGGCCGGGCCCAGTCCAGGCTGGCCTCCCGAAGCTCTGCCTCCCCAGGGGAAAAGTGCACCACCCAGCGGATGGGCTCGGCGTAAGGGTAGAAGCCGGGCGGGGGGAGCTTCCCTTCCCCTTGCAGCCGCTTTCCCAGCTCCACCAGCTCCCTAAACATCCCCCTCCTCCAAGCGGTAGAGCTCCTGGTACTTGGCCGCAGGCACCTCCAGCCACCCCCCCTTCACCTCCGCCTGGAAGAAGAGGGGGTGGGCGTAGCCCTGCACCCGGCCCCGGGTGGGGTGGCGGAAGGCGAGCTCCGGCCTCTTGGGGTCCGGCACAAAGGCCACGTCAAAGAGCATGGTGCCGATGGGGAGGTCCAGGGGAGGCGGCTCCTCCCCCGCAGCGGGGGCGAAGTGGGCGGGGAACTCCCTCGTGCCCAGGTAAGGGGGATGGTGGAACTGGCCCCGCTCCACCCGGCGGCGGAGCTGGTCCAGGTACTTGGCCAGGGGGTCCTGGGCGTGGGGCCTCAGGACCAGGTCCGCCTCCAGGAGGTAGGCCACGCCCTTGAGGAGAAGGGTGGAGCGCTGGGCCCGGTGGTCCTCCACCACAAGGGGCTCCCGCCCCTGCCTGCTGGTGAGCTCGTTGCGCAGGACAACCACTTGCGTGCCGAGCTGCAGGACGCCGATGCGGCGGATTTGGTAGCGGAACTCCGGCTTCCAGAAGATGGCCTCCAAAAGCCCCCGGGCGGCGCTGGGGGTGATGAGGGGGTAACTCACCCGCTCGGTTTTGAACTCCGGGCGGGTGAAGCAGGCGTAATCCCCCCAAACCTTGATGCGGATGTGCGCCACGGAACGCCTCCTAGATCACCAAGTCTGCGGGATCATTATAAGCTTCCACGATGCCCCGCCTGGGGTCGTACCCCCCCGTCCAGTGGAAAAGGCCTGGGCGAAGCTCCTCGGCGAAGGGGGAGCGGTGGGCTTCCCTGCGGTAGAGGTTCACCAGGTAGGGCTGGAGGGCGCGGAAGGCCTCGAGGGAGGGCGCGGCCAAAAAGGCCTCCAGCGCCTCTTTGGCCCCCTCGTAGGGGACCACCACGGGAACCGTGTCGTCCCGAATGAGGCGGTAGCGCTCCGCCACCTTGGGGAAGCTCATCTCCCGCCGGAGGTCCTGGATGCGGTGGGCGTCCGTATTCACTCCCTGGAACAAACGCCGGAAGTATTCCCGGTAAAGCCCGGGGTCGTGGAGCCTTTCGGGATCCTCCCGGTTCAGGAGAAGGCGGGCCAGCCCCATCCCCTCCTGGTAAGGACCTGAAGGGCTCCTTCCTCCCTGGGGCTCAAACAGCACCACCTGGCCCCCCGAGGGTTGTTGTCCTTCCCGGTTGCAGCGTCCCGCTGCCTGCACCACCCGGTCCAAGGGGCCCACCGCCCGCCAGACCTCGGGAAAGTCCAGATCCACCCCGGCCTCCACCACCTGGGTGCTGACCAAACGCACGGGTTCCCCTGAACGAAGCCTCCGGCGCACCTCCGCCAAGACCTCCCGCCGGTGGGCGGGGCAGAGGAGGGCGGACAGGTGGAAGGCGTGGGGGTCGTCCCCTAGGGCCTCCAGAAGGGCGAGGGCGTCCTTGCGGGCGTTGAGGACCACCATGACTTGGGGCTTGCTTCGGACCTCTTCCGCTAGAGCTTCCCAAGAGAGGGGCTCCCGCCGGAAGGCGTAAGCCACCCTCCGAAGCTGGGCAAAGTGCTGGGGGTAGTGGGGCACCATCTCCCGCACGGGAAGCCCGGAAAAGCTGGGAATGGCCTCGAACGCGGGTTGGGTAGCGGTGGAGAAGACCACCGTGGCCCCGTACCCCCCCTCCTCCACCGGGGTGGCGAGGAGGCGGAGGACCTCGAGGGTGGGCTGGAGGAGCTCCGGGGGCAAAGCCTGCACCTCGTCCAGGAGGATGACGCTCCTCGCCAGGCGATGGAGCTTGCGCACTTTGGCCGGGGTATTGGCAAAGACGCTCTCAAAGATCTGCACCGTGGTGGTGACCACCAGGGGGAAGTCCCAGTTCTCCGTGGCCAGGCGCCAGCGGATGGCCTCCTCAGACTGCTCCTCGCCCACGGAAACCTCGTAGGCGGAGTGGTGTTCCAAAACCGCTTCCTCCCCCAGGATCTTCCGGTACTCCTGGGCGGTCTGGTCGATGATGCTGGTGTAAGGGATGGCCACCACCACCCTCCTCAGGCCGTGGCGCAGGGCATGCTTGAGGGCGAAGGCCAAACCGCTTCGGGTTTTCCCTCCTCCCGTGGGAACGGTGAGGCGGAAAAGGCCTGGGGGAAGCTCCGCGGCCTCGAGGCACGCCTCGTAGACCTCCCGCCGAACCCGGTTCACAAGGGAGTCGCGCGCGTGGGCTGAAAGCCTCGCCTGGTCCTCCTGCAGCCTGCGCCACATCTCCTCCAGGGTGGGGGCCTGGCCCCGGCGCCGGGCCGCTTGGGGCTGGAAGTGGGCCTCCGTGTCCAGATAGTCCGCATCCACCAGCGCGGAGAAGGCCATTCGCACCAAAAACTCAAGCCTGGTGCCGTTATCCCCTTGCCCCCTCGCCACCACCTCCTCGACGGCCTTGGGCAGGGACTGGGCCAACACCCCCGTCATCCCCCAGGCTTGGAGGACGTCCTTAATCCCTTGCAACGCCTGCCTTTCCCGCAAGGCTGTGGCCAGCTTCTGCTGGGCTTCGCCCCTGTCCGCAAGCCCAGCGTGGTGGCCGAGCACCGGCAGAACCAAGGCCTCCCAGCCGGGGACCTGGCATCTGCCCAAAAAGGCGCAGGCCAAGGCTGCGCCCCAAAGGGCGTGGGGGCTTCCCTGTGCCCTTCGCCCTTGGGCGGCGGCGCGGAGGTAGGCCTGGAACTCCTCCCTGGCCTTGCCCAGATCGTGGAAAAGGGCCAGCGCCCGCCCCAGGGCAGGGGCTCCAAAGGCCTGGGTAAAGCCCTCAGCGCGGAGGGAGGTGGCCTCCAGGTGGTGCCTGAGGGGGTGCCAACGGCCCTCTGCGTTTGGGCTGTGGGCGTAAAGCTCGCTTCCCATACCATCCGGCTCCTCTAGGTGTGCTTCGGGAGCTCCGGCCCCCCGCCCGCTTCCCCCATCCCCATCGCCGGCTCCAACACCAACACCATTGTTATAGCGAAGAAGCGCCTCCCCTTCGGGGTTCTCCACGGCCAAAATCACCTCATCCTTCCGCAGGTCGGCCACGTAGGCCTTGGGCTTGCCCAAAGTCCAGGCGTAGGCCATCACCTGGAGGCGGTAGGCCTCGAGGTCCACCTCCTGGTCGGTCTGGTGGTCCAAAACCCAGTCCGTCCCCGCCCGGTCGGCCCAGCCCTCCAGGCGCACCCCCGCCACCTCCAGGGCCACGGGAACCTCCTTCGCCAAAGGGCCCTCCCGGAAAGGGGCAAACGCCTCGTTGGTAAAGAAAACCTGGGCCAGCCGGAGGGCTTCCTCCCTCTCCTTCTCCTCCGCGCCGGGGAAGGCCTCCGCGTTTTCGCGAAAAACTCTCTTGCCCCGGAAGACGCGGGGACGAAGGAGGAGGCATGGGTTTCCGGATAGAAGAGGTCCTAAAGGCCCCGGGCGAGGGCAGGAGCGGCTGCGACGAGGAACTGCGCCGCAAGGTGCAGGAGCAAGCCCAGCTCCTCCGTAAGGGGGAAAACCCCATAGCCCAAGCACTCTACCTGGGGCGCCAAGCCCTCCTGGCCGTGGTGCAGGGACGGGAACGGGAGGCTTGCCGTCTTCTTCTGGAAGCGGTCCGCTGCCTCCTCTGGCCCAAGGGGGGAAGGTGTTGGAGGTCGGGCTCTGGCGCTGGGCTGATCTGACTCCCGAAGCCTTCTTGGAGCGCTACCATAACGCCAGCTACGCTCCCAAAGAGGGGCTGGCCGCTTAGATCGAGGCTGGGGTGCGGAGGGGGAGGCTGGACCTCGAGGCCTGGCAGCCTGTCCTGGAAATCCTGGGGAGCCCCTAACCGAGGCCGCCAGACTGGCCTGCTCGGAACCCTCCCCCATCCACCCTTCAGGTGCCAAAACGGTGAGGGCGCCTTCCTGCGACCACCTCTTTGCCCGCGCCCAGAGGAGCGCCCTCGGATTTGGGGCCTGACTCCAATGTCCCTGCTTCATGGGATTGCCTTGGCTCGGGGTTGTTATCTGCAGAGCCTGAACCCGGACAGACACATGTGAGACTGGACGAGTAAAAATGTGGGGACCACTCCAGGAGAGAGGGGGTCCCCACGGATGCAGCTTACCACGGTTGGCAAAGAGGTTTTGCGGGGAGCACAAAAGGCCCGGGAACTCCAAGAGGCCGGGGCCGGCGATCCCACGGTTCAGGACCGCTTACGGAAGCTCAAACAGGTGGAGGCGCTCAGGAAATACCGGGTGGGCTGGCCCGAGATCCAGGAGCTTTTGGGGATCAGCCGGGCCACCTATTACCGCTGGCGGAAACGCCTCAAGGAAGAGGGCCTTGCCGGTCTTAAGCCTCGGTCAAGACGTCCTCAGCGCTTGCGGAGGAGGATTTACTGGTCTTCCGATCTGCTGATCCGGGTGGAAGCCCTAAGGAAGGAGAACCCCACCTGGGGCCGCTGGCCGATTTGGCTGACCCTAAGGAAGGAGGGCTTTGCGGTGAGCGAGCGCACCGTGGGGCGGATCCTGGCCTACCTGGAAGCACACGGCCGCGTGGAAAGCGTAGCTGCCTTTCTGGCCCAGGCCCGGCGGGGGAAGGGGGGGCGAAGACCCAGGAGGCCCTATGCGCAAAGGAAGCCCAAGGGATACGAGGTGGGTCACCCTGGCGACCTTATCCAGGTGGATACCCTCACCGTGACCCTGGGCCCTGGGGAGACGATCCAGCACTTCTCGGCCGTCGACCTCTTCACCCGTTTCTCCCTTGCGGAAGTCCACACCCGAGCCACGGCCAACCTGGCGGCCAGCTTTCTTGCCCGCCTGATGGTGCAAGCGCCTTTTCCTATCCGTGCGGTGCAGGTGGATGGGGGCAGCGAGTTTATGTCCGATTTTGAGGAGGTCTGTGAACGTTTGGGCGTTAAGCTCTTCGTTCTTCCTCCGAGGAGCCCCAAGCTCAATGGTCACGTGGAGCGGATGCAGCGGACCTTTAGGGATGAGTTCTACACACGGCCGTTGCCTTCACAGATCCCCGAGCTCCAAAGGGAGCTTGACGCCTACCTGGACCACTACAACCGCCGGCGACCCCACCGGGCCTTGGGGGGCCTGGCCCCTTTAGAGTACCTGGCTAGAATACGGGGGGAGGCGGTCCCCACAGAGTCTCAAATGTGTTGACCGACTACAGAGCCTTGCTTTTTCGTTGGCCACATAGTAGCTTGCTACTGAAGCAACTTTGCGCAGTACACCTTTTGGGTACATGGAACTGCAGCTTGTGGAAGTTGCTTCAAGGAGGTGTGTATGCCATTTGGCCTTTACGAGGTTAGCGGGGGTACATATAGCTTGGTCCGTCGCTTAAGCATAAATAACATCGTAGTTCACCCAGCTCTAGCAAAAGGGTTTTTAGCCCGCACAGCAGGGTCGGGACGTGCAGCTCTGGATGAGCAGGGCTGCTTCCCAGCCGGTGTGGAAAGCTCTTTAGGTACATCTTGGCATTTGGATGAGGTCGCTATTCTAGCTTATCTCTTAAGCTCTTTGAAAGGATCATCGTCAAGCAACTCACCAGAAGGCTCAGATTCTTCGAAGAACCAATGCGCCAGCAAAGATCTGCACGATTTGCGAATAGTGGTGGATATCACTCCCGGTAAGCCCACTGTCCATTTGGCTCAAAACTTGCACCTCCCGAATACCCTGCATGAACACCCCCTTCCCCCCGCAGGCGGGGGCCAAAGACCCAAAGCTCCCAGCTCGGCCATGAGGACCCGCAAGACC
>NZ_JAKEDT010000006.1 GCF_021462525.1 Thermus caliditerrae | reverse complement strand
AGGCGGCGCGCCTGCTGCTGCCGGAGGTGGTCTTGCGGGTCCTCATGGCCGAGCTGGGAGCTTTGGGCCTATGGCCTCCGCCCGCAGGGGGAGGAAGGTGTCTATGCGGGGTATTCGGGAGGTGCAAGTTTTGAGCCTCCGGATCCTTGGAGAGGCCCACTCCCTCCACGGGGATGCGGGCGTCCCACAGGGCCCGGAAGAGGTCTTTGAGGAAGGCTCCGAAGGGGGAGAGCTTGTCCGCCCACAGGACCACGGATCAGGCCTGGAGGGCCGGTCTCAGCTCCTGCAGGAGAGCCGTTTTCCCGTACCCCGGCGGGCCCGCCGGACCAGGGGGCCTCAAAAAGGTCAGTCCAGAAGGAGCTTCACTCGGGCCAGCACCGCCCGTATCACTTCCTCGGGGGCTCGGGCGATGGGTTCAGCCTGCCGGGCCCGGTAGTCCAGGCTCCGCACCTGGTCTGCCAGGACCACCCCCGCCACGGGGAGCCCGGGGGGAAGGGGCACTTCGAAGGGGTAGCCCTTGACCCGTGAGGTGACGGGGCAGAAAAGGGCCAGGCCCGCCCGGGCGTTGTAGGCCTTGGGGGAGAGGGTCAGGGCAGGCCTCCTCCTGCCCTGTTCGTGCCCCGCCTGCGGGTCGAAGTTCAGCCACACCAGGTCCCCTCGGTCGGGGACGAAGCTCACGCCTCACCCCCCACTGCGAGCCCCCAGTCCACCTCGTCGTGGCGGTTCTCCTCGGTGATCCCCTCCAGGAGGTCCTCCAGCTTTAGGGGGCGCAGGACCAGGCCCTCCCCTTTGGCCTCCAGGATCACCTCTTCCCCAGGGAGAAGGCCCACAGCCTCGGCCAAGGGTTTGGGGATGCGCACGGCGAGGCTGTGGCCCCAGCGGGCAACCTTGGTCTTCATGGCCCTAGTATAGCCCTGGGAATATCCCCCTTGCATCCTCTAAGTGGCTGATGGGTTTCTTTAATTCGTAGAGGCATGGTTCTGCTTTCCTGTCTGTCCACCAAAGGTCGAACCACCCAACCCAAGCTGGTCTGGGAAGCCTTAGGTGTCCGACCCGGCAACCACCTGCTCTACGAGGTAGGGGAGGACGGCACGGTGCGCGGAGGCTTTGGACCTGGGCTATCTCCGGGCGCTGGAGGCTATCCTCGACCCGAAGACGGCTGAGAACCGCCCGGCCCGGGTCCTATCCACCGCCGCCTTCGTGGCGCGTCTCAGGCTGTTCACCCTGGGCCACCGTTTGGTGCGGGGGGTGGTGGGGAGGCTCTTCCCAAGGGATGCGGCACGGGTGGAGGCCAACCTGAGGCGCCTGTTGGGCCTGGCCCCGGTTCAGGGGAGGCCGTGAGGGCCCAGGCCCTCGGGCCTACTCCTCCCACCCCCTGAGCATTAGGGTGCGCATCCCCGTCCAGTAGGCCACCTTCTCCCTGGGGTGCCCCGCCTTGAGGTAGCCCCGGATGGCCCGCCAGCGGAGGCGGTGGGCCAGGTCGGTGCGCCGCCCCTCCCGGGGTTCGTAGCCAGCGAAGAGGGTGAACTCCTTCATGAGCCACTTGGCCCCCTCCAGGCCCAAGGGCCGCCCCCGGCCCTTCCTGGGGCTGGGGTTGAGGAGGAGATGGGGGTAGGGGAGGGGCTGGTGGCCCGCCAGGTACTCCCGCAAGGGGAGCCACCCCTCCAGCACCTCCTGGGCCAAGGGGGTGAGGGGCACCTCCCGAAGCCTCTCCCCCCGGACCAGGAGGCGCTTCCCTTGGAGGTCGTCCTTCCAGAGGGCCACCGCCTCCTTCAGGGTGAGGCCCACCTCCCCCAGGAGGACCAGGAGAACCTTCAGGAGGGGACGCCAGTGGGCGGGGGCGTACTCCTCAGCCCGCCGCCAGAGGGCCTGCCACTCCCCTTCGGAGAGGGGAGAGGGCTCATGGAAGACGGGGGCCATCTGCGGGGGATACTCCACCTGGGGGGGCAGGGGATGCCCGGCCCAGTCCAGGAAGGGCCAGAGGTGGCGGAGGGCCCTGCGGGCCCGCTCCACGGTGGGCCAGGCCAGAGGCCCCTTGGGCCCGCCGGGGAAGCCCCGGTCCTTGGCCTCCAGGAGGAAGGCCCGGAGATCCCCGGCCTCCAGCTTCGGCCACCTCCGCCCCTGGAGGGCCAGCCAGCGGACGAACCGCCCCACCGCCTCGGGTACCGCCCGGTCGGGCCGCTTGCGGTGCCGGACCAGGTAGGCCCACACCGCCTCCTCCAGGACCCGTTCGTCCCACCGCTCCAGGGCCTCACCCACCATCCGCTTCCGCTCCTCGGGGTAGTCCCAGGGCTCGAGGGGCAGTCCCATTTCCTCCGGCATCCTCTCTTCCACTTTACTGCCCCCACTTCCCACCGCCAAGGGGGACGGGCCGATTCAGCCTTCTTCTCCCCTTCCTCTCCCTCCCCACGCTACTCCCCGTGCCACATGCCTCACGAGTAAGGAAAAAGGGCTTTTCCCTGTGCTTGATGAGGGTTTCTGTGGTTGGGGGGTAGCAGAAAAAGGGAAGGGAGGAAGAAAAGGCGTTTAATGCACCCCAGCACTTGACGGGGCTTTTACCCACCCAGGGCCTTCCGGAATGAAGCGCGGCAGCCCTGGGGAAGAACAAGCCGTTTTGAGGCAGGCCCGGTCAGGGGATCGGTGCGCCCCCTGGGGAGCAGGCGAGAGCGGAAGCCCTCCAGAGCCTCTTTCCCCTTGGAAGGAGATGGGCCGCCGGCCCGAGGCACCCTCGTGGCCCCCCCGGGCCGGCTGGGGCGGCCTCGAGGCGGTGGGCTGGGCTTCTGGGGGGAGGGACTCCGGGCAAGGCGCATCTCCCCGCGGGAGGGCCGGGGGTGAACCCTGCCCTAGGTGGGACCGGTGGGTGCGAAAGCCACTCCCCTTTCACCGACTCCGGAAGCGGCCTCCAGTACACCCCTTCTCCCACCAGCGCAAGCCCTTCCGTATCCAAGGGCAACACCACAGACCTCACCATCACCTACACCACCCAGGCACCCCCCAACAGCGCCGGCCTCCAGATCACCGTGGACTGCCCCAGTTGCTCCTCTTGGCAGAAGAGCAACATCAACCCCCTGGTCTGCCTGTACATCGGGAGCGGGTTGCCCTCGAGCATCCCCGACACCCACCTGGCGGACTGCCCGCAGGCGGTCACCCGATAGGAGGAAGAGCATGAAGGACCATCCCCTTTTCCGCCACCTGGCCTTGAGCGCCGCTTTGGCCCTGGCCTTCCACTTCCCCCTCGAGGCCCTCGCCCAAACCCCACCGGACCAGGTGAAGATCACCACCTGGGGCACCCGCACCTTCACCTTGGGGAACTTCACGGGCACCAAGGATCTCGGCATCGTGGCGGGCATGACCCTGGGGAGCAACAACCTGATGGGGATGCCCTCGAGTGTGGAGGTGAGGGATCAAGGGGGTAATCCTTTAAGGCCTAGGCAATCCCGGGACAACCAGCACATCGCCCGCCTCTACCAGGTCCAGGCCGGGCAGGTGTACCAGGGGGAAGTGCGCTACGCCCCCGGCGGCCCCAAGGCCCTGTACGTCCGGGTGCGGGCGAGCCAGGGGAACTTCTTTAACTACGGCACGGTCATCCTCACCGACGCCTCCAACTACCAGCGGTCCAGCGCCCAGCTGGTCTACGGGGAGGTGTACGCCAACAGCGAGATCCCCGTGTGGGCAGGAATACTGGGAGTACTCTTTGGGTTGTCCGTGTATGGCACTCCCATCACCGCATTACTCTGGGGAATGCGTTCTGGGAGCGCCGAGTACGTCCTCACCCTTCCCCCCGGCACCCCCAGCACCATCACCCTCTACTACAAGATGACGGGGTGTACGGCCACCAGCGACTACAACGGCTCCTTCACCGTGCCCGTCTCCTCCCTCCAGCCGGGGGTGGCCTACGGGGTGGACATCTACGGCTGGTGCGGCGGGGGCGGGGTCGGCAACTGGGCCAGGGCGGTGCAGCGGGCCCTGGTGCCCAGGCCGTTGGATAGCGGGAGCGGGTATGCCTACACCTTTAGCGACCCCCAGGTACCCTCCTACCGGATCCAGCTCTTCGGCTCCTTTGCCATCTACGGCCCGGACGATTGTTCGGGGTACTACACCGACCGCTACGAGTACAACAACGGCATCCACTTCAAGATGAGCGGGGATGGATGCTGGGGCACGGGCTTCGGGGCCCCTGGGAACACGGGAGGGGTGCGTACCTCTTTGCCCAGCCTGGAGGTGAGAACCCGGCCCGGCTGGGAGACCTTTGGGGCCACAACCGATGATACCGACGGCATCATTCTTCCCCGCATCCTAGGTTCCAGGAAGCCCAGCAACCTCTACGCCTCCTCCTCCACGCCCCTTTCGGCCACCTTCACCCCCAGGGCGTACTACAACGGCGCCTTCGGGACAGCCACCGCCAGCGGTACCGCCACCAGCGGGGGCACCACCATTACTGGGACGGGCGTCTACCAAACCTTCACCTTCGCCGACCCCCAGCTTCCCGGCGGGGACAACGTGTTCGATACCGGGCAGACCCTCACCTTCCCCAGCGCCTCCCTAACCTTCCCTGCCTACACGGGAACCTGCACCCTGAAGAACAAGTCTTCCAGCACCTTGACCATCTACGAGCTGACCCCGCCCGCCACCCTCACGGGGTACGTGCAGAACGGCAGCGCCTCCTACAGCTTCCCCAGCAGGACGGTAAACGCCAACAGCACCGTTCCCTTAGGCAAAAACGGCCTCTACTACTACACGGGGGGGTCGGGGAACCTGTACACAGACCTGGAGATCCAGGGCGGGGGGTGCAGCTTTGTCAGGCAGGTTACTTACCGTGACCCTAGTGACAATCTCGCAACCTCCACCCTCAACTCCCGCTTCTTCGGCCTTTGGTAAAGCCTCCCCGCCCTATAATGGCCCCCATGAGCGGCAAGGGTAGGTGGACCAAGATGGCCAAGGCGGCTTTCCCCCTCCTCCTCCTGGGCCTCATGGGGGCGGTGGGGGGGTGCAACCTCCAGGGGACTGGGGGAGGGGGTGCGGCCTGCCAGCACCCCCTCTTCGGGCCGGAGACCCCCAAGTGGGTCTGCTCCTTCCCCGAGGCGTGGCTGGACACCGTGGACGCCCAGCCGGAGGATCTCCCCTCCGGCACGCCCGGCGAGCTTCTGGGGGAGGTGCAGGGGGTTCCTGGAGAGGTGACCCTCCGGGCGGGGGCCCACGGCCCCGCCCTGGGCTACCTGAAAATCCCCGGCTTCCCCGAACACCGCTTCCTGGTGACCCGCAGGGTGCCCAAGATTGTGGACGGGGTCTGCGTGGACCCTCCCCTGCAGGGGTGCTTCGCCCACGCCTTCGAGCGGTACGGGCTGACGTACCCCAGCGTGGGAATGTACCAGATCGTGGGGAACGCCGGTGCCCCCACCAAGCTCTTCCCCAACCTCACGGGCAAAGACGGCCAGCTGGGCGGGGAGTGGGAGTGGCTGGTGCAGATGCGGGCCACCAACATGGTCTACTGGCCCGCAGACCCCGTGGACTACGCCCGCCACCTGCGGGAGCTTCCCGACCCCGACAACGGCAAGACCTACGCCTTCAAGACCCGCTACCGGATAGAGCTGCGCCCCGGCAAGTACCCCAAGATCCTGCCGGAGTACAGGGTGCTGGAGCCCAGGCGGGTCCCAGAACACGACGCCTACCCCATGACCCAGGGGTACGCCAGACTGGCCCGCCAGATGGCCAACCAGTACCGCATCCCGGAGGAGGCGGCCAAGGGCTACACCCCCTGGCCGGAGCTTGACGCCCTGCAGCACCATTGGGACAACGAGAGCTACTACGCCTTCCGGCTGGGCTCGGGGGTGGTCACCCCGCCCACGCCCCTCTGTCAGCCGGGGGTGGGCTGGGCCATGCCCTTCTACGTGGGCCCCTTCGTCCCCCGCAAGGTGCCCGTGGACTACGACCGGGTGCCCAGGGAGATATGGGAGCAGGGGAACTTCATCCAGAAGCTCGGGGCGCTCCAGGCCTACGTGAGCTACTTCAACCACAAGGTCTTTTTGGTGGACGGGGACGTGGTGGACTACAGCGTGGGGGAGAGCGGGTTCGCCGGGGGCTGGGGCACCCACCTGCCGTACATCATTGGCTTCCCCCAGAGGGATATGCCCCCCCAGTACCCCGTCCACGGCTTCGGCGATCCCCCTGGGCGCACCTTCCGCACGGCCATCCTCTACCGCTTCACCGCCATGACGGGCTGGGAGCCCGACCCCTCCCACCCCTACGGGGAGGACGAGTGGCACATCGTCTGGTCCGACGTGTACCTGGGGGGCACCAGGGACAACCCCGACTGCCGCACCCTGGGGGTGGGCTTCCACACCTACGACCGGGCCACCAGCGCCATGCTGGACAGCTTCTTCGGCCTGGCCCAGGTGGGCGGGGGGCTGGAGTACCTGTACCCCTTTGGGCCCGCCCCCATCCTCTCCCGCCTGGGGGACTTCCTCTACGACGGCTCCAGCCTGACCAGGGTGAGGCCGGGGGAGCTACGGCTCCCCAGCTGGGCCCTGCCCCCTGGGTGGTAGGAAGGAAAGGGAAAGCCCCCTGGGGAAACCAGGGGGCGGTTTTTTGGACCCGTTCAGCCGCTATTGAGGGGGTTCCGCCCCTTCCCCCATTTGCGCCAGCCCCGCCTCCAGGTGGGGGAACAGGTAGGCGTACCCGAGGATGGCGGCCGTCCCCCCGAAGGCCACCTCGAGGAGGGAGCCCCCATGGAGCCCCTTCCAGTAGAGGAAGCTCCCGAGAGCCCAGGAGAGGGTGGAGGCCAGGGCCACGGCGGAAGCGCCGGGGAAGGGGTGCCCCTCCCGGCCCAGGCTCCTTGGGAGAAGCCACGCCCCCACCGCAAGGGCCGTGAGGGCGGAAAGGAGGGCGGGTATCGGGGCGCTGGGCACCAGGAAGTAGAGAAGAAAAGCGCTGAGGGCCGCAAGGAGGGGGGTGAGGAAGAAGAAGGCGGGCGCTTGGCGCAGACGCAAAAGGTTCTGGCCCTTCCACAAGCTTTGGACGAGGAAGACGGGAGGGAAAAGCCCGCCAGCCACCTTGAGGGCGGCTGAGGCGATCCTTTGGGCCTCGAGGGGGATCTCCTTCGTGGGCTTGTTCATACCTCCTCCTGCGGGGAGACCTTTGCCTTCAGGTGCGGGTGAAGCGGGCTTCCCGCACCGCCTGCACCGCCAGGTGCCGGGCAGCCTCGAGGCGCTCCTTATCCCAGGAGGCCGGGGGTTCGGAGAGCAAGCGGGTGACGGCTTCGGTGAAGGGCATATCCTCCAGGTAGAACACCTCCAGCATCACCCCCTCCCTTCCATCCCCCACCCACACGGGCAGGTGGATCGAGTCTCCCTTGGGGGAGCGCTGGGCTTCCAGAAGCTCCACCCGCAGGTCCGCCCCGGCCCGCTTGAGGTAGTGGAGGTAGAGGGCTTCCTCGTTGAATTCGTGCAGGAAGGTCCGCCGGGCCACCTCGGCCGCTTGGTTCTTCGCCTTCTCCCATCCCTTCGGCGTGATGTAGTCCGTAAGCCAGTAGGGGGGGATGATCCGCAGGCGGCGCAGGACCACCCTGTCGGCCACCTCCGCCCCGTAGTTGTAGCGCTTGGCGTATTCTAGGGCCTTCTCCTGCAGGGCCAGGGCGTAGCGGATGGCCCCCAGGGGCTGGAGGAGAAAGTACTCGTCCCCTTTTTCTGTGGCCTTGTCCAGCTCCCGGCGCAGGTAGTCTGCCGTGCCGGGTAGCTTGACCCTTTCTAGCTCCTTCGAAGCTACCGCCAGGATCTCTTCCATGGGAGCGATCGTGAGGTCCGTCATCTTTCCTCCTTTCGCCTAAAGGATAGCGGCGGGGAACGGACCACAGGAGTCTCTTCCCGCAAAAACGAAAAGCCCCCAGATAGCCTGGGGGCCTGCTTGTCGGTCGCTTCAGGCACGGCTCCAGCTAAACAGCCTCACGCTCCGTGCTCCCTCCTTACCAGGTAGTAGCCGCCCGCAGGGTTTTTGCGGGCCAGGTTCCGCTCCCTGACCCACGCCTTCAGCGCCTCCCGCACCTCCTCAAGGGGCCTGGGCAGGAAGCCCTCGTAGTCCAGCTCCGCCTCGAGGAGGTTCAGAAGCGCCACCGCCTGCTCTGGGGTGAGCCGGAACTCCTTCGGCTCTGCGGCGGAAGCTCCCATCGCCTTTCCCCCTTCCCCCGCCAAGGGTTCACAAGAGCCCGCGGTTGCCGTAAAGCAGGTGGCGGAGGCCCAGGTGCTTCCAGCTGTGGGACAGGCCCCGGCTCAGGGAATCGAGGGCTTGCCCCAAGGAAGCTTTCGCCTCCTGGGCGTTCCCCGCCGCCAGAGCCTTGCGGGCCTCCTCCAGCAGGGGCTCCGCCAGCCCCAGGTTCTCTAGGGCTTGGGCGGCGTGGTAGTCGGCCACCCGCTCCAGACCCGAGCCGAGATCCTCGAGGGGAATGGGGCCCTCGCAGTCTTCCCACGGGCGGGAAAGTCGGCGAGGCACCTCGGCGGGGCGACCCCCGGGATTGGGAGCAGGGTTCAGGGGCTCAAGGATGGCCCATTCCTCATCGCTGAGGTCGTTGAGGTGGAATGGGCGTGTCCTCTACACCCCTCAAAGGTCCACGACTTTTACGACAGTCTCTAAGGTCCCGATCCCTGAGGAGCGCCAGGAAGTCCTCCTCCTGGTAGGGACGGGAAGAAGAAAAAGAGGTCTACCATACCATGAGCACCACACCCCGGGCCGGGGCCAGGGCCTCCGCCTCCCCTCGAGGCTCCCAGGGGTCCAGGAGGCCGTTGCCGTTGCCGTCCAGGAAGGCCTGGAGGCGGTAGGGGAGGCCCGGGGCGGCTTCCAGGCGGAAAGGCCCGCCCCCGGGGGGCAGCGTCGCCCGCAGGCAGGACCCTGAGGGGGGGCAGGCCTCCAGCACCACCCGCTCCCTTCCCACGCCCACCGCCACGGGCACCTCCGCCTGGCCCTGGCCCGCCCCCAGGGCCACCCGGTACGCCCCTGGGGAAAGCCCCAAGGCCGCCCGCACCCGCAGCACCGCCCGGCCTTGGGCCGGGTTTGGGGCCAGGTAGGCGGAGAGGCCGGGGTCGGGACGGACCTCCACCCGCACGGGGAAGGGGGCCAGCACCTCCACCCCCACCTGCCCCTCCTCCCCGGGCCGGAGGGCGAGCTCCCCTTCTGCCCGCAGGAGCACGCCCCCGTCCCCCAGGGCGTCCAGGGCCCCGTCCGCCCGGAGGAGCCGCCCCTCAGGGGTGGCCTCCGCCCCCAGGAGGAGGGCGGCCTCGAGGGCCTCCGGGCCCAGACCGGGCCGAAGGCTGAGGAGGAGGGCCGCCGCCCCGGCGGCGTGGGGGGCCGCCTGGCTGGTCCCCTGCAGGAGGCGGTAGGCGAAGCCCGAGGCGAAGCTGGGCCCCAGGACCAGGGCCTCGGCCCCCAAGGCCCCGTTCCCCCCTGGGGCCAGAAGGGGGGCTCCCCGGTTGCTGTAGGGGGCGAGCCGCCCATCCGGCCCCACCGCTCCCACCGCCAAAACGCCCCGGCAGTTGGCGGGGAAGAACTCCCGGTGGTCCCGCCCCTGGTTCCCCGCCGCCGCCACCACCAAGACCCCGTGGGAGCGCACCTCGTCCAGGGCTTGCTGCAGGGCGGGGCTGCAGGCCCCCTCCCCGGCCAGGGAGAGGTTCACCACCTGCGCCGGGTGGGGGTTTGGGGGAAGGCCCGCCACGGGCAGGCCTGCCGCCCAGCGCAGGGCCAGGATCAAGTCGCTCTCCCACCCGGTGCCCTCGGGGGTGAGGAGCCGGATGGGGAGGATCCCCGCCTGGGAGGCCCCGGCCATCCCCACCCCCTGCCAGGGAGCGGCCACGATCCCGGCCACGTGGCTGCCGTGGAAGGTCTGCCAGGGGCTTCCCGTGGGGGGCTCCTCCGGGTCGGTGTCCCCCTCCAGGAGGTCCAGCCCGGGGAGGAGGGCCCCCTGCAGGTCGGGGTGGCCCCCGAGGACCCCGGTGTCGGGCACGGCCACCACCACCCCCGCTCCCGTGGCCCGGCCCCAGGCCTCGGGGAAGCGGGAGAGGCGGAGGTTCCACTGCCGGGGGAACAGGGGTTCGGCCACCCCCTGGGCCCGGATGGGGCGGTCGGGAAGACCTTGGGCCAGACCTTGGGGGAGAAGGCCTTCCGCCCGGTACCATCCCCCGCCCAGGGGCCTGCCCGGGCACCCCGTGGGGCAAAAGCGGAGGTAGCTCGGGGAAGCCCCGGCCCCTTGGGGCCTTGGGCCGGAGGTTCCCACATAAACCACCCCCTCCAGGAAGGCCTCAGCAGGGGGCCTTGGGGCTACCTGGAGGCGGAAGGGGGCCTCCCGCCTAAGCCCCCCGCCCTCGGCCACCACCAGGCCCCGGTGGTCCCCCGGTGGGGCCTCCAGGAGGAGCTCCACCTGGGCCTGCCCCCGGGTCAGGTCCACCCGGAGGGGTGGGGGAGGGGCAGGCAGGCCTTCCACCCGGAGGAGAACCTCCCTTAGGGTAGGGGCGGGGGGACCAGCCTCCGGTCACTCCCCCCTCTTCCCCTGTCAGCAGAGAGGGGGGCAACCGCTGATTTTTACCCCCCTTCCTGCTGACTCGAAGCCCGAGGGGGGAGGGAAAGGGGGCGGGAGAGGAGGGAAAAGGGGAAGCCGTTCTCCCTTTCCTCTCCCCTGTCAGCAGAGAGGGGGGTAATCGCTCGCCCCTACCCCCCTTCCTGCTGACTCGAGTGGGTTCCCTAGGGGGACACCCTATAGGGCTGGGCCTCGAGGGGTGGGGGGGGACACTATGCCCCTGGCACGGGGGGAGGGAGAGGGAGAACAGCGAGGAAGGGAACCGAGTGAAAAGAAAAGGTGGGAGAAGCGCAGGGGTGACCAGGGTAAAAGCCCACATTCCGCACCCCTCCCCCCTTCCTGTAGGATTTCGGGGTGGCAGAAACTGGAAGGTTATCTCAAAAGAGGTAGAAGGGATCCTCGGTCAGGTCAGGGTCGGGGACCACCCCCAGGGCCGGGGAAGAAGCGGGCCTCTTCCCCCTCGATGGGGGGAAGGTCTTGGAGGAGGCGGGCTTGGGCTTCCTCGAGGGAAACCCAGGCCAGCCTGGGCACGTCCCGGGGAGGAAGCCCCGCCTTGAGGGTGTAGCGGAGTACGGGCTCCAAAGCCCTGGTCCACCCTTCAGAGAGGAGGGGCTCGGCCAGGTGGAGGAGTTCGTGAAGGACCACCCGCTCCAGGGCTTCCCCCTCGAGGCCGGGGCGAAGGGCGATGGCCGGGCGGTCCCGGAAGGCCAGGCCCAGGTAGCGGGGGTCCTCAAGATACGGGCTACGCCCGTGACCGAGGCCCGTCTTTCCCCAAGGCACCACCTCCACCTCCGGGGGGAGGCCGGGGAGGTAGGGCCGGGCGGCTTCGATGAGTCCCTTCAAGGTGTCTATGGATGGCATTTTGGGCTTTTCTGGTATTCTCGACCCGTGAACGAGCTGGAGCGGATTCGGGAACACCTGTCTCGGCTGAAAGAGGAGGAGGCGCGTGAGCTCCTTGGGGAGAGAGGGTACATGGTGCTCGCCATGTACTCCGGGGTTTTGAACGCCCACCCTCACACGCCCACGGAGATCGCCGCCCTCTTTGGCGTTCCCCGGGAGGAGGTTGAGGCCTGGCTGGAGGAGGCTAAAGCCCGCCTGGCGGATTACAGCGGCTAGGCGGGTCTTGAGGGGGCGGCCCTCGAGGGCCCACCGCCCTCCTGTTAGCTTACCCGGCTTCTAAGGAGAGCTCCGCCCAGCGGAGGCGAGCTACCAGGGGCTGGGGCAGGCCCCTAAAAGGGCTCTGCCCCCTTCCTGGGCCTCCACCAGGAGAACTCTCACCCTCCGGCCGAAGACCTCCCGTTCCAGCAGTCAGGCCCGGGTTGCCCCAATGGCGCTGAAGGCGGGCTGCCAGCCGGTTTCCCGGAGCTTCCGCTCCAGCCCCCGGCGGCCTTCCTCCCCAAGAGGGCCATTCAGGCGGTCCACCTCCAAGGCTCTGAGGTCGCAGGTAAACCGTAGGGCGGAGGCCACCCTTTGGAAGGCCCTTTCCAGCGTCAACTCCTCCACACCGCCGGGCGCGTTTCCAGGGAGGGAGATCCCCAGAAGGGGAGAGGAGGCCCCAGACGAAGCCCTGGCATGCAGGTCCAAGGCTAAGCCGAGGGTCAGGAGGAAAAGCGCAGGCAGGAAGCGTCCCACCGCATCACCTCACCTGGCAGAAGCTCACGTAGCCCACGCCTTCAAGCGGGAGGAGGAAGACCAGCACCTCCTCTCCGCGTCTTTGAGCCACCCAAACGCCCGCCCTTTCTAGAGGGCAAGAAACCCCGCCGCACCTCGTCCCGCACGTCCCGCTCGCCCACGCAGCCGGATCAAGGACCACACCGCAAGCCCCCGCACCAGGGCCAGGAGCCGGCTGTGCCCCCGCATCCACCGCTCCTCCTGCCTCCCGCGCCAACGCAGCACCGTATCCTTGCTGCGGTAAACCAAATGGGTGCTGTCCTTCATGAAAAGGAGGGTTCACCTTCCTCTTGGGGAGGCCGAGCTTCCACCTCCTGCACCAGCCGCTCCAGCAGCGCCTGCAGCACGGCTTTGTTCAGGTGCTTCTGGGCGTAGGCAGCTAGGGCTTGGTGGGAGGGAAGGGGGCTCTCTAGGAGGTCTTGGAGATGGGCCTCTGTAGCCCGGTAGGTGAGGCTGTAGAAGGCGCAGAAGAGGAGGAGGGCGAGGTAGCCCTAGCGCCAGGGTCTGGCGGGGTGGCCTTTGGGGGTAGGTGGGGCCACCTCCTGGGCCAGGTGCAGGCAGAGGTCCAGGACTTCCCTGGGTCTAGGCTTCCTTCGGGGAAATCCGCGCTTGCCACTGGGGAAACGCATACCTCAAGAAGGCTTGCAAAGCAAGCTCAGTTTGGCAAGCGTTCCATCTTGCAAACCCCGAAAGCGGGGGATTACCATGGGAGCATGACAGGGGTAGAAATGGACTACTGGACCAAGTGGGCCGTAGCCCTAGCTTTTTCTCTGGGCTTTGTCCTCTCCTCTTACGGCTTGGCGGGGATCTGGGCCTGGCTGGACGAGAGGAAGGACCGGAGGCGCTGATCGGGGACCTGGAGGTCCCCCTGCCTTTATCCAACCCTTTCCGGCAAGTCCCTAGCCCCAAGCCATCTTGTACACCTTACACCCTTCTTCCCTTCCCTAAACAGTCGATCTAGCCCAAAAAAACCCTGAAGCGCTAAGGTAAAGGTATGGAGCCGGACGCCAACCGCGGGCAGGACCCGGCCAATTCTGACCCCTTCTCTAGCCTTGTCCGCCGTATCGAAACTTGGCGGAGAAGAATTCTCATGCGGTCCACGGTGGAAGCAGGTGGGTGGCTTATGGGTTTTACAACGGGCTTCGCCGAGGGGTTGAAGGCCAAGGGAAGTTCGGGAGAGCCTAACCTTCCCCCACCTCTCTCCAGCGTTCCTCCGTCCAAAGTGTGGGACACGGCCCGCTCCAACTCGTGGAGGGGTGCTTGGGAGATCCTCACGGAACGCGGTGCGGACCTTGGGATCTGGCTCTGCGGGGAAGGAGAAGAAAAACTCCTAGCCCGACCTCTCGACGAAAAAGACCTCCACAGCTTCATCTACGGGTACGAGGAGGGCCTCCTGATAGGGTTTGCCATTGGGAAGCACCATCCTTGGGGGTAAAGGCTCCTTTCCCTCCCGCACCGGGTTCTATCCGCCTTGCCCTCTAGGCCCCATCTTCGCCTTGACGTCTCGCCGGAACGGGTGGCGAGTGCCTTAGTGGTCCAAGGCCACCTCAAACGTAGGGGGCGGGGAGTGGGTTTCGGGCTAGGCCTAGGCTAGCCGCGCCTTCTGACTCAAAAGGGAGGGGAGCGTGGGGCCCCCACGCTCCCCTGTAGACGGCCTCAGTTGTCGCCGTATAAGGGGCTTTGCCGGTTTTGCGGGTTGGCCCAGCTTTCCCCGAAGAAGAAGTCTTGGGCGTTGTTATCGCTGTCCTTACCCGAGGGCAGGCGCTTCCAGCTGATCTGGCCTGAGGGGTTGGCGGTGGGGCCGTCGGGGATGCCCACCCCTTCAAACTGCCCGCTCGCGGCAAACCCTACCAGGTCCACCACCTGCCCCTGGGCGTCCAGGAGGCGCACCGCCCGGTTATCCCCAATGCCTGTGGCATAGGTCTGGTCTGGGGGCACGCTCAGGCTGTAGCCCCCAGAGGCGGTGTTAGCCAGGAGGTAGTACTGGCCGGGCTCCAGGGTCACGCTGGCCAAAGCGGTCCTCTCCCCCCAGGAGGTCCCGCTCCAGCCTTGGAGTTTTCATCTCGTGAGGTCCACCGGGGTGCAGGAGCGGTTGAAGAGCTCGATGAACTCGTCGTTTCCTCCGCTCGGCCCCCGGAAGCGGAACTCGTTGATGACCACGGGGGCCCCCTCCTGGGCGCAGGTGGACCCTCCTGTGCCGGGTCCACCCCCCGAGGGCGGGGCGTCGGCGGTGAGGGCCAGGGCCAGGAGGAGGGGGTCGTGGTCGCTGGCCCGGTAGGGGTCGGGCGCATAGCGGTCGTCGGTTTTGTAGGCCAGGGTGTAGTCCAGCACCAGGGGCTCATCGGCGTTGATGTGCCAAACCAAGACCCCCTGCACCTGGGCGGTGAGGCTCGGGGTGGCGTAGGCGTGGTCCAAAGTGGACAGACACATGTAAGACGCCGAGTGGGATAAAAAGATGGGGAACCGACCCTATAGCGGAGGTTCCCCATATGGAGGAGGGGCTAGCCGGGCTCAAGCCCAAGTCCCGCCGCCCCAAGCGTACACGGGGAAAGAGGCACTGGAGGCCCGAGCTTCTTCTCCGGGTGGAAGAGCTGAGGAAGGCGAACCCCACCTGGGGGCGATGGCCCATCTGGGTGACGCTCCGGAAGGAGGGTTATGCGGTGAGCGAACGCACGGTGGGCCGTATCCTGGCCCACCTTGAGGGGAGAGGACGGGTGGAGAGCGTGGCCCGCTTTCTGGCTAGGAGGGGGAGAGGGAAGGCCAGGGGGAGAGGTAGGAGACCCTACGCCCGAAGGAAGCCCCGGGGATACGAGGTCCAGGCTCCTGGGGATCTGGTCCAGGTGGACACCTTGGGGGTGACCCTGGGGCCTGGGGAGGTGGTGCGGCAGTTTTCGGCGGTAGACCTTTGTTCCCGCTATGCCCTGGGGGAGGTGCATGGCCGGGCCACGGCGAGGTTGGCTGGGGCGTTTCTGTCCCGACTGGTGGCCGAGGCGCCATTCCCCATCCGTGCGGTACAGGTGGATGGGGGTAGCGAGTTCATGGCGGAGTTTGAGGAGACTTGCCGGCGTTTGGGGATTGCCCTGAAGTGCTACCCCGAATTTGGACCACCCCAAGAGAGAGGCCAAGGGGTGTAGCCTGGGGGAAGCAAGATGCGCAAGTGGTCGGCGAAGGACAAGGCGAGGATCGTGTTGGAGTTGGTATCCGGCCAAAGGAGCGTCGCTGAGGCCGCTAGAGTCCATGGGGTGGCGGAGTCGGTGCTCTACCGCTGGCAGCGGGAGTTCCTGGAAAACGCCCATGCCGCTTTTGCCTCCGGCTGCAGCGAGCAAGAGGCCCGTATCCGCGAGCTGGAACGCTTGGCCGGCCAGCTGGCCCTGGAGTTGGAGGTCCTAAAAAAAGCCTCCGCACTCTACCGGCAAAGGAAAGGCGGCGGCTGGTGATGGCCTTGGGGGAAGCCTATCCCCTCCGCCTGCTCTGTCGCCTCCTGGAGGTTCCCCGCAGCAGTCTCTACTACCGCCCCAAGGGCCTTGGGGAGGAGGAAGAGAGGCTTTGTGCACGGTTGCGGGAGTTGGCGGGCACCTGGCCCCGCTATGGCTACCGCCGCCTGGGGGCGCTCCTGCGGGAGGAGGGGTTTAGGATAGGGGACAAGCGGGTGCGCTCCTTGATGCGGGAGGAAGGCTTGCTCCTTCCCCGGCACCCTCCCAAGCTCAAGACCTCTTTCCCTGGGGTTCTTCCCCTAGGGGAAGGGTGCAACCTGCTGCCTGGGCTTGAGGTGAAGGCGCCCGACGAGGTGTGGGTAGCGGATCTGAGCTACGTGGTCCTGGGGGAAGAGACGGCTTACCTGGCGGTGGTGATGGACCTTTACACCCGCCGGGTGCTGGGGTTGTCCTTGGGGCGGAGGCTGTCCCAGGGACTGGCCTTGGCGGCCTTGGAGCAGGCCTTGCGGGAGGGGGTGCCGCGGGTCCATCACTCGGACCAGGGGGTGCAGTACACCTCCAGGCGGTACGTGGAACGATTGGTAGGGCTTGGGGTAAGGCTGAGCTATGCGGGGAGGGGGAGGCCATGGGAGAACGGGCATGCGGAGCGGTTGATCAGGACCATAAAGGAAGAGTGGGTGGACTTGCGGGAGTACCGAACCCTAGAGGAGGTGCGGGCATCGGTGGAGGCCTTTGTTTTTGAGGTGTACAACCGCAAGCGCCCCCATTCTGCCTTGGGGTATTTGACGCCTGTAGCCTTTGCGGAGCGTTGCTTGAACGGAGGTGAAAATCTGACTAAACTGGGTGGCGGAGTGGTCCAAATTTAGGGTAGCAGTACACCTTTTTGTGCTGCCTCCCCGGAGCCCCAAGCTCAACGGGCATGTGGAGCGGCTACAGCGGACCTTTAGGGAGGAGTTTTACACCCGACCTTTGCCCACGGGGGTTAGGGAGCTACAGGCGGAGCTCAAGGCCTACCTTGACCACTACAACCGCAGGAGACCCCACAGGGCTCTGGGGGGCCTTGCTCCCTTGGAGTTTCTGGCTAGGATGCAGGAGGGGTCGGTTCCCCAAGGTGTCTCAAATGTAGTGGCCAATTACACCCCGTTGACGTAGCCTCCGGGAGGCCCTATGCTTGAGGCAGGGACTGGGCCCGGGCTACGCCCGGGCCTAGTACGTTTTCCAAGGCACCCAAGCACCTCATCCCTCGCCACGCACCAGCCTCTGGGCCACCGCCGCCCCCACATTCCGCTCCCTAAGTAGAGGCTGCACGAGTCCCTGGAAGGCCTGCCAAAGGTCTTCCCGCCGAGGTGCGTATCCTCCCTGGGTCTTCAGGAAGTGGCCGTACACATACGCCGGAAAGTCTGCGGCGGCCATCAGGAGGTGCCCCTTTCCCACAGGGGCGGGCACCCCCAGAAGGCGGAACCCTCCCCCTTGGCCCCGGAGGGCTTCAAAGGGCGCAGCCTGAGTCAAGAAGCGGAGGTCCTCGGGCATGCGGGTTTCGAAGAAGAGAAACCCATAGCCATTGAGGGCCTCGAGGCGGTCGTTTACCTCCTCCAGAAGCAAGGCAAAAAGGGCCTGACGCAGGCGAAAGCCCAGCTCCCGATCTCCCCGCCTCAAGCCCAAGCGCTCCGCCAAGTCCTGCTTTTCCACCCACACCGCAGAGAAGCCCGCGGCCCCTCGGGCTATGGCTTCCAAAATAGCGTGAAAGGCTTCCAGGGCCTCCGGCACCCCTAGCCGTTCCCCAGAAGGGGGGTCGCGGTAGAGCCCCGTGCGCTGATAGAGTTCCACCGCGTGTAGAGGGGCCAGGTGGCGCAGCCCCAGTTTGGCAGCGAGCCTTAAGGCCTCTTCCCTCACGGCCCCTTCCAAGGCCAGGTAAGGGCTTCCAGCGCGCACCAGCGTGGCAAAAAGCACGTGGAAGGGTTGGCCAGGGGAGTGCAGATCCCCACCCGTTTCCCCATACTCGTCCACGTACACAGCGTAGGCCGATTCCACCGCATCAGGTTAGCACCAGGCTCTCCCCCATCTCCAGGTACCAGCGGAAGCAGGTCGAGAACTCGCAGCCTGGCCCGGGGGGATCGACCTGGACCCCCTGGTCCTGCACGCCCTGGTCACGGGGAGCCCGCTCCCCGAGGCGGTGGGGGGACCCGCGGTTCATTTGGGGTAGGGGCCCCAAAGAGGCCGCCTAGGCCACCCGCCCCTGGGGGGCCTGGCGGAGGAGGGGGCGGTTCACCCCAGCAGCACCACCCGCAGCCTGCCCTCGTAGGCCGCCAGGTGTTGGTCCGCGGTCCAGAGCTCCTTGGCCCCTGCTTCCAAGGCGGTGGCCAGGATGAGGGCGTCCACCAGGGGAAGGTGAAGCCCGTGGGAGAGCCGGGCCGCCCTCTCCCCGATGCCCCAGTCTGGCCAGACCACCCGGCACACCGCGGGGATGGCCTTTAGGAGAAGCTCCCCGTCCTCCCGGTCCAGGGCCCCCTTGAGGACCAAGCGGAGGAGCTCCACCAGGGAGAGGCCGGACACCACCCCCTCCTCCCCCTCCACCAGGGCCTCCCACTTGGCCCTGGCCCCCTCGTGCCCCTGGAGGAGGCGGAGGAAGAAACCGGTGTCAAGGGCGGTCACGCCGCCCCTCCTCCAGGAGCCGGAGGGCTTCCGGGGCCACGCGGGCTTTCCCTGCCCGCCGGAGGACCTCCAGGCCCAGGGCCTTCCGCCGGCGCTCCTTCAGGTAGGCCTCCAGGGCCTCGGCGGTGAGGGCGCTCATGGACTTGCCCTCGTTCTCCGCCGCCTGCCTTAGGAGGCGGGCCAGGTCCTCGGGGAGGTGCACGGTTAGGCGCATACACGCATAGCATAACACGCCCCTTCCGCTCCCCGCTCCTGCTGGGGGGCCTTGAGCGTTAGGCCACCCGCTACTGGGGCAGAAGAGAACCCTCCGCTTTGTAAAGCCCCTGCTACCTTTCCACCAAAAAGATCCCGCCTAAAACAGGGTTTTTGCCAAGTTGCGGGCTACCGAGAGACCACCCCCCCTGGGGGAAACGGCGTTCCTGTTTCTGCTGGTGCGATAGACCTGGCTGGACCGGACCGCGGGCCACCTCACCCCCTAGGATCGCTCATCCAAAGGGAGATGGGGGGTGGGGAGAAAAGTTTTGTCTAGAGCGTGTTGATGACTTTGCCCAGCAAGTCCACAAACCTCTTCAGGAGGAGCATGGCAAAAGCCAAGAGGTGCAGCCCCGCCACCGTCTCGGGTAACCGCTCATAGTCCCGCACCAACCGCCGAAACCGCGTCAGCCAATCAAACTCTCCACCACCCACCGCCGCGGCAACAGCACAAAACCCCGCCTCGCCGCCTCCGCCGCCCTCTCTCCCGTGTACCCCTGGTCCACAAAGGCCACCTTCTCCCCCATCGCAGGGGATTTCCAGCTGGCCCAGGTATCCTCCCCAGGGTGGTCCCCGCTGGCGGTCAGGCGGAGCTGGCTTTAGCCATAGAGCTGAGCGGGAACCTCGTAGCCCCACCCAGGGCCTACCGGGTCAACCTCACGGGGCGTCTGGTCGGTACAGGGGTCGACCAGGTTCGCTACCGCTTCCTCGCCGAGCGGTCCCAAGCTGACCGCCTGGTGCTGGAGCTCACGGGGCCGGACCCGGTCGAGGTCTGGACCCTGGTCTCGGCGCCCGCTCGAGTTTCTGTGCGGCTTGGCCACCTGGAACGCGCCCTGGACTTCCACCTGGCGGTGGCCCCGTGCTTGGCAGGTTGTGGGAGGTAAGCCATGAAGGGAAGCGTTTGGTTGTCGATGGTTCTTTTACTCCTCACGGGGTGTGCCCTGGACCCAGGGAGCCCGCGGGACACCTCAGCCTGGGAACCCGTGTGGCTCATGGTTCCTGACGGGAGCGAGGTACGGGTGATGGGGCAGCGGGTACCCTGGGCACCCCCCGGGTATGTGGTGATCCAGGGGGACATCTTGGTCCCGCAAAGCCCCATTCCGCCCTCTACCCTTGCGCCCCAGGGGTTGGCCCAGGATCCCATAGCCTGGGGGCGGCTTTGGCCTGGTGGCGTGGTTCCCTACACGATCGATCCGGGGGTAAGTCCGGACCAGAGGGCCCGCATCCAGGAGGCCATCGCCCACATCCACGAGAAGACTTCCATCCGCCTGGTGGAGCGCACCGACCAGGCGGACTATGTGCGCTTTATCAGCGATGGCAGACCGGAAACCTGCTGGTCTTATCTCGGGCGGATCGGGGGACCCCAGGATCTGGACGTCTACTGCGGTCAGAACGGGGTTCCGTCCGTAGGCACCGTGGTGCACGAGATCCTACACGCCCTAGGATTCCTGCACGAGCAAAGCCGGGCGGACCGTGACGAGTACGTGGAGATTCTCTGGGAAAACATCCAGGAGGAATCTTGGCCCCAGTTTGCCAAGATCGGGGGCAGGGGCAAGCTTTACCAGACCTACGACTACGAGTCCGTTATGCACTATGGAGCCAAGGCCTTCTCGAAGAACGGCAACTACACCATCCTTCCTAAAAACGGGATTCCTCCTGAGCGTATCGGTCAGAGTCAGGGCCTAAGCCCTGGGGACATCGAGTCTATACGGCTTTATTACACCGCCCCCATGGTCCGGCTCCGGTGGTGGTTCCACCAGACCACCTTCACCACCAATTACAGCTTTCCCCAGGAGGTCCTCAACGTGGGAGCGGTGGACGCCTGGCTAGAAGGAGTAGTCCTCGAGGGCACGTGGCTGCAGGGGGCCACGCCCCAGACCGCCGAGATCCCGGCAGGGGGGAGCGCCACGCTTCTGTTCCAGGCCAAGCCCTGCCCCTCTCTGGGCTTCCAGGCGGAAACTGTGGGGCTTAGGGTCCAGGGCGGGGAAACCTACCAGATCACCTACACTCGGGCCTGCTACCGCTATCCCGACGTCCTGACCCTCCTGCGCCTAGAACCCGCGGGACGGGAAACTCTTCTTCTCACCTTTGCTGAATGGACCTGAGCCAAGCGGTACGCCCTCGAGGGCACGGTGAACGGGGCCTCCATCGCTCTTCCCTATAGAGACCTTTCCAGCGATCGAGCCCAGCCCCTGTACACGGCCCTCTTACGGCTGGAGGGAAGAGCGGGCCAGGAGGTGTGCCTGCGGATCACTCCCTTGGACTCCACCGCCGCCAACCCCACCCCCGCCACCGCTTGCGCCAGGGTCCCCGAATAGGCTTCCGCATCCTGGTCGGGATGGCCAAAAGCGGGCAGGCAACCATGAAAAGGCATGCCGCTAGGGATGGATGGTATAGGCAGCCTCCTTTCCCTTGGGATCGAGGGCCTTCACGGCCTTTCTAGGGCCGGTCCCTTTCCAAAAACCGCGGGTAGGCCCCGCCCCGTGCCCATCCCTTGTCCCCGGGGGTTGCATGTGGTCGCTTCAAATACGACAATAAGCTCATGACCCTACCCGCCACCCCCCTGGCCCGGGCAGAACTGGTGGCCCAAGGGCTCCCGAGGGAAGCCCTGGAGGAGGTCCGCAGAAGCCTGGAGCTCACCCAAGGGGAACTGGCCCAGGCCCTGCGCACCACCCCCAGAACCCTGCAGCGCCAAGGCCCGAGGCTCACCCCCGAGCTCTCCGACCGCCTCTACCGCCTCTACCGCCTCTGGGAAAGGGCCCTTCTCTTCCACGGGGACGAGGCCCGGGCCCGCCGCTTCCTCAAGGCCCCCAATCCGGCCCTGGGGGGCCGGAGGCCCCTGGACCTCGCGGGCAACGAGGCGGGGCTGGAGGCGGTGTTGGACCTCCTGGACAACCTGGAGGAAGGGGTCTACCTCTAGCCCATGCGGGCCTACCGCCTGGTGAAGGAGGCCCACGCTCCGGAGGCCCTCAGCGGGAGGGGTGCGGCCCTAAGGGGCGGGCGCTGGAACCCCAAGGGCTTCCCCGCGGTCTACGCCAGCGAGCACCTGGCCCTGGCGGTCCTGGAGTGGCTGGCCTACGCCCTGGAGTTTTCCTCCTTAAGGGGCTACGTCTACTTCCGCCTGGAGGTACCCGAGGCCCTGATCCGCGAACCCGAGGCCCTGCCCCCGGACTGGCGGAACCTGCCCTACCCGGCCTCCACCCAAGAAGTGGGACGGGCTTTCCTAGAAGCGGGCGAGGGACTGGCCCTGCGGGTGCCTTCCGTCCTGGTGCCCGAGGGGTGGAACCTGGTCCTCAATCCCCGCCATCCTGCCTTCCGGGAGGTGCGGGTGGAGGGGCCTTTCCCCTTCCTTCCCGATCCGCGCCTCGAGGGCCTCTGGGCCCGGGCAAGGGGGCTGGGGGGCTAGCCTCAGGCCCCGGACCTGTCCTTCGCGAAAGAGAGCTTTCGCGAACAAGGAAGGAACTTGATTGGGACGGCTTTAAGCGTGATAGTGCGTCCTTTTGGCCTTCACCGGATGGAGGCCCGGTCCTACTGGGGGCTGGTGGCAAGGGTGAACCTCATTCTCTTGGCCCACAACGTCGTCCGGAGTTGGGTCCTCCTGAAGATGCGGGGGTGGAGCTCTGAGGTAGCAAACGAAGGAAGTGGCTGTTGTGACCCCACAGTCAGCCTGCCCGTTCCATGAAGCGGACAATCCTCACCCTGGTTCTCGTTCCCTTCCTGGCCCTTTTGGGCCTGGCCAGTTCCAAGCCTAAAACTCTCTCTGAGCTGCGTTATGTCGGTACCATTCCCCAAACCTCCTGGGAGACCTGCGGGGCTGCGGCCCTGGCCACCCTGCATCGCCTCTTTGGTCTGGAGGCCACGGAGGGGGAGATGCTGGAGGGGGCCCTTCAACACCAGCAGGGACTGGATGGGGGTCTCAACGCCCTGAGCCTGGTGCAGGCCTCGGGGGAGCGGGGCTTGCCCTTGGGGCGCTACCGCATGGACCTTCAGGGCTAGCAGACCTACTTTACCCGCGGGGGGCTGCCCGTTATCCTCCACGTGACCCGGCCGGAGCTGTACTGGGTGGTGGGGGTGGTTCTGGTGGAGGGGTTTCTGGCCAGGGGCTTGTCCTGTGTCATCTCCGTATCCGCAGCCGTTTACCGTTCAGTACGGAGAAGGCACCCACCATCTCCACTCCGTGCTCCCTCAGGGCCCAGGCCACCCGGTTCGCCTTTTCCAAAAAAGGCAGCCCCTCCAGGCGCAGGAGCAAGACCCCAGTGCTGAGGAGCCCCTGGCGGAAGACTAGCTCCCCGAAGTCCTTATCCGTGGTGAGGAGTAAAGCCCCTTCCTCCCGAGCCAAGGCCAAGACCTCGGGGTCTTTTATGCCTGGGCGCATTTCCGCCACGTAGAGAACCTCGTGCCCTTCTCCCCGGAGCCTGCCCACGATGGGGGCGTCTACCCCCTCATCCGCCAAGAGCTTCATGCCGCCCGCTCGGGGTAGGGGTAAGTCCGCTCCCCTCCTACTGCTTCTGCGGCGTAGAGGAGGGCCGCCCGTAGACCCTCGGGGGTGAGCCGGGGAAAGGCTTGGAGGATATCCTCGGGGGTCTCCCCTGCCGCCAGACGGCGCAGGATCTCCTCCACGGTGATGCGGGTGCCCGCCACCACGGGCTTGCCGCCCATGACCTCCGGGTCCACCACGATGGCCCCTTCCATACCCTTTTTATGGTAAGGCAAAAGGCGGTTTGTCCCCCCAAGAGGCCGTACACCAAGGGCTCGAGGATCGCCACCTGCAGGCGCAAAGCTCCGCCGCGGCTTGAAAGGTAGCGCACCCAGGCACCACTACGGTAAGCCCTTCCCATAGGTCATAGAGTCCCCGCAACGCCTTGCGGAGCTGGGGCCTGCCGAGGCGCCCGTCACGATAAATGGCGTGCAGAACGCCTGTGCTTTCCGTCAAGACAGAGGCACAAGCCCCTACCGCCAAGAAAGCCTCGCGGGCGATCTCTGAAACAGCCTCCTGGACCAGGAGCTTGGTCACGGGCGCAGCCCGCATCTTGCGGAGTCCGCTGGTCTCCAGGAAAGGCCCGCCTACCTGCGGGCTTCCTTGGGGTAGTCCAAGGTCAGCCTCTAGCCCATACCCTCCTCATCTCCGGGTCTGTTGGTTGCCGCCCTGGGGATTCTAAGGGGTGGCTGCTTAGGGCCCTGGCTTTCGATCACGAGGTGAGAGTCCAACCGGGTGCTGGGGGGCGTCCGGCCCAGGAGGCTTGGGGGTACCCGTTGGGTCGAGACAGGGAAACTGCTAGGGAAAACCGACATAGGACCCTTAGCCCGCAGGCTGGCAAGGCTTGCCAGCGTTTTCAGATTGCGGTGTAGGATTAGACGGCTAGAATCCCGTCTGGGACAGCCTTTGGCAGGGGTTGCCATTTCCTGACCCTTCCCCTCGAGGCCCCCAAAACCCCCCGGAAACCCCGGGGGACCGGGGGAGGGGTGGGCCTCGAGGTCCGGGCGTGAGTCAGGGGCTGCGTTTCAGTAGAAGAGGATGAACGAGGTAGACCTAAGGCCCATGTGGCAGGAAGGGAGTAGTGTCCAGGGTGAGGTTTGGGGAGGGCGCGTGGGGTTCAGGTGCCCCAGCCCCTTTTACGGGGAGGGAAGCCTCCAGCTGGAGGAAGGCCTCCTGGGATTGAGTTTGAGGCCTGGGGGCACCAGCGCGGGCAGTTCCTCCCCGAAATCCGAAGACGCACACCGTGTGCGCAACCGCTCCCTTAGGGCCAAGTTCGGCCCCCCCCCTTGCGCTCGCGGTGTGCGCAATGCCTTGCACCTGGGAGAAACCGAGGGTTGCCTGGAGTATGCCTCCAGGTTACCTTTCTTCCCCTCTCTGCCCTGGTGCCTCGCCAGAACCCCGCCCCGCCCGGGGGCGGGGACCTGACCCTGGGGGCCCCCAACTACACCCGCACCTTCCGCGCCACCTCTACCTTCTCCAACGTGTCCACGGGGAATCTCAGCGTAGACGCCAGGGTGGTCTGGTCCGATGCCTTGACGGCGTGGGAGCCCAGCCCCTCCGCCTGGCGGGGCGTGCTCTACAGCTACCTGCCGATTGTCGTGCGCGTGCAGTACAGCATCGTTTCCGGCACCCTCACCTTCTCGGTGAGCGGCCTCACCGCTGACGGTGCGGCCACGGTTTCGGCGGGGGGCTACTCCGCCACCGTGGGCGGGGGCGGGAGCCAGAGCGTCCGGGCCCTCCCCGGCAGGTACAGCACCAGCGCTTCCTCGGAGGTGAGCGTTTCCCGCTCTGGCAGCGGGGTGAGCTGGACGGAGACCTACACCCTGCAGTCGGTTTCCCCTACCGAAGCGGTAGTGCGCTCCTATGGAAGCTCGGGGGTTTCCGCGTCCTACTCCGGCCCCCTGCCGGGCACCCTGTGTGAAGACGGAAGCTGCCGCCAGGTCGCCCCAGGGGCCTACACCGCCCCCGCTTCCCAGCTCCTGCGCACCTACACCCAGACCCGGACGCAAAGCTACCCCTCGGGCCACACCGGGAGCGTCACCGTCACCGAGACCTGGGAGGACTGGAAGGTCTGGAGCCCAGGGGTGGTGGGGGTGTCCTCGAGGGGGACGGCGCAGTTCACCTCGAGGGTGGAGAGTCGGCTGGTGGACACGCAGAGGACCGAAGATTGCCGGCCCGACCGTGGAGGCGGAAGCTCGCCTCCCTCGGTTGCCAGAATCTACGAGTGGTCTGACCCAAAGTGGGTTCTGATAGCCACCTACAGCGGTCCAGACCCGTTTTTGTACTGGGCAACGAACTTCGATGTATCGAAGACCGTGCTCTGCCTGCCGTCTTACTCTAGATGCCCCTAACCTCCTGTGCGCTGGTGAAGGCTATTCAGAAAGGCTTCCAGGCTCCCCCGGCAAGGCTTCCTGACCTCCCCGCGAACCCCTCCCCCACTCGCCGCACAGGGGCGCTAAGGCTACCGGCAGGCCCCTCCCGCTCCGCGGCGCTAGGCTACGAGGAGGAAAGCGCTACGGTACAAGGGCTAGTAGCAGACGCCGATTGCTGGAGGGCTGGGGCAACCGAGGCCGGGAAAGGCCGCCCGTGGTCCATGCGCAAGGAGGAGTGCTCGTGAAACGAAAGGCTCTTGTCTTAGGCTTCCTGATGCTGCTAACAGCCCCGGCTCTTGGGGTGCTCTACGTGCTGGCCGCCCGCTACCAGGAAGGGCCAGGCACCCCTGCCCACCGCCAGGGAAGGGCCATGGCGTTTTTGCCTCCGGGTTTGGCGGCACTGGTGTGCCGTGCGTCGGAAAGCCAGGCCGCCTGCCTTCAAGGCTACTTCGGCACCCGCATCCCCAAGGAGATCAAGGGCCTCCCTGAGAGGTACTGCCGGGGGCTCTCCGGAATGCCCGGCCGGGTCTGCTCCGAGGCGGTGGCCGTGCGCTTGCTGGACTTCCCTTCTTCGGTGCGGCTCTGCGAGCGGCTTCCGGACCCGGGAGCCTGCGCACGGCGCATGGGGCTGGGCGCTTATGTCTTGGGAGGCAGGATGCGGGTGGAAGAGGAGTGTAGCAAGGCGGAAGGTTCCCTCCGTCTCAACTGCCATCTGGGGGCGGCTGTGGAGATGGTGAAGCGGCGGCCAGGGGAGAACCTGAAGCCCGCCTGGGAGCTGTGCACGCAGGCGGATGCCGATGGGAGCCTCTGCGCCCAGGGTCTGGGCAGCGTCCTCCTGGGGATGGTGCAGGACGCAGGGCGGGCCCGGCAGCTCTGCCTCGTCCTCCCCTCTCCCCAGGCCGCCCGGTGCGCCGCCGGAGTGGAGGAGGCAGCGAGGGAAAGGCGCTGAGGGGTTGAGCAAGAGGGGGGCGGGGGATACCCCGCCCCTTCCCCGTTGCCCTCACCTTAAGGGCCAAAGGTTCTCCGGGGTTTCCACCTGGAAGCGCCAGGTCTTCTCCCACACCCGGGAGCCAACCCGAGCCTTCAGGTAGACCTCGTACTCCGCCCCAGGGGTGAGGGGCTCGCGGGGGAGGACGATGACCGCCCCCAAATCGTTGAGTATCGAGAGGGCCGCGTTCCGCCAGAAGCCGCGGTCTTCCCAGTACTGCAGGCTCCCGTAGGCGCAGACCGGGTTCTCCGCCCCGTCGGACACCCTCACCAGCCGGGCTTCCAGGACCTCGGTGTCCGCCTGGGCGAAGGTCATGAGGGTGACGGGGAAGCCGAAGGGCCGCAGCCCGCTGGCGTTCCAGTCGAGCCCCGGCTGGCTGAAGAAGGGGCGTTGCCTGGGGAGTTCGGGGTGGAGGCAGGGGTAGGCGGGGTTGGGGTCTTCGTAGCCGTTGAAGGAAGCCACGGGTACCCGCATCCCCGGGACGGGGAAGGGCACCTCCTGCACCCCAGGGTTCGGGGTCGATGAGGAGGAGAAGTAGGGGAGGGTAGCCCGAGTGTGGCCGAAGATTACCCCGTTCCAGGGGAGCACGTCCCGGTAGATGCCCGGACCCACCCGCAGGGACCAGGGGTAGATGAGGCTGAAGCGGTGGAAGGGAGCGGCCATCCATGCGTTGATCGGGCTTTGGTCCGGAGACCAAGAGGGGCGCTCGTTCTGTAGACCAAGGCGCCCCCATTCTTTGCCCACCCGTCCTGCACCCCGCCCCTCCTCGCTGGCGAAGGGCTGGGAGAGGTCCTCGTCGTGGGGAAGACTACTGGCACCGTTCATTGCGCTGTACCGACTGTGGAGCCAGGCCCGCCAGGCCCACTCCGGATCCTCCTCCACCACGCCGGGGAGGCCGGCCCGGGCGCGCCACTCCCGCAGGGTCTCCACCGCCCCCCGGTCCCCGTAGGGGATACGCAGGTACACGGGGAAGGTCCACTCCCTGCCCCCCTGGTCCACCGCCACCAGCTCCCACTTGAAGGGCCCCTGGGGCAGGGCGTCCTGGGCCACGCTGAGGGTGAAGGTGGCCTCGAGGTTGGTGGCGGTGAGGGTGAACCGCTCCTGGGTGTGCTCCACCCCGGGGGTAGCGGGTGGCGTCCCAGCCGGGGCAGTAGCTCGTGCCCTTGGCGCAGGGGTCGGCCAGGCGCAGGTAGACCTCAGCACTCTCCGCCCCCTGGGCCAGGCGGACCTTCACCTGGCGGGTCTCGCCGGGGCGGGCCTCGAGGAGCTCCCCCGTCCCCGCCAGGGCCTCCACGGGGGGCCTGGGCACCTGAACGAGGTTCTGGCAGGCGGAGAGGAGGAGGGCCAGAGCCGAGAGGGTTGCAAGGGCAAGCCGGGGCAAAGGCAAGGGGCTTTTCCTGCGCATGCCGTCATTTTACGGCTTCTTGTTTTTGGTCCACCTCTTGGAGTTTGGGAGGCTCATCTGCAGGAATAGAGAAACCTGGAAGAGCATTGGAGTTCCCAAAGGCCCTCAGATGCAGCTACTTGCTGTGATAAGATAGCTACATGGAACGGGTGCCCCTCCGCCTCCTCAAGAACCGTCTGGGCTTTTACCTGCGCAAGGTGCGCCAAGGGGAGAGCCTGCTCCTGACGGACCGGGGGAGGCCCGTGGCCCGCCTGGTGCCCGAAGGCTCAGGCCTCGAGGCCCGCCTCCAGGCGCTGGCCACCTTGGGCCTTCTGGACCTGGGGGAGGGGCGGCTTCCCGACCGGGAGCCTGTGGCCTATAGCCGGGCCAGCGTGGCGGATCTCCTGGTGGAGGAGCGGTAGTGGCCCCGGTGGTCTACCTGGACACCAGCGCCCTGGTCAAGCGCTACGTGGCCGAGGCGGGCAGCGACGAGGTGCGGACCCTCCTTCGCGGGGCTGAGACCGTGGGCACCGCGGCGGTGGCCCAAGTGGAGATGGCCGCCGCCCTGGCCAAAGCGGTGCGCACGGGAGCCCTGGCGCGGGAGGAGGGCCAAAGCGCCTTGGGTGCGTTCCTGGAGGATTGGCCCCGCTTGCACCGCCTGCGGGTGACCGATCTCCTCCTGGAGATGGCGCGGGACCTGGCCTGGCGGGAAGGTTTGCGGGGCTATGACGCCACCCATCTGGCCGCGGCCCTTCTCTGGCAGGAGACCTTGGGGGTGCCTGTCCTCATGGCCACCTTTGATGTGGGGCTTTGGCGGGTGGCGGCGAGGTACCTGAAGGTGTGGCCTCGGGATATGGCTTAAGGGATCAAGTTGCCACCTACCCCGAGGCCTGAAAAAATAGCGGCCGATATGTTAGAGCGCATCATAGCGGCCTTCTGCATCATAGGTCAGCCCGCAGGGCTACCTTGCTGACGCCCTCAAGGCCATGGGGCACAAAGGTCAGCCGTAGGCTATGTTCCTGACCCCCAGACCAAGGTGCCCACCAGCGCCATCCTCACCCTAGCCATCCTGGCCGCCATGGAACTGAGCGGCAAGCACAACAAAGCCCTGGCCTTGGCCAAAGAACTCCGTCTCTTCAGCCACATCCCCTCCCCCAGCCGCTGGAACGTAGCCTCACGGCTGACCAACCCCCGCCTGCATCGGGCAAAGGTCCCGCTTGGCCCCAGGGGGGTCTACTGGGGCTACATCCCCAGCAAGCGGGCCTTCTTCCACGGCCTCAAGCTCCACCTCCTGGTGGACGACGGCAAGTTTGTCCATGAGCTGAACCTGACCCCGGGGAGCTTCCACGACCTGACCTCCCTCTTGCTCCTGCCTCTGGAGGTGGAGGAGGGCAAGGAGTTGTACCTGGACCGGGGGTACGAGAGCCACCTCTATGAAGACCTCCTCCGGGAGGCCCAGGGGGTGGTTCCCATGGTCATCCGCAGGAGGAACAGCCGGCGGTACGTGCCTTGGTTGCAGTACCTGGCCATCCTGGGTAGGAGGGTGGTGGAGACGGTGGGCAGCATGCTCCACCATCTCTTTCTCCGCCGCATCCATGCCGTCACCCCGGAGGGCTTTGTCCTGAAGGTCTTCCTCTTCGTCCTGGCTCACAACCTCAGGCTTATCGCACAAAAAATCGCCTAGGTGGCAACTTGGGTTATCCTGAGATTCGTGCGGATTTTGCTCTACGAGGGCCTCGAGGTCCCACCCCACCTGGAAAAGCGACTGGAACGGGTGCTGGAGGATTTGAGGGCAGACCGCCCCGAACGGGCGGAGGTGAAGAAGCTCTCCCCCACCCCCTACTTCCGGGCCAAGCTGAGCGAAAAGGATCGCCTCCTCCTCAAGCTGGTCCGGGCCAACGGGGAAGGGGCCTGGCTCGTCCTGGAGGTCATCCCCAACCACGCCTACGAGCGCTCCCGCTTCCTGCGGGGGGCGGCAGTGCGGGAGGAAGCCCTCCGTCCCCTCCCCGAGGAGGTGCGGGAGGCGGAACCCGTGCGCCACCTAGAGGCGGGGGCCACCCGCTTCCACTACCTGGACAAGCCCCTTACCCTAGACGAGGCCCAAGAGGCCCTCCTCCGGCTACCCCCGCCCCTGGTCCTCCTGGGCGCCGCGGGCTCGGGGAAAACGGCCTTGGCCCTGGAAAGGCTCAAGCGGGAGGCGGGAAGGGTGCTCTATGCCACACAAAGCCCCTTCCTGGCCCAGGAAGCCCGCCGCCTCTACTTCGCCCACGGCTACGAGAACCCTTACCAAGAGGTTGAGTTCCTCGCCTTCCGAGACTTCTTGGAAACCTTTGGGGTTCCAGAGGGCAGGGAGGTTACCTTCCGCGATTTTCAGGCCTTCTTTGCCCCCTACCGCAGAGCCCTGGCCTTCACCCATGCCCACGCCCTTTTCGAGGAGTTCCGGGGAGTGCTCCTGGCCTCCCCGGAGGGCCCCCTTTCCCTGGAAGCCTACCTGGCCCTAGGGGTACGGCAGAGCCTGTACCCCAGGGAGCTTAGGCCCCAGGTCTACGAGGTCTTCCGCCGCTACCTGACCTTTTTGGAGGAGAGGGGGCTTTACGACCCCAGCCTCCTGGCCCACCGCTACCGGAGCCAAGTGGAACCCCTTTACGACTTCCTGGTGGTGGACGAGGTGCAGGACCTCACCCTGGCCCAGCTGGACCTCCTCCTGAGGAGCCTCAAGGCCCCTGGGCGCTTCCTCCTGGCGGGGGACAGCCACCAGATCGTCCACCCCAACTTCTTCTCCTGGGCGGCCCTGAAGACCTACTTCTTCCAGGAGGCGGAGCGGGGAGAGGAGGCCCTGGAGCGCATCCGGGTGCTGCGGGCCAACTTCCGCAACGCCCGCAGGGTGGCGGAGCTGGCCAACCGCCTCCTCCGGCTCAAGCAGGCCCGCTTCGGCTCCGTGGATCGGGAAAGCACCTACCTCTGCGAACCCAGGCTGGACCGGGAGGGCAAGGCGGTGCTCCTGCAGGCCGAACCCAACCTCCTCAAGGACCTGGACGCCAGGAGCCAAAGGAGCGCGGAGGTGGCGGTCCTGGTCCTGCGGGAGGAGGACAAAGAGCGGGCGCGCGCCCAGTTCCGCACCCCCCTCCTCTTCTCCGTGCGGGAGGCCAAGGGGCTGGAATACCCCAAGGTCATCCTCTACGGCTTCGTGGCCGCGGCCCCCGAGGCCTACCGGGAGGTGGCCCGCGGGGTGGACCCCGCTGACCTGGAGGGGGAGCTCGTCTTCCGCCGGGCCAAGGACAAGACGGACAAGAGCCTAGAGGAGTACAAGTTCTTCACCAACGCCCTCTACGTGGCCCTCACCCGGGCCGTGGAGGAGGTGATCTGGGTGGAAGAGGACCCTGCCCACCCCTTCCTGCGGCTCCTGGGCCTCGAGGCCGGGCGGGAGTTCCGCCTGCAGGCCCGGGAGGCGAGCCGGGAGGAGTGGAGCCGGGAGGCGGCCCGCCTTGCCCAGCACGGCAACCTGGAGCAAGCACAGGCCATCCGGGAGGCCTTCCTGGGGGCCAAGCCTGTGCCCTGGACGGTTTGGGACCGGAAGCGCCTGGAGGAGGTCTTGAAAAACCCCGCTGACCTCAAGGAAAAGGCCCGTAGGGAACTTCTGGACCTCGCCCTCTTCCACCGGAACCTCCCCCTCCTGCAGGCCCTGGCCCAGGCCGGCCACCGCCCGGCCCAGGAACTCCTCTCCCCCTGGTTTCTGGATCGGCCCCGCATGCCTTGGGAGGTGGCGGCGGAGACCACCGCCCGCCTCCTCCGCCCCTACGAGGGCAAGGGGTGGAAGGAAATCCTCTGGGACGTGCGCACCTTCGGCCCCGACTTCCGCACCCCCTCGGGAGCCACCCCCTTGATGCTGGCCGCCCAGGCAGGCAACCTGGAGCTGGTTCACGCCCTTCTGGAAGCGGGGGCCGACCCGGAAGCCCGCGACCCCTTCGGCCAGACCCCCTTCCTCTACGCCCTCCTCCGGGCCCTCGAGGACCCCGGCTTCGCCCGCGGGCCCTTCCCCGCCCTGGTGGAGCTCTTGGGTCCCACGGCGGTGGACCTTCAAGTCCCCGAGGAAGGGGGCTTCCGCCTGGTGCGCCTTTACCCCAACCACCCCGAGTTCTGGGTCTTCCTGGCGGCCCTGGCCTTAGCCAAGGGCCTCCGGGCCAACTTCCACCTCAGCGAGAGGGCCCGGCCCTACGAGGGCCTCACCTCGGCCTACCTGGCGGAGGCCCTGGGCCACCTGCCCCCTGGCCTCCTCCCCCGCACCCTGGCGGCCAAAGAAGGGGAGGAGGCGCGCCGCACCTACCTGAACGGGGTCTTGGGCAGGAACGAGGCGCAAAGCAGCTACCGCCCGGCCCGCAGGCTCTTCCTGCGGGTGGCCCGGGGCCGCTACCTGCCCAACCCTCACCTGCGCCTGCGGGTGCGGGAGGGGGAAGAAGAGGTCTGGAAGCCCCTACGAGAAGTGCTGGGGTACGGGCTTCTGGGTCTGGAAGAGCTTCTATAGCCCCGTCGGGCAACGGCCAGAGCCGCCGCGCACCAAGTCGAGAAAGGCAGACTTTTTCGACTTTTCCTTAGTGCTCCACGCCCACCTGCGCCGGCACGCCCAGGTCAAAAGCGTGCTTCACCTTGCGCATCTCGGTGACGGTGTCCGCCAGGGCCAGCAGGGGCTCAGGGGCCCCCCTCCCGGTGACCACCACGTGCACGTGGCGGGGGCGGCTACGCAGGGTATCCAAGAACTCCTCCAGGGATATCCAGCCGTAGCGCAGGGGGTAGGTGGCCTCATCCAGGACGACCAGGTCCCACGCCCCCGAGAGGAGGGCCTCCTTGGCCCGTTTCCAGCCCTCCAGGGCCAGGGCCTTGGAGGCCTCGAGGTCCCGGCTCTTCCAGGTAAACCCGTCCCCCAGGCCCTCAATGGGGATGCCCAAGGCCTCCAGGGCCCGGTGCTCCCCGAAGCGGGCCCCCTGGTGCTTGAGGAACTGGAAGATGCGCACCCTAAGCCCCCGGCCGTGGGCCCTTAGGGCCAGGCCGAAGGCGGCGGTGCTCTTCCCCTTCCCGTCCCCCGTGTAGACCAAAAGGAGGCCCCGCCTCTCCCCTTGCGGCTTGGCGTAGGGCTTCACCCGCTTAGGCTCCTCCACAGGGCATAGCCTACCAGGCCCCCCAGCTCCGAAAGGGCGATCATGGCCCCCAGCACGTCCCCGTTCACCCCCCCAAGCCTCCGCGCCGCCAGGTGGGCGACCCCCCAGGCCGCCAGGAGGGCCAGGAGGGCGGGCCCCGGGTAGAGGAGGGGGAAGGGTAGGGCCAGGAGGAGGGGCGGAAGCACCGGGCCGCCCCGGATCAGCCCCGCCATCCCCGGGTGCAGGAGGGGGTAGCGGTTCAGGAAGGGCAGGATGGCGAAGCGGGCGAAGCCGGGAAGGAGAAGGAGGAAAAGGGGATCCCGCACCAGGGCCAGGGCCTGCCAGAGGAGGAGGAGGTACACCCCGCCCACCCCGAAGGCGAAGGCCCCCAGGTGGGGGTCCTTGAGGAGGCGGAGCCGCTCCTCCCTGGGCCTGGCCCCGAGAAGGGCGTCGGCGGCGTCCAGGAGGCCGTCCAGGTGCAGGAAGCCCGTGAGCCCCAGGAGGAGGGCCAGGGCCAAGGCGGCGAAGAGCCCCTCGGGGAGGGGGAGGAGGGCCAGGAGGGAGAGGGGAAGCCCCAGGGCGTAGCCCGCCAAGGGGAAGAAGGCGGTGCTCCGCCGGAACTCCTCCGGAAGGGCCTCCTTGGGGGCCAGGGGCAAGACGGTGAGGAGGGCAAGGGCCAGGCGCAGGGTCCGCCGCATGGGCTAAAGGCGGTCGGAGACCCCCGCCTCCTCAAAGGTGGCCATGTGCAGGATGCGGGCCGCAGCCCGGAGGAGGGGCATGGCCAACACCGCCCCCGTCCCCTCCCCCAGGGCCAGGTCCAGGTCCAAGAGGGGCTCCAGGCCCAGGGCCTCGAGGATGGGCCGGTGCCCCGGCTCCCGGGAGAGGTGCCCGGCAAAGAGGTTTTCCTTTAGGCCAGGCTCCAGCCGCCAGGCCAAAAGGGCCCCCGCGGAAACGGGAAACCCGTCCAGGACCAGGGGAAGCCCCGCCCGGTACCCCTCCAGGTACACCCCGGCGACGGCCACGAGCTCCAAGCCCCCCACCTCCGCGGCCACCTCCAAGGGTCCCACCCCCGGGCGCAGGCGGGCCAAGGCCCGGGCCACCGCCTCCCGCTTGCGCTTTAGGCCCTCCTCCCCCACCCCCGTGCCCCGGCCCACCACCCTCTCCGGGGGGAGGCCCAGAAGGGCCGCGGTGAGGGCGCTGGCCGCGGTGGTGTTGCCGATGCCCATGTCCCCCGCCGCCAGCAGGGTGGCCCCTTCCGCGATGGCCAGACGGGCGGCCTCCCGGCCCGCCTCCAGGGCCTTTTCCGCCTCCTCCAGGGTCATGGCCGCCTCCCGGGCCAGGTTTCCCGTGCCGGGGCGCACCTTGCGCCTCAGGAGCCCGGGGTGGTCGGGGAGCTCCCCCCTGACCCCCACGTCCAGGACGTAGACCCGGCAGTCCGCCACCGCCGCCAACTGGTTGATGGCCGCCCCGCCCCGGAGGAAGTTCAGGACCATCTGGCGGGTGACCTCCTGGGGGTAGGCGGAGACCCCCTCCGCCACCACCCCGTGGTCGGCGGCGGCCACCACCACCGCCCCGGGCCCCAGCTCCGGCTGGACCCTTCCCTGGAGGGCGGCCAGCCTAAGGGCCACCCCCTCCAGCCGGCCCAGGGAACGGGGGGGCTTGGTGAGCCGCTCCATGCGGCGTTGCGCCGCTTGCAAGGCTTCCTGGTAGCCCATACGGTAGCAGTTTAAGCTTAGGGCCATGGAGCTTTGGCTGGTGCGCCACGGGGAGACCCTTTGGAACCGGGAGGGGAGGCTTCTCGGCTGGACCGACCTCCCCCTGACCCCCCTGGGGGAGGCCCAGGCCCGGGCCCTGAAGGGCAGGCTCCCCGCCCTTCCCGCCTACACCTCCGACCTGCAGCGGGCCTCGAGGACGGCGGCGCTGGCGGGCTTCCAGGCGGTGGCCACCCCGGCCCTGCGGGAGATCCACTTCGGCCTTCTGGAAGGGGCTTTGTGGGAAGCCTTGGAGGCCCCCTACAAAGAGGCCATGCTCCGGTTCCAGGGTTTCGCACCCCCTGGAGGGGAGGCCCTCGAGGCCTTCCAGGAACGGGTCCTGGGCTTCCTGGAAGGCCTCAAGACCCCCGCGGTCCTCTTCACCCATGGCGGGGTGATCCGGGCCGCCCTGAGGGCCCTGGGGGAAGACGGGCTCATCCCCTTGGGGGGTGCGGTGGCCCTGGACTGGCCCCGTAGGGTGCTGGACCGCCTGGCATGAGCCTCCTTCTGGCCCTCCTTTTGGACGCCCTCCTTGGGGAGCCCCCGGCCCGGCTCCACCCCGTGGTCCTCATGGGCCGGTACCTCGCCTGGGCCTGGCCCCGGGTGCGGGGCCTGGGGTCCGGGGCCTTCTACTGGACCCTGGGGGCCCTCCTCTTCACCCTCCCCGCCTTCCTCCTGGACCTCCTCCTGAGGCCCCTGCCCTGGGGCTGGCTTCTTCTTGGCCTCCTCCTCAAGCCCCTTTTCAGCCTGCGGATGCTCCTGGAGGAGGTGGCCGCGGTGGAGAGGGCCCTGGGGGAGGACCTGGAGGAGGCCCGGAGGCGGCTATCCCGCATCGTGAGCCGCCCCACGGAAGACCTCTCCCCCGAGGAGGTGCGGGAGGCTGCCCTGGAGAGCCTTTCCGAGAACCTCTCGGACAGCGTCCTCGCTCCTCTCCTCTACTACGGCCTCTTCGGCCTGGCGGGGGCCGCCCTCTACCGCTACGCCAACACCGCGGACGCCATGTGGGGGTATCCCGAGCACGGGGCCCGGGGGGCCTTCGCCGCCCGGGCGGACGACCTCCTGAACCTCCTACCCGCAAGGCTTACAGGCCTCCTCCTCTGCCCTCCCCGGCTTTGGCCAAAGCTCCTCCAGGAGGCCCGGAAGACCCCTTCCCCCAACGCCGGCTTCCCCATGGCCGCCCTGGCCCTGAGGCTAGGGGTGCGCCTCCGGAAGCGGGGGGCCTACGCCCTGAACCCCCACCTTCCCTCCCCCACGGGGAAGGAGCTGCGGCGGGGCCTCTGGGTCACGGGGGGATTGGGGTACGGCCTCGGCCTCCTCCTGGGAACCCTGGCGGCCCTAGGGGGGCGGGGGTAGGCTTCCATAGCCTGGACCAAGGTCCTTCCCCAGGGGCACCTTAGGATGGGGGACGTGATCGATGACGTGCTCAAGCCCATCCACGGGGGGCCGGATGGCGGCCCTGAACCCTTTTACGACTTCTCCACCAACGCCAACGCCTTAGGGCCCAACCCGGTGATCCTGGAGTACCTGCGCCGGGCCGACCCCAGCCGCTACCCCGATCCCCTTTACCGGAGCCTCCACCGCCTCCTGGCCGAGGCCCACGGGGTGCCGGAAAGCCACGTGGCTGTGGGCACGGGCACCAGCGAGCTCATCCACCGCCTGGCGCGCTGGAGCTTCCTCAGGGGGCCCATCCTGCTCCTGCGGCCCACGTTCAGCGAGTACGCCCGGGCCGCCCGGGCCCTGGACCTGCCCCTTTGGGAGGTGGAAAGCCCCGAAGCGTTCCTGCGGCGCCTGCCCCAAAGCGCTCTGGCCTTCCTCTGCGTGCCCAACAACCCCACGGGGGAGGTCTACCCCTTCCTGGAGGAAGCGGCCCAAAGGGCCGGGGGCGCCTTGGTGCTGGACCTGGCCTACCAGCCCCTTCTGGAAACCCCCCTTTCCCTGCCTCCAGGGGCCTGGCTCCTCCACAGCCCCAACAAGGCCCACGGCCTTACCGGGGTGCGGGCGGGCTACCTGGTGGCCCCCCTGGACCTCACGCCCCTACGCCACCTGGCCCCCTCCTGGCCGGTTTCCGTCTACGGGGAGGCCCTCCTCTTGGGCCATCTGGACCCCGAAGCCCAGGCCTGGCTGGAGGAAAGCAAGCGGGAACTCCACCGCCTGCGGTCCCTCCTGGCGCAGGGGCTCAGGGCGCTGGGCCTCGAGGTAAGGGAAAGCCCCGCCAACTTCCTCCTGGTGCGGGTGGGGAAGGCCACGGAGGTGGCCCGGGCCCTGCGGGCGCGAGGCATCCGGGTGCGGGACGCCACCAGCTTCGGCCTGGGGGAGTGGCTCAGGCTCTCCGCCCAAAGGGAAGAGGCCCAGGAAGCCCTCCTAAAAGCCCTGGGGGAGGTGCTCTCCCAAGGGGTGGGGGTAGACTGAGGCGCATGCGGGCCAAGGCCTTGGCGGTGTGGGGCACGGGAAGCGGGGTGGGGAAAAGCCTCCTCACCGCGGGGCTTCTCCGGCACTTCCGGAGGCTGGGCCTCCGGGCGGCCCCCTTCAAGGCCCAAAACATGTCCAACCACGCCCGGGTGGTGGCTGGGGGGGAGATGGCCAGCGCCCAGTGGCTCCAAGCCCTGGCGGCGGGCACCCCTCCGGAGCCGCGCATGAACCCGATCCTCATCAAGCCTTTTGGGGAAGCGGGGAACCAGGTCGTCGTCCTGGGCCGGGTGGACCCCTTCCTCTCCCAGCTTCCCTGGAAGGAGCGCCGCCCCCACCTCGAGGCCCCCGTGCGGGCGGCCTTGGAGGGCCTTCTCCGGGACTACGACCTGGTGGTGATGGAGGGCGCGGGCAGCCCGGTGGAGCGGAACCTCTGGCCCGACCTCCCCAACCTCCAGGTGGCGGCCTGGGCGGACGCCAAGGCCCTCCTGGTGGCGGACGTGGACCAGGGAGGCTCCCTGGCGGCGCTCTACGGCACCTGGGCCCTTTTGGGGGAACACCGGGCGCGGCTTGCCGGGTTTGCCCTCAACAAGTTCCGGGGGGATATCCGCCTCCTGGAGCCTGCCTACGGCCTCCTCCAGGGGTGGACGGGGGTGCCGGTCCTCGGGGCCCTGCCCATGCTATCCCTGGAGCTTCCTGAGGAAGACGGCTTCCGCCATCGGCCCCGAGCCGGAAGTGGCCCCAAGGTGGCCCTCCTCCGCTACCCCCACGCCGCCAACCTGGACGAGTTCTGGCCCCTTTCCGAACTCTCCCGTTTCGTCCACGCCCGTACCCCGGAGGAGGCGGAAGGGGCCGACCTCCTCATCCTTCCGGGAAACCGGTTGCCGGCCAAGGACCTCCCTTGGCTTCGGGCCTTCCTGCCCCTCCTACGGGCCCACCTGCAGGCCCAAAGGCCCGTGCTGGCGGTCTGCGGGGGAGCCGAGATGCTCGCCCAGGTCCTCGAGGACGAGGAAGGGGTGGAGGCGCAAGGGGTATTCCCGGGGCTTGGCCTCCTCCCCTTCCGGGTGCGCATGGAGCGGGAGAAGACGGTGCGGCGGACGGAGGTGGCCTTCCGCGGGCTGGAGGGTTTCTGGGCCAGGCTGAACGGCCTGGAGGCGGAGGGGTACGAGATCCACCACGGCCAGGGCCTGCCCCTCCTCCACCAGGAGGGCCCCCTCCTCGCCACCTGGCTCCACGGCCTCCTGGAGAACCCCGCCGTGCAGCGGGCCCTCTTCGGCCGGGAGGCCCGGGGGCTGGAAGCGGCGCTAGAGGAGCTGGCGGACGCCCTGGAGGCCCACCTGGACCTGGCCGCCCTCCACCGGGCCTTGGGGCTTGCCGGCAGGCCTGCCCTTACCCCTCCCGAGCCGAAGGGCGCCGTCCCCGACCCCCCGCCTCCCCCCGGCCTCATCCTCCTCCTCGGAGGGGCCCGGAGCGGGAAAAGCCGCTTCGCCCAAGAACTGGCCGGTCCCTTTGCCAGCCTCATCGCCACCGCCGAGGCCCGGGACGAGGAGATGGCCGCGCGCATCGCCCGGCACCGGGCGGAGCGCCCCCCCACCTGGGAGACCCTGGAGGAGCCCCGGGACCTGGCCGGGGCCCTGCGCCGGGCCCGCCACCCCACGGTGGTGGTGGACTGCCTGACCCTGTGGGTGGCCAACCTCCTGGAGGCGGGCCTGGACCCCCTGGCGGAGGCCGGGCGCTTCCTGGAAGCGGTGCGCCAAAGCGGCAAGCGGGTCATCGCGGTTTCCAACGAGGTGGGCATGGGCATCGTCCCCGCCAACCCCCTGGCCCGGCGGTACCGGGATCTCCTAGGGGAGGTGAACGCCCTCCTGGCCCAGGAGGCGGAGGAGGCCTACCTCCTGGTGGCGGGAAGGCCCCTGCCCCTCCCCCCTAGGCGAAGTGGTTGAGGGGCCCGTGGCCGCGCCCCAGGCCGGGGGCGGTCTCCAGGGCCCGGGTGAGGTAGGCCTTGGCCTCCCCCACCGCCCCCTCGAGGGGCTTGCCCAAGGCCAGGAGGGCGGCGAGGGCCGCGGAGAGGGTGCAGCCGGTGCCGTGGGTGTTGCGGGTCCGCACCCGGGGGGCGCGGAAGGCCAGGACCCCTTCGGGGGTGGCCAGGAGGTCCACCGCCTCCTCCCCTTCCAGGTGCCCCCCCTTGAGGAGGACGGCCCGGGGGCCCAAGTCCAAGAGATCCCGGGCCGCCTCCTCCGCCTCCCGCAGGGTGCGGATGGGCCGTTGCAGGAGGGCCTCGGCCTCCAGGCGGTTGGGGGTGATGAGGGTCGCCAGGGGGAAGAGCCTGGCCTTCAGGGCCTGCACCGCCCCCGGGGCCAGGAGGGGGTCCCCGCCCTTGGCCACCATCACCGGGTCCACCACCAAGGGCGCGATGCGGAAGCGGGCCACCGCCTCGGCCACGGCCTCCACGATGGCGGCGTCCCCCAAGGCCCCGGTCTTGGCGGCGTGGACGGGGAGGTCCTCGGCCACGCTCTGGATCTGGGCATAGACCAGCTCTGGGGGAAGGAGCTCCAGCCTTTGCACCCCCAGGGTGTTCTGGGCGGTGACCAGGGTGAGGGCGCTGGCCCCATAGACCCCGAAGCGGAAAAAGGTCTTGAGGTCCGCCTGCACCCCAGCCCCGCCCCCGGAGTCGGAGCCGGCGATGGTAAGCGCTACCTGCATGCCCCACCTCGGGCATAATGCGGACGGCCTTCGCCGTGGCCGATATCCACCTGCGCCTTTACGGTTTCCGGCTTACCCTTAGCGACGAGGAGGCCTTCACCCTGGTGCTGGAGGTTGCCCGGTGCCGTCAGGAGGTGGGGGGCGTGGCCGAAGCTTTTCGTCAGCATCTCGACCCCCCGCCCTAGCCCACGGGGTCGTGGGCGTAGGGTGCACCCTGAAGCTCCATCCGGGCCTTGCCCCGTAAGACCGCCTCCACCAGGTTCATGGGGCAGAAGGGGCCGCACATGCTGCAGGCCTTGGTCCTGGAGCCCCGCTCCTCCTTGAGGCGGCGGGCCTCCTCGGGAAAGAGGTAGAGGGCGAACTGCCCCTCCCAGTCCAGGCGGTAGCGGGCCTCGGACATCCTTCGGTTCCGCTCCAAGGCCCTGGGGTTCCCCCGGGCCACGTCCGCGGCGTGGGCGGCGATCTTGAAGGCGATCACCCCCTCCTTCACGTGCTCCGGGGTGGGCAGGCCCAGGTGCTCCGCCGGGGTCAGGTAGCAGAGCATGTCCGCCCCCATCCAGCCCGCCAAGGCTCCCCCGATGGCCCCGGCGATGTGGTCGAAGCCGGCCGCGGTGTCCACGGGGAGCATGCCCAGGATGTAGAAGGGGGCGTGGCCCGTGAGCTTCTTCTGGATCTGGACGTTGGCGGCCACCTCGTTCAAGGGGATGTGCCCCGGCCCCTCCACCATGGCCTGCACCCCCGCCCGCCTCGCCCGTTCCACCAGCTCCCCGATGGTGAGGAGTTCGGCGATCTGAGCCCGGTCGGTGCTGTCCGCCAGGGAGCCGGGCCTGAGGCCATCCCCCAGGGAGAGGGTCATGTCGTAGGTGCGGGCGATCTCCAGGAGGTCGTCAAAGCGGGCGTAGAGGGGGTTTTCCTCACCCCGGTGGAGCATCCAGGCGGCCATGAGGCCTCCTCCCCGGCTCACGATCCCCGTGGTGCGGGAGGAATTCCGGTAGACCTCCAGGTTCTTCAGGGTAACCCCCACGTGCACGGTGATGTAGTCCACCCCCTGCCGCCCGTGCTCCTCGATGACCTGGAAAAGCTCGTCCGCGGACATGTCGAAGAAGCTCTTCCTCTTGGCGGCGCGGAACTCGGCCTCGTAGATGGGCACGGTGCCCAGGGGAACGGTGGCCACCTCCAGGATTTTTTCCCGGATGGCCTTCAAGTCTCCCCCCGTGGAGAGATCCATGATGGTGTCCGCCCCGTACTGGATGGCCACCCGGGCCTTCGCCACCTCCTCCTCGAGGTCCACGTAGTCGTAGGAGGTGCCCAGGTTGGCGTTCACCTTTACGCTAAGCCCCTCCCCGATCCCCTTGAAGTCCCGAAGGGTGCGGTGGTTGGGGTTCCGGGGAATCACGATCCGCCCCGCCGCCACCCCTTCCCGCACAAACTCCGGGGAAACCCCCTCCTTCTCCGCCACGTAGGCCATCTCCTCGGTGATGAGGCCCTTCCTTGCCGCTTCCAGCTGGGTCATGGCTTTACCCCCATAAGCTCCAGAATCCTCGCCGCCGTCCAGGGGGCCAGGAGGACCCCGTTCCTCCCGTGGCCCACCGCCGCATAGACGCCCTCCTGCACCTCCCCCACGAGAAGCTCCCCCACCGGCCGGTAGCCCCATAGGGCCTCTCGGAACCGGGCCCCCTCAAGTAAGGGAAAGCGCTCGTGGGCGTAGTCCGCAAGCCACCTGAGGCCGAAGAGGTCCACCCCCGGGGCCCAGCCCTCCCGCCCGGTGGCCCCCACGTACACCCCGCCCTCCCGGGGCAGGAGGTAGCCGTCCCCGGCGAAGAGGGGCATGGGGGGCGGCGTCCCCTCCAGGAGCAAGGCCTCCCCCTTTAAGGGGCGCACCCCCAGGCCGAACCGGCCACCCCAGGCGCCCACGGCCAGGAGAAGGTAACGGGCCCGGGCGGCCAAGGGCTCCTCAGGGGAAGCACCCCGCCGCCTTCCCCGCACCTCCCCTTCCCTCACCTCCTCCACCTCCGCGTGGAGGAGGGGGGTTCCCATGGCCTCCAAAGCCCGCAGCAGGGCCTGCCGCAACCTCCTAGGGTGCACGTACCCCCCGGGGAAGGTGCGCGCCCCCCTTCCCCCCCGCACCGGGTAGGCAAGGGGCTCCCGGGCTTCCCAGGCCTCCTCTTCCCTTGGGGAAAGGGCCACCACCTGGGTCCCGGCGAAGTCCGCCTCCAGCGGCAAGCCCAAACCCCCAAGCTCCGCCAGGAGGTCGGGATAGCGCTCCAGGCCGAAGAGGGCCGCCTCCAAAACCTCCCCGGAGAGCCCCTCGGGGTAGGGGGCCAGCATCCCCGCGCTGGCGGAGGTGGCCGCCCCCTCCTTGCCCGCGTCCAGGAGGAGGACCTCGAGGCCCCGCTTCCTGAGCTCGTAGGCGGCCAGGGCCCCGATGATCCCCGCCCCTACCACGATGACGTCCACCTTCACCGCCCGGGCCCTCCCAAGGGAACCCCCTCCGTGGGGCTGCTGGGGCTCGCCCCCTCCCTGGGCCGCATGGGCCCCGCCAGGTAGGCCCTCCTCCCCGCCTCCACCCCCAAGCGGAAGGCCTCGGCCATGGCCACGGGGTCTTTCGCCTCGGCGATGGCGGTGTTGACCAGCACCGCATCCAAGCCCAGCTCCAGGACCTCGGCCGCGTGGGAGGGGAGGCCCAGGCCCGCGTCCACCACCACCGGGGGCAGGGAGGCCCGCTCCCGGGCGAAGAGCTCCAAAAGGGCCCGGGTCTTCACCCCCCAGCCGGAGCCGATGAGGGCGGCCAGGGGCATCACCGTGGCCGTGCCCAGCTGGGCCAGCCTTCGGGCTAGGACCAGGTCCGGGCCGATGTAGGGCAGGACCAAAAAGCCCTCCGCCAACAGAGCCTCCGCCGCCTTCAGGGTCTCCACGGGGTCGGGGAGGAGGTAGGTGGGGTCGGGGATCACCTCCAGCTTCACCCAGCGCTCCCCGGTGAGGGCCCGGCCCAGGCGGGCGATCCTCAGGGCCTCCTCCGCGGTGCGGGCCCCGGCGGTGTTGGGAAGAAGCCGCACCCCCTCCAGGGCCTCCAGAAGCCCCACGTGCCCGGGCATCCTGGCCTCCACCCGGCGGATGGCCACGGTGACCACCTCCGCCCCCGCCGCCTGCATGGCCTCCCGCATCACCCCGAAGTCCCGGAACTTGCCCGAGCCCAGGATGAGGCGGCTCCTTAGCTCCACATCCCCTACCTTCCAGGTGTCCATCTAGCCTCCTTGCATGAGGGTGACCACCTCCACCACATCCCCTTCCTTCAGGACGTGGTGAGGAAGCTCCCGCCCCGGGTAGGCCTCCTCGTTGAGGAGGACCGCCACCCGGGAAAGATCCACGTCCAGCTCCTCCAGAACCTCCCTCAGCGTTTTGCCCTCGAGGGGCTTAGCTTCCCCGTTAAGCCACACCATAAAGCCGCTCCCTGAAGGCCCTGGCCGCCCTTTCCGGGTCCTCCGCGTCCAGGATGGCCCGCACCACCACAACCCGGCGCGCCCCAGCCTCCAAAACCTCCCCCAGGTTCTCCAGGGTGATGCCGCCGATGGCGTACCAGGGCCTTTCCCCCAGGTTCTCCCGGGCCCAGCGCACATAATCCAGGCCCGCCGCCGGCCGGCCCGGCTTGGTGGGGGTCTCCCAGACCGGGCCCACGGAGAGGTAGTCCACTCCCTCCTCGAGGGCCTTTAGGGCCTGCTCCGGAGCGTGGGTGGAGCGGCCCACCATCCCCCCGAAGAAGCGCCGGGCCTCCGCGGGCGTCAGGTCCCCCTGACCAAGGTGCACCCCATCCGCTCCCAGAAGGGCCGCCAGGTCCGGCCGGTCGTTGAGGAAGAAGGGCACCCCATACCGTCGGGCCAGGGAGAGCATCCTCTCCCCCAGGGCCAGGGTGGGCCGGGCCTCCCAGTCCTTGGCCCGAAGCTGTACCACCTCCACCCCTCCCCCCAGGGCCCTTTCCGTGCGGTCCAAGACCTCGTCAAAGCTCCAACCAGGCCTGGGGGTCACCACCAGGTACAGCCTTCTCCGCAAGGTCTCACCTCCTCAGGCCGGCAAGGCAAAGCCCTGCGGCTTGAGGAGGTGGAGTTTTTGGGGATTGAGACGTTTCCGCATAGGCTTCCCTCCGCCGGCATTACCCGGATCAGGTTCCAAGGGTTGCTGGGAGAAACCCAGCTCTCAGCCCCTCCCTTAGGGCACCCCTAGCCTGCCCCCTCACTATACCACGTGGGGGGCTTGGAAAAGTGGGCCGGGGCACGGGGAATATACCCTTGACTTTCATAGACTCAATGGTATATCATTCCGGGCAACCCCCGGCCGGGGGGAAAGGAGGCAGGATGGCAGGGCTGAGCGCCGAAGTGGAGGCCGAGATCCAGCATCTGGAGGCCATGATCGCCCGCCTCGAGGCGGGGGCGGAAGACCCGGAGGACTTCCGCGTCTTCCGCCTGAAAAACGGCATCTACGGCATCCGGGGACGGCCCGAGCACCACATGGTGCGCATCAAGCTCCCCGTGGGCCGGGTGAGCCCAGAGGCCCTAAGGGTTCTGGCAGACGTGGCGGAGCGGTATGCAGAAAACCGGCTGACCCACGTAACCACCCGGCAGGCGGTGCAGCTCCACCACGTGCACCGAAGGGACGTACCCCACGTCCTCCGGGCCGTAAACAGGGTGGGCCTCACCACCCGCGAGGCCTGCGGCCACTCCATCCGAGCCATCACCTGCTGCCCGTACGCCGGAGTTTCCCCTGAGGAGCCCTTTGACGTGACTCCCTACGCCGAGGCCGCCTACCGCTACTTCCTCCGCCACCCCGTGGGGCAGAACCTGCCCCGCAAGTTCAAGATTGCCTTTGAGGGGTGTGCCACCGACCATGCCCGTACCCCCATTCACGACATCGGGGTGGTGGCCGCGGTGGAGGGGGGCAAAAGGGGCTTCCGCCTTTACGTGGGCGGGGGCTTGGGAGCCGCTCCCATGAGCGCGGAGCTCTTGGAACCCTTTACCCCAGAGGAGGACCTCCTCCCCACCATGCTGGCCATCATCCGTCTCTTTGACCGCTACGGCAACCGCAAGGTCCTCACCCAGGCCCGGCTTAAGTTCCTGGTGAAGCGGTGGGGCATCGCCGCCTTCCGGGAGGCGATGCGGGAGGAAAGGCGGCTGGTTAAGCTCACCGCCAGCGGGGAGGACCTGAGGGCCTGGCAACCGCCCCAGGACCCCCCGCTCCCTCCTCTCCCCTCCCCCCCCAGGAAGCCCTTCAGCTTCGCCCCAGGCTTTGAAGACTGGCGCCGCACCAACCTCTTCCGGCAAAAACAGGAAGGCTTCTACACGGTTTTGGTGCGCCTTCCCTTGGGGGACATCGCCCCGGAGGGCCTGAGGGCCTTGGCCGACATCGCCGAGACCTACGCCGCCGAGGTAAGGAGCGCCATCAGCCAGAACCTCCTCCTGCGCTTCGTGCCGGAAGAGGCCCTAGGGGGGCTTTACGAGGCCCTCCTTAAGGCGGGCCTGGCCCACCCCTACGCCCACACCGTGTTGGACATCACCCGCTGCCCCGGGGCCGACACCTGCAACCTGGCCATCACCCACTCCCGCGGGCTGGCCCAGGCCCTGGAGGCCCAGCTCTCTTCGCTTCCCTTAGTCCACGACCCGGGGGTGCGTTCCTTGAGCCTGAAGATCTCCGGGTGCCCCAACTCCTGCGGCCAGCACCACATCGCTGACATCGGCTTCTACGGGGCAAGCCGCAGGATGGGGGAACGAGAGGTACCCCACTACGTCCTCCTCCTGGGAGGCCGCACCCGGGAGGGTGAGGCCCGTTTTGGCCAGGTAGTGGCTCGGATTCCTGCCCGGCGCACTCCTGAGGCGGTGGAAAGGATCCTGAAGCGCTACCAGGAGGAGCGGGAGCAGGGCGAAAGTTTCCAGGCTTATTTGGACCGGGTGGGAGCCGCCTCCTTCAAGCCCCTTCTCGAGGACCTCCAGAGCATTCCTTCCTATGAGGAAGCCCCAGAGTACTACCAGGACCTGGGGGCGGAAGGGGAAACCTTCCGGGTGCAGCTAGGCCGTGGGGAGTGCGCGGTGTAAGGGAGGTTGGGGATGCGCATCGCCTATGCCGGTCTCAGAAGGAGGGAAGAGTTCAAATCTCTGGCGACAAAGCTAGGCTTAATGCCCCTCCTTCTCCCTGTTCAGGCCACGGAAAAGGTATCCGTTCCCGAATACCAGGACCATCTCCGGCGGCTGGGAGAAGGGGTGGATCTCTTCGTGGCCACCACCGGGATAGGGGTAAGGGAGCTTTTGGAAGGAGGGCGGGTTTTGGAACTAGACCTGAAGGGGAGCCTGGAGAATGCCCTCCGCTTGGCCCGGGGGACCAAGGCCGCCCGGGTACTCAGGGACCTAGGGCTTGCCCCTCATGGGGTAGGAGACGGAACCACGCCAAGCCTTTTGCCTCTCCTACCCCAGGGACCCGGAGTGGCCGCCCTCCAGCTTTACGGCAAGCCCCTACCCCTCCTGGAACAGGCGTTGGAGGACAGGGGCTATGAGGTTCTCCCCCTCATGCCTTACCGTCACCTGCCGGACCCTGAGGGGATCCGCCTTCTGGAGGAGACCATTTTGGCCAAAGAGGTGCAAGCGGTAGCCTTTGTAGCCGCCATCCAGGTGGAGTTCCTGTTTGAGGGAGCCCGGAACCCCTCGGAGTTGAGGAGAACCTTCCAGCACGAGGTAAAGGCTCTGGCCGTGGGCCGGGTTACCGCGGAGGCCTTAAGGGAGTGGGGGGTGCAGCCCTTCTACGTGGATGAGCAGGAGCGGCTAGGAAGCATGCTCCAGGGCTTCTTACGCCTGTACCGGGAGGGGGCATGACCTACTTTCCCCTCATGCTGAACCTGAGGGGCAGGCCGGTTCTCCTAATCGCCGGCGGCCCGGAGACGGGGGCCAAGCTCCAGGCCCTCTTGGAGGCCGAGGCCCAGGTCACCGTCCTGGCCCAGGAGGACCATTGGAATCTGGCGGGCTTGGCCAAGGAGGGAAGGATCCGCTGGCTTCCCCGCGGTTATCGGCAAGGGGACCTCGAGGGCTTCTTCCTGGTGGTAAGCCATCCCCAAGACAAGGGGATCCATCCCCAGGTAAAGGCAGAGGCGGAAAGGCGAAGGGTGTTTTTGGTGGCGGTGGATGACCCGGAAAACGCCACCGCCATCCTCCCCGCCGTGGTGCGAAGGGGGGAGTTGGTGGTGGCCCTTTCCACCTCTGGGGCTGCCCCTGCCTTGGCGGTGCGCCTAAAGGAGCGTTTTCTCCGGCTTTTGGGTCCAGAGTACGGGGAACTTGTAGCCTACCTGCGCCACCTTAGGCCACGGATAGCGGAGATCCCCTGCTTCGAAGAGCGTAAGCGGCTTTGGTACCGCCTTGTGGATTTGGCCTTAGAGGAACTCGACCTGGATCCGGAAGCCGGCCTGGCCAGGGCCAAGGAAAAGGTGGAGGAAGTGCTTGCGGAGGTTCAGCCATGGACAAGGTAACAAGCGCCAAGGCCCTTATCCGGCACGCCCTAGCGGAAGGCCAAAAACCCTGCTTCACGTGCAGTTTCCAAGCAGAAGACGTGGTGGTGCTCCATCTCCTCTTGGAGGAAAAACCCGAAATCCCCGTCCTCTTCCTGGACACCGGCTACCACTTCCCGGAGGTCTACGCCTACTGGGATGCCCTAAAGGAGAAGCTCGGCTTCCAGCTCGTAAACCTCTCCCCAAGCCTTTCCCGAGAGGAGCAGGAACGCCTCTACGGGAAGCTCTACGAGACCGACCCCACCCGCTGCTGCCAGATCCGCAAGGTGGACCCGCTATTCCGGGCCCTCGAGGACTACGACACCTGGTTCACCGGGCTTAGACGGGAGCAGTCCCCCACCCGGGCCGGCCTGCAACCGGTGGAGGAGGCCCGCCTTCCCGGCGGCCACCGCCTGCGCAAGGTCAGCCCCCTCTACGACTGGACCCTGAAGGAGGTCTTCGCCTACCTGGCGGTGGCGGAAATCCCCCACCTCCCCCTCTACGACGAGGGCTATCTCTCCATCGGCTGCGCCCCCTGCACGCAAAAGCCCCTGAACCCCGAGGACCCCCGCTCCGGCCGCTGGGCGGGCAAGGGCAAGCTGGAGTGTGGAATCCATCTGCACCCAAAGGAGGAATAGATGGCCTTTCTTCTGGGCTTCCTCATCGCCTTCGCCATCGGGATAACCGGCGTGGGAGCCGGCACCATCACCGCTCCCCTCCTCATCCTGGGCCTGGGCCTTTCCCCGGAGATCGCGGTGGGCACGGCCCTTCTCTTCGGTTTTCTGGTCAAGGTTCCCGCCGGCGCCGTCTACCTCTTTAGGCGCCAGGTGGCGGGTTGGATGCTGGGCCTCCTCCTTTTGGGGGGGCTTCCCGGGGTCCTGCTGGGCAGCCTCCTCCTGGTTCACCTCAAGGGGGCCAAGGACACAGTCCTCCTCTTGGTGGGGCTCACCGTGGTGGTTTCAGCGGGACTTGGGCTCTACCGGAGCCTGGCCCGGCTGGCCCTCAGCCGAGAAAGGCCCTGGCTTTTGCCTCCTGCTGCCTTCGGGATTGGCCTCGAGGTGGGCTTCTCCTCGGCAGGAGCAGGGGCCCTGGGCAGCCTCCTCCTACTCTACGTTACCCGCCTTACCCCCCAGCAGGTGGTGGGCACGGACATCCTTTTCGGCCTGGTCCTCTCCCTGGTGGGGGGTGGGGTGCACCTCTACTTCGGCCAGGTGGAGCCAACGCTCCTCCTCTCCCTAAGCCTAGGAGGGATCGCGGGGGCCAGCCTTGGGGCCCTCGTGGCCACCCGCGTGCCCAAGCGGCCCCTCCGGGTAGCCCTCCTCCTCTGGCTTCTCTTCATCGGTGCCCAGCTGGTCTGGAAGGGGGTGGCCCATGGCTAAGGTCTACTTGGTGGGAGCCGGGCCAGGAGATCCCGACCTCCTCACCCTGAAGGCCTACCGCCTCCTCAAGGAAGCCCCGGTGGTCCTCCACGACCGGCTGGTGGACGGGAGGGTCCTGGCCCTAATCCGAGGGAAAAAGGTGGAGGTGGGCAAGGCGGAAGGGGAAAGCGGCAAGCAGGAAGACATCCACCGGCTTCTCCTCCACTACGCCCGGACCCACCCCTTCGTGGTCCGGCTCAAGGGAGGGGATCCCTTCGTCTTCGGAAGAGGGGGCGAGGAAGTGCTTTTCCTCAGCGCCCATGGAGTGGCGGTGGAGGTGGTACCTGGGGTAAGTAGCATTCTGGCCACCGGACTTCCCCTCACCCACCGGGGCCTCAGCTCGGGCTTTGCGGTGGTTTCCGGGGTTTTAGAGGGTGGAGGATACCCGAACCTAAGCACCTCCGCCAAGGTACCCACCCTGGTGGTCCTCATGGGGGTGAGAAGGCGGGCATGGATTGCCCAAGAGCTCATCCGGTTGGGAAGGGATCCCAAGGAACCTTGCCTCTTCGTGGAGAGGACCACCACCCCCAAGGAAGCGCGGGTGTTAAGCCGGCTGGAAGAGGTGGCGGAGGGGAAAGTGGAGGTGGCCGCCCCAGCGGTCTGGGTGATGGGCAAGGTGGTGGAAGTGTTTCGATCCCTTCGGGAAATCCCGCAGGCATGGGCCCTTATGGAGGTGTAGCCATGGTGGAAACCCTACCCCAGGTAACCATTGGCGAGGACGAGCGGCTGGACCTAGAAAACCTGGCCACGGGAGCCTTCCACCCTGTGCGAGGCTTTATGACTCGGGAGGAAACCCTTTCTGTGGCCCAGGAGATGCGCCTCCCTGCGGGAGAGGTCTGGACGATTCCCATCCTCCTCCAGCTCCAGGAGCCGCCCCGGGTGGGCAAGGGGGATCAGGTGGTCCTCGTGCACCGGGCAAAGCCGGTGGCCCTTCTCCAGGTAGAGGACGCCTACGAGCTGGACTTGAAGACCTTGTCCCGGCAGGTGTTCGGTACGGAAAGCGAGGCCCACCCCGGGGTCAAGAAGCTGCTCGCCAAGGGGCCCTACGCCCTCGGGGGACGGGTAGAGGTGTGGGCCTGGAGACCCCGGTCCGCACAGCTGGAGAAAACCCCCGAGGAGACGCGGGCCTTCTTTCGGGAAAAGGGCTGGAGCAGAGTGGTGGCCTTTCAAACCCGCAACGCCCCCCACCGGGCCCACGAGTACCTAATCCGGTTGGGACTGGAGCTGGCCGATGGAGTTCTAGTCCATCCCATCCTGGGTGCCAAGAAGGAGGACGACTTCCCCACGGAGGTCATCGTTAAGGCTTACCAAGCCCTCATAGAAGGCTTTTTGCCCCGGGAACGGGTGGCCCTGTTTGGCCTTGCCACCCCGATGCGCTACGCCGGGCCCCGGGAAGCGGTATTCCACGCCCTTGTGCGCAAGAACTTCGGGGCCACCCACTTCCTGGTGGGCCGGGATCATGCAGGGGTAGGAAACTTTTACGATCCTTACGCAGCCCACCGCATCTTTGACCAGCTTCCCCCCTTGGGCATCGAGATCGTGAGGGTGGGCGCGGTCTTTCACTGCCCCATCTGTGGCGGCATCGCCTCGGAAAGGACCTGCCCCGACCACCACCGGGAGAGGCGGACCCCCATCAGCATGACCAAGGTGCGGTACCTCTTAAGGGAGGGCAAAACCCCACCCGCCGAACTGGTACGACCTGAACTGATCCCTATCCTTCAAGAAGGGGTCTAGGGCAGCCCAGGCTTCCCCGGAAGACGGACAGGCCCTTACCTGGGCCTGCGCAACTTAGCCTTCCCATGGGCCAAGGCCAGGAACCTGCCGGCTCCCTCCGGGCGGGCCGGCAGATAGAGATGGACGAAGCTTCCTAGGATGCGCCCATCCGTGTAGCCCTCCACTTCCGCTCCCCCCACTCGCCGCCAGGCGGGGCTAGGGGAGGGCTCCATGCGGGCGTAGTGGAACTCGTGCCCCTTGAAGGCCTCCCCCCTTCGGGCCAGGGGGTTATCCCTCAGGGCCTCCACCTCCCGGTAGCCCAGGACGGGCCTTTCCGCCATGCGGGCCTCCCCGGGTACCAAGCCCACCATGGGGAAGAAGGCCTCCCCGGCCCAAAGCCCTTGGGAGAGGTACATGTACCCCCCGCACTCGGCCACGATGGGACCCGGGAAGAGGCGCACGGCCCCCCGCATGGCCCGGTTTGCCGAAAGTTCCCGGGCGAGGAGCTCCGGGTACCCGCCCCCCAGGAGGAGGGCCTGGGCCTCGGGGAGGGCTTCGTCCTCCAAGGGGCTAAAGGGGATGAGCTCCGCCCCCAAGGCCTCCAGGAGCTCCAAGGCCTCGGGGTAGTAAAAGCGGAAGGCCTGGTCCCAGGCGTAGGCCACCCGGACCCGAGGGGAGCGCCTTTCCGGCAGGAAAGGGGGGGCCTCGGGCAAGGGGGAAGCGGCCTGGGCCAGGCGCAAGACCCCCTCCAGGTCCACCCGGAAGGCTTGGCGCAGGGCAGCTAGGGGTGGGCGCGCCTCCCCGGCGAGCACCAAACCCAAATGGCGCTCCGGGATTTCCAGGGCGGGATCTTGGGGAAGCCAACCCAGAAGGGGCAGGCCCACCTGGGCCAGCGCCTCCTGGAGAAGGGCCGCATGCCGCTCCGAACCCACCCGGTTGGCGAAGACCCCCACCACCTGGACCCCAGGGTCAAAGCTCCGGAAGCCCTGCACCAGGGGAGCGATGGAGCCTGCCATGCCGGAGGCATCCACCACCAAGGCCACGGGGGCCTCGAGGAGCTTGGCCACCTGGGCGGTGGAGCCCACCCGGCCAAGGGGGTCCTTGCCGTCAAACAGGCCCATCACCCCCTCCACCAGGGCCAGGTCCGCCCCCCGGGCCCCGTGCTGGAAGAGGGAGAGGAGGCCCTCGTGGTCCAGGAAAAAACCATCCAGGTTGTAGACCCTTCGACCGGAGGCCGCCTCGAGATGGGTGGGGTCCACGTAATCCGGCCCCACCTTGAAGGGCTGCACCCTAAGGCCCCGCTCCCCGAGGGCCAGGAGGAGGGCCAGGGCGAGCGTGGTCTTCCCCGCCCCCGAGTGGGGGGCGGCCAGGACTAGCCGCGGGAGGTGGGGCATGGCCTCACGCCTAGGGGGTGCCGGGCGAAGACTTGGGTGCCCTCGAGGGGGCGGAAGCGGGCCTCGGGAGAAGGCTGGGACCAGAACCCCCGGTCCGGGGGATAGGGGTTACCGAGGCTTTGGCCCATCATGGCCACCAGGTTATCCCCTGACCGGGGCATGACACAAATCCCCTAATCTGCCCGTGGAGGTGACCGATGAAGCGCAGGGATATCCTCAAAGGCACCTTGGCGGCAGGGGCCCTGGCCCTTTTGCCCAAGGGACAGGCCCAGGGAGCTTTCCAGAACCAGCCTTCCTTGGGTCGGCGGTACCGGAACCTCATCGTCCTGATCTACGACGGCTTCTCCTGGGAAGACTACGCCATCGCCCAGGCCTACGCCAGGAGGCGCTTAGGGCGGGTGCTGGCCCTGGAGAGGCTCCTTGCCCGCTACCCCAACGGGCTGATGAACACCTACAGCCTCACCAGCTACGTCACCGAGTCCAGCGCCGCGGGCAACGCCATGTCCTGTGGGGTGAAGACGGTGAACGGGGGCCTGGCTGTCCACGCGGACGGCACCCGGCTCAAGCCCTTCTTCGCCGCGGCCAAGGAGATGGGGAAGGCGGTGGGCCTGGTGACCACCACCACCGCTACCCACGCCACCCCGGCCAGCTTCGTGGTCTCCAACCCCGACCGCAACGCCGAGGCCCAGATCGCCGAACAGTACCTGGCCTTCGGGGCCGAGGTTTACCTGGGAGGCGGGGACCGCTTCTTCAACCCGGAGAAGCGGCAGGACAAGAAGGACATGTACGCCGCCTTTGCCCAGGCGGGCTACGGGGTGGTGAAGACCCCAGAGGAGCTGGCGCGGAGCAACGCCAGCAAGCTCCTTGGGGTCTTTTCCGACAGCCACGTGCCCTACGAGGTGGACCGCCGCTTCCAGGGGGTGAGGGTGCCGAGCCTCAGGGAGATGGTCCAGGCGGCCCTGCCCCGGCTGGCCGCCCACCGGAACGGCTTCGTGTTGCAGGTGGAGGCGGGGCGCATCGACCACAGCAACCACCTCAACGACCCCGCGGCCACCCTGTGGGACGTGTTGGCAGCGGATGAGGCCTTGGAGGCCCTCACCGCCTTCGTGGACCGCAACCCCGACACCCTCCTCCTCCTGGCCGCGGACCACGCCACCGGGGTAGCCGCCCTGTACGGGACGGGCCGGAGCTACCTGGAGAGCTCCGTGGGCATCGACCTTCTGGAGGGGCAGAAGGCGAGCTTTGAGCACATGCGCCGGGTCCTGGGGGCTAACCCCGACGCGGGCCAGGTGAAGGAGGCCTACCGGGCCATGAAGGGGGTGGTCCTCTCCGACGAGGAGGCGCAGATGGTGGTGGAGGCCATCGCCAAGAAGGCGTACCGCCCCGACGGCGTGCGGTACGGCATCCAGCCGGACAACACCATGTCCTGGGCCATGGTGCAGAAGAACGCCCAGAAGCCTGAGCGGCCCAACATCGGCTGGAGCTCCGGGCAGCACACGGCGAGCCCGGTGATGCTGGCCCTGTACGGGCAGGGGCTGCGCTTCCTGAACCTGGGCCTGGTGGACAACACCCATGTGTTCCGGCTCATGGGGGGGGCGCTGGGGATCCGCTACCAGAACCCGGTGATGAGCGAGGAGGAGGCCCTGGAGATCCTGAAGTCCCGGCCGGTGGGCATGCGCCACCCCGAGGACGTCTGGGCCTAAGGGCTTGGCAGGCCCTCCTTCCTTTCGGGCCGCCCCTTTGGGGGCGGCTTCAGTACCCTATGGGGCACCCAAAACCCAGTTTTGGGCTTTCCCACCCCTTCCCCCAGGCCTCCCCAAGGGCGCAGGCGCCGTTGACCCAAACCTCAACCTATGGTAGCCTACCCCCCAGGACGCCCAAGACTTAGGGTGTCCTGGCCGCGATGCCAGGCCGACAGGTCTGGACGCCCCGTGGCGGCGGGGGAAGTCCGGTGCAAGTCCGGCGCTGTCCCGCAACGGTAACCGGCCCCGTCCGGAAGCCCGAGTACCCGCTTCGCGGCCCTGCCCCGTAGCCCTCGAGGCAAGGGTGAAGGTGGTGATGCCTGTGGGACCCTAAACCCTTAGTTCCCCCCACAACCTGAGGCCCAAGACCCTTGGGCCCACTAGAGCATGAGGCTGAAGGCAAGGGCTGGCCCTGCACCCTCCCGCAGGAGGCACCGCCCTTAAGCAGAGGGAAGTTCTTGTCCAATTCAAAGGAGATGAGGTTTCGGGCATGAGGGAAACGCGCATGGTGCACACGGTCTTCCCCGGGGAGACCAACCATTACGGAACCCTGTTCGGTGGAACCGCTTTGGCCTGGATGGACCAGGCGGCCTTCGTGGCGGCCACTCGCCACGCCCGGCGCAAGGTGGTCACGGTGCACTCGGATGCGGTGGACTTCAAGCGCCCGGTGCCCCTGGGCTCCATCGTGGAGCTGGTGGCCCGGGTGGTGGAGGTGGGCCGCACCTCCATGCGGGTGGCGGTGGAGATGTGGGTGGAGCCCCTGGAGCCGGGCAGGGAGGCCTACCTGGCGGCGGAAGGGGGGTTCGTCCTGGTGGCGGTGGACGAGGAGGGGCGGCCTGTGCCCGTGCCCCCTTTGGAGGGGTGATGCTCACCGACCCCAGGCCCCACTACCGCCCCTACGAGTACCCGGGGCTCCTCCGCTTCCGGGACGCCATCCGCCACAGCTACTGGCTCCACACGGAGTACAGCTACGCGGCAGACCTCCAGGACCACGCCCTGGCCTCCCCCGAGGAGCGCGCCCTGGTGGAGCGCTCCCTCCTCGCCATCGCCCAGGTGGAGCTTTCCGTGAAGCTCTTCTGGGCGCGGGCCTACGAGGTCTTCCCCAAGCCGGAGGTGGCGGAGGTGGGGATGACCTTCGCCGAGAGCGAGGTGCGCCACGCCAACGCCTACGCCCACCTCCTGGAGCTTTTGGGCCTCGAGGAGCGCTTCGCCCAGGCGGTGGCCGAGGCCACCGCCCTTAGGGACCGGCACCGCCAGCTGGCCTCGGCCCTGGAGGTGGCCCGCAAGGGAACCCTCCGGGACTACGCCCTGGCCCTCCTCCTCTTTTCCGCCTTCACGGAGCACGTCTCCTTGTTCTCCCAGTTCTACGTGCTCATGGCCTTGAACAAGCGCCTGGGCCGGTTCAAGGGGATCTCCAACGCCATCGAGGCCACCAGCAAGGAGGAAAACCTCCACGGCCTCTTTGGGGTGGAGCTCCTCCGGCTCCTCAGGGAGGAAAGGCCCGACCTCTTCGGGCCCTCCTTCGCTGAGGAGGCCCAGGAAAGGGCCCAGGGCTTCTTCCGGGCGGAGGAGGCCCTTTTGGACTGGATCTTCGCCCAAGGGGATGTGGACGCGGTGAAGAGGGAGGAGGTCTGGGAGTTCCTGAAGTGGCGGTACAACCAGGTCCTCTCCCTCCACGGCCTCCCCGCCCCCTTCCCCGTGCGGGAGGAGGCCCTGAGGGATACGGAGTGGTTTGACCTGGAGCTATTTGCCGACAAAGAGGTGGACTTTTTCAACAAGCGGANCGCGGGGGGGGGGGGCCCCAAAGAAGCTTAGGAGGTGTAGCATGACCAAGACCAAGCGGGAATACCGGCCCTGGTACTGGGCCAACGAGTGGACCCGGCTGTACATGAGCCGGGGGTACCTCCTCCCTGGGGTAACGATCGAAGAAAGGGTGAAGCAGATCGCCGACCGGGCGGAGGCCCTGACCCGCATAGAGGGCTTCTCCCGTAAGTTTCAGGAGTACATGGCCCGGGGCTGGTACTCCCTGGCCACCCCCATCTGGGCCAACTACGGCCTCCGGCGGGGCCTGCCCATCTCCTGCTACGGCACCTACGTGGAGGACGACACCGCCTCCATCCTCCAGGCGGTGGCCGAGATCGGCATGATGAGCAAGCAGGGCGGGGGCACCTCGGTTTACCTGGGCGAGCTCCGCCCCCGGGGAGCCCCCATCCGGGACAACGGGGAGAGCAACGGCTCCTATGCCTTCGCCTCCCTCTTCGACCGGGTGATTGAGGTCTTCAACCAGGGCTCCACCCGCCGCGGCCAGTGCGCCGCCTACCTCCCCATAGAACACCCCGACTTCGGGGAGTGGCTCAGGATCCAGCGGGAAGGCAGCGAGATCCAATCCCTCTTCTGGGGCGTCTCCGTGGGGGACGCCTGGCTGGAGGCCATGATCGCTGGGGACCGGGAGAAGCGGGAAAGGTGGGCCCAGGTCCTCAAGAGCCGGGCGGAGGTGGGGATTCCCTACCTCTTCTTCCGGGACAACGCCAACCGCCAGGCCCCCGAGATCTTCAAAAAGCTGGGCAAGACCATCCACGCCAGCAACCTCTGCACCGAGATCATGCTCCCCTCGGACCCCGAAGAGAGCTTTGTCTGCTGCCTTTCCTCCCTGAACCTCCTCCACTTCGACGAGTGGAAGGACACGGATGCCGTGGAAACCCTCACCCTCTTCCTGGACTCGGTGCTGGACGACTTCATCGAGAAGGCACAGGGCATCCCCTACTTGGAGCGGGCGGTGCGCTTCGCCCGGCGCTACCGGGCCATCGGCATCGGCGTCCTAGGCTGGCACAGCTACCTGCAGTCCAAGATGATCCCCCTGGAAAGCGCGGAGGCCCTTTTCCTCAACAACCTCATCTTCAAGACCATCCGGGAACGGGCGGAGGAGGCCAGCCGCTGGCTCCGGGCGCGCCACCCCGAGGACGAGCTGGCCGGGCTTATGGAGCGGCGGAACGCCACCCTCCTGGCCGTGGCCCCCACCAAGTCCAGCGCCTTCATCCTGGGCCAGGTCTCCCCCTCCATCGAGCCCTACACCAGCAACTACTACCTCAAGGACCTGCAGAAGGCCCGCATTTCCTTCAAGAACCCCTTCCTGGAGGAGCTGTTGCGGCAGAAGGGGAAGGACGAGGAGAGGGTGTGGCGGAGCATCCTGGAGAGGAACGGCTCCGTGCAGCACCTGGACTTCCTCACGGACGAGGAAAAGGACGTCTTCAAGACCTTCGCCGAGGTCTCACAGAAGACCCTGGTGAACCTGGCCGCTGGGCGGCAGCGGCACATCGACCAGGGGCAGTCCCTGAATCTGGTGATCCACCCCGAGGCCCCGCCCAAGGACGTGAACGAGCTCTACCTGCACGCCTGGCGGAGCGGCCTCAAGGCCCTTTACTACCAGTTCAGCACCAGCGCCGCCCAGGCCTACAGCCGGGATCTCCTCCTCTCCTGCCGGGCCTGCGAGAGCTAAGTGCCCCGTCGTGGCTTGCGCCACGGGGGGGGCCCCAAAGAGGCCATGAGCACGCCACTTTGGCTTTGGCCGGTGGGGCAACCTTTGCGTGCAGGTACTTAGCCTACCCCTGGCAGAAAGGCCGTGGGCAAGGCGCCCCGGCCCTTGCCGAGGGAAGGGCTGGCCCTCGAGGCCATGCCATCCCCAGGACCGGGTCCGCCTGGGGTGGCATGGCCTCCTGACCCTCCCCTGACCCGAGGCGCCTAGGGTGGGGGCATGGACCTGCGCCTTGCCCTGGGCCTCGCCGAGGCGTTGGAGCGGCCTTCGTTTCCCGAGGGGGTGGGCCTCGAGGTCTACCTGGACCCAGGCCTCTTGGAGGAGGACGAGCCCTTCCGCCAGCTGGCGGCAAAGCGCCCCAAGAGGCTTTCCGTCCACCTGCCCTTTTGGAACCTGGACCTGGTCAACCCTAGCCACTACTACCCACCCCCACACGTAGGTGGGCATCCGTAGCAGCCGACCCCCCACCAGGATGAGGGTCTAAGCCTCCCTTCCACCCCTCCCACGATCCCAGCAGGATGGGCTTGAGGACCGAGAGATCCCTCGGCACCTTCCGCCCAAGGAGGGGAAGGAAAAGGCCTACCCTCAGGGCTCGCCAGGCGTGGATGCCCTGGGGGTTCCTTCCCGCGGTAGACCCCGCAGGGCCGCCTGGCTCACCCTGAAGGCTTGGAAGGGTGGCGAGAGCTCTCTTCATCTGGGCAAGCTCCCGCCTGAGCTTGCGCTTGAGGTAGGGGTTCTTCTCCTCACGGTGCCGCTCCTTGAGCTGGGCTATCCGCCCCTCGTAGAAGCGGCGGGTGCGGTCGTGAAAGGAGGGGTCCTGGAGGAGGGCCTTGAGGGGTTTGGGGATCTCCTCCTTGAACCCCAAGGCCCGTCGGCCGATCACGTAGGCCGCGGCCACGTCCTTGGACAAGGACAGGAGGGGGGCGTACTTCAGCATCCCGATGGTGGAGGTGTCCTGGGGGTTCACCTCCAGGCTTTGGATGCCCTTCTTTCGGGCCAAGGCGTGCACCTTCCCCAGGAGGAAGCGGTAGGCGAAGCGGTGGGCTTGGCGGCGGAACCTTCTTCCGGAGCCGTCTCCTCTTCTCCCTTTGGGGAGATGCTTCAGCCGTTCCGTGGCGATCGCTACCCCCTCCTCCTGGGCCAGGGAGACGATCTGGTGGGCCATCCGCCAGAGGGCGATCTCCTTGGCCCCCCGGTTCTTGGCCCGGTCCACCTCCTCCAGGGAGAGGGTGAGGTACCGCCTCAGGCTCCCGTCCGGGTTCACCACCGCCAGGGCCAGCCCGTAGGGGTCGGCGTTGACGTCCAGGGCCAGGACGCCCCCCTCCTGGGTGAGGGAGAGGGGGGGAAGCTCCTCCTCCCAGGAGAAGAGGGCGTAGACCCTCCCCTCCCGCAAGGAGAGCTCCACGTTGTAGGGCTCATGGGCATACACCCGGGACAGAAGCGCTTGGAGCCTGGGGTGGGAGGTCTTCACCAGGGCCCAGGCGTAGCGCTTTTCCCCCAGGTTGATCTGAAGCCAGAGGCTTCCGTCCTGCACCACCAAGCGCAGGTGAGGGTTGCCCTTTTTGCTCTTATCCCCACGGGCGTAGAGGGTGCCCTTGCGCCTTTCCCGCCACTCCGCCTTCTTCCGCTCATAGAGCGGGAGGTTGCTCCGTTTGAGCCGGGCCAGGTCTGCAAGAAGTTTCCTCCCCCCGAAGACCACCTTGCGGGGGTTCTCCCCGAGCTCCACCTGGGAGGTGAGGAGGGCCTTGGCCTTGAGGATGGCGTCATCTGCGTAGCGGGTGTTGAGGCGGAAGAGGGTGCACAGGGGGCCATCTTCCCGCTTGAGCTCCTTGCGGTCCTCACCTTCAAGGAGCCTCTTGTAGCCGTAGCGCACCGCCGAGGAGAAGCGGCGCATGAGGTCCAAGGTGGCCACGTAGTCCCCGTGGTCGGGGAAGACGAGAAGGGCTTCCAGGCCGGTGTAGGCGTCCTTAGCTTTCTCCCTCACGGCGCTTCCTCCCCGCTCGCATCCGCAACACCGAGCCCCTACGCCCATACACCCGGGCCGCAAAAGAGGAAACGATGGCCACCAGGTCCTCGGCCAGCTCCCGCTGGAGATCCTCAGGGCGCTCCTCCCCGTTCAGCACCACCAGCCGGGCCCCAAAGGCTTCCAAGTAGAGCCTCAGGTACTCCAGCCCAAACCGGGCCAGACGGTCCTCGTACTCCACCACCACCGCCTCCACCTCGCCCCGCTTCACCCGGTTCAACACCTTGAGAAGCCCCCGGCGCTTCTCGTTTACCCCGCTGGCCACCTCGGCCACCACCTCGTAGCGCAGGCCCTGGCCTTTGGCCCAGGCTTCCAGCCGGGCGATCTGGTTCTGGAGGTAGGCTTCCTGCTTGCGGGTGGACACCCGAGCGTAGAGCACCACCTGGGGAGCCAGACGGCGCGCCTCCTCTAGGCCCAGAAGGCCTTCCACGTCCTCTCGGCGGTAGCGCCTCCGGCCTCCTGGGGTGCGCAGGGGGCGGATGAGCCCGTGGCGCTCCCACTTCAGGAGAGTGTTTTGGTGGATGCCGTAAAGCCTGTAGACCTGGAGGGGTGTGAGGAGTATTGGCTCCAAAGCTAAGGCTAATGTGGCCTAAGTAAGGTAAAAAGTCAACTGTTTGCCACCTCCAACGCCTCCCTCAAAAAGCGGCCCTCCTCGGGCCAGGAGGAAAGGTTGCTCTTCTGTACCCCCTTTTCGGATATTCACCCGCATACCCAGCTCACGCCACCGCCCGCAACACCCGGATGATGGGCAGACCCACCTCCCCAAGAAGCTGGGCCACTACGCTCCAGGCCATCACCCACACCTCCACCTGCCCCACCACCGCCTTCAGCCCCCGCACCCTCCCCACCGCCTCCACCAAACCCGTCGGCCCCTTCAGCACACCAAAGACCGTCTCTAGCTCCCACCTCCGCCCCAAAAGCCTCCGGTACACACCCCTCCCCCGCCGCCGCAGGTTGGCTACCCGCCCCTCCCCCTTGGGCCTCCCCCGTCTCCGGTTATGCCCCGTCACCAAAACCATCCCTCGCCTCCCCGCCAGCCGAAAGTTGGCCTTCCCCTCATAGGCCGCATCCGCCACCACCACGGGCGGCTTCTCCCCAGGAAGCCTCTCCGCCCGTCTGAGCATCCCAAGTGTCCAGGTCCAAGGGCAGGTGGAGCTTGTACCCGTAAACCCAGCCCCCATCCGAGCCCACGCCCCAGGCCGCCTCCCCATCCGACCTCTGGGCGGGGAGGAGGGTGGAGGCAAGGTACGGGCTTCGCCCGTGACCCATGGCCAGGATCCGCCTTTTCCGGCCCACCCGCTTCCCTTCCCGCAGGTGGTGCCAGGGCAGCCTCCGGCTCCGCTCGCTCAGGGTGGCGGAAGAGGAGAAGGCTGAGGTCGGAGAAGGTCCTGGGCCTGCCGGGTTTTCTCTCCGGTGCTGGCAGGCGGGCTTGGAGCCATGCTTGGAGGAGGGGGACCAGCTCTTCCAGGGGCAGGGGTGGGATGGAGGGGGGTGTTTGGTGTTCTTCCACACGTCACCAAACGCCCCCCTTTTCCTTTGGCGTGTCAAGGGGGTATGCGTTGAATATCCGAAAGGGAGGTTACAGGGCAAAGAAGCTACCATCTCGGCCCGAGCATCTGGTTGAGTTGCAATGTGTCCGATACTTCCCCCTTTTTTCTAAGGAGAAGTTCTTGCGGGAGAGCGTATATTCTTGCCCAAATACGGCTTAATGTGGCAAAATCCGACACCATATGAGGGAAGCGGGTCGGATTGCCTTGCGCGTCCTCAAGCTTCTGCACCACCACCCGGAAGGGCTTCACTTAAAGGCGTTGGCAGCGGAGCTGTCCCTCCCTCGTGATAAGGCGCGCAAGGCGTTGCAGGTCGCTTGGGAAGAAGGCTTTGTGGTCCAGGATCCCTTGAGCAAGAAGTACCTGATCCGCTATCCTCACCCTTTCCTGGAACTGCCAGAGGCCCCGGAAGACCCTTACTTTTATCAAGAGCTGGCTAAGGAAGCCTACCAACACACCGGCCATCGGGCGTATGTCCTCACGCTGCGCCCGTGGGGGATTCATCCGGAGGCAACTTATGGCAACCGCGGCCAGAGGGTTTGGCCCGTTCCTGGAGAGCAGGGACCCGTCACCCCCCATGCCCACGCCTCGGCTGGGGCAAGGGCCATTTTGGCCCACATGCGGGAAGAAGCCCTGAGAGCCCACCTTTTCCGATTCCCTCCTAAGCCTTACACCTCCTCAACGCCGAGCACCGTCCAAGATCTAATGTCCCGCCTCGAGGAAGTCCGCCGCCTGGGCTACGCCAGAGCCAAGGGGGAACTCATCCCGAATCGGTGCGGGCTGGCGGTACCTCTCAAGACCGCCTCGGGCGAGGCCTTTGGGGCCGTGGGGTTGTCTTTGCCTGAGGGCAAGGAGTGCTTCCTGGATGCCCCCGAAAGCTGTACGGCGTGCCGGAAGTGCCTGGGCCTTTCCACCGTCTTGAAGGAGGTGGTGTCGCAACTATGGCCATCTTCGGAAGCCTAAGGGACATGCCCTTTCCCGACCTGGTGGGCATGCTGGGCCGTCGGAGCGGTGTGCTGGAGATCTTCGGGCTTCCAGGGCATCGCCAGGGCTACGCCATTGCCCTGGATGGCGGGAAGGTGGTGTGGGTACGGGAAGGGACAAAGCTCCTCGACCCCCTCCAAGCCCGCTCGGTATTGCAGGAGCTTTTCCGCTCCGGGGAGGGCGCTTTCGAGTTCACCACCGGCACCCCTCCGCCCCCGCCGGAGGGCCAGCCCCTGGGCTGGCCCCTGGAGCGCATCCTCCTCACCATGACCACCATCGAGGACGAGTTCGCTGCTTACCGCTCCCTCCTCCCCGATCCGAAGACCCGTTTCCAGGCGGTGGCCATGGACGTCTGGCTGGAGGAGCCCCTTTGGAGCTTCTGGGAGCGGGCCCGTCCCCTACTGGCCTCCGGGGCTTCTGCGGAGGAGCTGGCCGCCCGATTGGGCCTGCGGGTGGAGGAGGTGCTTTATTACCTGCACAAGCTGCGGCTGGTGGGCAAGGTGGCCCCGGTGCGGGCCTACCAAGAGGCGGCGCAGGCGGAGGAGAAGCGGGGGCTCTTCCGTAGGCTCCTAGCCTCCTTGTTGGGGAGGGCGGGGTGAGCAGGAGCTACAAGCTGGTGGTTTCCGGCCCCGTGGGGGCAGGCAAGACCACCTTCATCCAGTCCCTCTCGGAGATCCCCGTGGTGGAAACCGACGAGCTGGCCACGGAGGACATCGGCAAGGAAAAGACCACCGTGGCCCTGGACTACGGCCTCCTCACCCTGGACGGGGTGCCCATCCACCTCTTCGGCACCCCAGGGCAGGAGCGCTTCGACTTCATGTGGGACGTCCTGGTGGAAGGGGCCTTGGGCTTGGTCCTCCTGGTGGCGGGGGACCAGCCCAGGGATTTCCCCAAAGCCCGGCACATCCTGGAGTACCTTACCTCCCGCCACCCCGTGCCCTTCGTGGTGGGGGTGACCCGGCAGGATCTTCCCAGGGTGTGGACCCCGGAGGACGTGGCCGACTACTTCGGCCTGCCGCAGGAGCAGGTGGTGGGGATGAACGCCACCAGCCCCACCAGCGCTACCTTAGCCCTCATCCGCATCCTGGAGCTGGTGACGGGGGAGAGGTGGCAGGGCGTGTGGTGAAGACGTGGAGGAGGCAACATGAGTCTGACGAACCGCGACTACTACCGGCGTTTGGCGCAACGGACCCTGGACGAGATGCCCCCCGAGGACCGCTTCTCGGGGGAGGATGCGGCCTTGGTGCTTCGGCACCGGGAGCTCCTGTTGGGCTTGGAAGAGAGGTTGGTCCAGCTTTTTTACGACAGCCTCTACAGCCATCCCGCCACCAGAGCGGTGTTCCGGGAGGGGGAGCGCCCCGAGAGGGAGCGCACCCTGCGGGAATGGTGGCGGCGCACCCTCAGCGGTCCTTTTGACCTGGATTACTGGGCCTGGCAGGCCTACGTGGGACTGGCCCACGTGCGCCGCGGGGTCACGAACCCCATGATGCTGGGACATGCGGCCCTGGTGGCGAGGGCGGTGGGGGAAGCGGTTCGGGAAGTGGAAGGCGGCGCTTTGGCTGGGGCGGTTTCCCGCCTGATGGCCACGGTATCCGCGCTGATTGCCAACGGGTACCACGAGGTCTACCTGGAGGCCGCCAGCCAGATCACGGGGCAGAGCCGCAGTCTCCTGGAGCGGAGCGTGGAGGTGGCGCTTTCTGCGCTGGAGGCGAAAGCGCAGTGAGGCACGAGAAGGGGTGAAGGATGAGTAGACAAGAGGAACTGCAAGGCATTCTGAGGGAGCTTCGGCAGGCCGTGCCGGAAATCACCGGGGTGATGGTGGCCTCCACCGACGGGCTTTCCTTGGCCACCGACCTGCCCGAAGCGGAGGCGGCCCGGGCGGCGGCCATGGCGGCCACCGCCTTGGGCCTCGGCAAGCGCATCGCCCAGACCTCGGCCCTGGGGGGCCTGGAGGAGGTGGTGGTGCGGGGACAGGCGGGCTACCTGGTGGTCTACGCCGCCGGGGACAAGGGGGTGCTGGCGGTGACCGCCCCCATGGGGGCTAACCTGGGCCTCATCCACCTGGAGGCCCGCTCCGCTGCGGCCCACATCGCCCAAACTCTGGCCTGAGGAGGTGAGCCATGACCCAGATGGTGGAGATCGCCAAGGAAGCTCTGGAGCAGATGCCCCCCGAGACCCGCTTCCGCCCCGAGGACGCCGCTCTCATCGCTCGGCACAAGGAGGTACTCCTCTCCTGGACGGACGAGCTGGTCAAGGCCTTTTACGACAGCCTCTTCGCCCATCCCCCTACCCGCAAGGTCTTCCGGGAGGGAGAGCGCCCCGAGCGGGAAAAGACCCTGGAAAACTGGTGGCGGCGCACGGTGGAAGGCCCCTTGGATGCGGGCTACTTCGCCTGGATGGCCAAGGTGGGGCTGGTACACGTGGTGCGGAAGGTGGAGAACCCCATGATGCTGGCCATGGCCTCCTTCGTGGCGGAGTTTGTGGAGAGGAAGTCCCATGACGCCAAACTCCCTGAGGCCGATCCACTCACGGAAGCCTTCTACCGCCTAAGCATGGCGGTGGGCGCAGTGATCACCCACGGCTACGACCGCTACCGGGCCCTGGCCCTCTACAACGTGGCGGGGATGGAACCCGCTTTGCTGGATCGGCTGACGGAAGAAGAAGCCAAGGGAATGCTGGAGGCAATCCGCAAGGAAGGCTCATGACCTCCACCTTCCTCCCGCCGGTGGTTCTCCGGGCGGTGCTGGAACAGCTCGCCGAGAGCGTGCTCATCACCGACGCCTCGGGCCACATTCTGTACGCCAACCAGGCCTTCGAGCGGCTCACGGGCTATCGGCGGGAGGAGGTCTTGGGCCTCAACCCCCGCTTTTTGAAGTCGGGCCACCACCCCTTAGCCTTCTACCAGAATTTCTGGGAGCAGGTGCTTTCGGGCAGGCCCTTCCGGGGCGTCTTCACCAACCGCAAAAAGGATGGTTCCCTGTACACCGAAGAGAAGATCGTCACCCCGATCCTCGGTCCCTCGGGCCGGGTAGAGTACCTGGTGGCCACCAGCCGGGACATCAGCGAGGAGGTGGCCCTGCGGGCCCAGTTGGAAGCGCTCTCCACCGTGGATCCCTTGACGGGGCTTTTGAACCGGCGAGCCTTTATGGAGCGCGTGGAAGCTGAGCTCTTGCGTTCCGGAGCCCCCCGGGCGCTGGCTTACCTGGACTTAGACCGATTCAAAGCGGTGAACGATACCCTGGGACACGCCGCTGGGGACCGGGTGCTGGCCGAGCTGGGAGCACGGCTGAAGGCGGCCCTTCCGGAGGCGGTCATAGGGCGGATGGGCGGCGACGAGTTTGCCGCTTGGTTCCCTGCAGCCGACTCCCGGGAAGCCCAAAGGAAAGCCCAGGCGCTCCTCGATGCCGCGGGTGTGGAGGTGGCCTTGGGTGACCAGGGCATTCGGCTCGAGGCGAGCCTGGGCCTAGCCCTTTTCCCTATCCACGGAGTCACCCTGGCGGAGTTGCTGCGTCGGGCAGACCTGGCCATGTACCGGGCCAAGTTTTTTCGGCTTACCCAGCCCGAGGTTTTCACCCCTGACCTGGACGGTCTCACGCCCCAAGCCCTTGCTTTGGAGGCGGAGTTCCACCAGGCCTTGGCGGCCGGTAACGGTCGTCTCTTCTTCCAGAGCCTCCTGGACGTCCGGGATGGTCGCTTCCGGGACGCCGAGGTGCTTTTCCGCATACAGGGCGCCAGCGGGTTCGTTAACCCCCTGGGCCACCTCGACCTTTCCCGGCGGGCGGTCAACGAGGCTGTAGACCGGTTCGTTCTCTCCCAATTGCCCGCTCTCCAAGCACGCTACCCCCAGATCACCCTGTGGGTAAACGTGACCCCATGGTCCCTTTCCGACCCCAGCTTTCTGGCCCTAGTGGAAAAGCAGGTGGGGCGGGGCCTCGAGGCCAGCAGGGTGGTGCTGGAGATCAGCGAGCGCCTGGCCTCCAATCACCTCAGCCGGATTACCCCGGCCCTTTGGCGTTTGAAAACCTTAGGCTTCCGGCTGGCCTTGGACGATTTTGGCATGGGCCAAACCTCTCTCCTACACCTGCGCAGCCTTCCCCTGGATTTCTTGAAAATCAGTAAAGAACTCTTTTGGGAGGTGCGGCAGGGTTCGGATCGCGCTTTGCCCCTTCTCGTCCGTATCATCGAGATGGCCCATGATCTGGGCTACGGCGTGGTGCTGGAGGGTGTGGAAACCCCCGAGGACCACGACCGTGGGCTGGAGCTGGGTGTCGACTTCCTGCAGGGCTTCTTCCTGCACCGCCCAACCCTCGAGCCCCTCTGTTAAAGGGGTCTAGAGGCTGTCGTAAAGGCTTCCCACTGCCCCTCACGCAGCCCTCGCTAGACGCTTCACCAGCAAGCGTAGCATGCCCAAGTACAACCACGCCTCACTGAGGGAAGGTTGCCACTCGTAATCCTCCCTCAACCTCCGGTTCCTCCCCAACCACACCGCTTGGACAACGGCTTGGTTATGGGCATAGCCTGGCGTAAGAATGGGCCACCACCCCCAGCTCTAACCTTAGGGCCTGCAATACTGGTCGTGTACGTTGGCCTGGTAAACGTACGCCCGGAGCATCCTCCCCCGGTATCCGCCACCACCTGGCGTTTCCGCCCCTTCACCCTCTTGGCTCTGTCGTCCCCTCGGGGCCCCCTTTTCCGTGGTCTTCACCGATTGGCTGTCCACCACCAGGGCGCTGGGAGAGGCATACCGCCTTTCTCTTTCCCGGTCCCGCCGGACCAGGGCCTGAGCTGCCCTCTCCCAAACCCTTTCTTTCTGCCACTTGCGGAAGTAGTGGTAGACCGTGGACCCGTGGGGTAGGTCATGGGGCATGGCACGCCACTTGATGCCGTTTTCCAGGACGTCCAAGAGGGCGTTGCGGTTCCTTTGGGGTGGGGGCCCCAAAGACGATTTCTCGGCGAGGCACCTTGGCGGGGCAACCCCCGGGCTTGGGGGCAGGGATTAGGGGCTCAAGGATGGCCCATTCCTCGTCGCTGGGATCGCTGGGGTAGGATGGGCGTCTCCTTTGCACCCCTCAAGGTGTGCAAGACTTTTACAACAGCCTCTAGGTCGCGGAAGAGCCTACACCCCGCCTCACCCCCTGAGGACCCGCTTGTCCAGACCCTGAGGGCCTCCAGGTCCCCGCACACCACCGCCCGGCTCCCGTCGGGGTAGAAGCGCACCTCGAGGCCCCCCTCCCTCGGGGGCTTTACATCCCCCGGTATCCTGCTATATAACAGGTACCAACCATGGTCCCTATCCAGCTCCCCCCTGGTCAGCACCGGGTCTTGAAGGCAGCGGCAGAGATGGCCCGGGAAGGCCTCTCCCCCACCGCCCACGACCTCACCAAGGCCCTGGGCCTAAGGCCCCAGACCCTTCGGCAGCACCTGGAAGCCCTGGCAAAGAAGGGCCTCCTCCGCCTCCACCCCGGAGGCCACGGGCGGCCCACCCACCTGGAGCTCACCCCCGAGGGGGCCCTCCTGGCGGGCCTGGCCATCCCCGTGGTGGGGCGCATCCCCGCAGGTCCCCCCGAGCTGGCCTTGGAGGAGGCGGAAGGGCTCATCGCCCTCCCCGGCTGGCCTGGCCTCTTCGCCCTGGTGGTGGAGGGGGACAGCATGGCGGAGTACCTCCTGGAGGGGGATGTGGTGGTGGTGGAGCGGGGGGTGAGGCCCAGGCGGGGGGAGATCGCCGCGGTGCTCCACGAGGGGAGGACCACCCTGAAGTACGTCTACCCCGAGGGGGAGTGGGTGGTCCTCAAGCCCCACAACCCCGCCTACCCGGCCTTGCGGCTTCCGGCGGGGGAGGTGGAGGTGCAGGGGGTCTTCCGGTTCCTCCTGCGGGGGAAGGAAGCGCTTAGGCGGCTGGGGATTTTCCGGAGGCTCTAGATGGTGGCCGCGGCCCTCTTCCTGCCTTGGCCGGTGTGGCTCTGGAGGCGGGAGAACCCGGCCCTCGAGGGGCTTCCGGTGGCGGTCCACCGGGGTGGAAAGGTGGCGGCCCTCTCGCCCCTGGCCCGGAAGCTCGGCCTCCGGGAAGGTATGACCCTCGAGGCCGCCCGGACACGGGTGGAAAGCCTCCAGCTCCTTCCCTACCCTCTCCGAGCGGAAGAGGCCTGGAAGGATCTTTTGGCGGAGCTTCACCGCCTCACCCCCTGGGTGGAGGCCCTGGGCCCCGGGGTGGCCCTCCTCCGCCTCACCCCCCTCGAGGCCCGCCTCCTGGCCCAGGGCTACCGCGCCCGGGTGGGGGTGGCCCCCTGGCGGGAGGTGGCCTTCCTGGCCGCTTGGTCGGCGCCCGAGGGGGAAGCGCGGGCGGTGGAGGAAGCGGAGGCCTTCTTGGACCGGCTTCCCCTCCGCTTCCTCCAGGGGGTGGGTCTCACCCCGGAGGGCCTGGAAAAGCTCCAGCTCCTGGGTCTAAAGCGGGTGGGCGAGCTTAGGCGTTGGCGGCCCAGCCAGGTGGCCGCCTACCTGCGGGAGGGGCGCCAGCTTCTCCCCTACCTCTTCGGCCCTTGGCGGAAGGAGGTGGCCCGCTTCCGGGAGGAGGAGCGGGCGGAGGCGGAAGTCCTCCTAGACCCCCCAGCGGAGGCCAGCGAGGGGCTCTTCCGCCACCTGGCCCGCCTGCTGGCGAGAAGGCTTGCGGGACGGGCCGCGCAGCGGGTGGCGGTGGTGGCCCTGGCCGAGGGGCTAGCCCTCCGGGGGGAGCACCTGGCCAAGGAGCCCTTGCGGGAAGAAGAGGGGCTTTACCTGGCCCTGGTGGCCGCCTTCCGGCGGAGCGGGGCCTGGGGGATGCCCCTGGGGGGAGTGCGGGGAGAGGCCCTGGGCCTCCTCCGCCCCGCGCGGCAGGAAGGGCTTTTCCAGCGGGAGGGGGAAGGGCTCAAGGCCCTCCTCGCCCATCACCCCGGTCTCTTCCTGCGGGTGGAGGTGGTGGACCCCGACGCCCTGGCCCCGGAGCGGGGCTTCCGCTACCGCCCTTGGGAGGTGGGAGATGCGGCTTTACCTGGTACCGGTGCAGGTCTTCTGCGAGGAGGGACGGCCCCGGTGGGTGGCCTACAGGGGAAGGAGGAAGGTGGTGCGCCTCCTGGACCGCTGGCGGGCGGGGGGGCGGTGGTGGCGCCTCGAGGCAGGCCGCGACTACTTTCTGCTGGAGGTGCAGGGCGGGCTCCTTCTTGAGGTCTATAGGGAGGGGGAAACGTGGGTCCTGAGCCGGGTGCTGGACTAGCCCTGCTCACCGCCGAGTCCTACTTCGGCAGGGGGGTGTCCTCCCCGGAAAGGCTTTTGGAGCGCGCCCGGGCGCTAGGCCACACCCACCTGGCCCTCACCGACTGGCGCTCCCTCACGGGCGGGGTGCGGTTTTTTCGCAAGGCCCAGGAGCTCGGCCTAAAGTCCCTCCTGGGGGCAGGGCTTCCCCTGGCCACCCCTGAGGGCACCTTCCCCGTCCTCCTCCTGGCGGGGAGCCGGGAAGGCTACGCCCGCCTCTCCGCCCACCTCAGCCAGGCCCTAGCCGAAGGGAGCCTGCCGCTGGCGGCTCTCCTAGAAGACAACGCAGACCTGGTCCTCCTCACCGGGGGGCGGGAGGGCTTCCCCAGCCGCCTCCTTTCGGCAAGGCGCCTCGAGGCCCTGGACCGGCTCCTAAAGACCCTCGAGGCCGCCTTCCGGGACCGCCTTTTCCTAGCCCTCTACCACGCCCGCCTGCCGGGGGACGACCGCCGGGTGCGGATCCTCCGCGCCCTGGCCCAAGACCGGGGCCTGCCCTACGTGCCCGCCCTGGAGGTGCGCCAGGCCACGCCGGAGCTCTATCCCCTCCTGGACGCCCTCACCTGCGCCCGGCTGGGCCTTGGCGTGGAGCAACCCCACCCGGAGAGGCCGAGAAACGAGGCCCAGGCCCTCCCCTCCAAGGAGGAGGCCCTGGACCGCATCCCCTTCCCCGAGGCTTGGGCCAACGCCCGGGCCTTGGCGGAAAGCCTGGCCTTCCCCCTCCTGCCGGAAAGGATGCTGGACCCCCCCGTCCCCCTCCCCCCTGGGCGCACCCCACAGGAGGAGCTCACCCGCCTGGCCCAGGAGGCCCTCAGGCGCCGCTACCCACAAAGGCCCGCCTACCAAGCCCGGCTCCAGGAGGAGCTCGCCACCGTGGAGGCGCTGGGCCTTGCGGGGTTCTTCCTTCTCGCCCACCAGGTGGTGGCCTGGGCCCGCAGCCAGGGCATCCTGGCGGTGGCCCGGGGAAGCGCCGTGGGGAGCCTCTTGGCCCACCTCCTGGACCTGACCCCCGTGGACCCGGTGGCGGAGGGCCTCCTCTTCGAGCGCTTCCTCCACGGGGGGATGAAGGCCCTTCCCGACATCGACCTGGACCTCTCCAGCCGCAGGCGCCAAGAGGTGATCCGCCACCTGGAGGAAGCCTACGGGGCCCAGGAGGCCATGGCCGCCGCCTACGTCACCTACCGCCTGCCCCTGGCGGTGCAGGACCTGGGAAGGGCTTTGGGGCTTCCGGCGGAGCTCCGCCACCGCCTCACCCGGGCCCTGGGCCGGGACTTCCGCCACCTTCCTCCCCACCGGGCGCAAGAGGCCGAGCCCCTCTTCCGGGAGGTATTGGGGGAGGCCCCGGTCAAAGGGCTCCTCCTCCGGCTCCTCGCCCTCATGGAGAAGGGGCACGTGCGCCACCTTATGCCCCATGTGGGCGGGGTGGTGGTGGCTCCCGGCCCCCTCACCCGTTACGCCCCGGTGGTGCGGAGCGCCGGCGGCATCCAGATGCTCACCTTGGATAAGGACGACCTCGAGGCCCTGGGCCTGGTGAAGCTGGACCTCCTGGGGCTCCGGATGCTCTCCGCCTTGGAAAGGGCCCGGGAAGAGGTCTTTCGCAGCGAGGGGGTCTGGCTGGACCTGGAAGGCCTGCCCCAAGAAGAGGCCGTCTACCGCCCCTTGTGGCGGGGGGAAACCCTGGGGGTCTTCCAGCTGGAAAGCCCGGCCCAGACCGCCATGAGCCGGAGGCTCCGGCCCAAGACCCTGGAAGACCTGGCCCAGCAAATCGCCCTGGTGCGCCCCGGGCCCATCCAGTCGGGCACGGTGCGCCCCTATTTGGAAAGGCGGATTGGGCGGGAGAGGAGCAGGCCCCTGCACCCGGTGTTGCAGGGTCTTCTTTCCAAGACCCACGGGGTCTTGCTCTTTCAAGAGCAGCTCCTCTCCCTCCTCCACCACGGGGCGGGGATGGGCTGGGCCGAAGCGGAAGCCTTCCGCAAGGCCCTAAGCAAGGCCCAGGACGAAGAAGACCTCAAGCCCCTTCGGGAGCGCTTTCTGGAGGGGCTCCGGGCCACCTTGGGCCTCGAGGGGGAGGAGGCCATGGAGGTGTGGCGCTTGGTGGAGGGCTTCCGCGGCTACGGCTTCACGGAGAGCCACGCCCAGGCCTTCGCCCGCCACGCCTACGCCTCCTTGTGGCTCAAGGCCCACCACCCGGCAGCCTTCCTGGCAGGCCTCCTTTCCGAAGCCCCTGGCATGTGGCCTCCCGCCACCCTCCGCCAGGAGGCCCGAAGGCTTGGGGTGCCCCTGTTGCCCCTTTCCGTGAACCGCTCGGGCCTCCACTACCGGGTGGAGGTGGCACGAGGGGTGAAGGCCCTCCGCCTCCCCCTCACCGCCGCCAAAGGGGTTTCTGAGGACTTCGCCCGCGCCATCCTGCGACAGCGCCTGCGGGGGCCCTTCCGGTCCCTGGAGGACTTCCGCGCCCGCCTGGAACCCCCGGAGGACGTTCTTCTGGCCCTGGTCAAGGCGGGAGCCTTCGACGAGCTTCACGGCAGGCGGGAGGCCCTGTTCCGGGCAGGGCTAGCCCCAGAAGGCCCCCTCCTCTCGGAGGCCATCCCCCCTCCGCCCCTGCCGCCTTTGCACCTTGGGGAACGCCTCCGCCTAGACCTCGAGGCAAAGGGCCTCTCCGAGCTTCCCCTCCACCCCCTGGACCTGCTCCGGGGGCACCTCGAGGAACTGGGAGCCACCCCCATCCCCCTCCTGCGCCCCGGGCCCGCCCTCACCGCCGGGCTGGTGGTGGCCCGGCAGAAGCCCCCCACCGCCAAAGGCCACGCCTTCTACGTCCTGGAGGATGGCCCTCACCGCTTACAGGCCGTGATCCCCCCTGAGGTCTGGGCGAGGCGCTACCGGGTCTTTCGCGACGCCCGTATTCTCCTGGTGCAGGGGGTCTACACAGGGGCTTCCTTGCGCGTGGAGGAAGCTTGGCCCTTGAAGGACGTGTAGCGCCTCCTTGAGGACCCAAAACCCCCCTGCCGCCTCCATCCAACGACGAAAGCTTGCCTGCGCTTCTCAAGCGACACAGGCGGAGGGGTGAAGGGGATTTATGCTGCAGGGGTGAATGCAGGCGCCATTCCGCCTTGCGCCTTCTAGCTTTGCTTCTTCAGGAGGTACTCGTGGGAACCAAGGAAGTGATGCGCACCGTGCACCACCTTGGCGGCAACCGGCTGAAGTCCATGGTGGAAAAGAGGATACTCAAAATCCGCGTTTCCGAAAGCGAAAAGGCCGACTTTCTGGCCCTATTGGAGGTGGAGGTGTTCAAGGCGCCCAAAGACCCCTCCTTCCTCACCGACTGGAACAGCGCCCATGGCACGGAACTGAGCGTGCGGGAGGGGAAGCTGGTCCTCAAGCGCCACCTTCTTTTTAAAAAGCATCTCCAGGCTGAAGTGGCCGATTTTTTGGAGGACCTCTACTACATTCTCCGCTACATTGTCTTGGAGGCACGAACGAATGGCGTGAAAGGGGACTAGGGTATCTAAAGAAGACCAGCGACTCCGCGCTCCTTCCGGCCCAAAAGTCGGATCGGGAAGCGACTTGCGAGCTGAACCCGGGCAGGAACTTGGTCTTTGGGTAGGAGCCCCAACTCCTAGAGGATTGGACACGGGCAGAAGTTGGTTTTGTGGGTAACCCGTTTAGCCCTGCTCCAGGCGGAGTGGCCTTGGAAAGGCCTGGAGCAGGAAAGCTTCCCTCACCGGGATACGGCCCGTGCGGACGGATGCCCCGATTTCATCCTCGGGGAATAGGTCAAGGTGCATCTCCGGGGCGGCGGTGCGCTTCGGAGGTGCAAGGTGCACCTTCGGCTTCCTGAAGGCGTAAGATGGGCTTATGAGCGCCCTAACGGTACAGGTAGTGCGGGACGAAGAGGGTAGGGAGCTCGGGGTCATGCTCTTTGTCCCCAAGGGGCAATGGCCCCGCCTCCAGGCCCTCTTGGAGGACCTGGAAGACCTCGAGGACGCCCTGGCCGCCCTGGAGGAGCCCACCACGCCCTACGAGGAAGTGCGGGCCCGCCTGAAGGCTGAGGGGCGGCTTTGAGGTACACCCTCCTCCTTACCCGTTCTGCCCAGAAGGACTTGGAGGCCCTTCCCCCCGAGGTGCTGAGGCGGGTGGACCAGGCCTTGGAGGAGCTTGCGGACAACCCCTTTCCCCCGGGCAAGGTCAAGAAGCTCAAGGGAAGCGGCTACCCTCCCGTGTACCGCCTCCGTGTGGGGGACTACCGGGTTCTCTTCACCGTGGACCCTGAGGCCAAGACCCTTACCGTGGCCCGGGTCAAGCACCGGAGAGAGGCCTACCGATAGGCCGCCTTGACCCTGGGTAGAAGGAAGGACTTCACTTTGCACTGCCACCCTTGGCCGGATACCGGCTCCCACACGAACCTTGCCTTGCCCCCCAATTGCTTGCGCATCTTGCTACCCCCAGGCGACAGCCTTTGGTCTTTCTCTTGGAAGGGTCCAAATTCGGGGCAGCCCTGCAAGCTCCCTGTGGTAGTATCCCTTACACACCATGGCAGACAAAAAAACTCTTCAAACCAAGGCCGTCGTCGTTAAACTGGAGGATGCCGCTTCTCTTGAGCTTCTTACGGAAAGTTGGGCCTACGTGCGCCGGGTTCGGCCCGCCCCAGGGCCGGACGGGGAAACGGTAGAGTCCTTTGAGCGCGCGCTTTCTTTCAACCTGCAAAGCCTTCGCGAGGAAATGCTATCTGGAAGCTATCTGCCCCGTCCTGCCCGTAGGTTTTGGGTGCCGAAGCCGGGCGGCGGCGAGCGGGGCGTGGTGTCCCAAACTGTACGTGACCGCGTAGCCCAGGGCGCCATCCGCAGAGCCTTAAACCGCAAGTTGGATGCGTTCCTTAGCCCAGCGAGTTTCGCCTACCGGAAAGGGCGTGGCGCCATACACGCTGCGCACAGGGTCAGGGACCTCTACAAGAGCGGCAAGCGGTGGGTGTTCCGAGGAGATATTGAAGACTATTTCGACCGGGTGACCCACGAGGCCGTGATCCGAAGCCTTGCCCCTTATGTGGAGCCGAACCTTCTCCGGCTCATCTTCGCCTCCTTGCGGATGCCGGTTCTGGAAGGTGCGGTTGTTTCCGTCCTCGAGGTGGGGCTCCCCCAGGGGGGCCTTCTGTCCAACTTCTTGTCTAACTTCTACCTGAACCCCTTCGATTGGGCCATGGGCAAGGGTTTGGTCCGGTTCGCAGACGACTTCGCCGTTATGGCAGTTACCCCTCGGGAGGCCGGGGAAAAGGCGGGGGAGGCCTATGAAGTCCTGGGGAAGCTGGGCTTACGGCTACACCCGGACAAGACCAGGATCCTTTCCTTCGAGCAAGGCTTTGATTTTCTGGGCTTCCGCTTCCACAACGCATCCATAAGGGTTGCACCCGACCGCAAGGCGGAGTTTAAAGCCCACCTGGAAAGCCTACTGCTTGGAGAAGTTCCGGCAAGTTCAGCTTTGCGCCAAGCCAACGACCTCATCCGCGGGTGGCGAAACTACTTCAGTTTAGGTGATGTGGCGCGAGACTTCACAGAGCTAGACGAATGGATGGAAACACGCTTTGGAAAGCTAGCAAAGAAGCTGGAGCGGTTGGTGCCACCGACTAAAGCGCGCAGGAGACCCCCTTCGCTGGGTGAGTATCAAGGTCCGGCACCCAAACGAACGGCGGCGAGGGGAAGCGAAGCCCTTCGGCTAGACCCCAACCGGACACCGCTGGCGGTGAAGCGGGGGGGAGAGTGGAAGCTTACACGCGAGCTCCCCGATGTGGATGTGCCGGTAGCCCTCGAGGCCCAATTGCGGGCAACCCGAAGGTACCACCAGGGCCTGGTTCTCTCCACATTCGGCGAGGTGGAGGCGCTTGTGTCCTTGACCAGACTGGGCGCCGCCAACAGGGAAGAAGCGGAGAATCTCTATCACGGGGCCTTGATGCGAAAAGCAGCGCCCGTGGACCCGAGAGGTGCCCTTGGCGCCTTGCGGCGCGCCCTGAGGGTCGAGGTCTGGGCTTATCTGCTCTCCAGAGGGCTGGATATCGGCTCACCCTCGGGCGTTCCCAGGCTAGCCATACTGTTGGCCGACGCCTACGCACCCGCAATCGTGGATGTATATGCTCTAGAGTTGGTCCAAGGGGGGTTAGGGAACCAGGCTTTTGGCAAGTTCCTGGAGAGGCTCTCCCACCCGGCGCGGCTTGGCGAAAAAACCCTTCTGGTGCAGGAGTTTTTAGAGGAGGAGGCCTCGAGGGTTTTGAAACCCGGTTATACTCCCTCGTTTTGGAGGGAATTATGAGACTTTGGATCACTCGCCAAGGGGCTGTTCTGCGGAGTTCCCGCGGGCAAATCCTTTTGGAAACCGAGGGTCAGGTGGAGAAGGCTTGGCCTTTGGAGATTGTAGAAGAAGTAGTGCTGGTAGGAAGTGTACAGCCGAGCGTTAATCTCTTGCGCACTTTGAGCAACCGCGGGGTACCCGTGCACTTGGTGGCTACAAGTGGGCGGTACCGAGGAGCGTTCTTTCTCCCGCTGAGCGGGCAAGCGGAGTTGCTGAAGCTTCAGGTCTGGAGCACGTTGGACCCTTTGCCCATAGCCAAGCGCATCGTGGAAGGCAAAATCCGGGCTATGGGGGCGGTATTGAGGGCCTGGGGCAAGCGCGTTCCCCGAGTGCGTGAGGGAGCGAGCGAAGTAGAAGCCTTCCTTTTGATGCTCTCTCACGCAGAGGACGTGGAGAGCGTACGGGGCATTGAAGGTGGCGCCACGGCCACATATTTCAGGCATTTTGCAGTCATGGTGCCCAGCCCGTTTGCGTTTGCGGCCCGGACCACGCGCCCTCCCCGTGATCCCGTAAACGCCCTGTTGTCTTTCGGGTATAGCCTGCTGCTCACCCAGGTAGTAACTGCTATACAGATGGCAGGTCTTCACCCGGCTTTGGGTTACCTACATGTATCGCACGGGGCACGCCCCGCCTTGGCCTTGGACCTGATGGAAGAGTTCCGGTCTGTTTTTGTGGACCGCCTGGTGGTACGAATGCTGCGGCAGGGCATTGTCAACCTCGGCCATTTCCGCCCCGTAAAGGGAGGCGTCTATTTGAACGACGAGGGGAGGGGTGTCTTTTTGCGACACTTCACTCGAGGGTTGGGTACCGAGAACGAGGGTTTTCGGGAGCACATTTTTCGCTACGTTCAGCATTTCAAGGGCTACCTGCGGGGAGAGTCGTTTCCCTTTTTGGTTAAGGGGGTGCCGTGAGGATCGTGGTGAGCTACGATATACCCGATGACGCCCGGCGTCTAAAAATGGCGGCTCTCTTGAAAAGCTATGGAGAGAGGGTTCAGCTATCGGTGTTTGAGGCCGAGCTCAACCCTTATCAACTAAAGAGCTTGCTCGGCAAAATAAGGGAACTCATGGAGCCAGAGGACTCGGTTAGGGTCTATCTGTTGGGGAAGGATTGGAAGAAGCGCACGCTCACCCTCGGACGAGCAGCACCCCTGAGCTTTCCTGAAGACGATGTGATTTAAGTCATAGGGGTACGCGGACTATCCACTACCCTAAGTACAAGCAAGAAACAACACATTCAGCACAGGACTTTTTGGAGTCTTCTAAGACCGAGTATAGGCACCCCCTTCGGCAGGCTTGACTAGGGCAACGTTTTTGGCTACTATCACATTAGGTTGGAAAGGGAAGCGCAGACGAGCGAGTACCCCTCCGACCAAGTGGATCTTGAAAGCCTGGTGCAGAACGATGGTTTTAGAGGGGGGAGTTGCACCTCTTTAGCCCCGTCAGGGGATTGAAACCCATGAGGCCGCCGATATCCATCTGGTAGACCTCGTAGCCCGTTGCACCTCTTTAGCCCCGTCAGGGGATTGAAACCCGCTTTTCGTTTCTCCTTAGTACGAAGCGTTCCAACAGTTGCACCTCTTTAGCCCCGTCAGGGGATTGAAACGGGAAGGCTTCCAGAACCGCCACCTCGACCGCTTTCGCCGCGTTGCACCTCTTTAGCCCCGTCAGGGGATTGAAACTTGAGCCCATCCGGGCTCTCCAGGAAGGATGGCAACAGGTTGCACCTCTTTAGCCCCGTCAGGGGATTGAAACCCGTGGGCGTCGCCGATGTACTTTTTCCCAAAGAAGAAGGTTGCACCTCTTCAGCCCCGTCAGGGGATTGAAACACAGCTACCAAAAACACCACCGTTACCGTTCCTAAAACAGTTGCACCTCTTTAGCCCCGTCAGGGGATTGAAACCCGTCGTTCCAAATAATTTTCATCACGCCACCCCCTTGGTTGCACCTCTTTAGCCCCGTCAGGGGATTGAAACCCCAAAGAAGAAGTGCCGCTTCAGGTTGTTAAGGTTCAAGCGTTGCACCTCTTTAGCCCCGTCAGGGGATTGAAACTTTCCGCCACTAAAGGGGACACCTCGTAAGGAAAGATCGTTGCACCTCTTTAGCCCCGTCAGGGGATTGAAACTTGCTTCTGCCCAATCCCTAAACTGCGCCACCATCTCCAGTTGCACCTCTTTAGCCCCGTCAGGGGATTGAAACCCGGGGGGTTCTATACCGAAAGCCTTGGCCGTATTGTTGGTTGCACCTCTTTAGCCCCGTCAGGGGATTGAAACGCCTCTGCATCTCATGTCTCATGCTGGGATGAGAACTCCTCCGAGACGTCCCGACTGCGGATGGTTCTTACCTTAGACCTGGCCTGCTCAAAGCAGGGCCTCTTGCACGCAGTCCCACTCACGGCTAGCATGTTCACACGAGGGGCCAAGAATGCACCTTCTGCTGATCTCTTTGGTGGGCAACGACCCAGGACCAGTAGCCCTTGCAGCCAAGTACCTCCGCAAGACCACACCCCGTGGGACGGACCTGTCTATTCTTCTGGTCCAGGACGGCTCGCAAAACGTACCCCTACGGAAAGCTAGGCTCTCCGCCCTTCAGCATTGGTTGCAACAAGCGGGATTTTCCGTCCAGGTGCGAGAGTCCTTGGAGGCCGCACTTAACGAAAGCGCTGATTTTCCAGGCCGTGTCGTCTTGAACCTCACCGCCGGGGATAAAGCCTCTTTTTTCCGTTTTTACCAGTCAGCCAAGAAGCACGGCTGGGAAGCCCTGGTCATAGACGCCCACGGACCTGAGGCGGTGGTGACAACTTTGGCGCTGAAACCTCTTCCCCTCAGCAAGGATGAGTACCTTCATCTTCAAGATTACAAGTCCCTTTATTTTGTTCCCGCGCAAGCAAGGCTCATAGGCGTAGCCAAGGAGGTTCCCCCAGGCTTAAGGGGTTATGTCTGGCACCAGCTTCGCACCGCTCAAGGAATAGACGTTTTGCTGGCCATTCAGGGAAACCGGCCGCTCCTCTACTTCCCGGGGTCCGGCAAAAACTTCAAGGACCGCCTTAATGTTATCGCCCAAACCGCCAGGGAATTGGCAGGCCAGCTCGCGCTACCCATAACCGATTTCCCAGAACATCAGGTGCGCAAGGCGCACGCCAACAACCAAGAGTACTTGAGACGCATCTACACCCAACAGGCCAAAGAGTCCCGGGTACATCTCGTCTACCCCAGGAGGCCCGGAAACCTCCAAGAGGGGTTACAAGTACCCGAGGGGCATAGAGCAGTGGAGAAGGTCCTACACCCCTTCCCCCTTCCCCGAAAAGGACCCGTTTTGCTCGCCCTCATGGGGGAACAGCCTGTACCGCTCTTGGCGTCCTTTTTGGCCCACCAACCCAAGGAAGTCTACTTGGTAACAACGCAGGCCCTAGAAGCCCAGCTGGAGCGTCTATCCCACGCTCAAAGGGAGCTGGAAAAGCTAGGGGCCCGCGTCCACATACGCACGGTTGAAGGGCCTTTTGCAGTAGACACCATTCGCCAGCTTTTCACACCCGTGGTCAGGGCGGCGGAAGCCAATGGCTTGCCCGTAGTGGTCAACCTCAATGGCGGAACCAAGTTGATGGCCCTGGCACTGCTCGAGGCCCTTCCGCCCCAAGCGAAGGTGGAATACTTGCATGGCAAAGAGCTGAAACCCCTGCCAGAGGGCCCACCCCTTTCTGTTCCCTGGGGTAGCGTTACCCCCCAGCAAGTGCTAGGCCTCTTCGGCTACCGCCTGGAAACCCCAAGCACGTTGGGAAAACCTTATCCAGACTCCAAGGTGCTGTCCTTGGCTGAGGCGCTCCTGAGGCAACCCAAGAATAGGGGACTTGCGAAAAACTTCCTCCAGGCCTGGGTTGAAAGCTTCGATGCGGACCCAAGGAGCTTCCGGCGCCGCATGCAGAAAAGCCCCTTGGAAACTGCTTTGGGTTTGGCATTGGAGTACGCTGTTTACTCCCATTTGGATGCGTTTTTACGTCGCCATGACGGAAGGGTAGCTCCCAGCGGCAACTTGGTTCCCATCTCGTGGAAGGAGCAGGGCCCCAGGGAAGTGGATGGGGTGGCCTGGATTAAGGGCAGGCTCGTCATCGTGGAGTGCAAACCCTCGCTACAAAAAGCCCTGGGCCTGGAGCGAGAAGACGCCTCGCTGGGGGTCCTGCGGGAGATGTTTGGCGGGGTATTTGGTGGAGGAATCCTGGTGGTCCGCAAGAGTACCTGGCCCCCCCACGAGAAATCTCGCGCTCGCTTGCGCTCCGCCCTTGCGGACCGAACCCTGCGCATCTTCAGCCTCGAGGGACGGACCCACTTCCCCGAGGGCACCGTCTGGCACTTCCCCCACGACCTAGACGCTGCCATGAAAGGCTGGCTCTAACCCCTAAGCCTTTCCAAGACCTCTTTCAAGCGGGGGCTCTCCTTGGCCCAGCTCTTCAGGTCGCCCCGGTTTCTTAGGAAGCCCTTGGCCTCGAGGGCCCGCCGCAGCCCGGCCAGCTCCTCCTCCGACAGGCCCAAAGTCGCCTCGGCGCTCTCCTCCAAAAACCTCCTAAAGTTCGGGTAGCTCACGGAGCGGAGCCTGGTGGCGAGCCGCTCTTACTCTGGGCTTGGCGCCTTGCCCCCGTCCTTACCTTCCTCAGCCTGGTCAGAAAGGGCTCCTGCCAGCTCCATCCGCCCATACCCCGAGGAGGTCTTGGCGCCCACACCCTCTTCCCGCAACGCCCAGGCCAGGATCTGCCAGGCGGCCCGGAGCCAGGGCTTGGCCGCCTCCCGGTCCACCCCAGGCGCCGGGGCCAGACCCAGCAAGAAGGTGCCAGTGACGCTCAGGAAGGGCACGGGCACAGGGCTGTCCCAGTCCGCGGGGGGGACCTTACCGCCCCCGTAGTAGTTGGCGTGGTGGGGGTTCATGATGTCCGGGCGGAGCCTCCACTTCCCGGGAAGGGGCAGGGCGTCAAAGAAGACCACCAAGCCCTGCTCCTCCGTGGTGCCGAAAAGGGCCGCTTGGGCTTCGCCCCGCTGGAAGCGATCCAGGTCCCGACGCCAGGCCTCCCCTTCCAGGCGGAGGTGGGCGTAGCGGCTGGCCAGGCCCTTGAGGGCCGAACCGGGCAGGTAGGGCACGCCGTAGGTGCGGTGGAGGGTGAGGCTGGTCTCCAAAACCCCTTCCCCCCCGAGGCCCACCACCAGGCGCCCCAGGGTATGGGCCTCCCGCACCTCCGCCCCCGCTTCCACCAGGGCCTGGCGGTAGCGCTGGAAAAACTCCGCGTAGCCCTCAGGCTCGCCATCCTGGGCCGCTTCCTGCACAAGGTTGCGCTTGCTCTTCTTATCGTGGCGGCTGGAACTTTCCAAAAACTTGTCCAGCCAAAGTCCCCGGTGTACCCGGTGCGCCAGGGCGGACCCGGGAAAACGGAGCCCTTTCAGGGCTTCCCTCCGGCTCATGATGCCCCCTCCATCAGGGCCTGGGCAAACCGCTTGAACCACTCCGAGGCCTGGAGCACCTCCCGGGTGAGGCGGAGGTAGAGGAGAAGCTCGGCCCTAAGCGCCTCTTCAGCCAGTTCCCTCCCTCCCTTACGCCCCAGAACCTGGGCCAGGTCGTCCAAGAACCTCTTGTGGGCCTCCTTGCCCCGGGAGTCCACAAAGGCCAGGGCCTGGGCCAGCCCCGCCTGGCGCACCAGGACGGGGAACTTCAGGGCCATGGTCTGGTAGTCCTCCGCCCAGGTACCCCCCTTCTGCGCGGCCTCCTTCACCCTCTCGTAGGCCCCCTGGGCCCAAAGCTGGGAACGGGTGCGCATGGCTAGCCTCCCAAGATCACCCGGCAGAGGCCCCGGCCCACCGTGGCCTTGCCGCCCAGCTGCAACGCCCCTTGCAGAAGGCCCTTGAACAGGGCGAGGACCGCCTCGGCAGGCAGGGCCTTTTCCTTGCGGCGGGAGGGCTCGGCCCGCACCAGGCTGTAGAGGACGCTCTCGGCGGGCAGGCTTTCCTCGTACCAAAGCGCCCCTTGGGCCACGGTCTTGGTGGCGTCGTCCAGGCGGATGCGGGCCACCACCTCGGTGGCGGTTTCCAGCAGGAAGGCCATCACGTCGTCGTGGACCACCGCCAGGCGGCCCGCCACCGGGGCCTGGGTCCTGGTGAGCCAATTCTCCCACTCCCTTACCCCAGGAATGGGGCGGGCCTCGAGGTCCAGGTCCTCCAGGTAGATCTTACCCCCCTCGGGCAGGCGGGAGTTCGGGGCCACCAGAGCCTGGCCCTGCCCCAAGGGAGCAGGGAGCGCAGGGGGGGTAAGCCCCGCCATCTCCGCCTCCCGGCGGAAGCGCTCCAAGAGGTAAGGGCTCGTGACCAGGGCGAAGACCCCGTAGAGGCTCCGCACGGGCAGGAGGAGGAGCTTGGCGTCCCCCACCTGCACCGCTCCTGCGTGCTCGGAGGCGGCCTCGGTTTCCGGGCCGAAAACCGCGAAGAGGGTGTCCTTGTCCCAGCCCTCCCCCTGAGCCCGGTCCCGCAGGACCCCCTTGAGGGAGCTTCCCGGCAGGTAGGGGATGCCCGTGGCCTTCTCCCGGGCGATGGGCAGGTCGATGGCCCCGATGCCCTGCCCCGTCCCCGCGTGGAGCGGGGAGAGGGCGTGGATGAAAAGAAGTGCGGTGGTGCTCTGCTCTGGGTTCACCTTTTTCCTCCTTGCTCTCTCAAATACTTCAAGAAGGCCCTAATGGGGTCGGTTTTTCCACGCAAGGGCTCGATCCTTTGCGCCTCCTGTGGGGTGAGTTCCACACTCACCCGGTAGACCTCATCACCCACCTTCAGGACCACACCCCCCGGGGGCACCCGGGGCCCCTCGAGGACCGCCACCAAGGTGGCCTGCTGCCCCAAAGGACGAAAGATAAGTGGGCTTGCCAAACGGTTGCCCTTAGCGGGCCTCAAGGTGCTGTCTGGTGGATCGCCTTTCTGCTTATCTTCATCTTCTTCAAATTTGAAGATAATGGGCAGGCCAAGCTGCCCCCGGGGGAACTTGCGCACGGGGTGCTGGGGTGCGTGCCGGGGAGCGTGCCTCCTTGTCAGGCGGCGCACCTCGTCGGGCTCGGGCCAAAGGGAGCGGCCCGAGGTGTTCTCCCCCTCCCCTTGCCGCCCGGCCTGCCGGAAACAGTGGTAGGCCTCGGCCACTTCCCGCCAGGAAAGGGGGAACACCCCAAGGAGGCTTTTCGGTGTCAGGTGGGGCACCCCTTTCGGCCATCCCCCCTCCCGGCTATAGCGGACAAGCCGTTGCCGAATCTCCTCCTCTTGCGGCACCTTTTCCCCCTCGCCTCGCAGCTCCTTCTCCACCTCGGGCCTGAAGGCCCCAAACCCCCTGCGGGTGCGGGCCCCAAGCCCCCCAAAGGTCTCCCAGGCCCAAAGGGCCGCCTCCAACTCTCCCTCGGCGTCCAGCAGGAGGGGCTTTTGGCCCTCGTCCTGGGGCACCGCTACCTCCTTGGGGAAGGCCAGACGCAGGCGGAATCGCACCCCTACCCGCACGGGGTAGTTATGGGGGTCCCGGTCGGTGCGCTGGAGGGGGAAGGCCAGGTAAGGATGGGCCACCTCGGGCTGGGCTCGGGGGAATTTCTCCTCCGGCACGTCCACGAAGACAGCCTTCTCCTGGCCCGCCTCCAGCACCTCCACCTCCACCTGGAGGGGCGAGGCTCCACCCTTCCCCGCGCTGCCGAAGAGGGCGGCCTCGAGGGCCCAAAGCCTTTCCAAGCTTCCCCCCGCCTGCCACCCCCGCACCGCCCGCCACCAGAAGCGGAGCTGCCCCCGCACCTCCGTGGCCCGCACCACGCTCACCGGGTCCGCCCGCTTTGGGTCCACCCCGCCCCCGAAGAGGGGGGTGAGGAACGAGTAAGTGCGCTCCCAGGTGACGATCCTCCTTCCGTCGGAGCGCTGGCCCTCGAGGCGCCTGGGGCCGTAGGCCTCTGGAAACTCCCTGACCCGCCTCATGCCTCCTCCCATGCTAGGGCCTTTCCGCGCCACACCCCCACCGCCGCCAGGCCGTAGCCGTTCCTGCGGTCCTGGGGCAGGTCGGAAAGGTTTTGGAACCATACCCCTTCCAGCCACTTCCTGACCTGGTCGTCGTCCCACGCTTGAGGTAGGCGCACGAAGTACACGCTCCCCGCGGGCACCGCCCGGCGGCTGGGCTTTGGCTTCCCCTGGGCCAGGTCCCAACCGGAAACCGCCAGGGGCCGCCCCACCAGGGCCGCCTCCACCCGGGCCCCGGCGATGACCCCGCCCTCGGGCAGGTAGGCGCCGCCGAAAAAGCCTGGCGTGAGGAGGACCACCCGGGCCGCCCGGGTTTGGACTAGGGCCTCCGCCAGGCTGATAGGCACCCCTGGCACCGCGGGCCCCCCCTTCCGCCAGAAGGCCAGGCGGCGCTCCCCGCCCAGGGGGTGAACCCCCTCCACCTCTACCCCGTCCTCCGGCCACAGGACCAGGGCCAGGCGGCGGAGGCTTCCCGCCTTGCGGGCGAACTCCAGGCCCGAGGTTTGGAAGAGGGCGCCCTCCCGGGCGGTGCCCTTTTCCGGGTCCAAGCTCACGTGGGTGCGGATCTCTGGGGTGGGGCCCTCGTGCCCTTTCGGGGTGAAGCACAGGGGAACGTCCTCCAAGAGCCAGGCCAGGAAGCTTTCCCAGTACCAGAAGGCGGGAAGGCTTTGGGGCTTTCCCTTCAGGTAGGGGCTGGGCAAGCCCACAGGGAGAAGCCCCGGGTCCAGGTTCATGCCCGCCCCCTCCGGCACCCTTAGGGGCCGGAGGGGACACACGTTCCCTCCCAAGCGCAAGGCGTCCAGGGGCCTAGGGACGAGAAGGCGCCACCCTCCTTCCGCCGCCTCCGCCAAAAGGGGTCCCCGGACCCCCCAGGAGAGCACTTTCGGGGCCTCTTGGGAAAACTGGAGGCCCGCCTCGAGGGCCCGCCGGGTGCGGTAGGCCCCGGCCAGGGTCTGGGGCAAGGGAAAGGGAAGGCTCCTGGCCCGCGCCCCAGGGCTGTTGGTGAAGGGACGGCCGTCCCGCACGATGAGGGGGTCCCGCGGTTCAATGAGCATCCCACACCTCCCGCCTTTCCGTCGGTACCGCCGCCTGCTCCAAGGCCTCGGCAAAGGGCCGGGCCAGGAGGAGTTCTTCGGCGAGACGGCCCACGCCTCCTTCCCCGCTCAGCCACCGGGCCAGTTCCTCCTTATGCCCCCTCTTCATCTCCTTCCTCCCCAGGATGCGCCGGGCCTCGGCCATTAAGGCTTCTTGGGGAAGCCTCAGGGCCTCCCCTTCCTGGGCCAGCTCCCAGAGCTCGTAGGCCACCCGGGCGGGCACCTCGCCCAGGCGCAGGAGATCGGCCAGGCGGAGGAGGCGCTGGGTGAGCCGGGGCACCTCGTCCCAGCGCCCCCGGACCATGAGCTCCGAGCCTGCGCGGGGGCTGTAGGCCACGGCCAAGGCATTCCGCTTCTCCTCCCCTTCCCTCCCCTCCTTGGCCAGCTTCTCCGCACGTCGGGCAAGGTCCAGGGCGTCCTGCAGGGACTCCAGGTGGTGCACCACCGCCAAGCCCACGGAAAGGGTGGGCGGCTGCTCCAGGGGCACCCCTTCCAAGGCCTCCCCCATCACCTTCTGGAAGCGCTGGGCCAAGGCCCAGGCCGCCCGCAAGGCGGTGTGGAGGGGCAGAAGGGCCAGCACGTCATCCCCGCCCGAGTAGACCAGGCCGCCCCCGTGGGCCTCCACGATACCCTTCACCTCCCGGGCAAACCCCAGGGCCAGAGCCCGGGAGAAAGCCCGGTGGGCTTGGGGGTGCCCAAGGCGGTCCAAGGCCTCCCCCATCCGGTCCCCGTCCGCATGGAGGAGGGCGTAGTAGCTTCCAGGAGGCGCTTGGATGCCCTTCTGGCGAAGCTTCCCCCACAGACGGCGGAGGATCTCCTTAGCCGCCTCCAACTGCCCGGGGCCTTCCAGGGCGGGGAACTCCTCGAGGCGGCTTTCGTAAAGGAGCCGGACGTCGTACTGGACGAAGGGCGTGTCCTTCAGAACGGGGTGGTCGGTGGAGGCCCTAGCCTCCTTCCCCACCAAGGCCGCCAGGTGCTCGAGGGCCTCCCGCACCCAAGCCTCCCCTCCCTTGGCCTTGACCCCTTCCCAGAAGGGCAGGGCCGCCATGTGGGTGGTGCTCACGAAGCCTTGGCCCGCCTCCCACCAGCGCTTCAGGAGGTCCGGTCCCGAGAGGTACTCCCCCCGCCTGAGGCGCAAGTCGAGCCGCACCTGGTCCGCCTCCTTGGGGTCGTCCGGCAGCAGGAGAACGCTTTCCCTGGCGCCGTCCAAAGAGCTCTTGAACGCCTCCTTGCCCCAAGAAACCGGGGCGAAGTTTCGGGTGTTTTTGCGGGCGGCGAGAAGGGCCATGAGCCGCCCGCGGGCCTGGGGGTAGTCCGCTTCGGAAGCCAGGGGAACGTAGGCGTAGTAGCCCTCCAGGAGGTCCCCCACCTGGGCGAGGGCCGCTCCCTGTTCCACGTAGGGCGCGTGCTTCGCAGCGGTGAAAAGCTCCTGGGCCTTTTTCACCAGGTATGCCCGCGCCGCCTCCACGGCGCGCTGGCCCAAACCCCCCGGGTCCTGCCCCTCGGGGATGAGGGCCAGAAGGACATTGGCGATGCCCGCTTGCCCCAGCTCTTTGAGCTCCGATGGGCTCGTCGGAGCGGGGAAGATGAGGTTTTCAGGCCCCACCGCCTGAGCCAGAACCTCCGCCGCTGCCTGCGCCGCCTCGGATAGGAGGCGGCTACCCGCGAAGAGGTCCCGGGTCCTGCGGGCGGTGGCGATGAAGTCCTGCACGGGACCTAGGCTGACTGCTAGCAACGCTCCCACCCTCACCTCCATAGCTGCGTCTTGAGGGTTTCCATGAGGCCCAGCCCCTTTTTCCACACCTGCACCAGCCCCTGGGGGCTGGAAAGGGCCCGCTGGGCCTCGGCTTGTTCCGGCTGGGTGCCGTGGGCGATGGCGTTGCGCACCCAGCGGAGCTCCCGGTAAACGGCCGCCCACCTGGGGCTCATCTGCCAAAGCCACCCCTCCAAGCGCTCCCGGGCGTCCATGCGGGCCTCGTAGAGGAGCACCTGCCCCTGGTCTCCGAACCGCCTCACCCCTAAAACCACAATGGCTTCAAACAGAAGCAAGAGGGCCTTGAAGATCTGCCCCCGATCCCAGAAGAAGCGGGCCCGGTTGGCCATCTTGTCCTCAATGTTCTCGCCGTCTAAGCCAGAAAGCACCTCCCGCACCCACCCGTGGACGTTCTCCCCCGCCCAGGGGTTTCGGGCCTCGGCCAGACCGCTTAGGCGCTTTTTCACCAGGTGCTGCTGGTTGGTTTCCAGGAAGAAGTAGGCCTCCTCGGCCTCCTGGGCCTGGGCGGTACCTGCGAAGTAAGGGCGAAAGTCCCCTGTGGCGGCCAGGACGCTTAGGCTCTCATCCAACGCGATGAGCTCGTGTAGCGCCTCGAGGCCCACCACGGGCGCCTCAGGAGCGCTCCCCCTAAGCTCCAGGCCCCCGTAGTGGAGCTGAATGCGGGCACCCCAGGCATGCCGGAGGGGCAGAAGGGCCCCCAGAAGGGCATAGCCCAGGTAGCGGTACCCGTGGGTGATGTCCAGATGGAACTCCTCGTAAGGCCCCAAGGCGGCGAGCCGCTCCCCTAGGGCCTGGGCCACCTGCTGGGGAGCTGGGGGATCGGGAAGGAGGACCAGGGCCACCCGAACGCCTAGAAGCTCGGCCAAAAGGTTTTCCCACCGGACCAAGGCCGCTTCTAAGGAGGCTTGTCCGGCCTCAGCTGCCTCCACCTCCCGGTGCGCGGCGTCCCAACCTGGAGGCAGGGACACCTCCGAGTGAATGGCGAAATCCTCCAAAAGCCCCCAGGTGGAGCCCGTGGTGCCCACCACCATCAGGTCTGGTGCCGGGCCCGGGGCGGCCAGGTGGCGGAACAGGGCGCCGCCGAAAAAGGTGGCGGTGCGCACCTCTCCTTCGGGGAAGCGGTACGGGGTGGTTTCATACCGCAGGCCCCCCGTAGGGGCAGCCCTGCCCTTGCCCATCACGCTGATAAGAAGCCGCTTCATCCTGCTCTCCTCTAACCGCCCAGCATACCGTTGTCAGGCCCGGGCTCCTGCGAGGTTTGCACCCGGGACACCCAAGGACGCACCAGTCCATACCCCAAGGAGGTCTTGGCCCCCACCCCGGCGAAGAAGGCGAAGCGCCCCAGAGCCCAAAGCCAAAGGGCCTCCTCCTCCGTGGCCTTGGGCAGGTGGTAGACCACCTTGCCCACGAAGCCCACCGTGTCCACCTCGGTACGGGCGGGCCGGGTGCGGCCCTCCAGGAAGCGCACCGTGGTCCTCTCCAAAAGGGCCTCCCGCACCGCCTCCGGCGGGGTGAGGGGGGCGAAGGCCTGGAAGCGCCGAAAGAGGCTTTCCAGCACCAGCCGGGGCTCGGGCAGGGGGTAGTGGACCCCTTTGCGCCGGAAGAAGGTGGGGCTTTGGAAGTGCAGGGGCAGGTCCGGGCCCGCAGGCCCCTGGAACAGGCGCGCGTAGGTGGAAACCCCCGCCCAGGGGTGGCCCTCCTGGAACACCCCCCGCACCCGGAAGGGGTGGCCCAGGCGCACCTCCTGCCCCTCGAGGGCAAAGAGCCGGGGGGCCAGGCGGGCGTAGAGGTCCTCCCGCAGGAAGGCGAAGCGGGCCCAGTAAGCCCCTTCCCTTCCCCCATGGCCCAGGCTGAAGGGGTTCTCCCCCTGGTCGTGGGCTTCCGGGGCCACCTCGCGGAGGAGGGCGTAGAGGAAGCCCCTGAGCCCCAGGGGCTCGGGCGGGGCCTCCCCCTCGAGGGCGAGCACCAGGGCGGCCAGGACCATGGCCTTAGAAGCCCAGCTCCACCGGGGTCAAGCGGGGCGCCGGACCCACTTCCCGCTGCAAGCCCTCTAGCAGGGAGCGGGCCAGCTTCCTCACCTGCTCCAGGTCCTTGTCCGAAGGCCGCCCAAGGCCGTGGACCAAGAGGGAGGCGTTTCGGGCCTGCAAAGCCCCGGAAAGGCCCCTGAGCCTTTCCAGGGGCTCCCGGGCCAAAAGGGGATCCCCTTGGAGCCGTAAGAAGGCCACCAGGTCCAAAAGGCCCAGCTTGGGAGAAATCCGCACCTCTCCCTCGGGAAGGGACAGGAGGGCGGCCAGCTCCCGGCGAAGCCCTTCCTGCTCCTCTTGGCTGAGCCCAGGCGCCTCCGCCCGCCGCCCCAGGCGGGCCAGACGCTCCTGCAACAAGAGCTCCAGAGCCCGGTAAGCGTAAAGCCCCGCCAGGGTGAGGGAGCGAGCCTCCTCCCGCTCGGCCAGGTGGAGCAGGGTGGCGGCCAGGCCCAGGATCCCCCGCCTTTGGCCGAAGTCCCCTGAGCGCAAAAACCCCTCCACCTCCTCCAGGAGCCGGGCCTGGCCCTCGAGGGCCCCCCGGTTTTGGTTCAGGGGGTGGTTCAGCCAGGCGTTTTCGGAAAGCCTGCCCAGAAGCTTCTTGGCCTCCTTTGCAGCCCCCCCGAAGTCCAGGTCGTACCACCTTTGGTACATCTGGCAGAGGACCGCGTAAAGCTCATAACGGCGGTCCCCGGTCTTGCCCCCCATCTCCCCGAAGACCTTGGCTGCCTGGCCGAACTCTCCCTTGGTGTAGAGCTCCCGGGCCAGGAGGGCGTCCACCTCCGCCAGGACCTCGTGGGGGTTGGGCAGGATGACCAGGCGCTCCGTGCCCGCCTTGGGGCGGCGGAGGTCTGGGTCATAGACCTCGTTGTCCACGTACACCACCCGCACCTCGGGGTAGAAGCGCTGGAAGAAAAAGCCCGCCGCCGCCAGCCCCGCGCTCATGGCCTTGGTGCCGCTGGTGAGGTCCAGGGCCACGGGAAGGCCAGGGTGCTTCTCCAAAAGCCGCTTGACCTCCCGGTAGATGGCGGCCACGTCGCTCTTGCCTATCTCTATGGGGTAGAGGTCCTTCCCCGTGTCCTGCCGCAAACGGGAGAGGAAGCGGGCGCTTTCGGGGGTGTGGAGCACATAGACCTCCCCTGCCCCGGCTCCCAAAATGGCCAAGGCCGTGGCCTCCGGGCTGGTGCCCAGGGTGTGGATGGACACCTGGAAGGGTTGGCGCGAGGGGTACACGGGGGGGTCTTGGCGCCACTTCTCCAGGAGCACGGGCCAAATCCTCTCCTGGTAGAGGGCCTGGGCGTTCCCGCCCGCGTTCACGGCCTCCTTGTAGGACTGCCAGAGGGCCTCGAGGTCTAATCCCTGGTTCGGTAAAGGCTCCATAGGTCGTCTCCCTGGGGCCAGACTCCCTTATGAGCGCACTCCCGCCGCCCTCTTTGGTGCTGGCCCTCAACTCATTGGGTCATATTAACCTGCACGGACTCACCCCCTGGCCAACTTTGGCCACTAGCACACCAAAAGGAGAACATGCCAGAACGCCCTTTGGCTACCCAAAGCCACCGCGCAATAGGCCGCCCTTCTCGGAAAACAGCGGGCTCACCCATCGCAAGAAGCGTAACCGAGAGTGGTTCTGCTTGAAGTTTCTCCGCTCACGTACCCATACTTTTTGCACTACCTGCAAGTAAAGCCGGAGGGGTCGGTATTTGGGCCAAGAAAAGTTCTGCATTCGCCTTTATTATTTCTACAACGCAGTTTTTTAAAGGTGTCTTTGACTCAGTCTAGTTACCCCCTTCGGAACTGAGCTCTCCCTCTAAGTTCGGACATCCCTTGCCTCCTGGGGATGAGGGGGAACAGGAAATAGCC
>NZ_JAKEDT010000005.1 GCF_021462525.1 Thermus caliditerrae | reverse complement strand
AGTGGCCGAAGAGGTAAAGGGGGGAGGAGAGGAAGCCCAGGGCGTTGAGGACCGCGGCCTTCAGGGCAACCCCCGTGCTTACCTTCTCCCCCGGGCGGGGACCTACCCGCCTGTCCACCAGGGATACCAGTCCGATGCGGTCCAGGATGCCGGCCACCAAGCCCAGGTGGCCGAGGTCGTACACCTGCAGGTCGGGAGTCTCTGCCACCCCGAAATCCTACAGGAAGGTGGGAGGGGTGCGGAATGTGGGTTTTAAGGTCCCCGTCGTGGCTTAGGCTACGACGGGGTACCTAGCCCAGGGGGTTTTCAGGCCCGGGCCCGGGCCACGGCCTCGCGGAAGGCCTCCACCGCCCGGTCCACCTCGGCCTCGGTGGTGAAGCGGCCCAGGGAGAAGCGCAGGGAGGCCTTGGCCTCTTCCCGGGAGCGCCCGATGGCCAAAAGGACGTGGGAGGCCTCGAGGCTCCCCGCGGAGCAAGCCGAACCCGAGGAAACCGCCACCCCCAGAAGGTCCATGGCCAGGAGCAGAGCCTCCCCGTCCGCCCCCTTTGCGGTCACGTTCACCAGCTTGGGAAGGCGGCCCTCAGGGGGACCGTTGAGCTCCACCCCTTCCACAGCCAAAAGCCCCTCCTCCAGACGCCGCCTGAGACCAAGAAGCCTCCGCGACTCCTCGGGCAGAAGCCGGAGGGCTTTCTCCAAGGCCACCGCCATCCCGTGGGCCAGGACCGGGCTTTGCGTCCCCCCCCGCCTCCCCCCCTCCTGTTTGCCGGGGATCAGGGGCACAAGGTCCACCCCCTGGCGCACCAGAAGGGCCCCTACCCCTTTGGGCCCGTAGAACTTGTGGGCGCTCAAGGAGACCAGGTCCGCCCCCACCTCGTCCATGCGGAAGGGCACCTGGCCCACGGCCTGCACCGCGTCCGTGTGGAAGAGGGCCCCGTGGGCGTGGGCCACCTGGGCCATCTCCCGCACGGGGTAAAGGGTGCCGAGCTCGTTGTTGGCGGCCATGACGCTCACCAGGAAGGTGTCGGGACGCAAGGCCTCCTCCACCTGCTCCGGGTAGACCAGGCCCTGCCGGTCAGGCCTCAACCGGGTCACGGCGAAGCCCAAGCGCTCCAAAAGCCGAAGGGCCCCCAGGACCGCGGCGTGCTCCACCTCCGTGCTCACCACATGCCCTTTTCCCCGGGCCAGGGCCACCCCCAAAAGGGCTAAAGCATCCGCCTCCGAGCCCGAGGCGGTGAAGACCACCTCCCGAGGGCGCGCCCCCAGGAGGGCGGCGATCCTTTCCCTCGCCCCTTCCAGCACCCGCCTGGCCTCCTGGCCGAAGCGGTGGATGCTGTTGGGGTTGCCCAAAACCCCCTCCACCTCCCGCATGGCCTCCCCGACCTCGGGGTCTAAGGGGGTGGTGGCGGCGTAGTCCAGGTAGACCACGGCTAACCCGCAGGCTGGAGCTGGATGAGGCGCTTGGACTCAATGAGCTTCCGCTCGGCGATGAGGTCCTGCAAGGTGGTGCCCCCCAGGACCTGGCGCATGGCCAGGTCCACCCGCTTCCAGAGGAGCTCGGTGGAGCACTGGCCCACCTTGGCGCAGGACTCGGGGTCCTCGATGCAGGAAACCGGGGCCAGGCTCCCTTCCAGGGCCTCCACCACCTCGAGGGCCGTCACCCGCTCAGGGGGACGGGCCAGGCGGTAGCCCCCCTTGGCCCCGCGGACGGAGCGGATGAAACCCGCGCGGCGGAGCTGCGCGGCGATCTGCTCCAGGTAGTGCTGGCTGATGCCCTGGGCCTCGGCCACCTCCTTGAGGGGTACCGCCTCAGGGGCCCGGAGCCCAATCTCCACCAGGGCCCGGAGGCCGTACTGGGCCTTCGTGGAAACCCACATGCTCCCAGTATACCCCTATTTCCCGCCCGAGAATGCGGTTTTTGCCAGGGCCAGGCCAAAGAAAAGGGCCTGCACCAGGACCACGCTGGCCCCGCTGGGCCAGTCCAGGAGGAAGGAGGCCATCAGGCCCAAGAGGGTGGAAAGGAGGGAAAGCCCCAGGGAAAGAAGGGTGAGGCCAGAGAAGGTGCGGCTCAGGAGCCGGGCCGCCGCTCCCGGAATGACCAAAAAGGCCGCCACCAAGATGATGCCCACCACCTTCACCGCCAGGACTAGGCTCACGGCGATGAAGCCGGAAAGCAGGTAGTCGTGCCGGACCACGGGTACCCGGTCAGCCAAGGCCAGCTCCCGGTCAAAGGTGGCGTAGGCCAGGGGACCCCAAAGGGGCAGGAGGGAAAGAGCCAGAAGGAGCAGTAGCCCTATGGCCACGAGATCCGAAGGCCCCACCGCCAAAAGGGAGCCGAAGAGGTAGCCCATGGCGTCCCCCACGTACCCCTTGGCCTTGGAGAGAAAGACCGCCCCCAGGGCCACGGAGAGGGCGAAGAAGACCCCGATGGCCGTATCCTCGGAAAGCTCCGTCCGCTCCTTCACGAAGGTGATGGCCATGGCCACCAGGAAGGTGAAGGGCAAGGCGAACCAGAGGGGCTCCCCCCGCAAGAAAAGCCCCAGGGCCACCCCGGCGAAGGCCGCGTGGGCCAGCCCGTCCCCCAAGAAGGAGAGCCGCCTTTGGACCACAAAAGGCGCAAGGAGCCCTGCCAAAAGGCTCACCAAAACCCCCGCCACCAGGGCCCGCTGGAAGAAGGGGTAGGTCAAAGCCTCAAGCACGGCTACCTCCCACGTAAAGCTCGTGGGCATGCCCCAGGTGGCCGAAGGCCTGGCGCAAGCACTCCTCGGTGAGGGCCCTCTCCGGGGGGCCAAAGCCCACCACCTTGCGGTTCATCACCAGGACGTGGCTGGCGTGGTGGGCCGCTTCCCAGTCGTGGGTGATCATGAGGACCGTGGCCCCCGCCTCCTCCTGGTAGGCCTCGAGGTACCGGTAGAGGTCCACCTCCCCCACCCGGTCCACCCCGGTGGCGGGCTCATCCAGGAGGAGGAGGCGGGGCCTGCGGATGAGGGCCCGGGCCAGGTAGACCCGCTGGAGTTGCCCGCCGGAAAGCCGCCCCAGGGGACGATCGGCCAAGGCCAGGGCCCCCACCCGCTCCAAGGCCGCCAAGGCTTTTTCCCGCGCCTCCCGGGAAAGCCGGAACGGCCAGCGCCGCATGAGTCCCGTGGCCACCAGCTCCACCGCCAGGGCAGGGAAGGTGCGGTCAAAGGTCTTGATCTGGGGCACGTACCCGAACCACATAGGGTCCGCTTCCCCCAGAGGGCGGCCAAAGACCCGCACCTCCCCCCGGAAGGGAACCAGGCCCAAAACCGCCTTGAGGAGGGTGCTCTTCCCCGCCCCGTTGGGCCCCACGATGGCCACGAAGGCCCCCTCGGGCACCCGCAGGGAAACCCCCTCCAGGGCCTGGAACTCCCCGAAGCGCACCGCAAGGTCCTGCACCTCCAAGGCCCACATGACAATAACGATACTGCGTTTTCAACTTCCCGGTCAAGGCAGCCTGGTCTGGTGCCGGGGCAGGACCTACATGAACCGCTTCCGCCGCTTGTAGGCCTTGACCTCCTTGAAGCTCTTCCGCCCACCCCCCTTGGCCACCCCCAGGTAGAACTCCTGCACGTCGGGGTTTTCCAAAAGGTAGTCCCGGTCCCCCTCCAAGACGATGCGCCCCGTTTCCATGATGTAGCCGTAGTGGGCAATGGAAAGGGCCACCCGGGCGTTCTGCTCCACCACCACGACCGTGACCCCTTCCTCCGCGTTCACCTGGGCCACGATGTCGAAGATCTCCCGCACCAAAAGGGGGGCGAGGCCCAGGGAGGGCTCGTCCAGGAGCAGGAGCCTGGGCTTGGCCAGGAGGGCGCGGCCGATGGCGATCATCTGCTGCTCCCCTCCGGAGCAGTAGCCTGCCAGGCGGTTTCTGAGGTCGGCCAGGCGGGGGAAGTAATGGTAGATGCGCTCCAGCTCCTCCTTCAGCCGGGCGTCCTTGCGGGTAAGGGTGCCCACACGGAGGTTCTCCTCCACCGTGAGGTGCTTGAAGACCCGGCGGCCCTCCAGCACCTGCACAATCCCCCGCTGGACAATCTCCTCCGGGGACCGGTTGTGGATGGGCTCCCCCCGGTACACGATCTCCCCCCGCACCACCTTCCCGTCCTCTGGGATGAGAAGGCCCGAGATGGCGCGGAGGGTGGTGGTCTTCCCTGCCCCGTTGGGGCCCAAAAGGGCGGTGATCCGCCCCTCCGGCACCTTCAGGGAAACGCCGCGCAGGACCTGGATGATGTCGTGGTAGACCACCTCGATGTTGTTGACCAGGAGCAAAATGGGGCCCAAATCTTCGGGTCGCGTGGGGTTCAGGCTCATGGCGTAAAGGAAGGCCCGGGGGCAAGCCCCGGGCCCATGGGCTTACTTCCCGTAGTGCACCTTGCGGAAGAGGGCCGAGGTGAAAGGCTCGGTCACGGGCACAAAGCGGCCCCCCTTGGCCTCGAGGATCCTCAGGCCCTCCGCCCCCGTGTGCTCGCTCTTGGTGAAGTCGATCTCGATGCCCTGCTTGGTGGACACCGCAAAGCCCGGCTTGAAGGCGTTGGGCCCGTTCATTCCGATGATGGCCTGGTACACCGTCTCGTTGGTGATGCGCTTGAAGCGCTCCTGAGCCCGGCGCATGGCCTCCACCGCAATGGCCGCAGCCAGCATGCCGTTGGTGTAGTTCACGCTCTCCACGATGGCCTGCGGACGCCCGTACTTCTGCCCGAGCTCCTTCTGCAAGCGGATACCCGGGGCATCCTCGTGGAACATGTAGAAGCTGGTGGCCCAGAGGAACCCCTCCACCGCATCCCCCGCCAGGTTGATGAGGTCCGGGCCCCCGGTGTAGTGGGCCCCCAGCTGACGGATCTTCTTATCCAGCCCCAGGCGCTTGGCGTCTTTCAGGATGTTGGCCACGGGTCCGGCCACGTTCTGGTGGACGATGAACTCCACCCCTGCAGCCTCAAAGCGCTTGAGGAGGGCGGTGTTGTCCAGGTTGCCCGCACCTACCTCCTGCACGTCCACGATCTGGAGGCCCAGCTGCGCAGCGGCCTTGCGGGCGTCCGCCACCGGGGCCCGGCCAAAGGGGGAGGGGTGAACCACCAGGGCCACCTTGGCCCCCTTCTTCTGCTTGGCGATGTACTCCAGCAGGGCCACCACCTGCTCGGAGTAGGTGGAGGTAGGGATGAAGAAGTAGTCGTTGTTGGGCGGGTCGATGAGCTCCACGTGCATGGACGCCGGAATGGTCACCACCTTCACCTCTTGGATAAGGCTTTTGAGCTGCAGGTTAGCCCCCGTGGCGTAGGAAAGGAACACAGGAATCTTGAAGCGGTCCAGGGCCTCCTCAAAGAAGCGCTGGGTGTTGGCGTTGTTGTACTGGTCGTCCCGCACCACGCAGTTGAGCACCACCCCGGGGATGAGCTTTTTCTCGTTGGCGTACTTGCAGTAGTCCTCCACCGCCGCCCCGTAAGGCGCCCCCGCATCGGAGGTGGGGCCGGTGATGGCCCCCGACCAGAGGATGGTCACCTGCTGCTGGCCCAAGGCCATGCCCGCCGCCGTCAGAAGACCCAACCAAAGTTTGCGCATGCGCCTCACCTCCCATTACCAACCCCAACGGGGGGTTGCCTAGTACTTGAAGGGCCAGGTGCGGAAGTAGCTTCGCACGATGCGCCACCAGTTGTAAAGGCCCCTGGGCTCAAACATCAGGAAGAGGACGATGATGAGGCCAAAGGCCAAGGGCCTTAAGGCGCTGGCCACATCCACCCCGGCCACGCTGAAGCCCAGGGCCTTGATGAAGTTAGACAGGGCCTCCATGTTCACGTCCAGAAGCTCCAGAAAAGCCGGCCCCAGGAAACTCCCCACCAGGGTACCCAGTCCCCCCACGATGGCCATGGCCAGAAGCTTGATGGACACCGCGAAGGTGTAGTCCTCGATGACCACGGCCCGGGAAAGGTAGGCGTAAAGCACCCCCGCTACCCCGGCGTAGAAGGCCCCCAGGGCAAAGGCGAAAAGCTTGGTGCGCCCGGGGTCCATGCCCATGGCGTCCGCCGCCCGGTCGTTGTCCCGCACCGCCACCAAGGCTCTCCCGTAGCGGGTGCGCAGAAGGTTGCGGAAAAAGAAAGCCAGCACCACCAAGGTGACCAGGGAAACGTAGTACCAGAAGTGGAAGTGGTTGCGAAAGCCCGCCTCGTATCCCAAAAAGCTGGCCCGGGGCATGTCCATAGCCCCGCCTTGTTTGAGGAGGGGCATGTGCCCCACCGCCCACTCGAACACCATTTGAAAGGCCAAAGTGGCCAGGGCCAGGTAGAGGTGCTTCACCCGCAAGCTGGGAATCCCCACCAGGTAGCCGAAAAAGGCCGCCACCAACCCGCCCAAGGGAACCACCAGCCAAAAGGGAATCCCCTGAGGGGCCACCAGGGCCGCGGTGTAGGCCCCTACCCCCATGAAGGCCGCCTGGCCGATGTTGATGAGGCCCGCGTATCCGGTGGTGATGTTGAGGCCCAGCACCGCCACGCTGTACACCAGGATCAGGTCAAGGATAAACACCTGGGTTCGGGACAAAAACTGGGGTAACACCAGGAGGAACCCCAGGAAGAGCAGCAAGGAAACGAGCTCCCGGTGGGTGGCGAAGATGCTGGTGTCCTGTTGGTACGAGGTGCGGTAGTTTCCGGTCTGGGCCCAGGGGTTTCTCATACGCGCTCAATCTCCTCCGTGCCAAAAAGGCCATGGGGCTTGAACCAAAGGACCAAGAGCAAAACCAGAAAGGGGAAGACATCCCGGGTGCCCCCACCGGGGATAAAGGGGTCCAGGAAGCCCGCGGCCAGGTTTTCCAAGACCCCGATGAGGATCCCCGCCACCACCGCCCCCGGGATGGAATCCAGCCCCCCAAGGATCACCACGGGGAAAACCCGCAGGCCGATGTGCACCAGGCCGTCCAGGTTGAGCCCGGAGATGGTGCCCACCACCATCCCCGCTGCCGCCGCCGTGAGCCCCGCCGCAGCCCAGGCGAGGGCGAAGACCCGCTCCACGGACACCCCTAGGCTCAGGGCCGCCATCTGGTCGTCGGCCACGCTGCGCATGGCCACCCCAAGGGTGGAGCGCTGGAAAAACCAGGTAAAAACCAGGAGGAAAAGAAGGGTGAAGGCTACCGCCAGGAGCTGGGCGTAGGAAATCTGCACCCCCAAAAGGGTGAGGCCCCCTGGCGGGAGGAAGCTCGACAACGGGGTGGCGCAGTGGAAGGCCGCTTCCGTGAGGCCCCCTGGCGGGAGGAAGCTCGGGTAGCTGAAGTTCCCTGCCCCGTAAGGGGTCAGGTGGATGAGGCCGTCCAGCAAGGAGGCCAGGCCAATGGTGGCCATGATCACCGAGATGATGGGCTGGCCCACCATGCGCTTCAAGAAGACCCGCTCCACACCAAAGCCCAGGAGGGCGGTGAAGGCCAAGGCCAAGGCCGCGGCCAGGAGAAAGGGCACCCCCAGGGAAACCATGGCCCAGTATGCGAGGAAAGCCCCAATGGCGATGAACTGCCCCTGGGCGAAGTTCACCACCCGGCTGGCCTTGTAGATGAGGACGAAGCCCAAGGCGGCCAAGGCGTAAACCAGGCCCAAGACGATGCCGGAAAAGAGCAGCTGGAACAGAAAGCTCATGCCCGCACCCCCTCGAGGTCCTGCACGGGCACCCTGGCCCGCACCCGCTGCAGGGTGCCGTCCTGGTAGCGGTACTCGGCCTCCACCTCCACCTCCTGGACCCTTGAATAAAGGGCCTCCACCAAGGGGGCGTAGCGCTTGGCGATGAGCCCTCGGCGCACCTTACCGGTGCGGGTCAGCTCCTCGTCATCCGCATCCAAAAGCTTGTAGAGGAGAACAAAGCGCCGGATCCGCAGCTCCTCCGGGAGTTCCCGGTTCACCTTCTCCACCTCCTCCTGGACCAGTCCCGCCACCTCCGGCTTCAAGGAGAGGTCCAAATAGGTGGTGTAGGCCAGGCCCCGGTCCTCCGCCCACTTGCCCACGGTCTGGGGGTCGATGTTGATCAAGGCCGCCAGGTAGGGCTTGCGGTCGCCGAAGACCACGGCCTCCTTGATGAAGGGGGAGAACTTCAGCTTGTTCTCCACAAACTGCGGGCTGAAGACAGTGCCCTTTTCCGTACGCATGACGTCGGAAAGCCGGTCGATGACCACCAGGTGCCCGTCCTCCGTCAGGTAGCCGGCGTCCCCGGTGTGGAGCCACCCGTCCCGGAAGGTCTCGAGGGTGGCCTCAGGGCGCTCCCAGTACCCGGCGCAGACCGCGTCGGAGCGGCAGAGGATCTCCCCCTCCTCGCTGATGCGCACCTCGGTTCCAGGAATGGGCAGGCCCACGGTGTCGTGGCGCACATCCCCGTCCCGGTGTACGAAGGCGATGCCGATGATCTCCGTCTGGCCGTAGATCTGCTTCAGGTTCACCCCGATGGCGTGAAAGAAGCGGAAGACATCGGGCCCCAAGGCGGCGCCCCCGGTGTAGGCCCGCCTTAGGCGCAGGAAGCCCAACTGGTCGCGCAAAGGCTTGAAAAGCACCTGGTCTGCCAACCAGTAGGCCAGGCGCAAACCCCAAGGCATGGGCCTCCCCCGCATGCGGTATTCCGCCGCCCGGTAGCCCACCTTGAGGAGCCGCTCGTACACCCAGCGGTTAAAAGCGTAGCTTTCCGACATGCGCACCCAGATGGTGCTCTGGATACCCTCCCAGACCCTGGGGGGGCTGAACATCACGTGGGGGCCGATCTCCTTCAGGTCCTGCATGGCGGTTTCCACCGCCTCGGGAAAGTTCACGGCGAAGCCCCCGGTTAAGGCCATGGCCACCGACATCATCTGCTCCCCGATCCAGGCCAGGGGCAGGAAGGAGAGGTAGTCGTCGGTGGGCAGAAGCGGGTCCACCTCCTGCAGGGCCACCCCCATGTGGACCAGGTTGCGGTGGCGGAGCATGGCCGCCTTGGGCCTTCCCGTGGTGCCGGAGGTGGAGGAAAGGTGGCAGACTTCCTCAGGGCTGACCTCGAGGAGGAGCTTCTCCACGGCGTCCGGGTTCTTCTTGCGGTGTTCCCTTCCCCGCTCCAGCACCTCCTCGAAGGAAAGGAGCCAGGGGTCCTTGTACCCCCGCATCCCCTTAGGATCCTCGTAGATGACGTAGCGGACCTGGGGGATCTCGTTTCGGATCTCGTAGAGCTTGTCCACCTGTTCCTGGTCCTCGGCCACCACGAGGCTGGCCCCGGTATAGCTGAGCATGTAGGCGATCTCCGGGGGAAGGCTGCTTTGGTAGACCCCCACGCTGATCCCCCTGACCGCCTGGGCCCCCAGCTCGGCGTAGAGCCATTCGGGGATGTTGTCGGCGATGATGGCCAAGCGCTCCCCCGGCTGGAAGCCCAGGGAGAGAAGCCCGTGGGCGAAGAGGAGCACCTTCTCGTAGTACTCGGCGTAGGTAACCTCGTTCCAGATGCCGTAGTCCTTCTCCCGCAGGGCCACCCGGTCCCCCTCCTTTTCCGCCCGGAGGCGCAGAAGCTGGGGCAGGGTGTAGCGCTTCATCTCGTAGGAGGGCGTTAGGGCCTTCATACCTCCACCCCCAGGTAGGCCTCCTGGACCCGGGGATTCCTGGCCACCTCCTCCGGGGCCCCTTCCGCGATCACCTGGCCGAAGTCCAGGACATAGACCCGGTCGGAGATGTCCATCACCACCCCGAGGTCGTGCTCGATGAGGATCACCGTGGTGCCCTGGGCGCGGATCTCCAGGATGAAGCGCACCATGTCCTCCTTTTCCTCTAGGGTCATCCCCGCCATGGGCTCGTCCAGGAGGAGGAGCTTGGGGGAGAGGGAAAGGGCCCGGGCCACCTCCACCCGCTTCCTGACCCCGTAGGGGAGGTTCCCCACCAGGGCCTTGCGGTAGGGCTCCAGCTCCATGAAGTCGATGACCTCCTCCACCACCCGGCGGTTTTCCACCTCCTTGGCCAAGGCCTTTCCGTAAAAGGCCCCCGCGGCCCCTAGGCCGTAGGCCAAGTGGGTGTGACGGGCCAGCATGAGGTTCTCCAGGACCGTGAGGCCGGAGAACAGCTCGATGTTCTGGAAGGCCCGGGCGATGCCCCGCTGGGTGATCTCGTGGGGGCTAGCCCTCGTGATCTCCTGTCCTTCGAAGAGGATGCGGCCTCGCTGGGGATGGTAGAAGCCAGAGATACAGTTCAAGAGGCTAGTCTTCCCCGCGCCGTTGGGACCGATGACCGAAACCAGCTCCCCCTGCGCCACCACCAAGGAGACCGCAGATAGCGCAGCCACACCACCGAAACTAAGAGTTACGTTCTCCACGAGAAGCTGGGCCACGGATGCCTCCCTAACGACTGTTTGGCGGGAAGTATAAGGGGGAAGCCAGAGAGCTGTCAACGTTATACCGCTCATGTGTAAAAAACCGTTAGACCAGGTACAGCCCTCGTTGTGCTACACTCGGTAGGGTATTGGGGGCCAAGGCCCCAGGGAGGGAAATGAATGAAAAGGACCTGGCAACCCAACCGGAGGAAGCGGGCCAAAACCCACGGCTTCCGGGCCCGCATGAGGACCCCAGGCGGCAGGAAGGTGCTGAAGCGCCGTCGGCAGAAGGGCCGCTGGCGCCTCACGCCCAAGGTGAGCGGTTAAGCCCGAAGCCCCCCGCCACGGGGGGCAAGCTGCTTTCCCTCAAGGGGAACTGGGCTTTCCAGCGCCTGCGCAGGGGACGTGCGGGCCGGGGTCGTCTTGTAAACGTGAAGTGGCTGCCCGCCGGGGAGCTTCGTGTGGGCATCGTGGTGTCCAAAAAGGTAGGCAAAGCGGTGGTGCGCAACCGGGTGAAGCGCCGCCTGAGGGAGATCCTCCGCCGCCTGCACCTGCCCAAAGCCCACCTCTTGGTGGTGGCAAGCCCGGAGGCCCGGGAGGCCTCCTACGCCGAGCTCTTCCAAGACCTCATCCGCGCCCTCAGGAAAAGCGGCCTGATACAATAGGCGGCGTGCGCGGCTTACTCATCCTTCTGGTCAAGGCGTATCGCAGGTTCGTTTCCCCCCTGAAGCCCAAGACCTGCCGCTTCCACCCCACCTGCTCCGCCTACGCCCTCGAGGCCCTGGAACGCCACGGGGCCCTTTGGGGTAGCTACCTGGCGGCAAGGCGCATCCTCAAATGCCACCCCCTCCACCCCGGGGGGCTAGACCCCGTCCCCCTGGTCTTTCCGCCCCGCAAAGCGAAGGAGGGCGTCCAATGAGGCGGCTTTGGGCTTTCCTTCTTCTCCTCGTGCCCGCGCTGGCCCTCGAGGCGGGCTTCAAGGACCAGGACATCAACGGGGACGGGGTGCCGGAAAAGATCGCCGTCACCAACCTCATGGACCTGGCCTTTGACCAGAAGGGCCAGGTGGTGGGCTGGTACGTGAAGACCTATAAGGGAACCACCTTTAGCGACTACACCCGGGCCCCCAACCTGAGCGGCAACGGCCCCGTGGTGGCCCCGGAGGACTTCACCCCGGAAAAGGCGGAGTTTCTGGTGGAGGATGGCCGCCTCCTGGCCCGCTTCCATGGGCAGGAGGGCACCCTCACCTACCGCATCCAGAAAGGCCGCTACACCGTGGAGATCCGCGCCGACTTCCCCCTAAGCCTGAAGCTCTCGGCCCAGGGCACCCCCAAGGTGCTCATGGAGGGGCAGAAGGAACCCATCCCCAGCGGGGAAGGCGCCTTGCGCTACCTGGCCTGGCAAACCAAGCCCAAAGCGGGCTACGCCCTGGTGGCCCTCGCCCAGGAACCCCTTTCGGGAAAGCTGGTGGGGAAGGAAGCCACCCTTACCCTGGCAGCCGGAGAGGCCCTTAGGGTCTACGGGGGCCAGAACGAGCTGGTGCGCTTCCACGTGGAAGGCCTCCTCTCCCTGCCCGGCCTCTTCGCCCCCAACATCTGGGGCCAGCTCTCCTTGGGCCTCCTCTGGCTGATGGAAACCGCCTTCCGCTACACGGGGAGCTGGGGGTTGGCCATCCTCTTCCTCACCCTGGTGGTGCGCCTCCTCCTTTGGCCCCTCATGCACCAGCAGTTCAAGAGCATGGCGGAGATGCAGCGCCTCCAGCCCCTCATCCAGAAGATCAACGAGAAATACAAGGACGACCCCAACAAGCGGGCGGAGGCCACCATGAAGCTCTACCAGGAGCACAAGGTGAACCCCGCCGCCGGGTGCCTACCCCTTTTCATCCAGATGCCCATCCTCTTCATCCTTTGGAAGGTGATCGCCAACTACGAGTTCGGCCAAGGCCTCCTCTGGATCCCCGACCTGGCTCTGCCCGACCCCTTCTACGTTCTCCCCGCCCTCTACGTGGCCTCCACCTTCCTCTCCACCTGGCTCTCCGCCCATGGGAACAAGGACCTCATCCGCCAGAGCCTTTTCATGAACCTCATCTTCATCTTCCTGGTCCTCCAGTTCCCCTCGGGGGTGACCCTCTACTGGGTGCTCTCCAACCTCATCGGCTTGGTGCAGCAGTGGCTCATTAACCGAAGCCTTAAGCCCCTGGCGGCGTAAACTTAGGGCATGGACGAGAAGAAAAAGAGCATCGACGACCTCCTCTCCGACCTGGGGGTGCTGGAGGAAGCCCCGGTGGAGGTGGGGCTCAAGGAGGCGGGAAAAGAGTCCCGCCCCAAAGGGCCGAAGGAGGTGTTGGAGGAGTTCTTAGTGGGCCTCCTCCTACGCCTGGACCCGGCCCACTATGTGGAGATGCGCCAGGAGGGCAACCTCCTCAAGGTGGAGGTCAAGGGCGGGGACCTGGGGCGCTTCATCGGCAAGGAGGGGCGCACCCTGAAGGCGGTGGAGTACCTGGCGGGGGTGGTGCTGGCCAAGCACTTCGGCGGGGAGTACCGGGTGGTGCTGGACGCCGCCGGCTACCGCAAGCGCCAGGAGGAGAAGATCCGCAAGATCGCCGAAGACGCCGCCCTCACCGTGGAGATGACGGGCGAGCCCCTGCACCTCCCCCCCATGCGCCCCTCGGAAAGGCGCATCGTCCACATGCTCCTCAAGAACCACCCCAAGGTGACCACGGAAAGTCAGGGGGAGGGGGAAGCGCGGCACGTGGTGGTCTACCCCCGTGATCAGGCTCCTCCGGGAACTGCAGGCGAGGCTTAGGGCGGCGGGGCTTCCCGAGGGCGAGGCCCTGGACCTCCTGGCCAAGGCCTCGAGGCTTTCCCGCAAGGACCTGCTCCTGCGCCTCGCCGAACCCCCTCCCCCTGGCACAGCGGAACGGGCCTGGGCCCTCTTGGAAAAACGCCTCACGGGCTACCCCCTGCAGTACCTCCTGGGGGAAGTGGAGTTTTTTGGCCTCCCCCTGAAGGTGGCGGAGGGGGTCCTCATCCCCCGGCCCGAGACCGAGGGCCTGGTGGAGTTGAGCCTAAGCCTCCCCCTGCCCGAAAGGCCCCGCCTCCTGGACGTGGGCACGGGCACGGGGGCCATCGCCTTGGCCCTGAAGCGGCACCTGCCGGAGGCGGAGGTCTTCGCCACGGATATCGATGAAAAGGCCCTGGCCCTAGCGCAGGCGAACGCCAGGAGGCTGGGCCTGCAGGTGCACTTCCTGCACGCCCCCCTCACCGGGGGACTAAAGGGGCTTGACCTGGTGGTCTCCAACCCCCCCTACCTGCCGGAAGCCTACCGGGAAGAAGCCCCCAAGGAGCTGGCCTACGAGCGCCCCACCGCCCTCTACGCGGGGGAAGAAGGGCTGGCCGTGGCCCGGCCCCTGGCCGAGGAGGCGGCGGAAGCCCTCAAACCGGGTGGCTTCCTCTTCCTGGAGCTGGCCCCGGAGAATGTGGGCCTCCTGGCGGAGGAACTGAAGGCGAGGGGCTGGACAGAGATCGCAGTGCTACGGGACTTGGCGGGACGGGAGCGGTACCTCCGGGCCCGGCGGCCCGCCTAGGAGCTGGAAGGAAAGGAGGGGGCGCTCGGTGGTCCAGAGATCCTTGGCGGCCACCACCCCCACCCGCACCACCCCCCGCCTCCCCTGAAGGAGGGAAAGCCCCCGGGCCAGCTCCTCCGGGGAGGGGAAGGTGGCGTACTCCGGGGGGAAACCCGCTTCCAGAAGGCGCTGGCGCACTGCTTCTCCCAGGCCCTCGAGGGCCTCCTGGTTCCGCGCCGGAGTGGAAAGGCGGAAGGTGCGGGCAGCCAGAACCTCCCCAGCGGGAAACGCCCGGCGTTCGGGGTAAAAGCGCGCCCGTACCAGAAGCCTCCCCTCCTGGTACCCCGCCCCCTCCAGCACCGCCAGGCCAGGCCCCTGGGGAGCATTCAAGAGCTCCACCCCGCGGAAGCCCTGCAAAAGGGCCCGGCGTTCCGCCACCTTCTCCAGCACCGCCCGCCCCTCCTCCGCCCCCAGCCGCACCTCCCCCAGGTAGAGGCCTTGGGAAAGGCGTACCAGGCTCTGGGAAAGCTGACCCCTCTCCCCCTGGAGCACCTCCGCCTGCACCAAGAGGGAACGCACCCGCTCCTCCGCCTGGCGCAAATCCTGGCGGGCCTGGCTCAGGCCCACCCTAAGCGCCTCCACCTCCTGGAAGAGGGCCTGGCGCTCCCTCCGGGCCTCCTCCAAGCGGGCCCGCGCCTGGGCCAGCTCCCGGTCCAACCGCTCGCGTTCCCCCAGAAGCCTGGCCTTCTCCGCCTCCGCCTGTCGGGCCATGGCCTGCAACTCCCGCAGATGGCCCTCCAGGACCTTCAGCTCCTCCGCCTTGCGGACAAGCTCCCCGCTCCGCTCCCGCAGGAGCCGGCTCAGGGCCAGCCGCTCCGCCTCCAAGGCTGCCCGCTGCCGGGTCAGTTCCGCCACCTGAGCGGTGAGGGCCTGGGCCTCGGTCTCTAGACGCCGCCTCAGGGCCTCGGCCCGCTCCAAGGCTTGCGCGAGCTCCCTCCGGTCCTGCCGCAGCAGGTTCACCTGAGCCAGGGCCTGGGAAGCCTCGGCCTCCAGGGCCTCTTTGGCCCTAAGGAGGGCCTCCCGCTCCCCCTTGAGCTGGTCCCGCTCCTGGCGGATGGCCTGGGCCTCCAAGATCACCTCCCGGGCCTCCCGGAAGACCAAAAGAAAGCCCAGGTAGCTGAAAAGGGCGATCCCCACCCCGGTGAGGACCGCGATCAGGGTGGCCGTCTGCCGGGGCCTTAGGCCGAAGAGGCGGTAGTGGCGCTTCCCCGCCCACTTGGCCACTTTGTCCCCCAGGTAGGCCACCAGAGCCGAGAGGAGGAGGATGAGGAGGAGGAGCGCCCAAAAGGTCATGGGTTAAAGCTCGTAATCCTCGCCCAGGTAGTGCCGCCTCACCCCCTGGTCCCGGGCAAAGGTTTCGGGGTCGCCGTGGAAAAGGATTTCTCCATCGTACATCACGTACACCCGGTCGGTGATGGCCAGGGTTTCCCGCACGGAGTGGTCGGTGATGAAGACCCCTACCCCCCGCCTTTCCCGGAGCTCGGCGATGACTTTTTGGATTTCCCTTACGTTTTTGGGGTCCACCCCGGTAAAGGGCTCGTCCAGGAGGATGAAGTCCGGGTTGGTAGCCAGGGCGCGGGCCATCTCCAGCCGGCGCCTTTCCCCGCCAGAGAGGGCGTAGGCCATGCGGTCCTTGAGGTGGTAGATGGCCAGCTCCTCCAGTAATGCCTTGGCCTTTTCCAGGCGTTCCGCTTTGGAGAGGGGCTGAAACTCTAGGACGGCCAAGAGGTTCTCCAACACCGTCATGCGGCGGAAGGCAGAGGGTTCTTGGGGCAGGTAGCCGAGGCCCAGCCGGGCCCGGCGGTACATGGGGAGGCGGGAAACCTCCTGCCCCTTCAGGAAGATGCGCCCTCCCGTGGGCCTTATGAAGCCCACCACCATGTAGAAGGTGGTGGTCTTGCCCGCCCCATTGGGGCCGAAGAGGGCCACGATCTCCCCCCGCTTAAGGCTTAAGTCCACCCCCCGCACCACCTCCTTGGGGCCGTAACGCTTGCGCAAACCCTGGGCCAGAAGCTCCCCGTCCATTGCTCCTCAGCCTAAGGCCCCGTCTTTAGGCGCGGATGAGATAATGGGCGAGGTATGGTGGTGACCCGCATCGCCCCAAGCCCCACGGGGGACCCCCACGTGGGCACGGCCTACATCGCCCTCTTCAACTATGTCTGGGCCAAGAAGAACGGGGGCCGCTTCCTGGTGCGCATCGAGGACACCGACCGCACCCGCTACGTGCCGGGGGCGGAAGAGCGCATCCTGGCCGCCCTTAAGTGGCTCGGCATCCCCTACGATGAAGGGCCGGACATCGGGGGGCCTAGGGGCCCTTACCGGCAGTCGGAAAGGCTTCCCCTTTACCGCCAGTACGCCGAGGAGCTCCTGAAGCGGGGGTGGGCCTACCGGGCCTTCGAGACCCCAGAGGAGCTGGAACAGATCCGCAAGGAAAAGGGAGGCTACGACGGCCGCGCCCGCCACATCCCCCCCGAGGAGGCCGAGGAAAGGGCAAAAAGGGGCGAGCCCCACGTGATCCGCCTGAAGGTGCCGAGGCCCGGGAGTACAGAGGTAAAGGACGAGCTCCGGGGGGTGGTGGTCTACGACAACGCTGAGATTCCCGACGTGGTCCTCCTCAAGTCCGACGGCTACCCCACCTACCACCTGGCCAACGTGGTGGACGACCACCTCATGGGGGTCACGGACGTGATCCGGGCGGAGGAGTGGCTGGTCTCCACCCCCATCCACGTCCTGCTCTACCGGGCCTTCGGTTGGGAGGTGCCCAAGTTCTACCACATGCCCCTTTTGCGCAACCCCGACAAGACCAAGATCAGCAAGCGGAAGAGCCACACCTCCTTGGAGTGGTACAAGGCGGAGGGCTTCCTGCCCGAGGCCTTGCGGAACTACCTGGCCCTCATGGGCTTTTCCATGCCCGATGGGCGGGAGATCTTCACCCTCGAGGAGCTCATCCAAGCCTTCAGCTGGGAGCGGGTTTCCCTGGGAGGCCCGGTCTTTGACCTGGAGAAGCTCCGCTGGATGAACGGGAAGTACATCCGCGAGGTGCTCTCCTTAGAGGAAGTGGCGGAAAGGGTCAAGCCCTTTTTGGAGGCCGCGGGGTACTCCTGGCCGAGCGAGGCCTACCTCCTGCGGGCCGTAGAACTCATGCGCCCCCGGTTTGACACCCTAAAGGAACTTCCGGAAAAGGCCCCTTACCTCTTCCGCGAGGACTACCCGCTTTCGGAAAAGGCCCTGGACAAGCTGCGGGAGGGCCTTCCCCTCCTGCGGGAGGTGAGGCCCCTCCTCGAGGCCCAGGAGGACTGGAGCGAGGCCGCCCTGGACGGCCTCCTTCGGGGCTTCGCCCAGGAGCGGGGCCTGAAGCTGGGCCAGGTGGCCCAGCCCCTGCGGGCCGCCCTCACGGGGAGCCTGGAAACCCCGGGGCTTTTTGAGATCATGGCCCTTCTGGGGAAGGAGCGGGTGCTCTCGCGGCTGGCGCGGGTCCTAAAAGACCCCTCCTAAAGGGCTGCAAGTGAAAAGCAGCGCAAAAGGGGCTATACTGTTTCCCATGAGGCGCCTTCTTGTCCTTCTGGTGCTTCTTTTTGGTTTAGCGAGCGCGCAAAGCGCCATACAGATGCGCTTCGGCTACGGGGAGGGCCTGGGCCTCACCTTCGGGGCGGGGGTGGAAAGCCGCCTCCGGCAGAACCTCTCCGGCCGCCTCACCGCCGAGCTTTCCCCCGCGGCCCCGGGGGTGGCCCTCGAGGCCGCCCTCCTCTTCAAGCCCGACCTGGGCCAGTACGACCCCACCCTGGCGGGCCTCCTGCCCTACTTCGGCGGGGGCCTGGGGGCGTTGGTGGGGCCGAGCCTTACCGCTGGGGTGAGCTTCACCATGGGGCTGGAAGGGCTTTTGGACCCCTTCACCGGGCTTTTCGCTGAAGGCGCCTACGTCTACGGCTTCGCCGACTTCCCCAAGGTGTGGCGCTTCGCCTTGGGGGTGAACTTCCGGTAGTCCATGGGCTTCTTTGACCGCCTCAAAGCCGGCCTCTCCAAGACCCGGGAAAAGCTCCTCAGGGCCGTCCCCTGGGGAGCCGACCCCGAGGAGGTCTTGGAGGAGCTGGAGATGGCCCTCCTGGCCGCAGACGTGGGCCTGGCCGCCACCGAGGAACTTCTGGCCGAGGTGCGGGCCTCCGGGCGGAAAGACCTGAAGGAGGCGGTCAAGGAGAAGCTCGTTCAGATGCTAGAACCGGACGAGCGCCGGGCCACGCTCCGCAAGCTGGGCTTCCGCCCGCAGGCTCCCAAACCCGTGGAGCCCAAAGGCCACGTGGTCCTGGTGGTGGGGGTGAACGGGGTGGGCAAGACCACCACCATCGCCAAGCTGGGCCGCTACTACCAGGACCTGGGTAAGAAGGTCATGTTCTGCGCCGGGGACACCTTCCGCGCCGCGGGGGGAGCTCAGCTTTCCGAGTGGGGGAAGCGCCTCGGCATTCCGGTCATCCAGGGCCCAGAAGGCGCCGACCCCGCCGCCCTGGCCTTCGACGCCGCCCAGGCCCGCAAGGCCCGGGGCCTAGACCTCCTCTTCGTGGACACCGCCGGGAGGCTCCACACCAAGCACAACCTCATGGAGGAGCTGAAAAAGGTGAAGCGGGCCATCGCCAAGGCCGACCCCGAGGAGCCCAAGGAGGTCTGGCTGGTGCTGGACGCCGTCACCGGGCAAAACGGCCTGGAACAGGCCAAGCGGTTCCACGAGGCCGTGGGCCTCACGGGGGTCATCGTCACCAAGCTGGACGGCACCGCCAAGGGCGGGGTGCTGGTGCCCATCGTGCGCACCCTCAAGGTGCCCATCCGCTTCATCGGGGTGGGGGAAGGCCCGGACGACCTCCAGCCCTTTGACGCCGAGGCCTTTGTGGAAGCCCTGCTGGAGGCCTAGGTACCCGCACGCAAAGGTTGCCCCACCGGCCAAAGCCAAAGCGACGCGCTCATGGCCTTTTTGGGGCCCCCGTCGTGGCGCAAGCCACGACGGGGTTAAGCCTCTTCCTCCTCCTTCCCGCGCCAGGGGCAATGGCGGCACCCTGAACCACAGCAGTAGCCCCGCTTGCGGTGGTAGGCCTCGGTGAAGACCATCCGCCCCTCCTCCCAATAGAAGTCCTCGCCCTCCACAAGCTCTTCCCTCATAAGGAGCAGTTTAGGGGTATGCTGGGACCGATGCGGCGCGGCTCCCTCATCTTGGCCTTCGCCTGGCTGGTGGCCCTGGTGGCCACCTTGGGAAGCCTCTACTACTCCGAGGTGCGCCTTTTCCTGCCCTGCGAGCTCTGCTGGTACCAGCGCATCTTCATGTACCCGCAAGCGGTGATCCTGGGCCTGGCCCTTTGGCGGCAGGATTTTGCCATATGGCCTTACAGCCTGGCCCTTTCCCTCATCGGGGGCGGATTCAGCACCCTACATCTCCTGGAACAGCGCTTCCCCGACCTCTTCACCCTGGCCTGCAAGCCTCCGGTGCCCTGCTCGGTGGAGTACATCCCCCAGTTCCCCATCCCCCTGCAGGCCCTCATCGCCTTCGCCCTTATCGCCCTCAGCATGGGGTTCCTGGCCAGGGAGGTCCGGCGGGCGGGTCAGAGGGGGTAGCCGAGGCCCTCGAGGACCGCCCGCACCTGGAAGGCCAAGAGGTCTTCTGGGGAATGGACCACGTGCACCCGCTCGTACACCCCCCGGTCCACGGGGGCGAGGGCAAAGAGGGCGTGGAAGGGCTGGAGGTGCTCCAGGGGAAGCCGCCCCCCCGCATAGAGGAGGAGGTCGGCCTGGAGGGAAAGGGCCCCCACCTCCTCCCGCCTCAGGGCCACGTGCCCCCGGGCCCGCTCCGGCAAGCGGGCGAGGAAGCTATCCCCCTGGGCGAAGCTCTCTGCCGCCAGGGAGACCTGGCCCAAAGGCCGCAGGAAGGGGGCCAACGAGGGGCGCAGGGGGCCGAGCCAAAGCCCCTTGGCCCCGGGAAAGTGGAGGGCGAGAAAGCGCTCTAAGGCCACCCCTTCCGTGTACTGGCCCACGGCCCCGCCCATGCCGGGCACCACCAGATCCACCAGGCCTGCGGCTCGGGCCTCCGGCTCCAAGCGGAGGCCCTCCTGGGGAGGCGTGGCCTCCGCCAACACCATTCCGGCCAAGCCCAAGGGAGCCAGGCAGGGAAGGACCTTCCAGGGGTCTTCGCCCTCCACCGGGTAGGGGAAAAGGGGGAGCCGGGCCGCGGCCACCTCCGCCAGCAAGCGGTCAAAGAGTGGGGAAGGCTTCCGGTAGAGGAAGACCAAGGGGCGGGTGCTGTGGTACTCCGGGCGCATCCTTTTCCCTCACCCTGGGCGCAGGTCGGCGTACTTCAGGGAGAGGCGCTTCAGGCCCACCCCCTCAAAGTGCACCGTGACCTCGTCCCCGCTGGCCGCCACCACGGTGCCCGGGCCGAAGCGCGGGTGGACCACCTTCTCCCCGCCCCGGAAAGCCCCGGGCTTGGGCCGATGAGCTGGGGGGACGGGCTTTAGGGGCCTTTCCCGGTAGGGGTCGTACTCCTGGTATAGCCCCTCCTCCACCTCCTCCAGGAAGCGACTCGGTCGGGTGGGCTCGGTGCGCCCGTAGACCTCCCGCTCCTCAGCGTAGGAGAGGTAAAGCCTCTCCTGGGCCCGGGTCACCCCCACGTAGAAGAGGCGGCGCTCCTCCTCCAGGCCCTCCAGGGTGTTCACCGAGGAGCGGTGGGGCAAAAGCCCCTCCTCGACTCCCACCAAAAAGACCACCGGGAACTCCAAGCCCTTGGCATTGTGCAGGGTCATGAGGGCCACCTTGCCCTCGGGCTCCCCCGGCTCCTCCGCCTTGGCGGTGAGGGCCACCTTGTCCAGGAAGTCCATGAGGCCCTCCGCCTCCTTGGCCGCGCGGAGGAGCTCCTCCACGTTCTCCAGGCGGTCTTCAAAGTCTTCGGGATAGGCCTCGCGCACGTAGGCCGGGTAGTCGGTGGCCAAAAGGAGGTGGCGGAAAAACCCTTCCGCCGGGCCGAAGGCCAGGTCCTGGAGTTCCTCCATCAGGGCCAGGAAGTGGCGCAGGGGCTCGGGGCGGGGAAGAAGCTCCACCCCCACCTTCAAGGCCTCGTAGAGGGGAAGCCCCCTTTCTTGGGCGATGCGGGTGAGCCGTTCCACCGTGGCCGGGCCGATGCCCCGCGGAGGGGTGTTCAGCACCCGCTTGAGGCTCACCCCGTCCAAGGGGTTCAGGGCGAGGCGGGCGTAGGCCAGGAGGTCCTTCACCTCCGCCCGTTCAAAGAACCCCACCCCCCCCACCACCCGCGCCCCGATGCCCCTAGAGGCCAGGGCCTGCTCCAGGAGGCGGCTTTGGGCGTTGGTGCGGTAGAGGACCGCCACCCGGTCGAAGGGCGGCCCCAGGCGCAGGACCTCCTCCGCCACGAAGCGGGCTTCGTCCCGGGCGTCCCTGGCGCGGTAGAGGCGCACCGGTTCGCCCCCAGGCTTCACCGGACGCAAGCTTTTCTCCAGCCGCAAGACGTTCTTCACGATGACGGCGTTGGCCAAGCGCAGGATGGCCTCGGTGGAGCGGTAGTTCTCCTCGAGGCGGTACACCTTGGCCCCGGGGAAGTCCCGGGTGAACTCCAGGATGTTCTTGATGTCCGCGGCGCGGAAGGAGTAGATGCCCTGGTCCGGGTCGCCCACGGCCATGAGGTTGGCCTCCTCCCCCGCCAGGAGCTTGGTGAGGCGGTACTGGACGGGGCTCGTGTCCTGGTACTCGTCCACGTGGATGAAGCGGGCCCGCTTCCTCACCCGCTTCAAAACCTCCGGGTCCCCTTCCAGAAGGCGCAGGGCATAAAGGAGAATGTCCCCGAAGTCCAAGGCCCCCTGGGCCTTGAGGGCCTCCTCGTAGCGCTTCAGCACATCCAAAAGCCTCCCCCGGCTCAGCCCGGCGTAGTAGTCGGGAAGCTCCAAAAGCAGGGACTCGGGGGCCTCCCCCCGGTTCTTGGCCCGGTCTAAGAGGCCCTTGATGGGCCCGGGGCGTGCAGCAAGCCCCAGCTCCTTTAGCACCTCCTTCAGGAGGGCGGTCTGGTCGTCCTCGTCGTAGACCACAAACCCCGGCCTCAACCCCACCCTCTCCCCGTAGACCCTCAGAATCCGCAAGGCGGCGGAGTGGAAGGTGGCCACCCAAAGCTCCCCTGCCCCTTTCACCATCCGCCTAAGGCGCTCCTTCATCTCCTCAGCGGCCTTGTTGGTGAAGGTGACCGCCAGGATCTCCGAGGGGAAGACCCCTCGCCGGGCCATGAGGTAGGCCACCCGGTGGACCACGGTGCGGGTCTTGCCGCTGCCCGCCCCCGCCACCACCAAAGCCGGCCCCTCAAAGTGCAAGACCGCCTGGCGCTGGGCCTCGTTCAGGGAGTGGAGGAGCTCGTCGTCCACGGGGGAGAGTGTACCACGGGGTAGACTCTAGGGCATGGAGCTCTACCCCACGCAGGATGGCTTCCTGGGAGAGATCGCCAAGGGTTTCACCTTCGCCGCCGTGGCCCGGCTGGCGGCGGGCTTTGGCGCAAGGGTGCAGGAAGAGGGGCTTGGACGGGTGGTGGTGGCCCACGACGCCCGCTTCCTGGCGGGGGAGATGGCGGAGGAAGCGGCAGGGGTGCTTGCGGGGTTGGGCCTGGAAACCTACCTGCTCCGAGGCCCCGCTCCCCTCCCCCTCTTCGGCTTCGCCCTCGAGGAGCTGGGGGCCGCGGGCTTCTACCTCTCCGCGGGCCGCAGGCCCGCCCGCTACCAGGGGGTGAGGCTCCGCCTGGGAGCGGGCCATCCCCTCGCCCCGGAGGGGGTTCTCCTGCCCGAGGAAGCCCCGGAGGCCCGAGGCGGCTTCCAGGTCCTGGACCGCAAAAAGGCCTACGTGGAGCGCCTGGCCCAGAGCGCTGGGGAAGGGCTTGGGGCCAAGGCGGGGGTGGTCTACCTGGACACCCTGGGCGGGGCGGGCGGGGGGCTGATGCCCCTTGCCTTCAAGCGCCTGGGCCTTGGGGCGGAGCTTAGGGAGCTCCACCCCCTCCCCCACCCCCTCTTCTACGGGGTGGACCCGGACCCCAGGCCGGAAAACCTCTCCACCCTCCTGGTCCTCCTGAAGGCCCAAGAGCCCCCGGCGGTGGGCTTCGCCCTGGACGGGGATGCGGACCGCCTGGCCGTGGTCCTGCCTGGGGGGGAGGTGCTCCCTCCAGAGGAGGTCTTGGCCCGCCTGCAGGAGGCCCTAGGGGGCCTCGAGGTGGAGGCGGACGGGGAAGGCGGCTTCCGCTTCCCCTGGCACCTGAAGGAAAAAGACCCCTTCCTGGCCGCCCTCTTCCTCCTCAAGGTCCTCCTATGAAGGAGCTCCTCCCTGGACTTTACCTCCTCCCCGTACCCATCCCCTACCCCTTGAAGACGGTGAACCTCTACCTCCTGAAGGGCCAAGGGGAGGTGGCTCTGGTGGACACCGCCCTGGGCACCCGCACCGCCCGGGGCACCCTGGAGCTCTACCTGGCGGAGCTCGGCCTGTGCTTCCAGGACGTGACGTCCGTCCTCCTCACCCACCACCACCCCGACCACTACGGCCTGGCGGGCTTTTTCGAGGGGCTTGGGGCAAGGGTTTACCTGCACGAGGAGGAGCTTTCCCGGGGCCACCGCTTCTGGCTCCACCCTGAGGCCTTTGAGGAGGCAAGCTGGCGGCTTTTCCGGGAGCACGGCACCCCCGAGGAGGCCCTTTGGGGCATCCGGGAAACCATGGCCAAAACCCGGGAGCGGGTCCACCCTCCCCAAAACCCCATTCCCTTGCAAGACAGGGAGGTGCTGCAGGTGGCGGGGCGGCGCCTCCGGGTCTTCTGGACCCCGGGGCATGCGGACGGCCACGTGGCCTTTTGGCTGGAAGAGGAAGGGATCTTGCTGGCAGGGGATGCCCTGCTGGAGCGGGTCTCCCCCAACGTGGGCCTTTGGGCCTACACCCGGGAAAACCCCTTGAAGGACTTCGTCGCCTCCTTGAAGCGCCTGGAAGAGGTCCCCGCCCGGATAGCCCACGCCGGCCACTTCGGCCCCATCCCGGACGTGGCCCAAAGGGCCCAAGAACTCATCGCCCACCACGAGAAGCGCCTTTCGGCCCTCCTCACCCACCTGGAAGGCCCCAAGACCGCCTGGGAGCTCTCCCTGAAGCTCTTCCCTCAGGAGCTGGACGCCGCCGGGAGGCGCTTCGCCTTCGCGGAAACCCTGGCCCACCTGGAGTACCTGCGCCAGGAGGGGGAGGTGGACCGGGAAGGCCCCCCCTATCGCTACTTCCGGGCCTAAAGCCCCTTGCCCGGGGTAGGGCGGAGGGGTAAACTTTGACCCGGTTCAAGGAGGTGCCATGCATCCTTGGTACAGCCACTACGACCCTAGGGTCCCCAAGGAGGCCCCCAAACCCTGGCTCCTGACCGAACTCCTGCGGGAAAACGCCCGGCGCTACCCCAAGAAGGTGGCTCTGGAGTTCCTGGGGCGAAGTCTCACCTACGAGGCCCTCTGGCGGGAGGTGGAGGCCTTCGCCAGAGGGCTGCAGGAGGCGGGCCTGAAACCTGGGGACCGGGTGGCCATCATGCTACCCAACTCCCCCCAGTTCGTCGTCGCCTTCTACGGCACCCTGCTGGCGGGAGGGGTGGCGGTGAACACCAACCCCATGTACACCCCAAGGGAGCTTCGGCACCAGCTTCTGGACTCGGGGGCCAAGGCCCTGGTCATCTTGGACCTCCTCCTCCCCCGCTACCAGGAGGTGAAGGCCGAGGCCCCGGTGGAACTCCTGGTGCGCACCGGGCTGCAGGACTACCTCCCCTTCCCCAAAAACCTCCTTTATCCCCTCATGCTGCGGCGCAAGGGACAGGCGCCCAAGAACCTGGAAGGCACCCCCTGGCGGGCCTTCTTGAAGCCTGGGAAGCCCGAGCCCGTACCCCTGGACCTGGACGACCTGGCGCTTTTGCAGTACACCGGGGGGACCACCGGGGTGGCAAAGGGGGCCATGCTCACCCACCGGAACCTCTCCAGCAACGCCCTCCAGGTGCGCGCCTGGATCCCCGACTTCCGGGAAGGGGAGGAGGTGGTCCTGGGAGCCATCCCCTTCTTCCACGTCTACGGCATGACCGTGGCCATGAACCTGGCCCTTTTAGGGGCCGCCAAGCTGGTCCTCCTGCCCCGGCCAGAGATCGGGCCCATCGTGGAGGCCATCGAGAAGCACCAGGTCACCCTCTTTCCCGGGGTGCCCACCCTCTACGTGGCCTTCAACAATTTCCCCGGCATCGAAAAGCGGAGCCTGAGGAGCATCCGGGCCTGCATCTCGGGCTCGGCCCCCCTGCCCGTGGAGGTGGCGGAGCGCTTCGAGCGGCTCACCGGGGCCAAGCTGGTGGAAGGCTACGGCCTCACCGAAGCCAGCCCCGTGACCCACTGCAACCCCCTCTACGGGCCCCGCAAGCTGGGCAGCGTGGGCCTCCCCTTCCCTGGGGTGGAGGCCAAGGTGGTGGACGAGGAAGGGAACGAGGTGCCCCTGGGCGAGGTGGGCGAGCTCATCGTCCAAGGCCCCAACGTCATGAAAGGCTACTGGAACCGCCCCGAAGAAACCGCAAAAACCCTCAAAAACGGCTGGCTCTTCACCGGCGATATGGCCCGCATGGACCAAGACGGCTACTTCTACATCGTCGACCGCAAAAAAGACATGATCATCGCCGGCGGCTACAACATCTACCCCAGGGAAGTGGAAGAAGTCCTCTACCAGCACCAAGCCGTCCAGGAAGCCGCCGTGGTGGGCGTCCCCGACCCCTACCGCGGGGAAACCGTCGCCGCCTTCCTCGTCCTCAAAGACGAGTTCAAAGGCAAGGTCTCGGAAATGGACATCGAGGCCTTCTGCCGCCAAAACCTCGCCGCCTACAAGGTCCCCCGCATCATAGAGTTCCGCGACACCCTCCCCAAATCCAGCGTGGGGAAGATCCTCAAGCGGGAGCTCACCAAGGAGGTGGGGACCCGAAGGTAGCCCGCTGACGCCAGGGCAACCCCGTAGGGTGAGGGTCCCCAGACGGAAGCCCCCCGCCGTTTGGGGACTCGCTGCCCATTTACATATCTACGCTCAAGTTATATGCTTTAAATAAGGGGTGAATGTATGAGCGCCACCGGTCTGGAGGTGTTCGATACCACCCTTCACAAGACCCATGCCTGGCTAAAGGCCGTCATGGAGGCCCTGGGCACTGAGGACCGCCACCGGGCCTACATGGCCCTGAGGGCCGTGCTCCACGCCCTCAGGGACCGCCTCACCGTGGAGGAGGCCGCCCAGCTGGCCGCGGGTCTACCCATGCTCCTTCGGGGCCTCTTCTACGAGGGCTGGGACCCCACGGACAAGCCCCTCAAGGAGCGGCACAAGGAGGACTTCCTGGCCCACGTGGCTCGGGAGCTCAAGACTCCCTCCGGCCCCGCCCTGGACCCCGAGGCCGCAGCGCGGGCGGTTTTCCGGGTCCTTAAGGAAAAGGTTTCGGAGGGGGAGGTCCAGGACGTGATGAACCTGCTCCCCAAGGAGGTCCGGGAGCTTTGGCCGCAGGGGTAAACCTCCCGGAGCCTCAGTCCAAGACGAAGCGGTCCTCGCTCTCATGGAGGCGCACCCGGTGGACGATGCGCTGGTCTTGGCTTCCGTTGCCCTCGGTCATGGCCACCACGCTGACGTAGGGCCGCAAGGGGCTTCGCAGCACCTTCTTGGTGAGGGTTTCCTCCACCTGGAAGATACCCGCGGAGTTGTTCATGGTGACCTGGATCTCCACGGGCACCTTTTCCCCTTTGAGGATGCGCACCTCGTCCACCGCCAGGGCGCTGATGGAGTGGATGTCGATGCTTCCCAGGGCAAAGGCCTTCCTTCCCCGTCCCTTGGTGATGTCGGTGCCGTCGGCCACGGCGGTGACCCCCGCTTCGATGGTCAGGGGCTCTGGGGAGAGGTCATGGCTATAGATGCCGTGGAGGATGAGGGCCCTTAGAGCGGTGCGCTGTTCGGGATCGGGGTAGATCTTCTCCAGAAGGCGGTTGAGAATGGGCAAGGCCAGGGTGACACCGAAGGCCTCGTGGTGTTCCCGGTGCACCTGGTTCCCCAAGTCGTGGAGCATGGTGGAGAGGAGCACCACCACGTAGGCGTCCTCCACCTCCCCCGCCCCCGACTCCACGGTGTCCAGCCGCACCCCGGCCTCGCTCAAGAGGGAGAGGATGGCCACGCTGGCCGCCCCCGTGAGGAGGGCGTGGACCCGGCCGTGGTCGTTGTAGCCCAGCTTGCGCATGGTGAGGTAGTTGGCCATGTTCCACCCAGCGCGGGCTTCCGGGTCTTGAATGAGGAGCTCGTAGGCCTTGAGCGCTTTGGGAAGGGACTTCAGGCGCTCGCGGATGGCCTGGTCGGCCTCCGCGTAGAGCTTGGCCTTGGGGCTGGCGACGTGAACCACGCGTTCTCCCGTCATGGGTACCTCCTACCTTACACCACCCCAGCGAGGAGAAGGAGCAACCCCACCAAGGCTACCCTTGGGCCATATCCGCCAACGGCCCAGGGGAAGGGAGTGCCGACCCCCCTGCTGGGGCCAGGTGGGGCGGCCCTACTCCCCCTTGAAGTTGGGGGGGCGCTTTTCCAAAAAGGCCTGTACCCCTTCCTTCATGTCCTGGGTGGCCGAGGCGTAGCCGAAGAGGTCGGCCTCGATCTCCAAGGCCTCCGCCAGATCCAACCCCTCTCCCCGCACCACGCTCTCCTTGGCCAGGGCCAGGGCGATGGGAGCGTTTTTCAGGATCTGCCGGGCGAGCCTTTTCGCCTCCTCGAGGGCGTCCTCCGCCACGCGGTTCACCAACCCCAAGGCGAGGGCTTCTTCCGCGGGCACGTGCCGCCCGGTGAAGATGAGGTCCAGGGCCCGCCCCCGCCCGATGAGGCGGGGAAGGCGCTGGGTGCCGCCGAAGCCAGGCATGAGGCCCAGACCCACCTCAGGCAGGCCCAGCTTGGCGCCCTTGGCGGCCACCCGCAGGTCGCAGGCCAGGGCCAGCTCCAGCCCGCCCCCCAGGGCGTAGCCGTTGATGGCGGCGATGGTGGGCAGGGGCAAGGCGGCGATCTCGGCGAAGACCTGCTGGCCTAAAAGGGCGTACTCCCGGGCCATGAAGGGGTCTTTGAGGGCGGCGATCTCCTTCAGGTCCGCCCCAGCGGCGAAGGCCTTCCCTTCCCCGGTGAAGATGACCACGCGGGCCTCGGGGTCTTGGTGGATGACCTCGGCCACCTCCGCCAGCTCCTGGAGAAGGTCTTGGGAAAGGGCGTTCAGGGCCTCCGGCCGCTTGAGGGTCACCAGGGCGATGCCCTCCTCCACCTCGTAGGCGAGGTGCTCAAACTCGGGGATCTCCAGGATGAACTCGTGTTCGTGGTCGTGCTCGTGGGCCATGCTACACCTCCAAAAGGGCCTCGAGGGCCACCTCCACCATACGCCGCACCCCCTCCTGCAACACCTCCGGGGGCGCCAGCTCCGGGTCGCCGATGCGGTTGGAAACGGCAAGGAGCGCACCCGCCTTTACCCCCCGCATCTTGCCTAGGAGGAAGAGGGCGCTGGCCTCCATCTCAAAGGCCAAGACGCCAAAACGGGCCCAGGCCTTGGCTCCTTCCGGGGTGGTGGCGTAGAAGGCGTCCTCCGTAGCCACCAGGCCCACGTGGTGGGGAAAGCCCTTCTCTTCCGCCTTCCGCCAAAGGGCCCGAAAGAGTTCGGCGTCGGGCACGGGAGCGTAGGGGCGGCCCTCCAGGTACTGCCGGGTAGCCCCGTCCAGGGGCACGGCCCCTTGGGCCACCACCAGGTCCCCCGGGGCCAGAGCTTCGTCCACCGCCCCGCAGGTGCCCACCCGCAGGAGAACCCGGGCCCCCAGGCTCACCAGCTCCTCGGCCACGATGCTGGCCGAGGGAGCCCCCATGCCCGTGGTCTGCACGGAGATGGGCACCCCCTTGTAGCGGCCCGTGAAGCCCAGGAGGCCCCGGTAGGAGGTGTAGAGCCTGGGTTCCTCCAAGAAGGTGGTGGCGATCCACTCCGCCCGCCCCGGGTCCCCGGGCAGGAGCACCCTTTCGGCCACGTCCCCTTTCTGCCCGCGCACGTGGATGGGGCTCATACCGCTCAATCTTACTTCACCCCCCTGGGAAGAGGGCTACAGCCACAGGGCGGGAAGCCCCTCTACCAGGGAGGCGTCGTGGGTGGAGAGGAGCAAGGCCGCCCCCACCTCCCGGGAAAGCTCCCGCATGAGTCCAAGCACCTCCCGGGCCTGGTGGCGGTCCAGGCTGGCGGTGGGTTCATCGGCCAGGAGGAGCCTGGGCTTGAGGTAAAGGGCCCTCGCCACCGCCACCCGCTGCCTTTCCCCGCCGGAAAGCCGCTGGGGCAGATAGTCCGCCCGCGCTGCCAGGCCTAGCCGTCCCAGGAGCCAAAGCCCAAACTCCCGGTCTACCCGTCCTGTCAGGTACCCCGGGGCGAGGACGTTTTCCAAGGCGGTGAGCTCGGGGAAGAGGAAGTGGTGCTGGAAGACCAGGCCCAGGAAGCGCAACCGCTTCCGGGCCAACTGCCCTTCCGAAAGCCCCCGGATGGCCTCCCCTTCCCAGTAGACCTCGCCCTCCTGCAAGGGCAGGAGGCCGGCCAAAAGGTGCAAGAGGGTGGTCTTGCCGCTCCCCGAAGGGCCCAAAACCGCCCACGCCTCTCCGGGAAGCACCCTTAAGGAAAGGGCCCGAAACAGATAGCCGTTCCCGTAGGTGAACCCTAGGTCTTTGGCCTCCAGCACCGGGCGCACCTCCTCATCCTCTAGGCAAAAGATGAAGGCTCGGTTAGAGTGGGACCGATGTCGCCCACCCTCTTCCAAGACCTGAGCCCCGAGGAAGCCCGCCTGGCGCGCTCTTACTTCCAGCCCCTCTTCTACCCCAAGGGCAAGCTGGTCTTTGAGCAGGGGGACCTGGGTCAGAGCCTTTACCTGGTGGAGCGAGGCCGGGTGCGGCTCTACCGCACCCACCTGGGAGGCCAGGAGAAGACCCTGGGCTTCCTGGGACCGGGGGGGGTTTTTGGGGAGATGAGCCTCCTGGACGCCTCGGAAAGGAGCGCCAGCGCCGTGGCCGAGGAGGATACCCTACTCCTCACCCTCCACCGGGAATCCTACTTCGGCCTCATCCGGCGCCTTCCCCTCTTCGCCCACAACCTGGCCCGCATCCTGGCCTACCGCCTGCGGGAGGCCAACCTGGAGCTGGACCTTTTGGCCTTTGAGGAAGCGCAGAGCCGGGTGGCCTACGCCCTCCTCAAGCTGGTGCGCCAAGGGTACGGGCTCAGGCTCCACCTGCGCCACCAGGACCTGGCGGCCCTGGCCGGGGCCAGCCGGGAAACCGTGACCCGGGTGCTCCACCAGCTGAAGGGGCAGGGCATCCTGCGGCTGGCCCCAGGGGAAGTGGAGGTTTTGGACGAGCGGCTTTTGGAGGAAGTGGCCTTCGGCCTAACCTGAGGAGGAAACCGCATGCGCCTGAAGGTGGACGTGCTGCCCACGGAAGAAGTGGCCTACCCGGACGTGGTTTTGGTGGTGGACGTGATCCGGGCCACCACCACCGCCACCTGCCTTTTGGAGGCCGGGGCGGAGGCCTTGTACCTGGTGGCGGGCCTCGAGGCCGCCCGGGCTTTCAAGGACCGGGACGTGCTCCTGGCAGGGGAGGTGGGGGGGCTAAAGCCCCCAGGGTTTGACCTGGGCAACTCCCCCCGGGAGGCCCTAGAGGCCCCGGTGGGGGGCAAGGTGGTGGTCCTGAGCACCACCAACGGCACCAAAGCCGCCCACGCGGCCGCCAAAACCGCCAAGCACGTCCTTTTGGCCTCCCTCTTTAACGCCCATGCCGCCGCCCGGCTGGCCCGGGAGCTGGCCGCGGAGGAGGTGGCCATCCTCTGCGCCGGCAAGGAGGGGCGGGTGGGGCTGGACGACCTCTACACCGCCGGGGTGCTGGCGGAGTACCTGGGGCTTTTGGGGGAGGTGGAGCCCGAGGACGGAGCCCGGATCGCCCTTTCCGTGAAGCGGGCCTACCAGGACCCCTTGGAGGCCCTCTCCCTCTCCGCGGCGGCCCAGGCCCTGAAGGCGGTGGGCCTCGAGGCCGACGTGCCCTTTTGCGCCCAGGTGGCCAAAAGCGCCGCCGTACCCATCCTCTCGGGCCGGGTGGGGGAGGCCCTCATCTTCAAGAAGGTCCACCCCGGGCAGGCGGGCTAAGGGAAAAGCCTAGGGACCAGCCGGACCGCCGCACCCATGCCCAAAAGCTCCACCAAGGCCTGAAAGACGATGACCAGGGGAGCGAGGGCCATCCCCTCTGGCAGGGCCAAGGCCAAGGGCAGGACCAGGAAGGAGTTGCGGGTGCCCAGGCTGAAGGCTAGCGTCCGCCCCGCCTTGGCCTCGAGGCGGAAGAGGCGGGCCAGGACCCAGGCCAGCCCCAGGGCCAGGAGTAGGTAGAGGGCGAAGACGCCCCCAAGCACCAGGAAAAGGGCGGGGAAACCAGCCAGGTGGCCCGCGTTGCCCAAGGCCACCAGGAAAACCACCAAGGCCAGGAGGGGCACGGGCCAGGAGGCGGTCTTGGCGGCGAGGTGGCGCCCAAGAGAGCGGACCTGGAGAAAAAGGGCGAGCAAAAGAGGGAAGAAAACCACCCAAGCCGCCTCCAACAACGAGGCCAGGGGCACGCCCCCTGGGCTTCCTCCGGAAAGGAGAAAGAGGTAGAGGGGAAGCAGGAGAAGCTGTAGGAAAAGGTTGAGGGGTGTGAGGACTAGGGCCCGGGCCACATCCCCCCGGCCCAGGTGGGCGAAGGCCAGAAACCAGTCCGTGCAGGGTACAAGGAGGACCAAGGCCACCCCCAGCCGGAGGCCCGGCTCCGGAGGGAGGAGCTGGAGAAGGGCGTAGACGAAAAGGGGCACGAGGAGAAAGTTGCCCACAAGCCCGGCAAGGAGGAAGGCCCGGTCGCGGAAAGCCTGCCGCAGGGCGAGGAGGGGCACCTGGAGAAAGGTGGCGAAGAGGAGGACCATAAGGGCAGGCCAGAGCAGGACCTCCCCCCACGGGGGAAGCCCCGGAACCCAGAACCCAAGCCCTGCCCCCAAAAAGGCTGCCACCAGGTACAGGGGCAACTGGAAACGCTCCAGGGCTGACACCCTTGGCCTAAGCCTCCGCCAGGAGCTCGTAGAAGCGCCTTATGACGGCGATGCCCTTCTCCAGGTTCACCAAGTCCAGCTTCTCGTTGGGGGCGTGGAGGTTGTCGTCGGGAAGCCCCAGGCCCAGGAGGACCACCGGCGCCCCCAGGGTTTCCTGGAGCTCCGCCACCACGGGGATGGTCCCGCCTTCCCGGGCGTAGACCGGCGGGCGGCCCCAGACCTCCTCCAAGGCCTTGGCCATAAGCCGCATGGGGGGGCTATGGGGATCGGTGAGGACGGGCTTACCCCCGTGAAGGCGGAGGACCTCCAAGGTGTAACCGGGTGGGCAAACCTCCCGCAGGTACGCCTCCGCCAGGGCCGCCACCTCCTCCGGGTCCTGATCCGGCACCAGGCGCATGGAGAGCTTCATCCCCGCCTCGGCGGGGATCACCGTCTTGGAGCCCTCGCCCTGGTAGCCGCCCCAGATGCCGTTGGGGTCCAGGGTGGGCCGGGCCCAAAGCCTTTCCAGCGGGGTGTAGCCCTCCTCCCCCGGCAGGACCTCCACCCCCAACTCCGCCTTCAGGACCGCCTCGTCCAAGGGGGGCCAGAGGCGGCGCTCCTCTTCCGCCACGGGGCGCACCCGGTCGTAGAAGCCAGGGATGAGGACCCTGCCGGTTCCCTCGTCCTTGAGCTTGGCCAAAAGCCAGCCCAGGGCCTGGATGGGGTTCGGGGCCACCCCACCGAAAGCCCCCGAGTGGAGGTCCCGCTTGGCCCCCTGGAGCCGCACCTCCAGGTAGGCCAGGCCCCTTAGGCCGTAGGTGAGGGTGGGGGTGAGGGGGGCGAACATGGCCCCATCGGAGATGAGAACCACGTCCGCCCTCAGCTTCTCCCGGTTCGCCCGGACAAAGGGCAGAAGGCTGGGGCTTCCGATCTCCTCTTCCCCCTCCACCAAGAACTTCACGTTCACCCGAGCAGAAAGACCCTCCAAGGCCGCCACGTGGGCCCAAAGCTGCCCCTTGTCGTCCGAGGCCCCCCGGGCGTAGACCCGCCCGTCCCGCAGGGTGGGGCTAAAAGGCGGGCTTTCCCAAAGCTCCAGGGGGTCCGGGGGCTGGACGTCGTAGTGGCCGTAGACCAGGACCGTGGGAGCGTTCTCGTCCAGGAGGCGCTCCGCATAGAGGATGGGGTGCAAGGGGGTTTCGTGGAGCTCGGTGCGGAAGCCCAGGGCTTGGAGCTTGGCCTCCAGCCACAAGGCCGCCTTGCGGACGTCTTCCTTGTGGGCCGGATCGGTGGAAACGGAAGGGATGGAAAGGAACTCCAGAAGGGGCTCTAAGGCGCTCACGCGCCCATACTACTCCCTTCCGGAAGCGCCCGGCCCTCTTCCAAAAGGAGGAGCTTGAGCCGGGCCACCTCGGCCTCGAAGCGGGCCTGCAGGGCCTCGAGCTCCGACCGCAGCCGCATGATCTCCTCCACCCCCGCCAGGTTCACCCCAAGCTCCTGCGTCAAGCGGCGGATCTCCCTAAGCCGCTCAATGTCCCGCTCCGAGTAGAGCCTGGTCTTCCCCGAAGACCGCTTCGGCCTGATGAGCCCCTTCCGCTCATACAGCCTCAGCGTCTGCGGGTGCATCTCCACCAGCTCCGCCGCCACAGAGATCACGTACACCGGACGGTCCTTGGGGGAGGGCTTCTCCGTCCCCCCCGGGGCGGGGAGGGCGCGGCGCTCCAGCTCCTCCAGGCGGGTGCCGATCTCCCGCTTGAGCCGGGCCACCTCGGCCTCGAAGCGGGCCTGCAGGGCCTCGAGCTCCGACCGCAGCCGCATGATCTCCTCCACCCCCGCCAGGTTCACCCCAAGCTCCTGCGTCAGGCGGCGGATCTCCCTAAGCCGCTCAATGTCCCGCTCCGAATAAAGCCTGGTCTTCCCCGAAGACCGCTTCGGCCTGATGAGCCCCTTCCGCTCATACAGCCTCAGCGTCTGCGGGTGCATCTCCACCAGCTCCGCCGCCACAGAGATCACGTACACCGGACGGTCCTTGTCCATGGCCCTTAGCTCCTCCCGCTAAACCCACCTAACCTTTCTCATTATACAGGGCCTGTAAAGCCAAGGCGCAAAGAAGCTCTCCAGGCCGCCTCCACCACCCGGGGAGCCAGCCGATGGGCCTCCTCCAGGGAGAGGCGGCTCGCGGGGGCCGAGAGGGAGATGGCCCCCACCACTTCCCCCCCCGGTCCAAAGACGGGCGCGGCCACGCACCGCACCCCAAGTTCCTTTTCCTCGTTGTCCAGGGCATAGCCCTGCCGGCGCACCCCAGCGAGCTCGCGCTCCAGAGCCTCTGGAGAGGTGAGGGTATGGGGGGTATAGGGGGTCAGGGGGAGGCCCTCGGGTACCCCCCGGAAGGCCAGGAGCACCTTTCCCACCCCGGTGGCGTGCAGGGGGGCCCGGGAACCCGGGGCGGTGAAGAGGCGCACCAGCTTGGTCCCCTCCGCCTGGTCCAGGTAAAGGGCCTCCATCCCCGCCAGCACCGCCAGGTTCACGCTCTCCCCCGTGGCCTGGGCCAGGGCCTCCATCTCGGGGCGCACGGCCTCCAAGAGGTTCTTGCGGAGGTAGGCCTGTCCCACGGTGAAGGCCCGGGGCCCCACCCGGTAGACCCCCCCCTCCTCCTCCACGAAACCCCGGCGGGCCAGGGTCTGAAGCAGGCGGTAAAGGGTGCTCCTGGAAAGCCCCGTGCGCTCGGCCAAGGGGGACAAACCCGCCTCCCCCAGCTCGCTCAAGACTTCCAGCACCCCAAGTCCCCGCTCCAGGGTCTTGACCTCCCCAGGACCTTTTCCTCTGGGTCTAGGCATAGACCCTAGGGTACCAGGCTCCCCAAGATTTTTCAATATACAAAAAAGCATTTTGCTTCTTGACAAACCTCCGCCCCCTCCCTTAGGCTCAGGCCACCATGAAGGGCGTGGAGATCACCAAGGACCATCCCCTCCTGGGGGAAGTGCTCACGGAAGAGGCCCTGAAGTTTGTGGTGGCCCTGCAGAGGGAGTTCGGTCCCGTGCGCAAGGCCCTCCTGGAGCGGCGGAAGGCGCTTTGGGCAAGGTACCAAGCAGGAGAGAAGCCGGATTTTCTGGAGGAGACCGCCTTTGTGCGGGGCGGGAGCTGGCAGGTGGCCGAGACCCCTCCCGACCTCCAGGACCGCCGGGTGGAGATCACCGGGCCCGTGGACCGCAAGATGATCATCAACGCCCTGAACTCCGGGGCCAAGGTCTTCATGGCCGACTTTGAAGACGCCCTCTCGCCCACCTGGGACAACGTCATCCAAGGGCAGAAGAACCTGTATGACGCTGTCCGGCGCCAGATCGACTTTGTGAGCCCCGAGGGGAAGGAGTACAAGCTCAAGGATAAGGTGGCCACCCTCCTTGTCCGGCCTCGAGGCTGGCACCTGGTGGAAAAGCACGTCTTGGTGGACGGGGAACCCATCTCGGCTAGCCTCTTTGACTTCGGGCTTTACTTCTTCCACAACGCCCACGAGCTCGTAAGGCGGGGAAGCGGTCCCTATTTTTACCTACCCAAGCTGGAAAGCCACCTGGAGGCCCGGCTGTGGAACAACGTGTTCAACTTCGCCCAGGACTACGTGGGCCTCCCCCGGGGGACCATCCGGGCCACGGTGCTCATCGAAACCATCCTGGCGGCCTTCGAGATGGAAGAGATCCTCTACGAGCTTAAAGAGCACGCCGCCGGGCTCAACGCCGGCCGCTGGGACTACATCTTCAGCTGCATCAAGAAGTTCGCCACCACCGCCCCCATCTTCCCCGACCGGGCCCAGGTCACCATGACCGTGCCCTTCATGAAGGCCTACACCGAACTTCTGGTGAAGTCCTGCCACCTCCACGGGGCCCACGCCATCGGCGGCATGGCCGCCTTCATCCCCAGCCGCAAGGACCCCGAGGTGAACGAAAGGGCCTTCCAGCAGGTGCGGGCGGACAAGGAGCGGGAAGCCTCCCAGGGATTTGACGGCACCTGGGTGGCCCACCCCGATCTGGTGCCCGTGGCCATGGAGGTCTTCGACCGCTACCTGGGGGATAGGCCCCACCAGAAGCACGTGAAGCGGGAGGACGTGCAGGTGGGGGCGGAGGACCTCCTGGACTTCCAGGTGCCCGGGGGCAAGGTGACGGAAGCGGGCCTCAGGAACAACGTCTCCGTGGCCCTCCAGTACCTGAACCAGTGGCTTCTCGGCAACGGGGCCGCGGCCATCTTCAACCTCATGGAGGACGCTGCCACCGCGGAGATTGCCCGAGCCCAGCTCTGGCAATGGGTGCACCGGGGGGCCACCTTGGAGGATGGGCGCACCATCACCCCGGAGCTTTACCAGCAGGTGAAGGAGGAGGAGCTGGCCAAGCTCGGGGGGCGGGAAGCGGGCCGCTACAAGGAGGCGGAGGAGATCCTGGACCGGCTGGTGCTCTCCCAGGAGTTCATCGAGTTCCTGACCCTGGTGGCCTACGACTACATCGACTAGCCCGGCATGCCAAGGGGCGGGCAGGGGCCTGCCCCTTGGCGTAAAGTGGGAGGCAAGGAGGCAGACATGGGGTTTTTGGAGGAGCTCAAGGCCCTCTTCCCCCCGGGGAGGGTTCTCACCCGGGAGGCGGAGCTCGCCCCCTACGAGTCGGACGCCCTCACCGCCTACCGCAAGCGCCCCCTGGCCGTGGTCCTGCCCGAGCGGAAGGAGGAGGTGGTGGAAGCGGTCAGGCTCTGCCACCGCTATGGTGTCCCCTTCGTGGCCCGGGGAAGCGGCACCAGCCTATCGGGGGGCTCTTTGCCCGTGGAGGGGGGCCTGGTCATCGCCCTCAACCGCATGAACCGCATCCTGCGCCTGGACCCCAAGGCCCGGATCGCTGTGGTGGAGCCCGGGGTGGTGAACCTGGAGGTGTCCAGGGCGGCGGCCCCTTACGGCCTCTACTACGCCCCTGATCCCAGCAGCCAGCCCATTTCCACCATTGGCGGCAACGTGGCCTTCAACTCCGGCGGGGCCCACTGCCTGAAGTACGGCATGACGGCGGGCCACGTGCTGGCCCTCGAGGCGGTCACCCCGGAAGGGGAGGTGGTGCGCCTGGGCGGGGAAGGCCTGGAGGGGGTTGGCCCTGACCTCGCGGGCTTTTTCGTGGGCACCGAGGGGCTTTTGGGGGTGGCCTTGGAGATCACCCTCAGGCTCCTCCCCAAACCCGAGGCCTACCACACCCTCCTGGCGGCTTACGGGAGCCTCGAGGCCGCCGGGAACGCCGTGAGCCAGGTGATCCGAAGCCGCCTCCTCCCCGGGGCCATGGAGATCATGGACCGCTTGGCCATCGAGGCCGCCGAGGCGGCGGTGAAGGCGGGCTACCCCCAGGCCGAAGCCCTCCTCATCGTGGAGCTGGAAGGCCCCAAGGAGGAGGTGGAGGAGGAAGCCAAACTCCTGGCCCAGGTGATCCAAGAAAGCGGGGCCACCGAGGTGCGCATCGCCCAAAGCGAAGCCGAGCGCCAGGCCATCTGGAAGGGGCGCAAGGCCGCCTTCAGCGCCGTGGGAAGGCTTTCCCCCGACTACATCGTCCAGGATGGGGTAGTGCCCCGAAGCCGCCTGGGGGAAGCCCTGAAGGAGATCGGAAGGCTTTCCCAGGAATACGGCCTTAGGGTGGCCAACGTCTTCCACGCGGGGGACGGGAACCTCCACCCCCTGGTCCTCTACGACGGCAAAAAACCCGGGGAGCTGGAGCGGGCGGAGGAGCTGGCGGGGGAGATCCTCAAGCTTTGCGTGCGCCTGGGAGGCTCCCTCACGGGGGAGCATGGGATTGGGGTGGAGAAGAAAGGCTACATGCCGGAGATGTTCGCAACAGAAGACCTCCTGGCCATGGAGCGGGTAAAAGAGGCCCTGGACCCCAAAGGCCTGGCCAACCGGGGGAAGGTCCTGCCGGAGCCCGGGGGACGCCCGGGCCTCGAGGAGGTCCATGGCTGAGCTTCGCGCCACCAGCTTAGCGGAGGTGCAGGAGGCGGTGCGCCTCCACCCCCGCCTGCGCCCCAGGGGAAGCGGGACCAAACCGGCCCTCTCCACCCCCCGGGAGGGGGAGGTGGCCTTGGACCTCTCGGGGCTCAAGGGCATCCTGGAGTACGAGCCCGAGGAGTTTGTCTTCACCGCCTACGCGGGCACCCCGGTAGAGGAGGTGGAGGCCGCCTTGCGGGCCCACGGCCAGTACCTGCCCTTCCACCCGCCCCTGGCGGGGAAGGGGGCTACTTTGGGGGGCACGGTGGCCGCGGGGCTTTCCGGCCCCATGCGGGAACGGTTTGGGGGCCTGAGGGACTTCATTCTGGGGGTGCGCTTCGTGGATGGGGAAGGAAGGGTGGTGCGGGGCGGGGGCAAGGTGGTGAAAAACGCCGCCGGCTTCCCCTTCCACCGCCTCATGGTTGGCTCCTTGGGGGCTTTTGGGGTCATGGTGGAGCTCTCCTTCAAGGTCTTCCCCCACCCCAGGGCCACGGCGACGCTTCGGGTGGCCTTGGGCGGCTTGGAAAAGGCCATGGCCGCCCTGGAGCGCCTTCGGGGCCTACCCTTGGACCTCCTGGCCCTGGACCTCCTCCCTCCCGCCACCTTGGAAGTCCGCCTGGGGGGGTTTCCCGGGAGCCTGGAAAGGCGCCTAAAGCGGCTCCAGGAGCTTTTGGGGCGGGAAGGGGAGGTCCTCCATGAGGACGAGGCCCACTGGGAAGGGGTGCGGGACCTCTCCTTCCTGGAGGGAAGCCCCGTCTGGGCCAAGGTGCCCTCCCGCCTGGACCTCATCCCCACCCTCGAGGGTCTACCCCTGGGGCCTAGGCGGTACATGGCGGGGGGGGAGCTCCTCTATGTCGGCCTGGAACCCGAAGGGCTCCACGCCCTGAGGCGGGCGGGGATTCCCCACCTGGTCCTGAAGGGTGCCGAGGAGGCCCTTTTCCCACCCCCACCCGAGGCCTTTTTCCGCAAGGTCAAAGGGGCCCTGGACCCCAAAGGCCGCTTTCCCTTAGGGTGAGAGCATGCAACACCGGATCCCCGTGGAAACGCTGGGCAAGGAAGGGGAGGTGATGGCCCACGCCATCGAGGCCTGCGTCCACTGCGGCTTCTGCCTCCCCACCTGCCCCACCTACCTGGTCCTGCAGGAGGAGATGGACTCCCCCCGGGGGCGCATCTTCCTCATGAAGGAGGTGCTGGAGGGAAGCCTCCCCCTGGAGGAAGCCCTCCCTTACCTCGACCGCTGCCTGGCCTGCCAGGCCTGCGTCACCGCCTGCCCCAGCGGCGTTCCCTACGGCGAGCTGATCGCCACCTTCCGCCTCCACACCGAGAAGGAGCGCCACCGCTACCCCCTGGAGCGGGTCTACCGCTTGGGGCTTCTCCGCACCCTCCCATACCCGGAGCGCTTCCGGCCCTTAGCGGAGCTTGGGGTGCGCCTCAAGCCCCTCCTGAAGCCCCTGCCCCTGCCCAAACCCCTGAAAGCCCCCCTGGCCCTCCTCCCCGACCGCTTGCCCGAAAAGGAAACCTACCAGGAGGTCTACCCCGCCAAGGGGGAAAGGCGGGCCAGGGTGGGGATCCTCCTAGGGTGCGCCCAGCAGGTCCTCAGGCCCTCCATCAACCGGGCCACCATCCGGGTGCTCCAGGAAAACGGGGTAGAGGTGGTGGCGGCCAAGGAGCAGGTCTGCTGCGGGGCCCTGAACCTGCACGCCGGGGACAAGGAGGGGGCGAAGCGCCTCGCCCGGCAGAACCTGCAGGTCTTCCGGGACGTGGACTTCGTGGTCACCAACGCCGCCGGATGCGGCTCGGGGATGAAGGAATATCCCCTCCTCTTCCTGGGTGAGCCCGAGGAGGAGGAGGCCAAGGCCTTGGCCGCCAAGGTCAAGGACCTGACCGTCCTCCTGGACGAGCTGGGCTTCCTGCCGCCCCCGCCCCCCAAACGCCCCTTGCGGGTGGCCTACCACGACGCCTGCCACCTGGCCCACGCCCAAGGGGTGCGGGAACCCCCAAGGCGCCTCCTGAAGGCGGCGGGGGTGGAGGTGCTGGAGCCCAGGGAATGGGAGATCTGCTGCGGCAGCGCCGGCACCTACAACCTCTTCCAGCCGGAGATCGCCGAGGCCCTGGGCCGGAGAAAAGCGGAGAACCTGAAGGCCACCGAGCCCGACCTGGTGGTCACGGGCAACATCGGCTGCCTCACCCAGATCCGGGCCTACCTGGACCAGGGCATCCCCGTGCTGCACACCGCGGAGCTCCTGGAGTTGCTCTATGACGGAAAGGACCCCGTGGATTGACGTAATGAAAATCGGGCATCTATGCTGAAACTATGCCTCTCACCATCCGCAACCGGGAAGTGGAGCGTTTGGCCAGCGAGGTGGCCCGCCTGACCGGCGAAACCAAGACCGAGGCGGTGCGCAAAGCCTTGGAGCTCCGCCTGGCCGAGCTGACCCGTAAGCGGCGCTCCGATCGGGTACTTCGCTTTCTGGAGGAGGAGGTGTGGCCCCAAATCCCTCCTGAGCTCTTGGGAAGGGGGGTCAGCAAGGAGGAGATGGACGAGCTCTGGGAGGGGTAGATGGTGGTGGATTCCTCCGTCCTCCTGGCCATCCTCTTCCAAGAAGAGGGGTACGAGGCCTTTCTCCAAGCCATCCAGGAGGCTCCCAAAACCACCGTGGGTGCGCCCACGTTGGTGGAAACCGCGGTGGCCTTTGGCCACCGGGTGGGCTTTGAGCGGGCCCATCTGGTGGAGAGATTGGTGGAGGAGCTAGGCCTCGAGGTCCTGCCCTTTACCAAGGAGCACTACCGGGAAGCGGTGAGAGCCTACGCCCGCTACGGCAAGGGCCGCCACCCCGCCGGGCTCAACCTCGGGGACTGCCTGAGCTACGCCGTGGCTCGGGTCGAGGGGGAACCCCTGCTCTATAAAGGGGAGGACTTCCGCAAAACCGACCTGGGGAAGGGATGAAGGAGCTTCTAGAGGCCGCCTTCCTCGAGGCCCTGCAAACCGCCCACCCCTACCGCCTCACGCAAAGGGCCCTCCCTCCCTGGAAGCCGGACCTGGTCCTGGCGGTGGGCAAGGGGGCGGCTTCCATGCTGAAGGCCGCCTTGGACCGCTACGGGGAGGTGCCCTACCACCTCACCCTGCCCAAGGGCCAAGGCGCCCTGGGCCTGAGGGCGGTCTTCGCCGGACATCCCCTGCCCGATGGGGAAAGCCTAAGGGCGGCCCAGGAGGTCCTGGAACTCCTCCAGGGGCTTTCCCCCAAGGCCCGGATCCTGGCCCTGGTCTCGGGCGGGGGAAGCGCCCTTTGGTGCCTGCCCCTGGGGATCTCCCTAGAGGAAAAGCAAGCCCTCACCCAAGGCCTCCTCCGAAGCGGGGCCAGCATCGGGGAGGTCAACGCCGTGCGCAAGCACCTCTCCCGGATCAAGGGAGGAAGGCTCCTCCTGGCCACCAGGGCCAGGGTCCACGCCCTCCTCCTCTCCGACGTGCCGGGGGACGACCCCAGCGTCATCGCCTCCGGGCCCTTCCACCCCGACCCCACCACCTACGCCGACGCCTTGGCCATCCTGGACCGCTACCGCCTGGGCCTCGAGGGGGCCCGGCGGGTGCTGGAGCGGGGGGCTAAGGGGGAGCTTCCGGAAACCCTCAAGCCCGGCCACCCCGCCCTAAGGCGGCTTTCCTGGCGGATGGCCGGGCGCAACCTGGACCTCCTGAAGGCCGCCCAGGGGTTCTTAAGGCGGCAAGGCTACCGGGCGGTGATCCTCTCCGACCGCTTCGGCGGCGAGGCCCGGGCCCTGGCCCGCTTCCACGCGGAGCTTTTGGAAACCATCCGCGCCCACGGGGTGCCCTTCCGAAAGCCCCTTTTCCTCCTCTCCGGCGGCGAGGCCCAGGTGCGGGTGGAGGGAAGGGGCCTCGGGGGAAGGAACCTGGAGTTCCTCCTGGCCCTTTACGCCCACCTGCAAAGGCCCCTTTACGCCCTGGCCGCAGACTCCGACGGGCTGGACGGGCCCTCGGGCGCGGCGGGGGCCCTCCTCACCCCGGAGGTCTGGGAGCTGGGCCTAGACCCCAGGCCCTTCCTGGCGGAGAACAACAGCCTGGGCTTTTTCCAGGAGGCGGGTACCCTCCTGAAGACCGGTCCCACCGGCACCAACCTCAACGACTTCCGCCTCCTCTTTGTAGACTAAAGGGGTGGAGTACCCGGAGCTGGCCCCGGTCCTCGAGGCCATCCTCAAAACCGTACCGGCCCAGAAGATCATCCTTTTCGGCAGCCGGGCCCGGGGAGAGGCCCGCCCGGAGAGCGACTACGACCTTCTCGTGGTGTTGCCTAGGGAAGTGGATAAACGCTCGGCGGCGCGGTGCCTTTACCTTGCCCTAGCCAAGGTACGTAAGGGTTTTGCCGTGGACCTGGTGGTAGCCCATCCAGAGGATCTAGAAAAGTACAAGGATGCTTGGATGACCATCTATCCCCAAGCCCTAAGGGAGGGGAGAACCCTTTATGCCGCTTGAACCCACAGACCCCTGGTCCTGGCTACGCCTTGCCCGAAGCGATCTGGCCTACGCCACCCAAACGCCTAAAGAAGCCCTGTTCGAGCCCTCCGCCTTCCTGGCGGAGCAGGCGGCGGAGAAAGCCCTAAAGGCTCTCCTCGTGGACAAGGGCGTTCCCTTCCCCAAAACCCATAATCTGGACTACCTCCTGGAACTTCTGGAGAGCACAGGCCTCCCTATTCCCGAGGCCATAAAGGAGGCCACCCTCCTCATGGAGTACACCCTCAGGGGCCGCTACCCCGCGGGGCTTCCCGAGCTCACCCGGGAGGAATGGGAAGAGGCCCTAGCGCTGGCCAGGCGGGTGGTGGCCTGGGTGGAAGCCCTCCTGTCCCAAGGCCATGGCTAGCCTCTACGTCCACGTCCCCTTCTGCCCCACCCTATGCCCCTACTGCGACTTCCACGTGGTGCGCCGGGCCCCAGGCTGGGTGGAAGCCTACCTGAAGCGCCTGAGGGAAGAAGCCCAAGGGCTTTACCTAAGCCATCCTGAGCCCCTCGCCACCCTCTACCTGGGCGGCGGCACCCCAAGTTTCCTGCGGGACCGGGAGCTTTTGGCCCTCTTCCAGGCCCTACCCTGGAGGCTGGAACGGGGGGCAGAGGTGACCCTCGAGGCCAACCCCGGCACCCTCAACCGGGAAAGGCTTGCCCTTCTCAAGGACCTCGGCGTCAACCGCCTCTCCTTGGGGGTCCAAAGCTTCCAAGAGGGCGTACTCAAGTTTCTGGGCCGGGCCCATGGGCGCAAGGGGGCCCTAAAGGCGGTGGAGCTGGCCTTGGAGGGGGGCTTCCGGGTTTCCCTAGACCTCATCCTGGGCCTGCCCATGCAGGACGTGGAACAGGACCTGGCCGAGGCCGCCGCCTTGGGGGTGGGGCACGTGTCCGCCTACACCCTGCAGGTGGAACGGGGCACCCCCTTCGCCCTTATGGGCCTGAAGGAGGACCCCGAGCGGGAGGCCTGGGCCATAGAGCGGGCGGAGGAAGTCCTGGGAGAAGCCGGTCTTCTGCGCTACGAGGTCTCCAACTTCGCCAGGCCCGGGGAAGAGGCCAGGCACAACCAGGTCTACTGGCAAAACGGCTTCTGGCTGGCCCTGGGCCCTGGGGCCACGGGCCAGTACCCGGGCGGGGGTTCGGCCTACGCCTTCCGGCGCACCCACCCCCCCCTCCCCCGCTGGCTTTTCGGGGAAGCGCCCAGGGAAGAAACCATCTCCCCCCTAGAGCACGCCAAGGAGAGCCTCATGCTGGGGCTGCGCCTGCGGGAAGGGTTGGACGTGGCCGAGGTGGAAAGGCGCGCGGGCCTTTCCCTCTGGCCCCTCCTGGAAGGCTCCGCCAGGAGCTTGGCCCAAGAGGGCTACCTGGAGGTGGAAGGCCACCGCCTGAAGCCCACCCGCAAGGCCTTCCCCTTGCTCCACGGGGTGGTGCTGAAGCTTTGGGAGGCCTTGGAACCCCTGGAAACCCAGGGTAAGCTTTGACCTGGACAAGGAGAAGCCATGGACCGGACCGCTTTGGCGCAAGAGGTGCTCAAAGCCCAGCCCTTCAGCCAGCACCTGGGGATGGAGCTCCTCTCGGCTGGGGAAGAAGAGGTGGAGCTTGCCCTCCCGGTGCGCCCCGAGTTTTACCAACACCTGGGTGTGGTGCAGGGCGGGGTGATCGCCGCCCTTTTGGACAACGCCCTCACCTTCGCCGGGGGCATGGTGTTTGGGCCCGAGGTCCTCACCGTGGAGTTCAAGGTGAACTTTCTCCGCCCCGCCAAAGGCCGGCGGCTTTTGGCCCGTGGGCGGGTGGTCCAAGCCGACAAGCGCCTGGCCGTGGTCCAGGGCGAGGTCTACAGCGAGGAACCCGAGCCCAAGCTGGTGGCCTTGGGCCAGGGCACCATCGCCAAGGTTTAGGCGAAGGCCAAGGCCTCGCGGGCCCGGTCGGCCAGGGCGAAGAAGCGCTCCTTCGTGAGGGGGACCTTCCCCGTCACCAGGCCCTTGCCGGGCTCAAAGTGGGCGTGCAGGTGGATGTGGGCCCGGGGAAGGCGGATGCCGATGCGCTTCAACTTGGCGTGCCGGGGAGAGACATCCGCAAGAAGGAAGGGCTCCCCCAGAGCATCGGAAAGGGAAGCGGTCATGATGGTGGTGGGCAGGTCGTAGGGGCGCTCCATGCGGTAGATGAAGTCGGGGAAGTCCGCTTCCTTCTCAAAACGCACGCCCTTTTCCTGGGCGTACTCCCGCATCCAGCCGAGGAGCTCCACCCAGGCCTGGTAGAGTTCGCGTTCGTGGGACGCACTCATGGCCTGAGTATAAAGCAAAACCCCGGGGTCTTTCCCCGGGAAAGCTGGTGGGCGCGAGTGGACTTGAACCACCGACCCCTACCGTGTCAAGGTAGTGCTCTGGCCACCTGAGCTACGCGCCCGCGTTCTTGGAGGCGCCGGCCGGATTCGAACCGGCGAATGGAGGTTTTGCAGACCTCTGCCTTACCACTTGGCTACGGCGCCAAGCCGTAAGGTATGGTAGCACGCGCGGCAAAAGCCTGTCAAGAAAGCCCTTTCCCAAGGGAAAAGTGCTATGATGCCAAGCAATGGGTGAGGTCTTCGTGCGCCTCCGGCGAGGGCGGTGGCCCCTCTCCAAAGGCCTTCTGGTGGAGGCCCTTCTGCCCCTCGGCGTGCCCCTCGAGGCCGCCCAGTCCGTGGCCCACACCGTGGAGGAGCGGCTGAAGGAGGAAGGGCGGAAGGAGGTGTCCCCCAAGGTCCTGCGGCGGGTCTTTCTAGAGGAGGTGGCCCGGGCCCTGGGGAGCAGGGTAGCCGAGCGCCTGGCCCAGCAGACCCTCCCCTTTGAGGAGATCCTGGTGCTGGCGGGCAAAAAGCGTCTCCCCTTCTCCAAGGGGCTTCTGGCCCGGAGCCTGGAGGAAGCCGGCCTGCCCCTGAAGGAGGCCCACGCCCTGGCCAAGGAGGTGGAAAAGCGCCTCCGGGAAAAAGGGGTGCGGCAGATCGCCGCCCGGCGCCTGGAAGCGGTGGTGGCAGAGGAGGTCGCCAAGGCCAAAGGCAAACCCGCCGGGCGTCGCTACCTGGAACGCCAGGCCTTTGCCGGGGAGCTTTTCGTGGAGGAGGAAGGCGGGGAGCCCCGGATGCCCTTCTCCAAGGGCATCCTGGCCCAGTCCCTCATGGGGATCGGCCTCTCCCCCGAAGGGGCCTACCGCCTGGCCCGGGAGATCGAAACCCAGCTCCGGCAGGAGGGCCTGCGGGTGGTGCGCCGTCCAGAGTTGCGCGAGCGCGTCCACCAGGCCCTTCTCAAGGAAGCAGGGGAAGAGGCGGCCCGGCGCTACCTCCTCCTGCGCCGCCTGCGGCGCAGCGCCAAGCCGGTGCACATCCTCATCGGGGGGGTTACCGGCGTGGGCAAAAGCGTCCTGGCCTCAGCCCTCGCCTACCGCCTGGGCATCACCCACATCGTCCCCTCCGATGCGGTGCGGGAGGTGTTCCGCGCCTCCTTCTCCAAAGACCTCCTGCCCAGCCTTCACCTCTCCACCTTTGAGGCTTGGAAGGCCCTGATGCCCGAACTCTTCACCGAGGAAACCCACGAGGCCCGGGTCCTGCGGGGGTATCTGGACCAGGTGGCCCGGGTGGCGGTGGGCCTCCGGGCCATCCAGGAGAGGAGCGCCCTGGAAGGCACCTCCATCGTCCTGGAGGGGGTGCACGTGGTGCCCCGCTACCTGGACCACCCCTACCGGGACAAGGTGCTCACGGTGCCCATGCTGGTGGCCCTGCAGGACGAGAAGCTGCACCGGGACCGCTTCCTCCTCCGCGACCGGGAAACGGGCCACGCCCGCCCCCAGGACAAGTATCTGGCCCACTTCCCCGAGATCCGCCTCATCCAGGAACACCTTCTCCTTTGGGCCCAGGAGGAGGGCATTCCCGTGATCCCGGGCGAGGACCTGGACGAAGGGGTGGAAAAGGCCCTGGAGGTCCTGGTGGCCTACCTCGAGGCCCAGGGCCAGGAGGTGGCCCGTGCTTGAGGCCCTGGGCTTCCTCCTCCTCTTCGCCCTGGCCCTCCGGATGGGCACCCGCCTTCCCCCTGCTGCCTTGGGGGTCTGGCTCAACCTCCTCTGGTTCGTCTACCAAAACGAGCTGGGCTCGGGATGGCTCACCTACCTCAAGGGCCTGGGTGCAGGGCTCTTTTTAGCCGCAGGTTACGGCCACCCCGGCCTGGCCTAGGCCCTCACCCCTTGGCCCTTTCTCCTCTACCTGCGCTTTGACGTGAGGGAGTTCCTCCTCTACCTTCCGGCCATGGGGGAAGGGATGCTCCTGGGGGCCCTCTTCTACCTGGCGGGCTTCCGCAGGCGGTAGGCCAGGTAAGGGAGACCTGCCCCCAAAGCTCCCCCCAGGAGGAAGGGCAGGGGGTGGCCGAAGAGAAGCTGGAGGAGGAGAAGAAGGGCGTAAAGCCCCAAGAAGAAGGGCACCGGGAAGGGTTTCTCCCCGTAGGCCAGGGTCATGGCCCCCACGAAGAGCCCCACCGCCAAGGCCATCCCCGCCTGGTTGGGGCGGAGGAAGAGGAAGAAGGCGTAGGCGGCCACCCCCATCAGGGCCAGGGCCTGGGCTAGGCGGTTGGGTTCCATCAGCCGCGGACGAAGCGCCCCACCAGAAGCTGGGAAAGGGCCAAGGCCACCCCGCCCCAAGCCACCTGGGGTTCCCGCCCCAGAAAGCCCAAAACCGCAGAGAACACCCCCGCGGCCAGGAAGAAGGGCACGTACCGGGGGCTCACCATGAGGCCCAGGACAAAGGCCACCAAAAACCCGGCCACCCCTGGGGGAAGGCTCGCCCCCAAGGCCATGAAGAGGAGCATGAGGGCGAGGGTGATGGCCCCCGCCAGGTAGTAGGCTCCGGGAAAGGGCTCCTTAGGCTTTTTTCGCGTACCCTTGGCCTCTGCCATGGCCCAAGCTTATCACGAAAGCCCCGCCGCCTTGGCCACGGCCTCGAGGGTGGCGGGCACAGGGGGGAGAAGCCCCGCCACCTTTTCCGCGGTGGCCGGGTCCTTCAGGCCGTGGCCCGTGAGGGTGAGGACCACCTGGGTTTCCGGCTCCAGGCGCTCCTCCCTAAGGAGCTTCCACACCCCGGCCATGGCGGCGGCGCTGGCGGGCTCGCAGAAAATCCCCTCCTCCTGGGCCAGGTAGCGGTAGGCGAGGAGGATCTCCTCGTCCGTCACCGCCTCTATAAGCCCCCCCGACTCCTCCTTGGCCCGCATGGCCCCTTGCCAGCTGGCGGGGTTGCCGATGCGGATGGCGGTGGCCAGGGTTTCCGGCTTCTCCACGGGCCGCCCCAGGACCAAGGGAGCAGCGCCCGCCGCCTGGAAGCCCAGCATTTTGGGGAGCCTGGTGGACCTCCCTAGGGCGAAATACTCCTTGTACCCCATCCAGTGGGCGGTGATGTTGCCGGCGTTGCCCACGGGGAGGGCATGGTAGTGGGGGGCCTCCCCCAGCTCGTCCACCACTTCAAAGGCCAGGGTCTTCTGCCCTTCCAGGCGGTAGGGGTTCAAGGAGTTCACCAAGGCCACGGGGTAGGCCTCGGTGAGGGCCTTGGTAAGAGCTAAGGCCTGGTCGAAGTTGCCCTCTATTTGGATGATCCTGGCCCCATGGACCAGGCTCTGGGCCACCTTGCCCAAGGCCACGTACCCTGCGGGCAGGACCACGATGGCCCTTATCCCCGCGCGGGCGGCGTAGGCGGCGGCAGAGGCGGCGGTGTTTCCCGTGCTGGCAGCCGCCACCGCCTTGGCCCCCGCCTCCACCGCCTTGGACACGGCCAGGGTCATGCCCCGGTCCTTGAAGCTTCCCGTGGGGTTCAGGCCCTCGAACTTGGCGTAGAGGCGGATGCCCTTCCTCCTGGCTTCCTCAGGGCCCTTCAGGGGGATGAGGGGGGTGGAGCCCTCCAGGAGGGAGACCACCGGGGTGTTTAGGGAAACCGGCAGGTGGGCGCGGTAACGCTCCATGAGGGGCAGGCGCATGGCCATATGCTTCCCCCAAGGGCGGGAGGGCGTCAAGGGCTAGAGGAAAAGCCCCCGGGTCAGAAGCTGGAAGCCGGGAAGCTCGGGGTCCAAGGACACCGCCTCCTGGTCCTGGTAGGAGGTCACCCCCTCCTTCCGATACACCTCCACCCGGTGAGCGTAAGGGTCCAGGAGGACCACCAGACCCACTCCATTTTTCAGGTAAAGGGCCGCTTTTTCCCGAAGCTCCTCCAGGCTTTGGCTCCGGGAACGAACCTCGAAGGCGGCATCGGGGGCCAAGGGAGGAAACCCTTCCCGCTCCTCCGGGGTGAGGGCCAGCCAGCGCTCCTTGCGCACGAAGGCCGCATCGGGGGAGAGGACGGAGCCGTCGGGCAGCTTAAAGCCCGTGGAAGCGTCAAAGACCACCCCCAGGGACTGGGCCTCGTTCCAGCGGTAGAGCTGGCCCAGCACCGCCGCGCCCATCCTGCCGCCTTCGCCGCCCGTGGGGGACACGAGAAGCCTCCCATCGGCCCCGCGCTCAAACTGCCAGCCGGGGTTGCGCTCCGAAAGGGCCCAGAGCTCCTCATCGCTCACCGGGCGCAGGAGGTCCAGGACAGGCACGCCCTCATTCTACCTCGGGGAAGGGGCTTCCCTCCGCCAGGGGGGCCTTGGCCTGGGGAGCGGGCAGGTGGCCGGGGGCCCCGGAAAGGAGGCGGAAGAGGTCGGCGAGGAGGCCGCTGGCCGTGGCGTCGCCCCCGGCTCCAGGTCCGGTGACGAAGACCTCGCCCAAGGGGTGCGCCCGCACGAGGAGGGCGTTCCCCCGGGCCTGGGCCAGGGGGTGGTCCTGGGGGAGGCGCCTCGGAGCCACCTCCGCCCGCCAGCGGCCTCCTTGCCCGTAGAGGCTGGCCAAGAGGCGCACCCTTTTCCCTTGGGCCTCTGCCCCTTTCAGGGCTTCCGGGGTGAGGCCGCTTATGCCCTTGGCCCGCACCTCGGGGAAGGGGAAACCAGGGTCCACGAGCAGCCTAGCGAGAAGGGTGAGCTTGTGGGCGGCATCTATACCCTCCACGTCCAGGGTGGGGTCGGCTTCGGCGTAGCCCAAGCGCTGGGCCTCGAGGAGGGCCTCCTGGTAGGTGCGCCCCTTCTCCATCTCCTGCAGGATGAAGAGGGTGGTGCCGTTCAGGATGCCGTGGAGCTCCAGAAGCTGGCTTCCCCTAAGGGTTTCCAAAAAGGAAAGGGCTGGGGTGCCGGCCATGACGCTAGCCTCGTGGTAGATGAGCCCCTCCTCGGCGAAGGGGCGGAGCTTGTCCCAAGCCTCCGCCAGAAGGGCCTTGTTGGCGGTGATGAGGGGGATGCCGGCCTCGAGGGCGGGAAGGACCAGCCCCAAGGGCGCCCCCACCCCGCCCATGGCCTCCACCACCACGTCCGCCTCCAGGAGGTCCGGGGGCTCTAGCCGGAGGAGTTCTGCCGGAATGGGACGGGGCTTGGCGGGATCCCGCACCAAAACCCCCAGAAAGCGGGGAGAAAAACCCAGGGCGTGGAAGTCCGAAAGGCGCTCCTGGACCAGCCCGTAAAACGCGCTTCCCACGGTGCCGCCTCCCAAGAGGGCGATCCTTAGGGTTTCCATGGGGGAGATTATACGGAGAGGTGGCCCCTCCCCTACCCTCGGGGTTTAGGCTAGGAAGGTGGACCCCAAGGCCCTCCTGGAGGAAGCCGCACGGGAGCGGGGCCTGGAGGTGGCCTGGGCTCCCCTGGAACCCATGGCCGGGGCCGAGGCCCGCTTCCGCCGCTGGCTGGCGGAAGGGCGGCACGGGGGGATGGCCTACCTGGAACGGGGGGTGGCGGAGCGCTTCCACCCCCAAAGGCGCTTCCCCTGGCCAAGGAGCGCCCTCCTCCTCCTCGCCCCCTACGCCTACGAGGACCCCGGAGCGCCCCCAGGAGGCCTCCGGGTGGGCCGGGTGGCTCGCTACGCCTGGGTGCGGGACTACCACCTCCTCCTGGGGGAGGAGCTGAGGCGCCTCGAGGCCCTGGCGCAGGCCCTGGGGCTCCCCGCCAAGGGCTACGTGGACCACGGACCCCTCCCCGAGCGCACCCTGGCAGTCCTAACTGGGGTGGGCTGGATTGGAAAAAGCGGGATGTTCCTCTCCCCGGCTTTCGGCGTGCACGCCTTTATCGGCGTGCTCCTCACTTCCTTGGAGGTGGAAGCTATTCCTCGGCACCCCAACCGCTGTGGGCGGTGCACCCGTTGCCTGGCGGCCTGCCCCACGGGGGCCCTCCTGGGGGATGGCACCCTGGACGCCCGGCGTTGCGTGAGCTACCTCACGGTGGAGCACCGGGACTTCATCCCCCCGGCCCTGTGGCGGGGAATGGGGGAGTGGCTCCTCGGGTGCGACGGGTGCACGGAGGTGTGCCCCTGGGGGCGGTTCGGCAAGGTCTGGCGGGGCTTCCGCCCCGAGCCTGAGCTGGCCCACCCTGACCTCACCGATTTCTTCCGCCTTTCCGGGCATGCTTTCCAAAGGAAGTACAGGGGCACCGCCTTCGCCCGCCCAGGGAGGGCCCGCATGGCCCGCAACGCCCTCATCGTCCTCAGCAACCTGGGCCTGGGGGAGGGCCTGATGCGGGAAGCGGCCAAGGACCCCAACCCCCTGGTGCGGCGCACCGCCCTCCACGCCCTCCACCAGGCCGGCCTGGGGGTTGAAGCCTTCCGGCAGGACCCCGACCCCCAGGTGCGGGCCGAGGCCCTAGCCTTGCTCGGGGAAGCGCCCGGTGCGGTAGACCTTCTCCAGAACCGGGGGGAGCCCCCAGGCCCTGAGGTCAAAGATGAGGGGGCCTAGGTCGTAGGGTACCTTGAGGAAGCGGACCTCGAGGGTCTCCGTGTCCAGGACCATGGCGTCGGCTCCGGGTTCCCCACTCAAGGAGAGGCCCACGCTTCCCGGATCCGCCACCAGGCCCAGGCCCACCCGGCGGGATAGGGGAAGGTGCCGGCCTCCCAGGAGGAGGGTAGCGGCACCGTAGCGCTCCAGATGGGGCAGGAGCTGGTTGGCAGGGCCCAGGAGGTCCAGGTGTTTCTCGGGGTTGCCAGGGGTGCCGTGGAAGGCCACCAGCCGGTTTTCCCCGTAAACTTTCCGGTGGGAAAGCCTTAGGGAGCGGAGGTAGTTGAGCTCCCTTTCTGAAAGTTGGGACCGGGTCCATTCCAAGGTGGCCTTCCCCACCCCTTCGGGCAGGGTGCCGGGCAGAGGGTAGGCCACCCGCAGGTCCCACGCCCCGGCGATGACGGGAAAGCCCTCCTTCCAAAGCCGGGCGATGACCTGCTTGGGGTGGGGACCGTAGGCCACCACATCCCCCAGGACCAGAACCTCATCCACGCTCTCCTGCCGCAGGGCCTCGAGGGCCGCCTCGAGGGCGGGCAGGTTGGCGTGGATGTCGGAGAGGACGCCCAAGCGCATGCTCCTATTCTCTCCCCTGCCCGGGAAAACCCTGTGAAAAGCAACCGCCGCCCCTTATGGTAAAGGGGTGCGGCCCCTGGCCTTAGGCTTCGCCCTAGCCCTCACCCTGCCCCCCTTCCCCCTGGGCTTTCTGGCCCCCCTGGTTCTGGCCTTTCTCCTGCGGGGAGGGTTCCGCACAGGCTTCCTGGCGGGGCTAGGGTTTTGGACCCTGCACCTGGTCTGGCTTCCCCAGAGCTTCGCCGTACTCTTTGGTCCCCTGGGAGCCTTACCCTTCCTGCCCCTGGTCCTCCTCAAGGCCTTCACCTTTGGTCTCCTCTTCGCCCTCACCCCCACCCCCCTCCTGCGGGTGGGCGGCTGGGTGGTGCTGGAGTGGCTTACGGAGCAAGGCGACCTGGCCTTCCCCTGGGGGTTTCTGGGCTACGCCCTGGTGGAAGCCCCTGGGCGGGTTTTGGCCGCCTGGGGCGGGGTCTACCTCCTGTCCCTGGTGGTCCTCCTCCTAGCCTGGGGCCTGACCAGGGGGCGCTACTGGCTCCTTGTGCCCTGGGCTCTCCTTTGGCTCCTGCCCCTTCCCCCCGCGCCAGGCAAAACGCAGGCCCTCTTGGTCCAGGGCAACGTCAACCCCCTGGCCAAGGTGGGGGGAGATCTGGGGCAGGAGGTCTACCTGCGCCTCACCCGGGAAGGCCTCGCCCGCTACCCCGAGGCTTGGTTGGTGGTCTGGCCGGAGACGGCGGTCTGGCAGGTTCCCGAGGAAGCCCGAGAGGTGCTGGCGGGCCGCTCCCTCCTTACCGGCGTGAACCTGTACGGGCCCAACCGGGCGGTCTTGTACCGGGAAGGCCAGGTGTTAGGCCACTACGACAAGGTGCGCCTCGTCCCCTTCGGGGAGCGCTTCCCCTTCCGCGAGGCCCTGGGCGGGGTTTACGCCTTCTTTTTCCAGGCCTTCGGCCTGGGCGACCTGGGGGACCGCACCCCCGGAACCCGCCTGGCCCCCATCGGGCCTTACGGGGTCATGATCTGCTACGAGTCCGTCTTCCCCTCCGTGGCCCGGACCCTGGCGCGGGAAGGGGCCGAGGTCCTGGTCCTCCTCACCAACGACGCCTGGTACGGGCCCTCCTTTGGGGGAAGGCAGCACTTTGCCTTAGGGCGCCTGCGGGCGGTGGAAACCGGGCGCTGGCTCCTACGGGCGGGAAACGATGGGATTACCGCCAGCATCGACCCCCTGGGGCGGGTGGTGGCCCAGATCCCCCCTCACCGGGAGGGCTACCTCCTGGCCCCCTTCGCCTTCCGGGAGGGGAAGACCCCTTACGTGCGCTTCGGGAACTGGGCGGTGGGCCTGGCGTTGACGCTTCTTCTTCTCGGCCTTATCCTTAGGATGCGCGCGCCGGGGTGGCGGAACCGGTAGACGCGGCAGACTCAAAATCTGCTGTCCGCAAGGACGTGCGGGTTCGAGTCCCGCCCCCGGCACCAGAAGGGCCAGGCCCTAGGGCCTGGCCCCGCGCGTTTTCACCCTACACCCCCTCTATGCGCACCCCGAGAACCTCGAGGAACCGGGCCAACCAGACGGGGTGGGCGGGCCAAGCAAGCGGAAAACCCAGGGCTTCGCCGCCCCCCTAGCCAAGCCGCACCACCACCCCCTCGTCCGGGCGCAGGGCGAGGCTTTCCCCCACCCTCTCCTCCCGGTCCAGGTGGGTGGAGAGGACCACCTCCCCGCCCCGGGGCAGGGGCAGAACCTTCTCCTTGTCGGTGAAGTTCAGGGCCGCCAGCCAGCCCTTCCCCCGCAGGTAGGCGTAGACCCCGCCTTGCGCCCGGTAGGTGCGGTAGGCCCCGTAAAGAAGTTCCCGGTCCTTCCGTAAGGCGATGAGGCGGCGCACCAGCTGGAGCATGGAGCGGGGGTCTTGCTCTTGGGCGGCCACGTTGCGGACAGGCCAGTCGGGGTTTAAGGGAAGCCAGGGCTCAACGGTGGAAAAACCCGCGAAGGGGGAGGTGTCCCAGGGCATGGGGGTGCGCTCCGGGTCGCGGCCTGGGGGCAGGCCGTGCTCGGCCTTGCGACCCTTCTGCCGGAGGGCGGCGGGGTCTTGGACCCTTTCCGGGGGAATCTCCCCGTTGGGCAGGGCCAGCTCGTCCCCGTAGTACCAGGTGGGGGTGCCCCGCAGGGTGAAGAGGAGCATGGCCGCCACCCGGGCCTGGGCCTCCCCCAGGCGGGAGGCCAGCCGGGGCTGGTCGTGGTTGCCCAGGACCCAGTTGGGCCAGTCCCAGCGGGTGAGGAGGCCCTCGTATTCCTCCACGATGCGGGCGATGTTCTCGGGGCGCCAATCCGTGAGCCCCCGGAAGATGAGGTGGAAGTTGAAGGGCAGGTGGCAGCCTGCCTGGTAGTAGCGCACCAGCTGGGGGTAGGGCAGGTAGATCTCCCCCACCATGACCCGCTCCCGCCCAGGCTCGGAGAACTCGTCCAGCACCTGGCGCATCTCCCGCACGTAGGCGTAGGTCTCCGGCTGATCCTCGGTGTAGAGGTGCAGGTGGCGGCCCCGGTCCCACATCCCCGGGCGCCAGTCGGGGTTGCCGGGCTCGTCCCTGAGGAGGAAGTCCTCGGCGAGGAGCCAAAGCACGTCCACCCGGAAGCCGTCCACCCCCCGCCGGAGCCAGAAGCGCATGGCCTCGTAAATGGCCTGGCGCACCTCGGGGTTGCGCCAGTTGAGATCGGGCTGCTCGGGCAGGAACTGGTGCAGGTAGTACTGGCCGGTCTTCTCGTCCAGGGTCCAGGCGGGACCGCCGAAGAAGCTCTGCCAGTTGTTGGGGGGGCCGCCATGGGGGGCGGGGTCGGCCCAGACGTACCAGTCCCGCTTGGGGCTTTCCCGGGAGCTCCGCGACTCCAAGAACCAGGGGTGCTCGCTGGAGGTGTGGTTGGGCACCAGGTCGATGAGGAGACGGAGGCCCTGGCCGTGGGCCTCCTGGAGGAGGCGGTCAAAGTCAGCCAGGGTGCCGAAGATGGGGTCCACGTCGGTGTAGTCGGCCACGTCGTAGCCAAAGTCCTTCATGGGGCTTTTGTAGAAGGGGGAAAGCCAGATGGCGTCCACCCCCAGGGACTTCAGGTAGGGAAGCCGCCTGCGGATGCCCTCGAGGTCCCCGATGCCGTCCCCGTTGCTGTCCTGAAAGCTCCGGGGGTAGACCTGGTAAATGACCGCTTCCTTCCACCACATGCCCCGAGTCTACCCCCGTGCCCGCCGGGGTGGAAGCCCTTCCAGCCCCTGCCGGCCCGGAGGCGTGGCGGCCTGGCAGGAAAGCGGGCGCAAGCCCCAGGTGCCGCCCTCAGTCCCCCAGGCGTTCAAACCGGGGCACCTTCCGCCCCTCCACCTCCACCAGCTCCAGGAAAAGGGTCAGGGGGCGCACCCAGTAGCCCTCCTCCCCGTAAAGGGCCTGGTAGACCACCAGCACCTCCTCCGTTTCCGAATGGCGGGCCAGGAAGAGAACCCGATAGAGCTTGCCCTTGTAATGGCGGTAAAGGCCAGGCTTAACCGGCATGCACGGGCTCCACGTGGGGGCGGAACTCAGCCTCCTCGGGGAGGAGGCGCCGCTTCTTGGCCCGCCGGTAGGCCGCGTCCCACATGCGGCAGAAGGAGCAGACCGCCCCCGTGGTGGGGTAGCCGCAGCGCTCGCACTCCCGTAAGGCCACCTCCTCCCCCGCCTGAAGGCGGGGCCGGATCTTCTCAAGGAAGCCCTCGAGGAAGCGGAGCTTGGCCCCCGGCATATCCTGTTCCACCCGGTTCAGGGCCTCCTTGTAGAGGAGGCTCTTGGCCCCCTTGGCGTTGGGGCACTCCTCGTGCAGGTAGCGGATGCCCCGAAGCAGGGTGTAGGAGAGCACCTCCCTTTCGCTGAAGCGGTAAAAGGGCTTGACCCGGGCGGCAAGGCCGGGGCGCTCGGGCAGGACCGGCCCCTGGCGGATGAGGGCGTCCTCCTGGGGATTGAGGAGGTTCCCGAAGAGCACCGCCGCCTCGTCGTCCAGGTTGTGCCCCGTGGCCACTGCCCTAAAGCCCCCTTCCACCGCCACCTGGTTGATGACGTAGCGCTTGGAAAGCCCGCAGGCGGAGCAGGCCACCCGCCCCGTGAGCTGGGCCAGCTCCGGCACCCCGAAGCCGTAGGCTTGGCGCAGGTCCACCACCAGGAGTTCCAGGCCCCGCTCCCGGGCGAAGGCCTGGGTGACCTCGAGGCTCCTTTCCGAGTAGGCCCCAATGCCCAGCTGCAGGTGGAGGCCCACCGCCTGGTACCCGAGGCGGTGGAGCACGTCCCAAAGGGCCAGGGAGTCCTTCCCCCCCGAAACGGCCACCAAGACCCGCTCCCCCGGTTGGAGCATCCGGTGGCGCCGGATGGCCCTCTCCGTTTCCTTCACGAACCAGTCCAGGTAGTGCGCCTTGCAGAGGGCGAAGCCCCGGGCGCGGAGTTCCACCTGCGCCTTCTCCCCGCAGACCTTGCAGACCATCCTAACCCCCCGAGATGGCGGAGAGGACCTCGAGGGTCTCCCCTTCCCCCACCCTCTCGTCCGGGGTGAGGAGCTCCTCGCCCCGGATCACCACCACCGTTTCCGGATTTAAGCCTAGCTCCAGGAGGACCTCCTTCAGCGGCCTATCCCCCTTCACCTCCACCTCTTTGCGCTCGGGCAGGCGCAGAATGACCTTCACCCCGCTAGTGTAGCAGGTGGGGCCCCACCAGCTCCGTGAGCCTTTGCAGGGTGAGGCGGTTGCGCTTTTCGATCTCGGGCTTTCGGGGAATTTCCGGGTAGGGGGCCCTGGGGTCATGGAGGGTAGGGGTGAGGGGCTTCCCCAGCCTCGCCTCCCACGCCGAGCGCCAGCCCTCGGGCAGGCGCTCGGGGAGGGAAAGGCCGTGGAACACGTGGTAGAGCAGGGCCCAGACCCGGACCGCCGCGTCCAGGCTGTACCCGCCCCCCAGGGTGAAGAGCACCCTGCCCCCGGCGTAGGCTTCGGCGTACTGAAGCACCAGGCGGAAAAGCCTCTCGTAGGCCCGGGTGGTGAGGAGAAGGTCCGCCAAGGGGTCCAGGAAGTGGGCGTCCGCCCCCGCCTGAACCACCAGAACGTCCGGACGGAAAGCCGCCAAAGCCCAAGGTACCAGGGCCTCGAAGACCTCGAGGTAGCTTTCGTCCTCGGTAAAGGGCTCCAAGGGCAGGTTGAGCTTCCTACCCGCCCCTCCCCCCTTGCCGATCTCGTGCACGTGGCCGGTGCCGGGAAAGAGGTAGCGCCCGGACTCGTGGAGGCTCAGGGTGAGGACCTCCTTCTCCTCGTAGTGAAGCCACTGCACCCCGTCCCCGTGGTGGACGTCGATGTCCAGGTAGGCCACCCTAAGCCCAGCGCGGGTGAGGCGGCGGATGGCCACAGAAAGGTCGTTGTAGACGCAAAAGCCCGAGGCCCGGTCGTACTGGGCGTGGTGGAGGCCCCCGCCCAGCTGGAGCACCCGCTTTTCCCCCGCCAGAATGCGCCTCGCCCCCTCCAGGGTCCCCCCCACCAGCACCCGGGCCGCCTGGTCCATGCCTGGGAAGACGGGGGTGTCCCCCGTGCCCAGGCCGTAGTGTTCCAGGTCGGACACCTTCTCCCCCCGGCTTGCCGCCTCCACCCGCCGCACCAGCCGCTCGGAATGAACGGAGAGCACCTCCTCCCGGGTGGCCTCCGGCGGGGCCAGGGGCTCCTGCCAAACCCCTAGGGCCTTCAGGAGGGAGGTGAGCATCTCCAGCCGCACCGGGCTGAAGGGGTGATGGGGCCCGAGATCGTAGAGGCGGTACTCCTCCCGGTAGATCACCATGGCTTCTTGGGCGGCCAGAGGACATCAAAACCTTCCTGGCGGAGGCCCTCCGCCAGGAGGTGGGTCTCCAAGGTGTTCACCCGCACCACCGCCCGCACCCGGTCCCCGTCCTCGGGGTAGGAGAGGAGGGAGTGGATGTTGACCCCCCGTCCCGCCAGGAACCCCGTGAGCCGGGCCAGCTCCCCCACGCGGTCGGGCAGGCGCACCTCCAGCCGCCCGGAAGGCTCCGTAACCCCGGTGAGCTTCAGGAGGGCATCCAAAAGGTCGATCCCCGTCACAATCCCCACCAGGCGGCCGTCCTCCAGGACCGGCAACGAGCCAATCTTCCGCTCCCGCATCACCCGGGCCGCCTCCTCCACGGGGTCCAAGGGATGGGAGGTGATCACGTCCTTGGTCATCACGTCCCCCACCTGGGTGCACCCCGGGCAGGGGCCTTGAGGGTTCAGGTGGCTGGTGGCCAGGCGGATGTCTCGGTCGGTGATGATCCCCACCAGCCGCCCGTCCGCCACCACGGGGAGGTGGCGGATGCCTCGTTCCAGGAGGAGCTTGTAGGCGTCCTCGAGGGTCCACTCCGGCCCCACGCTTATCACGGGACCGTGCATCACGTCCTTGACCAGCATGGGAAAAGTATACCCCGGCGGGTTGGTCCCCGCCGGGGCCCCCACCCTGACGGCGTCAGGGTGGGTTGGCGTTAGAGGATGTCATCCCGGATGCAGGCCTTAAAGTGGCCGGGGCTCACCTCCTTGAGCTCGGGCACCACCTGGGCGCACTCGGGGAGGGCATAGCGGCAGCGGGTGCGGAAGACGCAACCCGAGGGCGGGTTGATGGGGGAAGGGATGTCCCCCTGAAGGACGATCCGCTCCCGCTTCACCGTGGGATCGGGGATGGGCACCGCCGAGAGCAGGGCCTCGGTGTAGGGGTGCTTGGGGTTGCGGTAGAGCTCCTTGGAGGAGGCGATCTCCATCACCTTGCCCAGGTACATCACCGCTACCCGGTCGGAGATGTACTCCACCACCGCCAGGTCGTGGGCGATGAAGAGGAGGGTTAGCCCCAGCTCCTCCTTCAGGTCTTGCAAGAGGTTCACCACCTGAGCCTGGATGGACACGTCCAGGGCGGAAACCGGCTCGTCGGCCACGATGAAGTCCGGGGCCACCGCCAGGGCCCGGGCGATGCCGATGCGCTGACGCTGCCCGCCCGAGAACTCGTGGGGGTAGCGACGCATGTGGTCCGGGGAAAGCCCTACCAGCTTCAAAAGCTCCGCCACCCGCTCGGTCCGCTCCTCGGGGGTCTTGCCGATGCCGTGGATGATGAGGGGTTCGGCAATGATATCCCCCACGGTCATGCGCGGGTTCAAGGAGCTGAAGGGGTCCTGGAAGATGATCTGCATGCGGCGGCGGTAGGGCCTCAGCTTGTCCTTGGGCAGCTCGGTGATGTCCTGCCCGTCAAAGAGGATGCGCCCCCCCGTGGGCTCGATCAGGCGCAAGAGGGTGCGGCCTACAGTGGTCTTACCGCTCCCCGACTCCCCCACCAGACCCAGCACCTCCCCCTTCCGGATGGCAAAGGACACCCCGTCCACCGCCTTGACGCTCCCCACCACTCGGGAAAGCACCCCGCCGCGAATGGGGAAGTGCTTCTTCAGGTCCCTAACCTCCAGGAGGACGTGGTTCCCGTTCATGCCCTAACCTCCCGGATGTCCCGCCAGCGCACGCAACGCACCTGGCGGCCGTCCCCCGCGTCTTCCAGCGGGGGGATTTCCCGGTCGCAAAGCCCCTCCACGTAGTGCTTGCACCGGGGGTGGAAAGCGCACCCCGAGGGCAGGTACAGGGGGTTGGGAACGTTGCCGGGGATGGCTTCGAGGCGCTCCTTATGCTCCGCCGCCAGGTCCAGCCGGGGCACGGAGTGGAGAAGCCCCCGGGTGTAGGGGTGGAGCGGTTCCTTGAACAGGGGAACCACATCCGCCTGCTCCACCGCCCGGCCCGCGTACATCACCACCACCCGGTCGGCCATCTCCGCCACCACCCCCAGGTTGTGGGTGATGAAGAGGATGCTCATGCCGATCTCCTCCTGGAGCTTCTTCATCAGCTCCAGGATCTGCGCCTGGATGGTCACGTCCAAAGCGGTGGTGGGCTCGTCGGCGATGAGCAAGGAGGGGTTGCAGGAAAGCGCCATGGCGATCATCACCCGCTGCCGCATCCCGCCGGACATCTGGTGGGGGTAGTTGGCAAGCCGCTTCTTGGGCTCAGGGATGCCCACCAGGTCCAGCATGTGGGCCGCCAGCTCCATGGCCTCCTTGCGGCTTTTCCCCTGGTGGAGCATGATGGCCTCGGCGATCTGGTCCCCCACCGTGTACACCGGGTTCAAGGAGGTCATGGGCTCTTGGAAGATCATGGCGATGTCGTTGCCCCGGATGCGGCGCATCTCCGCCTCCGAAAGCTTGGTCAGGTCCCGCACCTGCCCGTCCTTGCCCCGGAAGAGCACCTCGCCCCCCACGATCCGCCCAGGGGGGGTGGGAATGAGCCGCATGAGGGCCAAGGAGGTCACGCTCTTCCCCGAGCCCGACTCCCCCACCACCGCCAGGGTCTCCCCCTTATCCACGTGGAAGGACACCCCGTCCACCGCCTTCACCACCCCATCGTCGGTGAAGAAGTGGACCCTGAGGTCCTTCACCTCCAGTAGCCGCTTTTCGTCCATGCGCACTCCTTCGGGCACTGCCCTCAAAACACCTCACCCGTTATACGCCATACCCGGTCAAAAGAGAAGGGCCTACTGCCTCCGCCGGGGATCCAGGGCATCCCGCAGGCCATCGCCCAGGAAGTTCCAGGAAAGAACCGAGAGGAAGATGAAAAACCCCGGCCACAGCACCCACGGGCGGTCGGTGAAGGAGGCAAACCCCCCCTGCTGCGCCGCCTGCAGGAGGAGCCCCCAACTGGTATAGGGCTCCGTTACCCCCAAGCCCAGGAAGGAGAGGCCACTCTCCCCCAGGATAAACCCGGGGATGGTGAGGGAGAGGCTCACGATCACGTAACTGGCCGTGGCGGGAAGCACATGTCGGGCGATGATGCGCCCGTCCGAGGCCCCCAGGGCCCTCGCCGCCTGCACGTAGTCCATCTCCCGCACCGAGAGGACAATGCCCCGCACCACCCGGGCCAGCCCCCCCCAGCCGATAAAGCCCAGTAGGCCCACCACGAGGTAGAAGGTGAGGAGGGGATCTACGTTGGTGGGAAAGACCGCCCGCAAGGAGATGAGGAGGAACAGGCTGGGAATAGCAGCGATGATCTCCACCGTGCGCATGATGAGGTCATCGGGGTCCAAGCGGAGAGGCTCCCGGAAGACCCGCCAGAGGATCGCCAGCGCCGCCCCCACCCCCAAGGTCAAGACCAAGCCGTCGATCCCGTAGGAGAACCAGTCCTTGCCCGGGCTCAGCCGCACGAAGGACCAGGCCAGGTACAGAGCCCCCATGGCCACGGCCACCCACAGGACGAGGCTCAAAGGCCCCAACACCAACCCCAGGCCCCGCCATGCCTTGGGGGGAAGGGAAAGGGCAAAGGGACGCCCGGAGAAGTAGCCGGCGATCCCCCCTAAAAGGAGCCCCAAGGCGAAGGACACCAAGGCCGAGAGGATACCGATGGTGAGCGAAACCTGCCCGCCGTAGACCACACGGCTGAAGAGGTCCCGGCCAAAGTTATCGGTACCCATGAGAAAGATGCGGCCCGGAGCCTCCACTCCGAAGAGCCGGAGGTCGGAGCGGAACACCTTGAAAATGGTATAGGGTTGTTCGGGAGTGCGCACGAAGAAGCGCAAGTAGAACTTGCCCTGAGAGGGGTCTTCCTCGTAGCGGGGCTGCAGGGTTACCGGGTCGATACTCCGATTGGTGGCATAGACAAAAGGTCGGCTGAGCCTTCCCGTTTCCGGGTCCACAAAGTAAATGCGGGTGGGCGGGTGGTGGCCCTTGGGCGGGTAGAGCTCGTAGTAGTTGGGGTCGTAGGGGCTGAAAAACCCCGCAAAAGCGGCCATCAGGTAAAGCACCAAAAGAATACGCCCGCCCCAAACCGCCAGGCGGTGCTTGCGGAACTGGCGCAGAACCAGATGCGTCCGGGTAGCGTTGGCAGACATAGCCACAGCTCACCCCCTATTCGTAGCGGATCCTGGGGTCCACCCAGGCCAGAAGAAGGTCGGAGATGAGGTTCCCCACCATGAGGAGAACGAGGCTCACGGTAAGGAAGCCTGCGATGACGTAGAGGTCCTGGTTGGCGATGGCATCCAGGAAGAAGGGGGTAATGCCCGGCCAAGCCATGACCACCTCCACGAAGCCCGCCCCCGAGATGAGGCTAGGAAGGAGGCCGCCCAAGGTGGCGACGAAGGGGATCACCGCGTTGCGAAAAGCGTGCTTGTAGAGCACCACCCGCTCGGCCAGGCCCTTGGCCCGAGCGGTGCGGATGTAGTCCTGGCCCAATACCTCCAGCATCTGCCCCCGCATGAGGCGGGAAAGCCCAGCGATGTCGTTGGCAGTGGCCACCAGCACAGGCACCACCGCGTGCCAGGCGATGTCCAGAAGCTGGCGCAAGGGCGGTAGCTGCTCAAAGCCGCTGGAGGTCATGCCGGAAACAGGGAAGATCAAGGTCCCGGTGCGAAACTTGATTTGCAAAAGGATGTAGATGGCGATGAGGGCCAGGAAGAAGCTGGGAATGGAAAGGCCAAGGTAGGCCAGGAAGGAGAGGAGGCGGTCTCCCAAGGAGTACTGGCGCACCGCGCCATACACCCCGATGGGGATGGCCACCAGGTAGAGGAGGAGGGTGGAGGGGAGGACAATCACCATGGAGTTCACCACCCGGGGCCAGATGACCTCGAGGACCGGCGCCTGGTAGGCAAAGGAGTACCCCAGATTCAGATGGAGGATGTTGTTCATCCAGAGGAGGTACTGCTCGTGCACGGGCCGGTCCAGCCCGAACTGGGCCCGCAGGCGGGCAATGGTCTCCGGGGTCACCTTGGGGTCTAGCTCCAGCTGGGTGAGGTAGTCCCCTGGGGCCATCTGGATGATGAGGAAGGCCAAGAAGGTGGCCCCGAAAAAGGTAGGGATCAGGTAAAGGATACGGCGCAGGATGTAAGCGGTCATAGCTTCTGAAAGGCCCCCCGGGGCACCCTGGCCCCGGGGGACACACAGGGCTAGCTCACTTCTTGATGAAGGTCAGCTCCAGCTCCCGCTGGCCCCAAATGGCGCTGATGATGGCGTCGGGGTGCTCGCCGCCCAGGCGGTTGTTCCAGGCAGGGTGGTAGTTGGGCCCGGCGATGTAGATGACAGGCAAGAGCTGCGCCTCGATCTGCTGCATCTGGAAGCCGATCTCCCGCCGCTTTTGGAAGTCCAGTTCCGTGCGTCCGCGGGAGTAGAGGGCGTCCAGCTGGGTCTCCCGCGGGTCGATGCACTGGCCCGACTTGTTCCACATGTGCAGGTTGCCCTTGCAGGGCACCACGTTGGACCCAAAGGGCCAGTCCAGGTCCCCGCCGGAAAGGCCGATGATGATGGCATCAAAGGGCCGGTCGGGCCCGGAGGCAAGCAGCTGGCCCACCAGGGTGTTGAAGTCGATGGCGGTGAAGTTCACCTTCACCCCCACCTTTTTGGCCTCGTCCACGAAGAGCTTGGCCATCTGCTCCCGCTGGGCGTTGCCGGCGTTAGTGGCGAGGTTGAACTCCAGCCGCCGCCCCCTGCCGTCCACCAGGTAGCCTTCCTTGTCCTTCTTGGTGAAGCCCAGCTCCGCCAGGAGCTTGGCCGCCTCTTGCAGGTTGTACTCGTACTTGGGCACCCTGGGGTTGATCCACTGGGTGAGCACGGGGTAGACGCTGGTGTACATGGGGGTGCCCAGACCACCGTAGACGATGTCCACCACCGCCTGGCGGTTCACGATGTGGCTCATGGCCCGGCGGAACTTGTCGGAGCGGAAGAGGCTTTGCTTGAAGGGATCCGAGGCCTTGTTCCAGTTAAAGACCATGAACTGGCTACTGGCCACCGGAGAGGCGTTCACCTTGATGGTGGCGTCCAGGCGGCCCTGCTGGATGGCCTGGCGGATCTGGGAGATGTGGTCCACGGTGGAGGGGGCCATCAAGTCAATGTTCCCCGCCAGGAACTCCGCCAGCTGGGCGTTAGTGTCCTTGACGATCCTGATCTCGTAGCGGTCCAGGTAGGGTACGGGGTTGCCCGCCTCATCCTTGTTCCACTCCCCGAAAGCAGGGTTACGCTTCAGCACCAGGCGCTCGCCGGGGCGGTAGCTCTCGATAAGCCAAGGCCCCCCAGACACGATCTTGTTCGGGTCCTCATTCAAGCCCCACATCTTCTTGATGCCTTCAGCCCCCTCCCTCTGGTACACAGGACCGAAGACATGGGCAGGCCAGGGCACGAAGGCAGCCACGGCAAACGCTGTGGCATCAGGCTTGGGGTAGGTGAAACGGATGGTGTAGTCGTCGATCTTCCGCAGGGTGATGGGCTTGCCGTCAATGAAGAAGGAATCGTAGCTGTTGGACCCCACCGCCTTGTCGGTGTGGATGCGCCAGGTGGTGATCCAGTCGTCGGCGGTGATGGGCCGGCCATCCGACCACTTCATGCCCCGGCGGATCTTGAAGGTGATCTCCAGCTTGTTGGGGCTCACCGTGAAGGACTCGGCCATGTAGGGGATCCAGTCCCCGGTGGTGGGGTCGCGGGTAACCAGGCCCCTGCCTCCGGAGATAATGCTGGGCACATTCCCCGACTCCGCGGTGATGAAGGGGTTAAAGGTGCGGTAATCGGAAATCACCGAGTTCCGCAGGGTGCCCCCCCGCTTCACCTCCTGGGGCTTGGCCACCGTCCACTTCTGGGGCCAGACGAAGGTCTGGGCGCCGGCCACGCCCGCCATAGCTAAAAGTCCCGCTACCACCAACCATCCTTTTCTCATAGGGCTCGCCTCCTCTTGCTTACGCCGGTAAGGGTACCCCCTCTTTCTAGACACTGTCAAGACTGCCCCCACACTATGCTTGACCCCTCGCCCTTGCCGTGGGAAAATCCCCTCCATAAGGAGGCGCGATGAAAGCCGTGGTCATGGAAGCCAGGGGGGGACCGGAGGTCCTCAAAGCGATGGAAGTCCCTACCCCCGAACCGGGCCCCAAGGAGGTGCGCATCCGAGTTAAGGCGGCGGCCCTCAACCACCTGGATGTCTGGGTGCGCAAAGGGGTAGCCAGCCCCAAGCTTCCCTTGCCCCATGTGCTGGGGGCTGATGCCAGCGGGGTGGTGGACGCGGTGGGACCGGGGGTAATCGCCTTCGCCCCGGGGGACGAGGTGGTGGTGAACCCCGGGCTCTCCTGCGGCCACTGCGAGCGGTGCCTGGCGGGGGAGGACAACCTCTGCGCCAAGTACGAGATCCTGGGGGAGCACCGCTGGGGTGCCTATGGGGAGTACCTGGTGGTGCCCGAGGTCAACCTCCTCAGGAAACCGTCAAACCTCTCCTTCGTGGAGGCCGCCGCCATCCCCCTCACCTTCCTCACCGCCTGGCAGATGGTGGTGGACAAGCTCGGGGTACGGCCCGGAGAGGACGTTCTGGTGATGGCCGCAGGCAGCGGGGTCAGCGTGGCCGCCATCCAGATCGCCAAGCTCTTCGGGGCCCGGGTCATCGCCACCGCAGGCTCGGAGGACAAGCTCCGAAGGGCCAAGGAACTTGGGGCCGACGAGACCGTGAACTACACCCACCCTGACTGGTACAAGGAGGTGCGCCGCCTTACTGGGGGTAAAGGGGCGGACAAGGTGGTGGACCACACCGGAGCCCTCTACTTTGAGGGGGTCATCCGCGCCACGGCCAACGGGGGGAAGATCGCCATCGCTGGGGCCTCCTCGGGCTACGAGGGCACCCTGCCCTTCGCCCACGTGTTCTTCCGCCAGATCAGCATCCTGGGTTCCACCATGGGCTCTAAAAGCCGCCTCTTCCCCATCCTCCGCTTCGTGGAACAGGGGAGGCTGAAGCCCGTGGTAGGCCAGGTACTGCCCCTCGAGGCGGCGGCGGAGGGGCACCGCCTTCTGGAGGAGCGGCGGGTTTTCGGCAAGGTGGTACTGGAGGTCGGGTAGCCCTCGGGCCCTTCGTCCCTTTACCGAAAAGGGGGCGGGGGCAGGGGGAAGTGCGTAGAATGCCAGGAGAGGTGAGGCCATGGAGCACACGGATGTGATCATCATCGGTGCGGGGCCTGCGGGGCTCTTTGCGGGGTTTTACGTGGGCATGCGGGGGCTTACCTTTCGCTTCATCGATCCCCTGCCTGAGCCCGGGGGACAGCTTTCCGCCCTCTATCCGGAAAAGTACATCTATGACGTGGCAGGCTTCCCCCAAGTCTACGCCAAAGACCTGGTGAAAGGTCTGGTGGACCAGGTGGCGCCCTTCAACCCCATCTACAACCTGGGGGAGCGGGCGGAGACCCTGGAGAAAGAGGGCGAACACTTTAAGGTGACCACCTCCTTAGGCCACACCTTCACCGCCAAGGCGGTGATCATCGCCGCAGGGGTGGGGGCTTTTGAGCCCAGGAGGCTGGGAGCCCCAGGGGAGCGGGAGTTTGAGGGGAAAGGGGTCTACTACGCCGTCAAGGCCAAGGCCGAGTTCCAAGGGAAGCGGGTCTTGATCGTGGGCGGGGGGGACAGTGCCGTGGACTGGGCCCTGAACCTCCTGGGCACCGCCCAGGAGATCACCCTGATCCACAGGAGGCCTCAGTTCCGGGCCCACGAGGCCAGCGTGAAGGAGCTTATGGAAGCCCACAACGCAGGCAGGCTGCGCGTCCTCACCCCCTACGAGGTGCGGCGGATCGAAGGGGACGGGGAGGTGCGCAAGGCGGTGATCTTCCACAACCAAACCCAGGAGGAGACGACGCTGGGGGTGGATGCGGTCCTCATCCTGGCCGGCTACCTCACCAAGCTGGGGCCTCTGGCGGGCTGGGGGCTGGAGCTGGAAAAGAACAAGATCAAGGTGGACACCACCATGGCCACCAGCATCCCCGGGGTCTACGCCTGTGGGGACATCGTCACCTACCCAGGGAAACTGCCCCTGATTGTCCTGGGTTTCGGCGAGGCCGCCATCGCCGCCAACCATGCGGCGGCCTACGCCAACCCCGCCCTCAAGGTCAACCCCGGCCACTCCTCGGAGAAGTCTGAGGAAAAGGCCCCTGCCTGAAGGCTTCGTCCCCTCGAGGCCCAGGGTACCCTGGGCCTCGGCTTTGCCTTAAGATGGGGGCATATGCGGGTTGCCCTTTTCATCGACGGGTCGTACATGTACCAGGCGGCCAAGCGCCTGGGCTGGAACGTGGACCACCGCCGGGTGCTCACCCAGTTCGCCACCCCAGAGCAGCTTTACAACGCTTTCTACTACGTGCCCATCACCGACCCCGAGGACGAGCGCCAGCAGCGCTTCATCGACGCCCTGGTCTTCATGGGTTACACGGTGCGAAGCCGCCTGGTCCGGGGAGAGCCCCGGTTTGAGGCCATGATGGCCACCGACCTCCTCACCACCTCCCCCCGCTGGGACCGGGCCATCGTGGCCAGCGGTTCCGGCGAGCTGGCGCACACCTTTAGTGCCCTGCGTTCCCTAGGCAAAGAGATTCACCTCTTGGGGCTCCACGAGCTGGCGGACCTGGAACTTAGAAACCAGGCGGACCGCTTCCTCAACCTCCCCGAGTGGCGGGAGGTGCTGGAAAGGACCCTGGGGGGCCGCCGCACCTACGTGGGGTATCCGGTGGAGGCCACCGTGGAGGTCGCCCCCGCGCCCGTGGAGGACCCCCAGGCTTAAGGCCGCCCATGCCCTTGGGGCCCTGGCTCGTCCTTCTGGCGGCGGGCCTTTTCTTTTTGGCCCTTCCCCTGCCCCCGCCCCCGCCCCCTTCGCCCAGCCTGCGAGACCTCCTGCCCTACCCGCGGCAGGAGCGGGAGGTCTGGGTGGCCCAGCACCTCGCCAACAAAGCCAGCCTCCAGCTTCTTCTGGGAGCTGAGGCCGCTCGGGCTTACGACCGGCTGGTGCGCCTGGAGCTGAAAAACCAGCGCTCCGGCAAGCGGGCCGCCTTCCTCGAGGCCCGGGAAGCTCTCCTGGCCGCACGGCACTGGGTTCAAGCCATCGGGCAGGCCTCGAGGGGAAACCGGGTTAGCCTGGAAGGCCTCCCCGTAGCGCCTCACCACGTCCTGCCCCACGCTACGGAGATCCGGGCCGCCGCCTCCGCCCTAGGGTTGCCTTACGGGGTGCTGGCAGCCATCGTGGACAACGAGCAGTACGGGGGGGACAAGGCCTTCGGCCTCTCCCGTGGCGTGCGCGAAGCGGCGGATACCCTGGCCGAGCGGCTGGCCACCCTCCAAGGGCAAGCTCCCCTGAGCCGGACCCTAGGCCTGGCGCAGATGAGCTGGGAGGACGCCCTGAAGCAGGAGGCCCGCCTGCAGCGCTTCGGAGCCTGGGACCCCGCCCGGCCCTTCCCCCGGAGCGAGGCGGAGGCCCGGCAAGCTCTGGAAGACCCCTACCTGAACCTGCTCTTCACCGCAAGCCGCCTCAGGGGCTACTTCAACGCCCTCCTGGGCCTTCCCCCGGAGGACACGCGCCCCCTCGAGGACCCCTGGCTTTTCTACCTAGGCCCCGCCTGGCACAACTATCCCCTAAGGGCGCAAAACCTAGAAACCTGGGAGGACAGCTTCCACGGCTTCTTCAAGGGCCTCTTCTACCAGGTGGCCCTAAAAAGGCGCTGGCACCTGGAGGGGCGCACCCTGAAACCCCTTAGGGCCTGGAGCCCCGGAGGGAACGAGGAGGGGCACATCCCCATGCCCCGCCTTCAACCCTAGATTCGCTCCATCCAGGGTAGGGGTTCCCCAGGGGGCAAGACGGGCCAGCGGCCCTCCCGCATGTGGCGGAAGATGGCCTCCACCGCTTTCTCTGCCTCCTCCACCCAGAGGCTGGGGTAAAGGGCGCGCTTGGCCAGGAATTCCTCCTGGTCAAAAACCTGGCAGGTGTGGTCGGCGCGGCACTTCACGTCCAGCTCCAGGTCGTACTGGCGAAACCCCTCTCCCGTCCACGCCGCCGGGGTCTGGACGTTCCAGTAGTACTCCAGGACCCGCCCCTCGCACACGTCGGGACCGCCGGAGTACCAGGCCCCGGGGAAGAAGGCCACGTAGGCGTCGTGGTCCAGCACCACCCTCCTACCCTTGGCCACATGGTGGAAGGTTCCCCCCTGGGGCAAAAGGGTGAGGACCCCTTCGGGGCGCACCTCCACCACCTTGGCCTCCCAGAAGTAATGCAGGCTATCCCCCGGGAACTTGTAAAACTCCACCCGCACGGGGTCCCCGGGAGCCACCGGCCAGGGCAAGGCCCCCATGCAAAGCGCCCAACGGACCCTGCGCCCTGTTTACTTCTTGGTGCTGATGCCCAGAACCTTGTAAAGGGCGCAGAAGCCGGTGATGGCCGTGAAAAGCAAAACGACGCCCACGATGCCCAAAATCCAGTTCCAGGGCGAAGCCGACTGGAAGGCAAAGTAGAAGAGGACCAAGGCCAAGACGAAACGGATGACCCGGTCGGTGGTGCTCTCGTTCACCGCCATGTTCCACCTCCGCCATCCAGCTTATACCAGAGCGGACCGGGACGTTTGGCCCCCTAGGCCCCTTGTGCTAGAATGAGCCTTCGGCGCGGGCCGTTAGCTCAAGCGGTCAGAGCGGCCGGCTCATAACCGGTTGGTTGCAGGTTCAAGTCCTGCACGGCCCACCAGCTTCAGGACCACACAAATCCCGCCTCCTGAGGAGGCGGGAACCCGTTTGTACCGCAAGCGTGCACCAACGCCCCGAAAGGCTCTTCCTGGCAAAATCCAGGTATGGACGCCCTGCACGCCTTCCAAACCCTGGACCTGCGGGTGGGCCGCATCCTGAGGGCTGAGCCCCACGAAAAGGCTAGGAAACCCAGCTACAAGCTCTGGGTAGACCTGGGGCCCTTGGGGGTGAAGACCTCCTCCGCCCAGATCACCGAGCTCTACCGCCCAGAGGATCTCATTGGCCGCCTGGTGGTCTGCGCGGTGAACCTGGGCACCCGCGTGATCGCCGGCTTCCCCTCGGAGGTCCTGGTCCTGGGGGCCAGGGACGGGGCGGGGCGGGTGGTGCTCCTAGCGCCGGAACGGGAGGTGCCTTTGGGGGAGAAGGTCTTCTAACGGGTCCGGGTCACCTTGGCCAGGTGGCGGGGGTGGTCCGGGTCCAGGCCTCGGGCGCGGGCCAGGGCCTCGGCCTTGGGGTAGAAGGCCTGGACCAGGAGGAGGGGGGTGAGCTCCGGCTCCAGGGCCACGGGAAGGGCCAGGGGGGTGTGGGCCAGGGCCAGGGCGTCGGGCTCCGGGGAGAGCACCAGGAGGTGGGCCCCCTTGGCCCGGAGGCCCTCCAGGGTCTTTAGGAAGCCCTCCAGGGCCTCATCCCCCTGCACCAGGGCCAAGAGGGGAAAGCCCTCCTCCAAAAGGGCCTGGGGCCCGTGCAGGAACTCCGCCGCGGAAAACCCCTCCGCGTGCAGGGCGGCCACCTCCTTGAGCTTGAGGGCCGCCTCGAGGGCCACGGGGTAGGTGAAGCCCCGGCCCAGGACGAAAAGGCGCTCCACGTCTTCCAGGTAGGCCAAATCCCCCCCGGCCACCAAGGCCCGGTGGAGGGCCTCAGGGAGGGCGGGGAGAGCCTCCCGGAGCCTCGTCTCTTCCAAGAGGTCGGCTAGGAGCTGGGCCGTGGCGGCCATCATGGCCAGGAAGCTCTTGGTGGCGGCCACCGCCCTTTCCTCCCCCGCGTGGAGGGGGAGGACCACCTCCGCCGCCCGGGCCAGGGGGCTGTCCTCCCGGTTCACCAGGGCCAGGGTGAGGACCCCCTGGCGGCGGTAGGCGGCCACGGTTTCCACCACGTCGGGGCTTTCCCCGCTTTGGCTATAGGCCAGGAGCAGGGAAGGCTGGGGAGGGCGGGGCAGGGCCCGGTACAGGGTGAGGACGGAAGGGGCCAGGGAGAGGGTGGGCCACCTTAGGCGGGCCTCGAGGAGGTACTTGGCGAAACGCGCCGCGTGGTCCGAACTCCCCCGGGCGGCGGTGAGGACCAAAGCCGGGGGACGCCGCCGGAGGAAGGCGGCGAGGTCCTTCACCTCGGCCGCGTTCTCCCGGAGAAGGCGCTCCACCACCTGGGGGGCTTCCTCCGCCTCGAGGCGCATGCGGGAAACCATGCCTTCATTCTATTCGCATGCTACAATCATGCCATGAGCACCCTCCAGATCAAGGGCCTTCCCCCCGAGCTCAAGGAGCGCCTCCTGCGCCGAGCCCGGGCCAGGGGAATCACTCTGAAGGAACTGGCCCTGGAAGCCCTCCGGAAGGAGCTGGAGACCGAGGAGTGGGAAGAGCGCCTTGGGAGGCGGGAACCCGCGAACCTAGGCGTTCCGGTAGCCAAGCTCCTAGAGGAGGTTCGGGAGGAACGGGAGTGAGGCGGCTCGTGCTGGACGCCTCCGCCGCGGGGGAGTACCTTCTCCGCACCCCCCTGGGCCAGGAGGTGGCGGCCCTGGTTCAAAGCGCCCTCCTCTTCGCCCCTGCTCTTTTGGACGCTGAGGTACTGGCCATTCTGCGCAAGGCGGTGCTCTCAGGGAGGCTAGGAGAGGCGCGAGCCCGGGAGGCCCTGGAAGACCTGGCCCGCTGGCCTCTGCGGCGGGTGGACCACCGCCTTCTCCTGGAAGAAGCCTGGGCTCTCAAGGACCGGGTCACGGCCTACGACGCCCTTTACGTGGCCTTGGCCCGAAAGCTTTCCGCCCCCCTGCTCACCGCCGATGGCCCCTTGGCCCGAGCCCCCGACCTAGGGGTTCCCTTGATCCACCTGCGTCCTTAGCCCCTGGTCCCTCCTGGGAAGGGGTGGTATACTTCCACGGATGGACCGCATCGTCATCCGGGGGGCACGGGAGCACAACCTCAAGAACTTCAACCTGGAGCTCCCGCGGGGCAAGTTCATCGTCATCACCGGGGTCTCGGGCTCGGGGAAGAGCACCCTGGCCTTTGACACCCTTTACGCCGAGGGGCAGCGGCGGTACGTGGAAAGCCTCTCCAGCTACGCCCGCCAGTTCCTGGGGGTCATGGACAAGCCGGAGGTGGAGAGCATCGAGGGCCTCTCCCCCGCCATCTCCATCGACCAGAAGACCACCAGCCACAACCCCCGGTCCACCGTGGGCACGGTCACGGAGATCCACGACTACCTGCGCCTCCTCTTCGCCCGGGTGGGCACCGCCTACTGCCCGGAGTGCGGCCGCCCCATCGAGAAACAGTCCGCCAGCGAGATCACCGACCGCCTCCTGCAGCGCCCCCCAGGCACCCGGGCCATCCTCCTGGCCCCCTTGGTCCGGGGGCGGAAGGGGGAGTACCGGAAGCTCTTCCAGCAGCTTATGAAGGAGGGGTACGCCCGGGTGCGGGTGGACGGGGTCATCTACCTCCTGGAGGAGGCCCAGAACCTAAACCTGGAAAAATATGAGAAGCACGACATCGACCTGGTAATCGACCGGGTGGTCCTCAAGGAGGAGGAGCGCCCCCGCATCGCCGAGGCGGTGGAGCTGGCCCTCCTCCGGGGGGAGGGGCTTCTGCGGGTCCTCTACCCCGACACGGGGGAGGAGGAGCTCCTCTCGGAGAAGTTCGCCTGCCCCGAGCACGGGAGCGTGCTGGAGGAGCTGGAACCCCGCATCTTTTCCTTCAACGCCCCCTACGGGGCCTGCCCCGCCTGCTCTGGCCTGGGGTATAAGCAAGAGTTTGACCCCGAGCTCATCGTGAACCCCGAGCTCTCCCTGGCCGAGGGGGCCATCCTGCCCTGGGCCCGGGGCCGGGACACGGGCCGGAGCTACCTTTGGGACCGGCTCAGGGCCTTAGCGGAGCACCTGGGCTTTGACCTCAGGACCCCCTTCAAGGACCTGCCGGAGGCGGCTAAGCAGGCGGTGCTCTACGGCCTGCCCGAGCCCTTTGAGGTGGTCTTCCGCCGTGGGGGGAAGGAGACCTTCCGGGTGGAGGTCCACTACGAGGGGGTCATCCCTTGGCTACAGAAGCGGTACCAGGAAGCGGAGTCCGAGGGGGTCAAGGAGGTGCTGGAAGGCTTCATGTCGCAAAAGCCCTGCCCCGTGTGCGGGGGCACCCGCTACAAGAAGGAGGTGCTCTCGGTGCGGGTGGCGGGGCGGAACATCGCCGAGGTTTCCGCCCTGCCCGTGCGGGAAGCCCTGGAGTTCTTCCAGAACCTCGAGGAGAAGCTCACCCCCTTCCAGGCCCAGATCGCCCGGCCCATCCTGCGGGAGATCGTGGAACGCCTGGGCTTTTTGGTGGGGGTGGGCCTGGACTACCTGACCCTGGACCGGGCGGCCAACACCCTCTCCGGGGGGGAGGCCCAGCGCATCCGCCTGGCCACCCAAGTGGGAAGCGGGCTCACCGGGGTCTTGTACGTGCTGGACGAGCCCTCCATCGGCCTCCACCCCCGGGACAACCAGCGCCTCATCCAAACCCTCAAGCGCCTCCAGTCCCTGGGCAACACCCTCATCGTGGTGGAACACGACGAGGAGACCATGCGGGCCGCGGACTGGATCGTGGACATGGGCCCGGGGGCGGGGATCCACGGGGGGGAGGTGGTGGCCGAAGGCCCCTTGGAGGCCATCCTGCAAAACCCCAGGAGCCTCACCGGGGCCTACCTCCGGGGGGAGAAGAGGATCCCGGTGCCCAAGGAGCGGCGCAAGGGAAACGGCAAGTGGCTGGTCCTTAAAGGAGCCCGGGAGCACAACCTGAAAAACGTCACCCTGCGCATCCCCCTGGGTCGCTTCGTGGCCGTCACCGGCCCCTCGGGCTCGGGGAAGAGCACCCTGATCCACGACGTCCTCTACGCCGCCCTGGCGCAGAGGCTCATGCGGGCCAAGACCACCCCGGGGGCTTTTGACGCCCTGGAGGGTCTGGAACACCTGGACAAGGTCATCGAGATCGACCAGTCCCCCATCGGCCGCACCCCCCGCTCCAACCCCGCCACCTACACCGGCATCTTCGACGAGATCCGCGACCTCTTCGCCAAGACCCCGGAGGCCAGGAAGCGGGGCTACGGCCCGGGCCGCTTCTCCTTCAACGTGAAGGGAGGGCGGTGCGAGGCCTGCGGCGGCGACGGCACGGTGAAGATCGAGATGCTCTTCCTGCCCGACCTCTACGTGCCCTGCGAGGTGTGCAAGGGCAAGCGCTACAACAAGGAAACCCTCGAGGTGAAGCTGAGGGGCAAGAGCATCGCCGACGTCCTGGACATGACCGCCGAGGAGGCCCTGGACTTCTTCCAGAACGTGCCCACCATCGCCCGCAAGCTCCAGCTCATGGTGGACGTGGGCCTGGGGTACATGCGCCTGGGCCAGCCCTCCCCCACCCTTTCCGGGGGAGAGGCCCAGCGGATCAAGCTGGCCACGGAGCTGGGCCGCAAGGCCACGGGCCGCACCCTCTACATCCTGGACGAACCCACCACCGGCCTCCACTTTGACGACGTGGCTAAGCTCCTTTCCGTCCTCCACCGCCTGGTGGACGCGGGGAACACCGTGGTGGTCATCGAGCACAACCTGGACGTGGTCAAGACCGCCGACTGGGTCATCGACCTGGGCCCCGAGGGGGGGGACCGGGGCGGGGAGATCGTGGCCGAGGGTACCCCGGAGGAAGTGGCCCTCACGGGTAGCCCCACAGGAGTCTTTTTGGCCAGAATCCCCGAGATCGCCGAGCGGCTAAAGGTGGCCGCGGACTAAGCGCCCNGCGGGGGGGGGGTACTTAAGCCTTGGCTTTGGGGGATTTCCTGGAAACCTGGGCGGGCTGGCTGCGGGCCAGGATCCCCTCCAGGGCCAAGGACAAGGATTTCTCCACCTCCCCCCCGAAGTCCCGGTTAGGGGTATAGGCCGCCCAGCGCAAGGCGGCAAGGAAGTAAAGATCGGCCAAGGTGCGGCCCATGCGTTCCAAGGAAAGGTCCTGCCGCACCACCCCCTTATCCCGCAAAGGCTTTAGGACCTCGGCGATCAGGTCCCCCAAAGGCAGGGCCATGAAGGCCGCCTTGGCCCGGATGGGGTCGGGGTTTAACAGCTCATAGAGGAGAGGCAAGAGGAGATCCTTCTCCGCCTGGGTAAAGGCCGCAAGCCTCCCGAAGAGGTAGCGCAAAAGGGCCAGGGGATCCTCCCCCTGGGCAAGCCGACGCCTAACCTCACCCCGAAGGTCCGCCAACAGGAGACTTCCGTACTCCAGGAGTACCGCCTCCTTGTAGGGGTAGTAGTTGAAGAAGGTACCCCGGGACACGTGGGCGGCCTTGGCGATGTCGGTGGCGGTGGTTTCCCGGAAGCCCTGCTGGCGAAAAAGGGCCATGGCCGCCTGAAAGATGCGCTCCCGGCGCCGCTTTTTCTGATACTCCCTCGCGGTCATGGGGGTAGTGTACTACCGTATAAACTCAAAGCTCAATCGCTTTTTGCGCCCAATCTTCTAAAGCCTTAAGCAGGGACAATCCCCCCAGGGTGGTATAGACCTTGGCCTCCCGGTGGAAGGAACCATCCGCCACCTGGTAGCCCTGCTTGGCCAAGGCCTGGGCCACCTCGGCCGTGGCCGCCACCCGGGGAGGCAACCGGCCCACCTCCGCCAGGAAGAGGTGGGCGTTGAAGCCCAAAAACACCGCCTCTAATCCCTCCCACATCTCCTCCACAAAGGCCACATAGGAGGGATCCCGGGCCATCCGGCCTGGCCTTTTGGCCCCCGGGATGAGGAGGACTTCCGGGGGTGGGGCTGCGGGGAAGGCGTAGGTGGGAGTCCAAACGGAGCCTGCCAGGGCCGGGGTTCCCTTGCGGCCCTTGGCCACGGTATAGGCGGGAAGGCCTAGGCGCTTGGCCGCCTCGAGGGCTAGGGCCGCCTCCAGCTCGGAGAACTCGGGGAGGAGCAAGATGGCTAGCACTTTAGACCATTATGGCAGAAGCCGGTAGAGGAGAAGGGCCGCCTCCCCCCGGGTCACGGGATCGGCACCTGAAAGCCTGCCCTCCCCCAGCGCCTGCAAGAGCTGATTCAAGGTGAGCCGCTTCAAGGGCTTTTGCAGTTCCTCCCGGAAAAGCTCCCTGGCCTTCAGCACCACCCTGAGGCGCTCCTCAGGACCTTTTGCCCGGTAGTAGTGCTCCAGGTTGGCCAAAAAATCCCCCAGGAGAACGGGTTCAGAAAGGCCCAAGGAGCCTTTTAAGTACCCCGTCGTGGCTTGCGCCACGACGGGGTACTTAGGGGCCACCCCGGCCAGGTGGGCGGTGCCAAAGAGGAGGGGATCCTTCCCCCGCAGGTAGGCCACCACCCGCTCGGCCTCGAGGGCCGCTTCCACGCGCTTGCGCTCCAGGCTCAAAGGATCCGCCCCCTCCACCCCGAAGAGGAGGAGGGCGTTCACCAGGAGGCTTCCATCGTCTTGGCGGCTCAGGTTGAGGCCCCGGAGGGCGTAGCGGCTGGGATCGGAAGGCACGTACCCCCGCACCAGCTCCCCGAAACCCCAGCCGCTTCGCCCCCAGGCCCCTGCCCCTGTGCGCCGCACCTGCCCCTCGTAGTTCAGGGCCAAAAAGACCGCCCCCCAGGGCACCCCCTCCAGGCGGAAGACCAAGGTAGCGGCCATGCTCCGCCGGTCCAGGCCCGTGTCCTCCCGTCCCAGGGTGAAGCCGGCCCCGGCGCGGAAAGCCAGCTCGGCGGTGTCGGTGGCGTCCACGAAGTAGGGGGCCTGGAAAAGGCCCCCAGGGGTAGCCAGGGCCACCACGGTGCCCCCGTCCACCTCCACCCGGTCCAGGGGGGCCTCGAGGCGTAGCTCCACCCCGGCCTCCCGCAGCATGGCCAAAAGGGCCTCCTCTGCCCGCTTCACGTCAAAGGAAGCCTCCTCCCCAATGCGGCGGTAAAAGTCCAGGAAAAGCCCCCGCTGGAGCAGGCCCTCCTTGTCCTTGGCCAGGTCCAAGGTGGCCAACCACCCCTGGGTGAGGACCCCTCCCACCCCTCGCCCGGGCTCCAGGAGGAGCACCTTGAGGCCCTCCTGGGCCGCGGCCACGGCTGCCGTCACCCCTTGGGGGGTGGCCCCGTAGACCACCAGGTCATACTGGGCGAGCCCCAGGCCGAAAAAAAGGAGAAAGGCCAGCCACGTGCGCATGGCACCTCAGGAAAAGGCCCGGGGGCGTCCCCGGCGACCTTGCTCAGGATACCGGCTCAGGGCAGGGCTTGCTTGGCCTCCTGGTACTCGGCCACCAGCCGGGCCACCACCTCCTTGGCGGAAGGGAGATCCCGGATGAAGGCCACCCCGTGTCCAGCGGAGTAAACCTCCTTCCAGGCCTTGCCCCCGCCCTGGCGGAAGCGCTCCAAGGACTCCCGGAGGAAGTTGGCGGGCACCCCGGTCACCTCGGGGGTGTACTGGATGTCCTCAGGGGTGGCCCGGAGGAGGGCCTCCTTGTACTCCAAAGGCGCCTCCGACTCCAAGGTGGCGATGAAGCGGGTGCCGATGTAAGCCCCGTCCCCCAGGGCCAAGGCCGCCAGAAGCTGGCGGCCGGTGGCGATGCCCCCCGCGATGAGCACAGGTACGCCCAGCTCCTCCTTGAGCCAGGGCCCGAGGACAAAGGGGCTCACCATCCCGGCATGCCCCCCGGCCCCCGCGGCCACCGCCACCAGGGCATCGGCCCCGGCTTCCACCGCCTTTCTGCCGTGGCGCAGGCCCACCACGTCGCACCAGACCACCCCGCCGTAGGCCTTGACCCGCTCCACCACCGGGGTGGGATCGCCCAAGGAGGTGACCACCAGGGGCACCTTGCGCTCGGCCACGGCCTCGAGGTCCTCCCCTAGGCGCGGGTTGTCTTTCAGGATGAGGTTCACCCCGAAGGGCACCCCTTGGGGAAAGTGCTCCAGGAACTCCCGGAAGGCGGCGTGGGTGCGGAAGTTGAGGCTGGGAATGACCCCAATGGCCCCGGCCTCAGCCACCGCCTGAAGGAGCCTGGCTCCGGAAACCAGGAACATGGGCGCGGCCACGATGGGGTAGCGGATGCCCAGCATGCGGGTGATGGCGGTCTCCATGGGGGAGATTTTACCGGGTTCAAGGATAATCATGGGGTGGAACCGGAGCGCTCCCTAAAGCTCTCCATATGGGAAGGCGTCTTGGCCATCCTCTTCCTCAACTGGAGCACGGGGGTAATGGTCACCGGCTACGCCCTGGCCCTGGGCGCCTCGCCCCAGGCCCTGGCCCTCCTGGGAGCCCTGCCCTTCCTAGCCCAGCGCCTCGCCCCCCTGGCCCTCTTCCTCCGGGGAAGCCGCAAGGCCCTGGCGGTACGCCTCAACCTCCTCTCCCGCCTCCTCTTCCTGCCCGCCGCCTTTGCCGCCTTGTTGCCGGAAAGCCTGCGGGTGCCTTTCCTGCTTCTCTTCGCTGGGCTCTCCCAGCTCCTCGCCGCCCCCGTGGGGGTGGTCTGGCTCTCCTGGATGGCCGACCTGGTACCCGAGGCGCAGCGGGGGCGCTACTTCGGCTTCCGGAACGCCCTCTTGGGCCTGGTGGGCACCCTGGGCAACCTCCTGGGAGGACAGGTGGCCGACCGCCTGCCACCCCCCTTGGGCTACCAGGCGGTCCTCCTCCTGGGGGTGGCGGCAGGGCTTCTTTCCGTTCTCCTTCTGCGCTGGCAAACCGAACCCCAAGAAACCCCTCCACCCCCCGCCCGGGCCGCCTTGGCCCTTGCCTGGCGGGACCGGGCCTACCGGCGCTACCTGGGCTGGTCCTCCTGTGGTACGGAGCGGTGATGGTGGGCGGCCCCTTCGTGGTGCCCTACTTCGTGCGGGTGGGGGGCTTCTCCATGACCGAGGTGGGCCTCTGGACGGTGATCTCCGCCACCAGCGGCCTCCTCTTCGGCCCCCTGTGGGGCCGCCTGGCCGACCAAAAGGGGCACGGGATCGTCCTCCGCGGGGCAAGCCTGGCGGCCGCCCTGATGCCAGGGCTTTGGCTTCTGGGGTCGGAGGGCTTCCCCTGGCCCATCTGGCTTTCCGCCCTGGCCGACGCCCTGGCCTGGAGCGGCCTGGGCACCGCCCTGGTCAACGCCGCCTTGGCCCAAGCCCCCAGGGAAGCCAGGAACGGCTACCTGGCCCTCTTCTGGCTGGCCCTGGGCCTTGGGGGCATCGCGGGGAGCCTCCTGGCGGCCAAGGTGGCGGGCCTCGGCTGGGGGCCAAGCCCCTACCACCTGCCCATCCTCCTCTCCCTTTGCCTAAGGCTCCTTGCGGCCCTCCGCCTGGGCAGGCTCTAGACCCTTCCTCTGCATCTCTCCCCACACCCCCCGCTTGCGCCACACCTGGAAGGTGGCCAAAAAGCGCTCAAAGGCCAGCACCTGCCGATAGCCCAGGGTTTCCAGGAGGGACAGGAAGAGGAGCCAAAGGCGGTCCCGCAGGCGGGGATAGCGCTTTAAGAGCAGGGTCTCCATGCCCACCGCCAGCTGGGACAAGAGCACCCCGTAGCCCAGGGCCAATAGGAGAAAGAGGGCCGCAAAGTCCAGGTTGGTCAAGCCCAGGAGGAGGAAAACGGGGAACAAAAGGTAGCCCAGCACCTCCACCACCGGGCCCAGGCCCTCGAAGAGGAAGAAGTAGGGCATGGCCAGGAGCCCCAAGCGCCCGTACCGGGGGTTGAAGAGCATGCCCCGGTGGAACCAGAGCACCTCCCAAAGCCCCCGGTGCCAGCGGTTGCGCTGGCGGCGGAGGGTTTTCCAGTCCGCAGGCACCTCGGTGTAGCAGATGGGATCGGGGGTGTAGGGGATGCGGTACTCCCGGCCCTCCTCCCGGGCGCGGCGGTGCAGGCGCACCACCAGCTCCATGTCCTCCCCCACGGTGTCCGTTCGGTACCCTCCGATCCTCAGCACCTCCTCCCGCCGGAAGACGCCGAAGGCCCCGGAAATGATGAGGAGGGCGTTCAAAGCGCTCCACCCCGCCCGCCCCAGGAAGAAGGCACGGGCGTACTCCACGATCTGCATCTTCTCCAGGAAGCCTCGAGGAAGGCGCATCGCCTCCACCACGCCTCCCCGCACCTCCGCCCCGTTCAAGGGCCGGATGGTCCCCCCTACCGCTAGCACGCCCTCGTCTTCCAGGAAGAGGCGGCTGGCCCGCAGGAGGGCCTGGGCGTCCAGAAGGCTGTCCGCGTCCACGCTGCAGAAGAGGGGGTAGCGGGCCAGGTTGAGCCCGGCGTTCAGGGCATCCGCCTTGCCCCCGTTTTCCTTGTCCACCACGACGAGGTTGGGGTAAAGGGTGGAGCGGTAAATCCCCCGGACGGGCTTGCTGGAAAGTACCCGGCGGTACACCACCTCCACCGGCACCAAGCGGAAGGCTTCCTTGAGCACCTCCAGGGTGCGGTCCTTGGGCCCGTCGGCCACCACCACCACCTCAAACTCCGGGTAGTGCAGGGCCAAGAACGAGCGCACGGAAGCGGCGATGGTCTTTTCCTCGTTGTAGGTGGGGACCAGGATGGACACCGGCAGGTAAGCTTCCCGTTCCAAAAGGTCCTTCAAGGAGAGCTCGGAAAGCTCCCGGGCATAGCGGGCCACCGATCCCAGGCCGTAGAGGGCGAAGAAGGCATAGAGGAAATTCAGCACGGCGAAGTAGTAGAGGACAAAGACCTGGTAGGCGAAGAGGAGCCAGAGGAAAGCGTCCATCACGCCCCGCGCAGAACCTGGGCCGCCAGCGCCCTCCCGTAGGCGTCGGGGTGCACCGCCGCCGCCTCCTCCAAAAGCTCGGGGTCCAAGGCCCGCAAGCCTTCGGCCGCCGCCTTCCGCACGTAGAAGGAGGGATCGGAAAGGGCCCGCCAGAGCCCCTTACGGGCTAGGGCACCGCCCAAAAGGGGAAGCAGCCTGACCGCGTGGAGGCGCAGGAACTCCTCTGGGGCCAAAAGGGCGGAGAGCACCGCCTCCTCATGGCCTTCCGGAGGGTAGCCCAAGCGGTAAAGCGCCCGCAGGGCCGCGGCCTTCAGCTCAGGGTCAGGGCTTTCCAGGAAGTCCAGCACCTGGGGTACAAAAGCGTGCAGGCGTAGCCTGCCTATAGCCTCCAAAGCCGCCCAGCGCTCCTTCTCCTCCCCAGCCACCAAGAAACGCTCCACCACCGGGAGCACTCGGTCCTCCAGGAGCAAAAGCACCTCCAGCAAGGCCCCTCGAGGCAAGCCCGCCTTCCGCAGGGCCTCGGCCAGGAGGGCCACCCCTTCCCCTTGGGCCAGCCGGGCTCCCGCCCGGGCCGCCGCCAGTCGCAGCACGGGGTCCGGGTGCTCCAGGTAGGGCAAGACCAAAGGCAGGGCCTCGGGAAGCCGGGCCTGGGCCAGGGCGTCCAGGGCCTCCAGACGGGCAGCCTTAGAGGCGAAGCGGCTCTTGAGAACCCGGGCCCACCGGGGCAGGCCCTGGCGCAACCACTCGGTCAAGGTGTCCGCGAACTCCCCCTTCAGCATCTCCCTAAGGGAAAGCAGGGCCTGTAGGGCAGGCGCGGGCCAAGGAGGTGGAGGGGGAGGTTCCCCGGCAAAGAGGGCCTCGGTGAAGCGGTCCAGCCAGGCGGTGGAGGCCTTGTGTTCCCCCACCTCCCGCCAGGCGGTGTAGGCGTGGTAGAGGAGCACGTAGGCGGAAAGCACCAGCAGGGCCAAGGCGGTGAGGGCGAGGCCTTGGAGGAGGCTTTGGAAAACCGCCCCGGACCCCACCAGGCCCAGAAGCCGCCCCGTGAAGCTGAGCACCAAAACCCCCAGGGCCAGGGCCTCCAAGGCCACCACCCCGAAGACCACCAGGGCGTACAGCCTTTCACCGCGCCGCCACATGCCGCTCCAGCCGGAGGACCAGCTCCTGGGGGCTAAAGGGCTTGGTGAGGTAGTCTTGGGCCCCCAGCTGCAGGGCCTCCACCACGGTGCGCTCCTGCTTGAGCCCGGAAAGGACGAGGACCGGGGTGATCCGCTTCAGCTTCTGGCGCAGGTGGCGGAGGAGGTCTAGGCCGAACCCCCCGGGGAGGTTCAGGTCCAGGACGATGGCGTCCCAGTCCTGGCCCAGCGCCTCGAGGCCCCCCAGGAAGTCCCGGGCCAGGGCTACCTCGTGGCCTGCCCGCCGTAAGGCCAGCTCCAGCACCCGGGCCACCGTGGGGTCGTCCTCCACCACTAAGACCCGCGCCACCCGGCCCATTCTACCCTCAGGGAAGCCGCCTTAAGAGGGCCGCCACCTCTTCGTTGGGGGCGCGGCGGAGTTCCTCCTGCAAAAGCCCCTTGGCCTCCTCCACCCGGCCCTGCTCCAAGAGGGCCTTGGCCAGGGTGAAGCGGCCCAAGGGATAGTCCGGGGCCACGGCCAGGACCTGCCGCGCCAACACCTCCGCCTCCTTGGCCCGGCCCAAGGCCAAGACCACCTCCGCCAGGCCCCAGCGGGCGTCCAGGTTGCCAGGGTCCTGGGCCAGCACCCGGCGGTAGCTTTCCTCCGCCTCCGCATAGCGACCCATGTGGTAAAGGAGCCTACCGTAGCGCACCCGGGTGTCGGGGCTATCCAGAAGGGCCAAAGAGCGCTCAAACAGGGGTTTGGCCTCGGCGTGGCGGCCCTGGAGGTAGAGGGCGAAGGCCAGCTCCCCCATGGCCTCGGCGTCGTCGGGGAAGGCGTCCACCGCCTTCCGCAGGTAGGCCTCCGCCCCCGCAGGGTCCTGGGGAAGCCGCCTCCGGCCCTCGTAGAAGCTTCTCCGCTCCCGGAAGGGCACGGGGTCCGAGGGGTAGCCCTCGAGGCCCACCTCATCCAGGGCCATGGCCCGCACCTGGCTCAAGCGGTCCGCCTGGGGTAGGTAGCGGAAGAAGCCCCCTTCCCCTTTGGCGGAGAGGACCACCCGATCCCCGCTTGCCACCTCCACCCGGAACCCCTTCGCCCCCTCGGGTAGGAGGAGGCGGAAGACCACCTCCCCCTCCGCTCCCAGGACCGGGCGCACCAGGGGCGCAGGGAGGAGCTTCCTCCGCACCCCCCGGCCCAGGACCGCCCCCTCCCCGGCGGGCAGGGGCTCCTGGCCCAAGGCCACCTTCCCCCGGTAGAGGGAAACCCGGGCGGCCTCCTCCCGGGAAAGGCGCAGGTGGGTGCCCGTGGGCCGCACCTCCCCTTCCGGGGTGATGAGGGCTAGGGGCACCTGCCCCTCCCGCACCGCCTCCACCCCGCCCGCTTCCAGCGCCACCCGAACCCGCTCCCCTCCGCCCCAAAGGCTCCGCCAGCGCTGGGCCTCCCCTTTGGCCTCGGGGCTGAAGGCCAGCTCCAGGCCCCTAAGCCGCACCACCTCCCCCGCCGGCACCTCCCCGAAGGCCTTGGAACCCAAGGGAGCAGGGAAGATGGGTAACCGGGCCAGGGCGATAAGGGCCACCATGAGGAGGAGAAGCCGGCCCACCGGGGCCCGCTGGCCCGGCTTGGGCCTTGGAAGAAGGAGGAGGAAGGTGCTTCCCCTCCCCAGGCGGCTTTTCAGCCGGACCTCCCCCCCGTGGGCCTCGAGGACCCGCTTCACCAAGGCCAAGCCCAAGCCGGTCCCCTCCACCTCCCCGCGGGTGGAAGCCCGGTAAAAGGGCTCAAAGACCTTGGCCTGCTCCTCCTCGGGGATGCCGGGACCGGTGTCGGACACCGCCACCCCATACTGGTCCTGGCCCACCAGAAGGCGCAGGACCACCCGCCCCCCCTCGGGCGTGTACTTCACCCCGTTGTTGACCACGTTGAGGACCGCCTGATACAGCCACTCCCGGTCCCCGTACACCCAAGCCTCCCGCCGGGGCAAGACCAGCCGTAGGGAAACCCGTTTCCGCCGCGCCACGGGCCTCAACTCCTCTGCCACCTGGCGCAGAAGCTCCTTCAGGTCCACCCGCTCGCTCTTGAGCCGCACCCCCTGCCCCAGGCGCAGGTACTCCCGCGCCTTCTGCAAGAGCTCCTGGATGCGCCGGGCACTCTTCTCCGCTATGCCCAGGAGCTCCTTGGCCTCCTCCGGCAACCCCTTGGTCTCTAAGGCCAGCTCCAAAGCGCCCAGCACGCTCATCAAGGGGTTCTTGGTTTCGTGAAGAAGAAGCCCCAAAAGCCGGCTCCCCTCCTCCTGGCTCTTCAGGAGGGCGAGCTCCCGCTCCCTAAGCTCCAAGACCTCCCGGAAGGCCCGCAGGAGGAGGCCAAGGGTCTCCCGGACCTCCTTGGACGGGGGAGGACCTTCCCAGTAAAGGGCCAGCTCCCCCTCCTCCAAGAGCTTCTCCCCCTGCACCGGGCCCTCGGGAAGCACCTCCCCCCGGAACACCAAACGCACCGGGTAGCGCTGGAGCAGGTGCCCGAGAAACCCCAGGTCGGCGGGCAGGCGGGGTTGGACCATCCCTTTTAGGCTAGGCCGGGCGCTTGAAGGCCTTGTGAAAACTCAGGGCTTAGGGGCCATGACCACCAGGAGGAGGGCGGGGTTGGCGGACTCGTTGCGCACCCCGTGGGCCTCCCCCGCCCGGGCTAAAGCCGCCATCCCTGGAACCAAAAGGGCCTCCTCCTCCCCAATCCTCACCACCACCTCCCCTTCCAGGACGTAGTAGACCTTGTCCGAGCCCTCGTGGGCGTGCACCTTCTGCGTCTGCCCCGGAAGGAGGGCGTAGAGGTCAAAGAACATGCGCTCGGACTCAAACACCGGGATCTTGGCCATCTTCTCCGGGCTGAAGCGGGCCAGGCTTTTCAGGTCCCTGATCTCCATGTCCCCGAGTCTACTTGACGGGGGCCTTAGAGGGCACTAGACTAACCTTTGCGCGCCGGGGAGTAGCGCAGCCTGGTAGCGCACACGCTTGGGGTGCGTGTGGTCGTCGGTTCAAATCCGGCCTCCCCGACCAAAACCCCCGCCCGCACGGGCGGGGTTTTGTTACTGAGGGTCCCTTGGGATCTACGAGGGGGGCTTAGGCCCGGCCCACGGTCCCCATCAGCTCGAACTTCTCCCGGATCACCTGCTTCAGGTACTCCCTCCCCTTGCCGATGATCTTCCGGGGGTCGAATTCCTTGGGGTTCCCCAGCACCACCTCGCGGATGCCCAGGGTCATGGCCAGGCGCAGGTCGGTGTCGATGTTGATCTTGGCGATGCCGTTGGGGATGGCCTTCTTGATGTCCTCGTCGTGGATGCCCGTGGCCTCCTTGAGTTCGGCCCCCGTGGCCAAGAGCTTCTCCTTAAGCCAGGTGGGTACCCCGCTGGCCCCGTGGAGCACCAGGGGGATGGAAACCCGCTTGCTGATCTCCTCGAGGCGCTTGTGGTCGATGTAGGGCCGGCCCTTACCCTTGTAGGCCCCGTGGCTGGTGCCGATGGCGATGGCCAGGTAGTCGATGCCCGTTTCCGCCACGAAGCGCTCCGCCTCCTCGGGGTCGGTGAGGAAGGCCTCCGCCTCGGACACCTGGATGTTGTCCTCAATGCCCTGAAGCCGCCCCAGCTCCGCCTCCACGCTCACCCCCACCGCGTGGGCCGCCTCCACCACCTTCTTGGTCTCGGCCACGTTTTCCTCAAAGGGGTGGTGGCTGGCGTCGATCATCACGCTGGTGAAGCCCGCCCGCAGGGCCTGCATCACCATCTTGAAATCGGCCCCATGGTCCAGGTGGAGGACCACGGGCACCTTGGTGCGGCTGGCCATGTCCTTCACCAGGTTGGCCAGGTTCTCCATCCCGGCGTACTTCCGAGCCCCGTCGGAAACCTGGATGAAGACCGGGGCCCGAAGCTCATCGGCCACCTCGAGGATGGCCTGGGTGATCTCCAAGTTGTTGGTGTTGAAGCTGGGAACCGCATAGCCTTCCCGCCGCGCCTTGTCCAGTACTTCCTTACCGACCACCAAGGGCATACAGCACCTCCTTGAGTTCCTTCAGGTTCTCCGCCACCGGGCGCGGGTTGAACAGGGCGCTCCCCGCCACGGCCACGTCCGCACCCGCCCGGTACACCTCGGCCACGGTGTCCTTGTTCACGCCCCCATCCACCTCAATGAGGCAGGCCGGGTTCAGCCGGTCCCGCATCTCCTTGAGGCGCTTCAGCCTCCCCGTAGCGCTGGGGATGTACCTTTGCCCCCCAAACCCTGGGTTCACGCTCATGAGGAGGGCCAGGTCCAGCTCGGGCAGAAGGGGCTCAAAGGCCTCGAGGGGGGTGGCGGGGTTGAGGGCCAGCCCCGCTTTCTTCCCCAGCTCCTTGACCTTCTGCACCGCCCGGTGAGCGTGGGGGGTGGCCTCGTAGTGGACAGTGATCACATCGGCCCCGGCGCGGGCGAAGTCCTCCAGGTACCGCTCCGGCTGGACGATCATCAGGTGGACGTCCAAGGGCAAGGCGGTGACCCGCCGCACCGCCTCCACCAGAAGGGGCCCGAAGGTGAGGTTGGGGACAAAAACCCCGTCCATCACGTCCAAGTGGATCCAATCCACCCCGGCCGCCTCCGCTTCCTGAATCTGGTCCTTCAGCCTCGCCAGGTCCGCCGTGAGGATGGAGGGCGCGAACTTGAGCATCCTTTCCCCCTAGGCCACCCGCAGGTGCCCCCGCTCAATGGCCAGCTCCCGCATCTTAACCAGATAGTAGGCGATGATGAGCTGGGTCAGGGCCAGGGGGTAGCTCTGCCCCGCCTTGTCCCAGAAGGTACCCACCAGGCCGGGGTCAAAGTGCTCTGCGTGAGCCCCCAACTGCTCCCAAATGATGCGCTCGAAGGCCTGGGCCTGCTCGGGGGTCACGTTGCCGGTGATGTCCAGGATGTCGGCCTCCCGCCGGGTTTCCAGGCGGATTAAAGCCTCGTCCTCGTAGGCGGAGTGAAGCACCTCGGAAAGGTCCAGGCGGGGCAGGGTGTGCTTTAGGGCGATACGCACGTTCAGGGTGCTGGGGTTTTCCGGGTCGTAGCCCGCGGGGCGGTAGAAGCGCACGATGATATCCGCATGCTCCTTCTGCGGCCAGATGAAGGCCCGGGAGTCGGGCATGCGCCTCTCGATGTCCGCCAGCACCTCCTCGGGGGTGTAGCCCCGCTTGGCCACGTCCCGCCTCACCTTCCACTCCCGCCTCAGCTCCTCCTCGGGATCCAGGTAGACCGTAAGGTGGTAGCGGCCCCGGAGGGCGGGGGAGTAGAGGGTGAGAAGGCCCTCGAGGACCACCACCCGGGGAACGAGCCGCCCCTCCTCCTCCACCGCCCGGGGCGCGGGGACGTACACCGGGGGGTCAAAGGTGCCCGTGGAGTGGTTGTAGACGGGCTTCAGGATAGGCTCCCCTTCGGACAAGAGGCGCACGTGCTGCTCCATGATGTCCATGTAGTTGCACTCGGGGTTCAAAGGGGTGATGCCCAGCTCCTTACGCTGCTTGCGGTCGTACTTGTGGTAGTCGTCCACGCAGATGCTGGTGGTGCGCTCCACCCCAAGAAGCCGGGCAATGCCGCCGGAGATGGTGGTCTTCCCCGCTCCCGAGTCCCCTGCAATGCCTAACATAAATGGCCTATGGGGCATCCTCTTCCTCCTTTTCCCTAAACACCGAGCTGGCATAGATGTCGTCAGCGGTAAGGGTCATGAGCTCCTCCGCGGTCACCGGCCCCGCCTTCTGATAAAGCCGGTAAGCCTGCCGGAGCTTGAAGCGGTCCAAGGCGTTGCGCACGCTCCGGGCGTAGGCAAAGTTAGGCAGGCGCATGCGCCTTTCCAAGTACTCCAAAAAAGCCTTCTCCGCCTCCTGAGTGAAGCGGTAACCCTGCCGTTCCAGCATGAGCTTGCCAATCTGGAAGAGCTCCTCGGCGCTATAGGGGGGAAACTCGATGTGATGAGCGATGCGGGAGCGCATCCCCGGGTTTAGGGCGAAGAACTCCTCCATGCGCTCCTTGTACCCCGCCAGGATCACCACCAGGTCCTCCCGCTGGTTCTCCATGACCTGCAGGAGGATCTCTATAGTCTCCTGGCCGTAGTCCCGCTCGTTCTCTGCGCGGTAGAGGCTGTAGGCCTCGTCGATGAAGAGCACCCCGCCCATGGCTCGCTTCAGCACCTCCTTGGTCTTGGGGGCGGTGTGGCCGATGTACTGGCCCACCAGGTCGTCCCGGCTGGCCACCACCAGGTGGTCGCGGCGGATGTAGCCCAGCTTGTGGAGGATGGTGGCCATGCGCATGGCCACCGTAGTCTTTCCCGTGCCCGGGGGGCCCACGAAGGCCATGTGCAGGGTGGGGCGATCGGCAGTAAGCCCCAGCTCCCGGCGGAGCCTATCCACAGAAAGGTAGGCGGCGATCTCCCGGATGCGCTGCTTCACCGGCTTAAGGCCCACCAGCTCCCGGTCCAGGGTGTCCAGCACCGCCTCGATCTCGGGGTTCTTCACCACCGCCAGGTTTTGGCCTTGGGTTTCCTGCATAACCCTCCTTGGTTTGGCCAAGGGGCCCCGGGCCAGGCCGGGACCCCTTAAGGGTTAGGGCTACTCTTGGTAGCGCTCGCCCTCTGGCTTCATGGTGGCGTAGGACTCCAAGGTGTATTTGAGCCTGCGCCCGTCGCTCCACAACTGCCGGTGCAGGCGGAAGCCGGGCTCCTTCTTAGGCCGGTGGGCGATGAAGGATACCCTTTGCGCCTGCCACATGGGGGAGGGGTCATAGCCATTGATCTTGATGTAGTGGTTGGGGAAGGCCTCGCGGCACTTCTGGAACTCGTACATGGCCGCCGCCGCATCCTGCAGGTCAAACATGGGCAGGCCCCACATGTTCCAGTAGACGTTGTAGGGGCTGGGATCGTCGGTGTACTCAATGGAAACCGCCCAGCCGTTTCGGATGATGTACTCGATCTGGGCCCGGATCTCCTCGTCCGTGAGGTCGGGCAGGTAGGAGAAGGTACCTTGGGTGATCCGCATCTTTCTCAACTCCTTTCCTTAGCTGGTGGGGGTGGAGAGCACGTCCGGGGTATCGGTAGAGGCGAAGTCAAAGGTGACGCTGCCCCAGGTTTCCAAAGCGGCCGCCAGGGCCGGGGAATGCTGGGCCGCCTTCTTGAGGATCTCGGGGCCTTCCGCCAGGATGTCCCGGCCTTCGTTCCTGGCCTTAACCATGGCTTCCAAGGCCACCCGGTTGGCCGTGGCCCCTGCCTGGATGCCCATGGGGTGGCCGATGGTGCCGCCTCCAAACTGCAGGACCACGTCGTCCCCGAAGAGGGAAAGCAGGAGGTGCATCTGGCCCGCGTGGATGCCGCCCGAGGCCACAGGCATTACCGCGGGCAGGTAGGCCCAGTCCTGGTCAAAGTAGATGCCCTTCACGGGGTCAGCCTTCACGTACTGTTCCCTGAGGATGTCGTAGTACCCGCGCACCAGGTTGGGGTCCCCCTCCAGCTTCCCCACGGCGGTCCCGGCGTGGATGTGGTCCACCCCCAGCATCCGCATCCACTTGGCCAAGACCCGGAAGTTGATGCCGTGGTTCTTCTGTCGGGTGAAGGTGGCGTGGCTGGCCCGGTGGAGGTGGAGGATCATCCCGTTTCTGTGGCACCAGTTGGACACGGACTGCAAGGCGGTGTAGCCCATGGTGAGGTCCACCATGACGATGATGGAGCCGATCTCCTTGGCGAACTCCAGGCGCTCGTAGACGTCCTCCATGGTGGCCGCAGTGACGTTCATGTAGTGGCCCTTGCGCTCCCCCGTGACCTCCTCCGCCCTCATCACCGCCTCTTGGGCGTAGAGGAAACGGTCCCGCCAGCGCATGAAGGGCTGGGAGTTGATGTTCTCGTCGTCCTTGGTGAAGTCCAAGCCCCCTGCCAGGGCCTCATAGACCACCCGGCCGTAGTTGCGCCCGGAGAGGCCCAGCTTGGGCTTCACCGTGGCCCCAAGGAGGGGGCGGCCATACTTATTCAGCATGTCCCGCTCCACGGGGATGCCGTGGGGAGCACCCTTGAAGGTTTTCAGGTAGGCCACAGGGATGCGGAGGTCCTCGAGGCGCAGCGCCCTGAGCGCTTTGAAGCCGAAGACGTTCCCGATGATGGAGGAGGTCATGTTGGCGATGGATCCCTCCTCAAAAAGCGCCAGGTCGTAGGCAATCCAAGCGAAGTACTGCTCCGGGTTGCCGGGCACCGGCTCCACCCGGTAGGCCTTGGCCTGGTAGCGCTCCAAGGTGGTGAGGCGGTCGGTCCAAACCACCGTCCAGGTGGCCGTAGAGGACTCTCCCGCCACCGCCGCGGCCGCTTCCTCGGGCTCAATGCCCGGCTGGGGGGTGATGCGGAAAAGGGCGATGGTATCGGTTTCTTTGGGCTCGTAGTCGGGCTGCCAGTAGCCCATCTGTTTGTACTCCACCACCCCGCCCTTCTTGTAAATGGCCTTCTTGTCCGTCATGCTGCCTCCTTCCTTAGTAGGCCACGGGGCTGATACCCCGAAGCTTCTCCAGCTGGTGCCAGGCTTCCACCTTCCTGAGGGTGCGGGTGGCTCCCCGGATCACCAGGCTCTCGGTCCAAGCCTGGTGCGCCCCGTACCGCACTCCCCGGAGGAAGGGACCATCGGTGATGCCAGTAGCGGCGAAGTGGGTGTCCTCCGCGGCACAGAGCTCCTCTAAGGTGTAGACCCTATCCAGGTCGTAGCCGGCATGCACCAGGTTCCAGCGCTCCTCCTCACCCTGGGGGTCCAGGCGCATCTGCATCCCCCCTCCCAGGGCCCGCACCGCCACGGCGGCGATGACCCCCTCCGGGGTGCCTCCCGTGCCCATGAGGACGTCAATGCCCGTGTCCGGCAAGACAGCGGCCAGGGCCCCGCCCACGTCCCCGTCGGTCTGAAGGCTGATGCGGGCCCCGGCCAGGCGGATCTCCTCGATGAGCCTCTGGTGGCGAGGCTTGTCCAGGACGAAGACCGTGAGCTCCCGCACCTCTTTCCCCAGGGCGCGGGCGATCTCCTTGAGGTTGTCCGCTACCGAGGCCCGGAGGTCGATGGCCTCCTTGGCCCTAGGCCCCACCACCAGCTTGGCGGCGTAGAAGCCTGGTCCCGGGTTGAAGAGCGCCCCCTCGGGAGCGGCGGCGATGACGCTGATGGCCCCAGGACGGCCCAGGGCCAAAAGCCTCGTGCCCTCCACCGGGTCCACCGCCAGATCCCAGGAAGGACCCTCCCCCTGGCCCAGAACCTCGCCGTTATAAAGCATGGGGGCTTTGTCCTTTTCGCCCTCCCCAATGACCACCCGGCCGCGGAAGTCCAGGCTGTTGAGGAGAAGGCGCATGGCCTCCACCGCTGCCCGGTCGCCCCCCTCCTTGTCGCCCCGGCCCACATGGCGGGCCGAGGCCAGAGCGGCGGCCTCAGTGGCCCGCATGAGGTCCAGGCCCAGGTTGCGCGTGGGCATAGCCATACGCTTACCCTAGGAGGGGTCTCTTATTATTGCAATCATATGTTTTCGGGACTACCATAAGTCCATGCTCATATCTAAAAACGCTAAACTCCCGAACCCTGCCGCATTACGGGTCTTCGTGACGGTGGTGGAGGAGGGCGGGGTGGGCCGGGCTGCCTTGGCCCTGGGCATCACCCAGCCCGCGGTGAGCCAGTACCTGAGGGCCCTCGAGGAGCAGGTGGGCCATCCCCTCTTTGAGCGCCAGGGGCGTCACCTGGTGCTTTCCCGGGTAGGAGAGGCCCTCTTGCCCGAGGCCAGGCGGGTGGTGCAGGCCCTGGAGGAGTTCCAGCGGGTTTCCCAGGCCATGGGACGCTTGGAGCTGGGGGAGATCACCCTGGGAGCCGCCACCACCATGGCCACCTACGTGCTCCCGGCGTTTTTACGGTATTTCCACGATTCTCATCCCGGGGTCCGGGTGCACGTGGAAAGCGGTTCCTCCGAGCGCCTGGCCGAACGCTTGCGGATGGGCGAGGTGGAGTTCGCCGTCCTGGAAGGGGTGGAGCACTGGGAGGGGTACGAGCGCCACCTCTTTTACGAGGACGAGCTGGTCCTCATCGTGCCCCCGGAACACCCCTGGGCTAAGCGGGAAACCATACCCCCGGATTGGCTCACCCAGGAAACCCTGATCGTGCGCAAGCCCGGCTCCATGACCTGGCGGGCTTTGGAGCGGGCCTTTGAACAGGCGGGGCTGGAGCTCAACCCCATCTTCTACACCGACAACAACGAGGTCACCAAGCGCCTAGTGCTGGCAGGGGCCGGGGTGGGGATCGTGAGCCGGGTGGTGGTCCAGCCCAACCTGAAGGTGGGCAACCTCCGGGCCTTGCGCCTCTCCGAGCCCGTGGGAGAGATACGGCGCTACTTCTGGCTGGTGCACCCCAAGGCGGTAGCCAACCCGGCGGCCCAAGCCCTCATTGACCTGCTGAAGGCCTGACCAGGCGGATGGCCAGGGCGAAGGCCACCACCAGGAAAGCCAAGAGGCCAAGTTCAGCCAACACCGCCAGGAAAGCGGGGTCCGCCAGGTCGAACTTCTCCACCGCCTCCGCGGTGAGGACCAAGACCCGGCGCACCGCGGCGATGATGCCGATGACCAAGAAGGGAACGGCTTCTATGGTCCCTTCCCGGGCAAAGCGCAACAAGGTATAGAGTATCTCGGCCAGCATCATGGCCAGAAGTATCCTGTCCAGGAGGGCCAAGGCCACCTCGCTGTACCCTCCATCTAAGAGGTGGCGCATCCCTTCCACCATGGTGGAAAGGAGCAAGACCGCCGCCCCGGCGGCGATGAGGAAGCCCGCGAAGAGGTAAATAACAGTTTCCGTAACCTGGAGAACCCGGAAGGCGTCCCGCTTCACAGGGCTAGTCTACGTCATTGAGGTACGTGAACTCCCCTTGCTCCTCCAAAAACTTTTGCATCTGGTAGGGGGAGCGAATGCCCCCTTCTTCGGGGAAAGGCCCCTCCATCCAGTGGGGCAAGGCCCCGGGGGGTGGGGACTGGAAACCATAGAGGTAGTAAAGAGCCCAGTAGCCATGGTCATCCTTCAAGACCACGGCGTCCCCATAGCCATCTTCCAGCACCTTCACTGCCCGCCTTTTGGCCTCTTGGTAGGGCATTTCGGAGTAGTCCATGCGCGCCTCCTATTTAGACTCATTGATGAATGAAGCATACCCGTTGTCCTCCAACCATCGGGCCTGATCGTAGGGGCTACGGAACCCCTCGGGAGAAGGCTTTGGCCCCTCCACCCAGTCTGGGGTTTCGTCCGGGTCCGGGGCCTTGCGCCCGTACCAGGCGTAAAGGTAGTAAAGGGCATAGTAGCCTCCTTCCCCTTCCAAGACCAAGCCTTCTCCCAAGCCGTCCACCAGAATCCTAAGCGCCCTGGCCTCCGCCTCCCGGTGGGTCATTTGCCGCATAACACCTCCGTCAACACCAGATAATCGGTGGTGATCCGGTCCTGGGCCATGGGACGAAAGACCGTGTCTGCGAACTCCACATGCAAGGGGTGATCCCGGTAGAAGGGAACCACCTCCGGTCCCTCAAAGAGAATGGAGAGCCAATAGCGGTAACGGGCGCCCTTGGAAAGGGCCTCCCCATAGCGCAACCCGCAAACCCCGGGGATCTTTAGGAGGACCTCCTGGGCTTTCCGCACCATCCCCCGCACCTCCTCAGGGCTCGCCTCCGCGTTGAAGAGTATCAGGTGCTCCACCACGTTCTCACCGCCTCCAGGTAGCAAAGGTCCACCACCACCCTCTCCCCCGCCCTTGGTCCTTGAAGCACAGGCGCCGGATTCCCCGGTTCCCCCAGGTGGGGGAGCAACACAGCGGCTTCCCGGTAGTCCTGGTCCAGGGTGTAGAGGCTTGGGGTAGCGATCACAGGGAAACCAACCCCTAAGGCGCTCAAGAGGCCATTGCGGGAATCTTCCACCACCACCCCCTCCTGGGGTTTTAGACCCAAGCGCTCCTGGGCCAAGAGGTAGATGCTGGGATCTGGTTTTTTCCTTGGCACCACATCCCCCGCCAGGACCAAGGAAAACCACCCCCTAAGCCCCGCGCCCTCCAAGAAGGCCTCGGCGTTTTCCGGGCTGGTAGTGGTGCAAAGGACCAGGGCTACCCCCGCTTCCCGGGCCTCAGCAAGGAGGCGGCGCACCCCCGGGCGCAACACAATCCCTTCCTCCCGCAAAAGTTGCAAGTAGAGGTCCGTCTTGTACCCGTGGAACTCGTCGATCTCCTCCCAAGAAAGCGAGGGCGCCCCGGGCGTTTCCTCTAGGGCCCGCTTCAGGCGCTCCTTGCCCCCTGTGGTCCAAAGGAGGCGGGCGTAGGTTTCCTGGTCCCAGTAAAGGGGAAGGCCAAAGTGGGCAAAGGCCCGGTTGAAGGCCTCCCGGTGGAGTTCCTCGGTTTCCGCTAAGGTGCCATCCAAATCCCAAAGAAGGGCCCTCAGCTTCCCCACCATAGGCGCATCCGGGCCATGGCCAAATCCTTGAGGCCCTCCTTCATGGCCGCCATCAGGCCCAGGTAGTCTTCCGCTTCCACCTTCCTGAGAACCGAGGCCGCCTCGAGGGCCAGGTCGGCGTACAGGTTGATCTTGCGAATCCCCCTCGCCACCAAGGCCCGGTACGCCTCCGGGCTCAGGCCCGAGGCCCCGTGGAAGACCAGGGGCACGGGAAGCTGGCCCAGCTCCTCCAAAAGGGGCAGGTTCAGGCGCACCGGCCCCTTGTGCAGGCCGTGGCGGGTGCCGATGGATACCGCCAAAGCATCCACCCCGGTTTCCTCCAGGTAGCGCCTGGCTTCCACGGGAACCGTGTAGGCCACCGGTTCCTGGGAAACCTCCCCCCCGTAGCCTCCCGGCACCGCCCCCACCTCCCCTTCCACCGTGGCCCCATAGGCCCGGGCCACCTCCACCGCCAGGCGGGTCAAGTGGATGTTCTCCTGAAGGGGCAGGTGGCTTCCATCCAGCATCACGCTGGTAAACCCGAGCCTTAAGGCTTCCACCACCTCCCTCAGGTTTTCCCCATGGTCCAGGTGCAGGGCCACGGGCACCCCGGCCTCTTCCGCCAAAACCCTAAGCCCAGGAGCCAGGGCCCTTAAAGATAGCCCCCCCAGGTGGGGGGCCACGCTGAGGATGACGGGAAGGCCGAGGGTTTCCGCTCCCTCCAGGATGGCCTCCGCCCACTCCAGGCCCACCACGTCAAAGGCCCCCACCGCCCGGCCCTTTTCCGGCAAAACCTCCCGCAAGGTGGCCAGCATCCCTCCCCCTAACCTCCAAAGACCATGCCCTCACCCCGCATCCCCAAGAAGCGCGGGACAACCCCATGCACGTCCACACGGGCGCACTCGGCCACATCCTCCCCCAAGCCCACCCGCACCAGGGCTTGGGCGGCTTCGCTCACGGAAAGGACCGGAAGGGGCCGGTTTACCGCAAGGCAGAGGGCCAGGTGGGCCATCTCCCCCTCGGGGGAAAACCCTAGGGCCTGGAGGTGCCTGCCTATGACCCCAGCGGCGTAGAGATCGTCCAGGGCCACCTGACCCTCCTTGCCCGCGCAGACCAGGTGGACCTCCTCTCCCGTTGCCACCGCTCTTTCCGCCACCGCGCGGGCGTTTTGCAAGGACCCCAAAAGGATCCACCTGGCTCCCATGGCAGCGTGGACGGCCCGGGTGCCGTTAGTGGTGGCCATGACCACGACCTTACCCACCACCCCATCCACCTCCCGGGGGGAGTTGCCCAGGTCAAACCCCTCTGGGGGAAGCCCTCCCACCTCCCCGGCCAGGATTTCCCCATCCTGGCGCAAGGCCCGGGCGGCCTCCACTCCCCGGGCCAAAACCAGGGCAGTGGCCCCAGCCTTGAGGTAGAGGGCGGCGGTGGTGGTGGCCCGGATGACATCCACCACGATGGCCGCGCCCCCGTAAGCACCGGGGCGGGGAAGCGGGTCCACCCGAAACCTCATAGGAGCTCTTCCAAGGCCTCCGCCACCCGCTCCGGGGTAAAGCCCAGCTTCTCGTAGACCTCGGGGTAAGGGGCGCTGGCCCCGAAGCGGTCCAGGCCCACCACCTTCTGGGCGTAGCGCTCCCAGCCCAAAGTCGCCCCTGCCTCCACCGCCAGGGTGGGGAGGCCTTGGGGAAGCACCTCCTTCCGGTACGCCTCGGGCTGGGCCTCAAAGAGCTCAAAGGAGGGCAGGCTCACCACCCGCACCCGGCGGCCCTTTTCCGCCAAGAGGGCTTTGGCCTTCAAGGCCAGGTGCACCTCGCTTCCCGTGGCCACGATCACCCCTTCGGGCCTTTCCGCATCCTCCAGCACGTAGCCGCCCCGGAGGAGCCCCCTCGCCTTCTCCGGGGTGAGAAGGGGCACCGCCTGCCGGGTGAGGATGAGGGCGGTAGGGCCTTCCTTCCGCTTCAAGGCCACCTGCCAGGCGTAGAAGGTTTCGTAGGCGTCGGCGGGGCGGATCACCCAAAGGCCCGGCATGGCCCGGAGGCTCATGAGGTGCTCCACGGGCTGGTGGGTGGGACCGTCCTCCCCCAGGGCGATGGTGTCGTGGGTGAAGACGAAGACCGTAGGGGTACCCATGAGGGCCGCCAGGCGGATGGCGGGGCGCATGTAGTCGGAGAAGACCAGGAAGGTGCCCCCGTAAGCCCGGTAGCCCCCGTGCAGGTTGAGCCCGTTCAGGATGGCGCCCATGCCGTGCTCCCGCACCCCGAAGTGCAGGTAGCGGCCCGTGGGGTTCTCCGGGGTAAAGTCCTGCATCCCCTGGGCCTGGGTGTTGTTGGAAGGGGTGAGGTCGGCGCTTCCCCCCAGAAGCTCCGGCATCCCGGGGGCGATGGCGTCCAGGGCCTTGCCGCTGGCCGCCCGGGTGGCTACCGGCTTCTCAAAGACAGGAGGCTCCTTTGGGAGGGAGGGAAGGTCCCCCTTCAGGCGGCGGAGGAGTTCGGCGTGAAGGTCAGGGTACTCGCGGGCGTAGGCCTCGAGGACCCTCTCCCAGGCCTCCTGCCAGGCCCTCCCCTTCTCCCGCATGTCCATGTGCCGGTACACCTCTTCCGGCACCTCAAAGGGGGCGTAGAGCCAGCCCAGGTTCCTCCGGGTAGCTTCCACCGCCTCTGGGCCCAGGGGCTCCCCGTGGGCCTTGTGGGAGTCCTGCTTGGGAGAGCCAAAGCCGATGTGGCTGCGCACGGCGATGAGGGAGGGCCTTTCGTCCAGCTGGGCCAGGTGGAGGGCGTGGCGCAACGCCGCCAGGTCGTTGGCGTCCTCCACCCGGAGGGTCTGCCAGCCGTAAGCCCGGTAGCGGGCCAGGACGTCCTCGCTGAAGGCTAGGTCGGTGGAACCGTCGATGGAGATGCGGTTGTCGTCCCAGAAAACGATGAGCTTAGAAAGCTTCCAGTGGCCGGCCAAGGAGCTGGCCTCCCCGGAAACCCCCTCCATCAGATCCCCATCCGAGGCCAAAACGTAGGTGTAGTGGTCCACCACCTCGTACCCTGGGCGGTTGAACTCCGCGGCCAGCTTCCTCTCCGCCAAAGCCATGCCCACCGCGGTGGAGATGCCCTGCCCCAAGGGGCCGGTGGTCACCTCCACCCCCGGGGTGTGGCCGTACTCGGGGTGGCCCGGGGTCCTGGAGCCCCACTGGCGGAAGCGTTTGAGCTCTTCCAGGGGGAGGTCATAGCCCGTGAGGTGGAGGGTGGCGTAAAGGAGCATGGAGCCGTGCCCGGCGGAGAGGACGAAGCGGTCCCGGTTGGGCCAGGTGGGGTCTTGGGGGTTGTGGCGCATGGCCTCCCGGAAGAGCAGGTAAGCCAGGGGGGCCATGGCCATGGGCATGCCGGGGTGGCCGCTTTTGGCCTTTTCCACCGCGTCGATGGCCAGGAAGCGGATGGCGTTCACCGAAAGGGCGGTGAGGTCCTTGGTCTCGGTCATGGTTCCCTCCAGGGTAAGGGGCCGTGAAGCCAGGCACAAGCGGCATCCGGGAGGCCCGGGATAAAAGGATGCTTATGGAAAGACCCCTTACCCCCGGGAAAAGACTATACCGCTCCCAGACTTGACCGGTATACCCCTTTTGGGGTAGATGGTTCTCCATGACCCTGCGCGAAGCCCTAT
>NZ_JAKEDT010000045.1 GCF_021462525.1 Thermus caliditerrae | reverse complement strand
CTCACTCCAGGATCTTGGTGACCACGCCGGCGCCCACGGTCCGCCCACCCTCCCGGATGGCAAACCGCAAGCCCTCCTCCAACGCCACCGGCTTGATCAGCTCCACCGTAAACGTCACGTTGTCCCCAGGCATCACCATCTCCACCCCCTGGGGCAACTCCACCACCCCAGTCACATCCGTCGTCCGAAAGTAAAACTGCGGCCGGTACCCAGAAAAAAACCCCGTGTGCCGCCCACCCTCCTCCTTCTTCAGCACGTACACCGAAGCCTCAAACTTCGTGTGCGGCGTAATGCTCCCAGGCTTCGCCAGCACCTGCCCCCGCTCCACCTCGTCCCGGCCTACACCACGCAACAAAAGACCTACGTTGTCCCCAGCTATCCCCTCCTGCAAAGTCTTCCGGTGCATCTCCACCCCAGTCACCACCGTCTTCCGCGTCTCCGGAGCAAGGCCCACAATCTCCACCTCGTCCCCAACCTTCACCTTGCCCCGCTCAATCCTCCCAGTCGCCACCGTCCCGCGCCCCGTAATCGTAAACACGTCCTCCACCGGCATCAAGAACGGCTTGTCCACGTCCCGCACCGGCGTCGGTACGTACTCGTCAATCGCGTCCAGCAACTCCCAAATCCTATCCACCCACTCGTTCTCCCCGCGCTTCGTCTGGGGATTCTTGTGCATCTGCTCCAGCGCCAGCAACGCGCTCCCGCGCACCACCGGCACCTCGTCCCCAGGAAACTCGTACTGGTTCAAAAGATCCCGAACCTCCATCTCCACCAGGTCCAACAGCTCGGGATCGTCCACCATGTCCACCTTGTTCATGAACACCACAATGTACGGCACCCCCACCTGACGGGCCAGCAAAATGTGCTCCCGCGTCTGCGGCATCGGCCCGTCCGCCGCCGATACCACCAAAATCGCCCCGTCCATCTGTGCCGCACCCGTGATCATGTTCTTGATGTAGTCCGCGTGGCCCGGGCAGTCCACGTGCGAGTAGTGCCGCTTCGCCGTCTCGTACTCCACGTGCGCCGTGTTGATCGTAATCCCACGCGCACGCTCCTCCGGCGCCTTATCAATCTCCCCGTAGTCCTTAACCTCTACATTCGGGTTCTCCGCCGCCGCTACAAACGTCAACGCCGCCGTCAGCGTCGTCTTCCCGTGGTCCACGTGCCCAATCGTCCCCACGTTCACGTGAGGCTTCGTACGGATAAACTCGCCCTTGGCCAT
>NZ_JAKEDT010000044.1 GCF_021462525.1 Thermus caliditerrae | reverse complement strand
TTCTGTGGACAATTGAGGGACCTGACTCATCATACTCCTCCTTGGAAATCCACATTTGTTGGAAAGTGGACAAAGAAGCGAGAATGGATCCACCGATCCAGACAGAGTATTTTCTCTCGGGGGGAGCGATGATCTTAATCTTCATGGTGGAGGGAGCGAGGGCAGTAAGCTCCTTTTGCATGCGGTCAGCAATACCGGGGAACATGGTTGTTCCTCCAGAGAGGACGACGTTTCCGTACAAGTCCTTTCTGATATCAACATCACACTTCATGATGGAGTTGTAGGTGGTCTCGTGGATTCCAGCGGATTCCATACCCAAGAAAGAGGGTTGGAAGAGAGCCTCAGGGCAACGGAAACGCTCGTTTCCGATGGTGATGACTTGTCCGTCGGGAAGCTCATAGGACTTCTCGAGGGCGGAGGAAGAGGCAGCGGTTTGCATCTCTTGCTCGAAGTCGAGGGCGACGTAGGCGAGCTTCTCCTTGATGTCACGGACAATCTCACGCTCAGCGGTGGTGGTGAAAGAGTATCCACGCTCTGTGAGGATCTTCATGAGGTAGTCAGTCAAGTCACGTCCAGCCAAATCCAAACGGAGGATGGCGTGGGGGAGAGCATATCCCTCATAGATGGGGACAGTGTGGGAGACACCATCACCAGAGTCCATGACGATACCGTCCAGCCAAATCCAAACGGAGAATGGCGTGGGGGAGGGCATATCCCTCATAGATGGGGACAGTGTGGGAGACACCATCACCAGAGTCCATGACAATACCGGTGGTACGTCCGGAGGCATAGAGGGACAACACGGCTTGGATGGCAACGTACATGGCGGGGGTGTTGAAGGTCTCGAACATGATTTGAGTCATCTTCTCTCTGTTGGCCTTGGGGTTCAAGGGGGCCTCAGTCAACAAGACGGGGTGCTCCTCAGGAGCAACACGGAGCTCGTTGTAGAAGGTGTGATGCCAGATCTTCTCCATATCATCCCAGTTGGTCACGATTCCGTGCTCAATGGGGTACTTGAGGGTGAGGATACCTCTCTTGGATTGGGCCTCATCACCAACGTAGGAGTCCTTTTGTCCCATACCAACCATCACACCAGNGTCATCTTCTCTCTGTTGGCCTTGGGGTTCAAGGGGGCCTCAGTCAACAAGACGGGGTGCTCCTCAGGGGCAACACGGAGCTCGTTGTAGAAGGTGTGATGCCAGATCTTCTCCATATCGTCCCAGTTGGTCACGATTCCGTGCTCAATGGGGTACTTGAGGGTGAGGATACCTCTCTTGGATTGAGCCTCATCACCTACGTAGGAGTCCTTTTGTCCCATACCGACCATCACACCAGTGTGACGGGGG
>NZ_JAKEDT010000042.1 GCF_021462525.1 Thermus caliditerrae | reverse complement strand
AAGTCACCCAAGAACTCTTGAAGCAGGCTAAGGGAGGGCGAGGAAGGAGTTTTGGGTAAAGCCCTGACTATAGGGCTTGACGCCTAGCCTGCCCAAGCCGTAAGGTGGCAGGCGTACCTGCAGGAGGTGGTATGAAAAGACTGCTTCTCGTCTCGGCCCTACTGGTCCTGGCCGCCTGCCAGCAGCAGGCACGGGTGGAACCGCAGGCCGCCTGGGTCCCCACCCAGACCTACATCGCCATCCTGGAGCCCGGCGGGCCCCACGGGGGCCTGGCCCCCCTGGCCGCCCGCTTCAGCGAAAAGCTTTCCGCCCTAGAACGGGAACTTGGCCTCAACATCCCCGCCGAAGACCGCCTCGAGGCCTTGGGGGCCGTCATTCTCCGCAACCTCACCCCCGCCCAAGCCCGGCGCCTGGCCCAGGACCCCCGGGTTTACGCCCTAACCCCGGACCAAGAGGTCAAGGCCTACGCCCAGACCGTCCCCTGGGGCGTGGACCGCATCGGTGCCCCCACCACCACCGCCAAAGGGGCGGGCGTGTCCGTGTACGTGGTGGACACCGGCATCAAGGTAGGCCACGAGGACCTCACCAACCTGGTGGGGGGGTATGCGGTGGTGAAGTGCCGGGGTAAGTGCCGCACGGCCTACGACGACGACAACGGCCACGGCACCCACGTGGCGGGCACCATCGCCGCGGCAAACAACAGCGTGGGCGTCTTGGGCGTGGCCCCCGCCGCCGAGCTTTGGGCGGTAAAGGTCCTCTCCGGCTCGGGCTCGGGCTCCATTAGCGGCATCGTCCAGGGCCTCAACTGGGTCATCGCCCACAACAATGGGGGAAAGCCCAAGGTGGTCAACATGAGCCTCGGGGGAAGCGGCACCGACGACCAGGACGGCCAGTACTGCCCCGCCGTTCGCTCCACCAACGCCTTCCACAACGTCATCCAAAAGGCGGTGTGCGACTACAAGATCACCGTGGTGGTGGCCGCCGGCAATGAGGGCGACAACGCCGCCAACCACACCCCCGCCGCCTACGACGAGGTCATCACCGTAAGCGCCACCAACAGCCAGGACGACTGGCCCTCCTGGTCCAACTATGGCCCCGACGTGGACATCGCCGCCCCCGGCGTGTCCGTGCTCTCCACCTGGCACACCTCCACGAGCGCCTACAACACCATCAGCGGCACCTCCATGGCCACCCCTCACGTGGCCGGAGCCGCCGCCCTGGTCCTCTCCCGCTACCCCAGCTACTCCCCCGCCCAGGTGAAGCAGGCCCTGCTGCAAAACGCCGAGAGCACCGCCACCTGGAACAACTCCTCCGGGCACCCGCACCCGGAACCTTTCCTGAACGTCCGCGGGTTCTAAGGCCAGGCGAAGCCTGGCCGCGCCCTCTTGGACTCTTCCTGGCCCCCTGTGTAGGGGGCCAGACCCTAACCCCAGGAAAAGGAAAAACCCCCCTAACGGGGGGTTCCTGCGCCGAAAGGCCCGGTGGACTTGAAAGCACGGGAACGGGCTTAGGTACTCCTTAGAAAGGAGGTGATCCAGCCGCACCTTCCGGTACAGCTACCTTGTTACGA
>NZ_JAKEDT010000041.1 GCF_021462525.1 Thermus caliditerrae | reverse complement strand
GGCGGAACCTGGAGGAGGACATCCGACAGGGGGCTACGGCCTGGGCCTGGAGGAGGGTGCGACCCGACTTCAAGACCCTGCTCCTATGGGCCCTAGGGGCCCGTAGAGGGCCCGGGGCCCCTGCCCCTGAGGGGGCAGTAGGCCCCTGGGCCATCCCGTACCTCCAGGAGGCCGAGAAGGGGCAACTCCCCGGGCTCATCACCGCCATAGCGGAGCACCTGGAAGGCCTCCTGCGGGACTACGGAAACCGGAGGTACTACGCCGGGCTCCTGTGGAAGGTGGTGCGGGGAGAACTCAACCCCTGGGCGCTCCTAAACGCCATCCAGAGGGTGCAGGTAGACATGCGGGAGGGATGGGCTAGGCGGCCAGGAGCCCTCCTGGCTAGCAGGCTCAGGGCGTAACGCGAAAGAACACTTTCGCGTTTGTGCCAGCTCCCCATAGTCCCCCTAGGGGCCCCTATACGCGTCCCTATAAGGAACCTCTATAGGTAAAGCAAACTACGTGCGATTGCGTGCGTTTATCGGCAAAAACACCCGACCCTTTTTATGATCCCCCCTTCAGAGGTTCCCCCCGGGGGAAAGCCCCCGGGGGGAGATGGGACCTGCCTAGAGAAGGCTCTTGGCTTTTCCTAAGCAATTCTGGTTCACTTCCGCCACTTTCAAGAGGGCTTTAAAGATATGCTTTTGAAGCTCACTGCCCTTAACGATGAACCAGGCGGGTTTACCCCTCACGATGGGAGAGCCCTTGTCGGAGGGGTCCTCGTCACCGTTGTAGCGAAGGCCCAAAGCGGGCTCATCGTCCCACAGACCCAGAGCCACGGAGTAGCCTCCTTTTCCCTCGTTGTAGAGAAGGCAGACCAACTTCCAACGGGCCTTGGGGGAAGTAACCGTTTGCGGGTCAACCATCGCGCACCTCCTCGCTTCAGAGGTAGACCTACATGTCTACCTCTACGTACACGTTTATTATTGTGGACATGTACGAATCTGTCAAGCCCTAGGCGGCCATCATTTGACCGCCAATGGGCTTCTGAACGGCTTTTCTCGACTCTTGCCACAGCTTGGACTTGCCAAAAGGGGTCGGGAGCGCTTAAAAGAGGGGAGAAAAGAAAAAGCCCTGGACTACGCCAGGACCGGGCATCCTCAGCGTAGTCCAGGGCCTCCGAAAAGGGAAGGCCCTTATGAACGAAGCCGATAAGAAAGCCCAAAACCTCAAGCGCCTGGGACCTGCGGCGGTGCGGTTGGCCCGGACCCTGGGCCTCCTTGCCCGGGAGGAGGCAGGGGTCCAGGAGGAGAGGGGGACTAGGGGGGAAAATCAAACCTCTAGCGTCCAGGAGCGTGCAACAGTCATAGAGGATGCTCCTAGGGTAGAGGTCCCCTCGAGGACCTCTAGGGTGGAGGGCGTTGGGGCCCCCCCAGCATCTCACGAACCCCGTTGGATACTGACTGTTGCACGGGGTGGACCCCTGCGCCTGGCCACCCTCCTCTACCGGATAGCCCGGGGGATAGCCCGGACCAGGCGGATGGCCCGGAGGACCGGGGTAGTGGTCTTCCACCTGCCCGTGGAGATGGTCGCCCAGCACCTAGGGGTGGACCGCACCACGGTATGGCGG
>NZ_JAKEDT010000040.1 GCF_021462525.1 Thermus caliditerrae | reverse complement strand
CCCAGAGCCGCCTCTCCCGCTCCTCCAGGCGCACCTTGGGCCTCTCCGGGGCCCGCCGGGTCCTGGGGAGCCGGAGCCCGCGGGCCTCCGCCAGGGCGAAGAGGTCGGGAAAGGCCAGGGCCTCCTCCATGAGCGGGTAGGGGCCTATGGCCAGGGCTTCCTCCAGAAGCCCTAGGCTCCCGCTTCCCTCCCCCGGCTCTTCCCTCCGGGCCAGCTCCGCCAGGACCACCAGAAGCCGGGCCCTGGCCGGGGCGTGGGTGTCCAGCAGGCCCAAAGCCTCCCCCGCCGTCCGCCGGGCCTCCCTCCGCCAGCCGAGGGAGAGGTGGCAGGCGGCCAGCTCCGCCAGGGCCGCCCCCCGCCTGGCCCCCTCCCCGGACGCCTTCAGGGCCTCCTCGAGGCGCTCCCTTCCCTGGGCCGGCCGCCCCGAAAGGCGCAGGGCGGTGCCCAGGGCCCGCAGGGCCACCGCCCGGTCGTCGGGGTCCAGCCTGCCCTCCGCCGCCTGCCGGGCCCGGAAGAGGGCCTCCCTCAGCTCCCCCCTGGCCCGGTGGACGGAGGAGAGCAGGACCAGCACCCGGTTGCGGAAGCTCCCCAGGGCCTTGGCCCGCACCAGGGCCCAGGCTTCCTCCGCCCGCCGCAGGGCCCATCCCAGCTCCCCCCGGTGCAGGGCCGCCACCCCCAGGCCGTGCAGGGCCCACGCCCGGCCCAGGTGGTCTTCCTCCGCCAGGAAGTGGTCCAGGGCCCTCTTCAGGGCCTCCTCCGCCTCCCGCCACCGCCCCGCCCGGAAGAGCAGGGCTCCCAGGTCCTGCCAAACCCACCCCGCCCCCTCCCGCGCCCGCCTCGCCGCCCGCTCCACCAGGGCCAGCCCCGCCTCCTCCCCCAGGTGCCAGCGGGCCCAGCCCTTGAGCCGGAGCCACTCGGGATCTTCCGGCCTCGGGTCCCGGTCCAGGGCGGCCTCGGCTTCCGCGTAGCGCCCGGCCTGGAGGAAGAGGCGGACGGCCTCGAGGTCCACCCGCCCATCAGAGCCCACCAGAGGCCTTCTCCTGCGCGGTCCCGGAGAGTGCCCTTGCCCATCGGAAATTGCAAGCGATCTGCGAACTTTGCCCCCTTTTGCGGCCATCTCGCTGGACATTATAGAGGTCCCTTTTTCCCTTCTCTGGGCTACTACAGTGCGCGCGGGAGCTTTTCAAGTGAACTCCATCACGCCTGTTGGTATGCCTGTGTTGAGCATATTGACCTTCTTCCTTGGGGGTGGTAAGGGTTAGGGAATGGTTCCCGGATGCGGCCAGACCCCCTTGCCTCTCTGGGCCCGGTATAATGGCGGGCAATGGGAAGACCGGGCCCCCCTGGGGCCCAAGGCGGCAGGGCCGCGTGAGGACCAAAGAAGAGGCACCCCTAGGGAGGGGAAAGCCAACACCAAACTCTTTGCGGGATTCCTCTTGCACCTAGCCTACCCCCTCCCAGCGGGAACGGCAAGAGGCACCTATCGGGTGCGCGGGGGAGAGCCGTCCCCCACGCGAAAAAAAGGGAGGGGTTTATGACCCCGGAGGAAGTTAAAGGAAGCGGATATCAAAAACCAGAAGCTCAAGCAGGCATCTCGGCGGCGGGCCGGGCCTTCCTGGAGGCCCTGGCCCGGAGGAAGCGGGCGAAGGGGGAGGAGCTCCCCCCCCTCTACCTGAGGCTTCTGGAGGGCCTGCCGGGGGAGGAAGACCCCCAGGCTCCTCCTCCCCCGCCCCCGGCGCCCCCGGCTCCCAGGGAGGCGGAGGCTGAGCTGAAGCGGGCTGTGCGGGAGGCCCTGGCCCGTCCGGCGCCCGGGGAAGTGCCGCCCATCGAGCGGCGGCCCTCGGTGTTCCAGCTGGTGGATCAGGCCCTGAAGGCCCACCCCGAGGCGGTGGAGGGCCTGAGCCCCACGGCCCAAGGGGCCTACCGGCTCCTGCTGGCCGCGGGGCTGGAGCTCCTCACCCGGCGGCTTGGGGACCGGCCGATCCCCAAGAACCTGAGCCAGGTGACGGTCTTTGGGGTGAACCGGGCGTTGGCCCTGGCCCTTGGGGTGAGCGAGGCCACCCTGTACCGGGCCCTGGTGGAGCTGAAGGAGCGGGGCCTGGTGGTGCGGCGGGCTTGGATGACCCCGGCGACGGTGAAGGGGCGGTCTGGGATCTACACGGCTGGGGCGGTGTACGCGGTGCGGCTGCCCCACCGCTCCCGCCGCCCCCGGCTGGAGCGGGAGGACTTCACCCATCCTTGGCGGGACCTGGAGGGGGACATCAAGGAGGGGAAAACGGCTTGGCGAGCGGCAAAGCTGGCTCTGAGAGAGTGTAAGAAAAGGTCCCCTAAGGAGGACCTCGAGGCCCTGGAGTTTCTACTGGGGTTCGCGTTATCCCCGGGTGAGCGAAGCGAAACCGCGTTAGATATACACTCTCTCAGGGTCAGCCTGCGGGCGGCCAAAGCCCAGGAAAAGCGGCTCCTGGTCGCAAAAATCGCCCTCGGCCTGGCCCACGAGTTCAAGGACCCCGGCAGCGTCCGCTTCTACGCCTGGGTGATCTGGGGGGCCCTGAGGGCGGAGCTCTACGGGATGTGGGAAGGGGCCCTGGACCTGGTGGCCTGGGCCATTGAGCGCGTCCGGGAGGCCGTCCTCACCGCCCTTTGGGGCTCCAGGAAGGGGGGAATCCGCAGGCCCGGGGCCCTGCTGGCCCACCTCCTCGAGGAGCAGGGCCTCCTCCCCCTCCTCCAGCAGGCCCCCCAGTGGCGGG
>NZ_JAKEDT010000004.1 GCF_021462525.1 Thermus caliditerrae | reverse complement strand
TAGGGCTTCGCGCAGGGTCATGGAGAACCATCTACCCCAAAAGGGGTATACCGGTCAAGTCTGCCAGGATGCGGGGAACCAGGAAGAGGAGGTCGGCCTGGGTGTAGCGGTCAGGGGGGAGGACGGGGAACTGCTTGAGGAGGTGGAAGGTGAGGTGGGTGCCGCCCACTTTTTGCCGAGCAACAAAGTCCAGCACTAGGCTGTTGAGGTTTGCCGCAAGAGCCAGAAGCAGGGTGGGGGCTAGGGGTGTGAGGAGCAGGGGGGCCGTATGTCCCACCCCCACTCTCGGAACGAAAGCGAAGATGGCGGTGCGCTCATTCGTGGCGTTGGTGATATCCCTAAACCCCAAAAGCCACCCCCGCCCCCACCGCCACACCTCGCCCCCGTTTCTGTCCCGCTTCACCAGGCGCTCCTCCACCTCCTCCCGCCTCACCCAGTAGCGGGGGAGGGGCAGGCGGGCGGGGTCTTGGTGTTCCTCCGGGGCCAGGTCGCGGGTCTCCCCCTCCTCGTAGGTGGCGAAGCGGTGGTCGTAGTGCCACACCATCTTGGCCTCGTAGAGGGGCAGGTAGACCTCTTCCCCCCGCACGAAGCGGTTGCCCGCCAGGGTGAAGCCTTGGCCCTCGAGGGCCCCCCGCTCCCGGAAGAGGGCGGAGTCGTTGGACATGTGGAACAGGGCAAGGAACCGCACCCCCCAGGGGTTCTCCCCCGGGCTCTCCCGCCACAGCACGGGCACCCGGCGGTAGATGGCCTTGGTGAGCTCCGCATCCTGGCGGGTGCGGAAGACGGGGCAGGTGCGGGTGTTGGGGTTGAGGAGCCGGAAGTCCTCCGGGCTCAGGGAGAGGATACGGACTTCATCCCTTGCCTGTTCAGGCCGGGTGAGGAAGAAGGCCAGCTTGGCCTCCTGCCCTCCCGCCTGGGGCCCCTGGAGGACGAAAACAGAAAACTTTTGGAGGCTGACTACAGCAGGGAAGAGCTTCTTCCGGTTCTCAAAATCCAGCAGGGCCGCCAGCTCCCCCCTCTCCACCAGGTCGGCGAAGAACTCTTTGTTGGAGTCGTCCGTGGCGATGCCCGTGGGAAGCACCATGCCCACCCGCCCCGCAGGGGAGCGCAGGGAGCGGGCCAGCTCGGCGAAGTAGCGGTACGTGTTGGCGTCCCCCTGTGCCATCAAGGGGAAGCGCCCGGAAAACCTGATGAAGGCTACCTGACTGTTTATCTCACGGACATGCTCCCGCCAAAGCCGAAAGAGGCTTGGGTTTTCCCGCTCTAAGCGGGCGATGGCCTCCTTGCGCTTGTTCCCAGGCAGAGCGGCGATCTTGGGGTCGTGTATTTGGAAAAACTCCTCCTCCTTGGGCTCCAGCACCTCCCACGGCGGGTTCCCCAGCACCACGTCAAAGCCCCCCTTCTGGAACACCTCGGGGAACTCCAGCCACCAGTGGAAGAAGCGGTGGCGGGCTTTGGCGGCCTCTATGGCCGCCAGGGTGGCTGGGGGCAGGTAGGAGCTTTGCCGAAGCATTTCCAGGCTTGCCCCCTCCTGCTGGGCCAGCCAGTGGAGCCCCTGGGCGTCGGGCAGGCGCACCCCAGGCCCGGGCTCCAGGAAGAAGGCGGCGGTCCAGTAGTCCGCCAGGACCTCGAGGCGCCGCACCCCGTCGCTTTCCCGCCAAGCCCGGTAGCGGGCCCGCTTGGCCTCCACATCCTCCACGCGCACTTCTTCAAAGTCCAGGGGCGGGGGAGAGGGAGGGGAGAGGAAAAGCCCCCCCGGCCCCGGCCCAAAGGCCAGGCCTTGTAGGGCTTCCTTGGCCACCCCTTCCCGCTTGTAGGCCTCCCGGGAAAGCCCCCGGGCCAGGAAGTCCTCCGGGGCCCCCACCAGGGAGTTGCCCACCTTCAGGTGGTGGTCCAGGAAGGAAAGGGGCTTGCCCCTGGCGGCGGCGGCCACCCAGAGGGAGAGCTTGGCCAGCTCCACCGCCATGGGGTTTTTGTCCACGCCGTAGAGGCAACGGGCAGCCACCAGGTGCCGGGCCTCGTACAGGGCTTCGGGGTCCTCCTGGGGGTTCATCCCCCGCACCTCCAAAAGCTTTTCGGAAAGGTACTCCAGGGCCGAGATGAGAAAAGCCCCCGAACCCATGGCCGGGTCCAGCACCTTGAGGGAGAGGAGGGCTTCCTCCTGGGCCTTGGGGTCGGGGCCCGCCTTCTGCAGGCGCTCCTCCACCACCGGGGCCAGGCTCTCCTGAAGGACCAGCTGCACCAGCTCCCGGGGGGTGTAGTAGCTTCCCGTGGTCTTCCGCTCCAGGAGGTGGCTTTCCAGGGTGTAGCGGCCTTCCACCAGGCGGGGGGCCAGGGCCAGAACCCCCTCGTACACGTGCCCCAGCTCCTCCACCTCGAGGTCCCGGAAGTTGATGCGGTCCAAAGCCCCGTCCCGCTCCACGAAGGCCAGGAGGCGCACCGCCTCCAGAAGGGCGGCGTTGCTGGGCCGGGGGAGGTTTGGGTATCGGGGCCGCTCCGCCGGGTCCAAGACCCCCCCGGTCAGGAGGGGAAGCCCCTGGGGATGGAAAAGCTCCCCGTTGAGGGCGGGCACCCCCAGGTCCTCGTCCCCTTCGTGGACCAGGCGGAAGGTGAGGAGGAGCCTTTCCCAAAGGTCTGTGTGCCGGTCCTCCCGGAAGGGCTCTTGGCGCAGGGCCCTCTCCCGAAGGGCGGTGAGGCTGTATTCCCTTTCGTAGACCCAGGAAAGCGCCGCCTTCTGCGGGATCAGCCCCCGGGCCTCCGCGTAGAGCAGGAAAAGCAGGCGGTAGACCAGGCGCAGGAGCTCCCGGTGGTAGGCGGCAAGCTTTTCCGGCTCTTCCAGCTCCCGCCGGAGCTCCTCGGTGAGGAAGGCGTTGCCCAGGACCTCGAGGGCCTGCACCACCCCCTTGCGCAGGGCTTCCTTGGCCCGGGTGCCCACCTCCCGGGCCCGGTCCCAGTACCGGTCCAGGGGGGTCTTGCCGTCCTTGCCCCGGCGGAAGCGGCTGGGGTGGAGGAGGAGGTAAAGCACCTGGAACTCCCGCAAGGCGGCGTCCCGGGGGGCCTCAAAGAGCTCCACCAGGTTGAAGGCCACGTAGCCTGGGGCGGATACGTGGAAGTACTTCCTGAGGAGCCGCACCTCCCAGGGGGCGGCCAGCACGCCCCAGTCCTTTTGGGGGTGGGCGTTCAGGTAGGCCTGGAGAAGCCCTTGAGGGCTCTTCTCCCGCCGGGCGGGCTTGAGGTCCAGGTCCTGGGCCACCAGGTGGAGGGGCGGGGCCTCCTCGTCCTCCCCGGCCAGGTGGCTGATGGGAAAGGCCAGGTCCCCTATCCGCAAGGGGCTCCGGTTGTAGACGGGCTCGTACCCCAGGGCGCGGAAGAAGGGCAGGAGCCAGGCTTCCCGGGCCCGGCGGATATCGGTGAGCCCGTAGAGGGGCTTGAGCCGCTCGTACAGGCCGAGAAGGGTCAGGAAGCGGTCTTGGAGGGCCTCCTGGGTCAGGCCCAGCTCCCTAAGGGCCTCGGGCCGGGCCAGCTCCTGTAAGAACTCCTCCGTCAGGAGCCCGCCGGAAACGCGAAGGGCATAGAACATTCACACCCCCCCGGGAGCCAGAAGGCTCACCGCCAGAAGCTCGTGGCCCAGGAGCTCCACCCGGTCCAGGCCCTGGAAGGCCTCGGGAAGGCCGCCGTAGGCCCTGGCCAGGTCCCGCTTCAGGGCCTCCCGCTCCGCCTTGAGCCGGGCCAGGGCTTCTTCCGCCCCGGCCTGGCCCAGGGCCTCGAGGTCCAGGCTCAGGGCCCGGCGGGCCAGAAGCCGCCCCTGCTCCTGGGAGAGGAGGGGGGCCTGTTTCCGCCTCGAGGCCCATAGGGCCTCGGCCTCTGCCTCGGGCAGGAGGGCCCCGTCCAGCAAGCGCAGGGCCTTGCGGTAGAGGCTTTCCAAGGCCTCCCCGTCGGGGCCCAGAAACCGGGCCCGGAAGTGGTAGAAGGCCACGGGCGGGGTTCCGGGCGGGGCGGGGAAAGAGAGGAGGGCGGTGCGGGCTCCGTCCAGGTCGCGGTAGGCGCGGAAGCGCAGGTGGGCCACCAGGTGCTCCACCACCGGGTGGGAGAGGTCCAGGACCTCTACCCCCAAGGGGGCCTCGAGGCGGAAGGTGAAGGGGCCGAGGGTAGGGGGTAGGCCGGGCACCGCCTCCCCTGGCCCCCGCCGGGCCAGGTACGGGTCCTCCCCTTCCACCTCCCAGCCCAAGTAGCGGAGCCCGTCCAAGACGAAAGCCCCCAGGGCCCGCGGGCTCCCCGCTTTGCCCAGGGCCTCCTGAAGGCGCCGCTCCACGTCGGGCAGGGAGAACTCCGAGTGCCCGTAGAAGCCCTCCTCCACCGCCCGCCTGGCCGCCAGGAGTTCGGGCTCCGCCTCCTCCTGGAAAAGCCCCGTCTGCAAGCGGCGCTCCGAACGCCAGTCCTCGCGCCAAAGGGCCTCGAGGGACTGCCGCAGGTAGGCCTCGTCCCCGAAGAAGGCGGGCACCACCCCAAGCTCTTGGCGGATGCGCTCCGCCTTCTCCAGGAGGAGGCGGAAGACCGCCACGTCAAAGGAGCGCTCGTAGTACAGGGTGCGGATGCGCACCACGGGTTCGGGCTGGCCAAAGCGGTCAATGCGCCCGTTCCTCTGCTCCAGGCGGTTGGGGTTCCAGGGGAGGTCGTAGTGGACCAGCTGGGCGGCGTAGTGCTGCAGGTTCAACCCCTCCGAGAAGACGTCCGTGGCCACCAAGACCGCCCGAGGATGGCGGGCGAAGGCCAGGAGCACCTCCTCCCGCTCCCTTTCGCTCATCTCCCCGTGCACCCCGAAGACGGGGTGGGGCAGGGCCTTGGCCAGCCTCTCCACCAAGTACTCCAGGGTGTCGCGGTAACGGGTGAAGACCAGCGTCCGCCCCCGTCCCAGGCGCAGGGGGTCCTGCAGAAGGGCCAGGAGGCGCTCCAGCTTGGAGTCCTTGCGGCTGGCCTTCAGGTGGCTTTGCAGGGTGAGCAGGTAGGCCCGCTCCGCCCCGATCCGCGCCCGGTCCGCCAGGGAAAGCTCCAAGGAAGCCTCCGCCTCCTCCGGGAGGAGGCGCTCCGGGGCGGCATCAAAGAGGGCGGCGGCCTCCTCGCCCGTGGGCTCGGCTGGGGCCTCGAGGAGGCTTTCCAACAGGGCGCGCCGCCGCTCCAAGCTCCTTTCCAGGGCCTTGGGGGAGCTGGTGGCCCGGCGCATGAGGTGCATGGCCAGCCAGCGGCCCAGGAGGGGCACCTTTTCCGGGTCCGGGTCAAACACCTCCGCCTGGTAGCGGCGCACCGCTTCGAAGAGCTCCGCCTCGGCCCGGCTGGGCTCCACCCCCTCCTCCCGGGCTTCCCGCTCCGGAAAGGGGCTTTTCTTGCCCTCCCGCCGGAACCACTCCTCCACGTCCCGCCTGCGGCGTTGCACCACGTGGCGCTTGGCCACTTCCCGGTCCAGGACGCCCCCCTTGAAGAGGCCGAGGCCCACGGCGTCCAGGTGCTCCAGGAGGCTCAGGAAGCTTTCCGAGTAGCCGTTGTGGGGCGTGGCCGTGAGGAGGAGAAGGTGGGGCACCCGGCGGGCCAGGTCCCGGACCAGGCGGTAGCGCTCCATCTGGGCCCCCCGCTCCGTGGGAGGCCGGGCCGCCAGGTGGGCCTCGTCCACCAAAAGGAGGTCAAAGTCCTGCAGCAGGACTTGGTTCCGCACCCCGTCCTGCTTCGCGTAGTCCAGGCTGGCGAGGATGAGGGGGAAGTGGCCCCACGGGTTGGATCCCGGGGGTAGCCCGCGGGCCAGCCGCTTGAGCTGGCTTCCCGAGAACACTGTGAAGGGAAGGTGGAAGAAGCGGCGCAGGGCCTCCTCCCACTGGGCCACGAGGTGGGCTGGGGCCAGGACCAGGGCCCGGCGCACCCGGCCCCGTACCCAAAGCTCCTTGAGCACCAGCCCCGCCTCCACCGTTTTGCCCAGGCCCACGTCGTCGGCGATGAGAAGGCGCACCTTGGGCTGGCGCAGGGCCATGAGCAGGGGCACCAGCTGGTAGTTGGCGGGAACCACCCGGGAGCGCTGCAGGGCCAAGAAAGGGGCGTCCGCGTGCAGGGCGGAAAGGTCAGCCGCCCGCAGGAGGAGGTCGTGGAGGGCCGGGTCCCCCGGTTCCTCGGGGGGGAGTCCCAAGGAGGTGAGGGCGAGGGAAGGGCCTTCCAGGGGCAGGTAGAAGAGGGCTTCTTCCTCGGTGTCCACGGTCCGGGCGAAGAGGACCGCCTTTTCCCGGCGCTCCACGCGGTAGTCCCGCCCGCGGGCCCGAAAGAGGGAGCCGGGCCTTAGCAGTTCCTCGGTCATGGCCCTATGCTAGCGGCTTGCACTGCCGGAAGGCGCGGCTTTTTGCCCGGCCAAGACCGCAGAGGCTGGGGCACAACATCCAGGGTCATCGCCGCTCGGCCCAAGGGGCTTGCCGGGCCTTGACCCGCCTTGGGGGCGCCCGTAACCTTGTTCCCAAGGGTTTATAGCCCGGAGGAGGAGGCGCTATGAGGCGAGGGTTGCTGGCATTGGCGATGCTGTTCAGCTTGGCCTGGGCCCAGGACCGGACCCAGGTCCTGGTTTACGGCGGGGACTGGACAGACCTCATCACCTTGGACCCGCAGGTGGTCTACGAGTTCACGGGGGTGATGATCGCGGACAACCTCTACGAAACCCTGGTGCGCTTTGAGGGCAACGACCTTGCCACCCTGCGCCCGGGGCTGGCGGAGAGCTGGAAGGTGGAAAGGGGCACCACCGACTGGATCCTCACCTTCAAGCTCCGCAAGGGGAGCCGGTTCTCCACCGGACGGGAGGTCACGGCCAAGGACGTGGTCTTTAGCTTTGAGCGGGCCCTGGCCCTGAAGGGCCCCGGCTCCTTCCTCTTCACCGAGATCTCCCAGCTCAAGCCCGGGGCCACCAAGGCCCTGGACCCCTACACGGTGGAGGTGCGCATCCCCAAGACCGCTTCCCCCCAGTCCTTCCTTTCCATCCTCACCTTTACCATCGGCGGGGGGGTGGACTCGGAGGAGGCCCAGAAGAACGCCAAAGGGGGTGACTTCGGCAAGGACTTCCTCACCAACAACTCCGCCGGGTCCGGGCCCTACCGCCTGGTGCGCTGGGACCGGGGGAACCAGGTGATCCTCGAGGCCAACCCCTACGCCCGGGTGAAGCCTAAGGTGCCGCGGGTGGTGCTCCGCTACATCCAGGAGCCCGCCGTGTTGCGCACGGCCTTGGAGTCTGGGGAGATCGACATCGCCGAGGGCCTTACCCCCGAGGGGCTTCGGGCCATCGCCGCCAACCCCCGGTTCAAGGTGGTGCGGGCGGAAACCCTGCGCCTGCAGTACCTGGGCATGAACGTGAAGCCGGGAAGCCCCTTCGCCAACCCTAAGGTGCGGGAGGCGGTGCGCTTTGCGGTGAACCAGGACGAGCTCATCCAAGGTCTGCTCCAGGGGAACGCGACCAAAATCCAGACCTTTATCCCCAAGGGCCTTTTGGGGTATAACCCCGCTACCCCCTACAAGTACGACCCCGCCCGGGCCAAGAAGCTCCTGGCTGAGGCCGGATACCCCCAGGGCCTGGAGTTTGAGCTTCTCACCAGCACCGGCATCTGCGGTGGGGGCGTGCCCTGCCCCGATGTGGCCGCCAAGCTTCAGGCCGACATGGCCAAGGCAGGCCTGAAGGCCAAGATCCGGGCCATCGCCAACGCCGAGGTGCTCGCCACCTACCGGGCCCAGAACCACCAGATGGTCCTGGCGGGCTGGAGCCCGGACTTCCCCGACCCTGACGGCAACGCCACGCCCTGGGCGGATTACGCCGCCCGCTCTTTGGCCTGGCGCAATGGCTACAACGACGAGGTGGCGGCCAAGCTGGCCCGGCAGGCGGCCCTCGAGGCCGACCCGGAAAAGCGCAAGGCCCTCTACAAGGTCCTCACGGAGAAGGTGCTGCGGGAAGGCCCCTACGTGGTCCTTTACCAGCCCGCCCAGCCCATCGGCCTCTCGGCCAAGGTGGAGGGCTTCCTGAAGAACCCCATGATGTCCGTGCCCCTTTGGCAGGTGAGCAAGCAACCCTAGCCCTTAGGGTATAGTGAGGCCCGCGGCCCCAGGCCGCGGGTTTCCCTTATGGGCGCCTATATCCTGAGAAGGCTCTTCATGGTGCTCTTTGTGGGGGTGGGGATTACCTTCATCACCTTCCTCATCGCCCAGGTCATTCCCATAGACCCGGCGGCGGCCGCCCTCGGGGAAAACGCCCGGGAGGAGCAGATCCAGGAGTTCCGGCAGCGCTACGGTCTGGATAAACCCATCCTGGTGCAGTACGCCCTCTACCTGCAAAGGCTCCTGCAGCTGGACTTAGGGCGCTCCCTGCGCACGGGCAGGCCGGTGGCGGAGGACCTGAAGGAGTTTTTCCCCGCCACTTTGGAGCTGGCCCTGGCCGCTTTCCTGGTGGCGGTCCTCCTGGGCTTGGCCGCCGGGGTGTGGGCGGCCCTAAGGCAGAACCGCCTCCCCGACCTCCTGGTACGGCTGATGGCCCTCCTCTTAGGCTCCACCCCCGTCTTCTTCCTGGCCATCCTGCTTCTGGACCTCCTCCACCGCCGTTTGGGGCTTCTGCCCGGCCCCGGGCGGCTGGACCCTTTCCTCATCCCCCCGCCTCCTGTCACCGGCCTCACCACCTTAGATGCCCTTCTGGCCCGGGACTGGGGGGCTTTCCAGGACGCGCTTGCCCACCTCCTCCTCCCCGCCTTCGTCCTGGGCTCTGCCTCCGCCGCCCTTCTGGCCCGCATGACCCGGGCGGCCATGCTGGAGGTGCTCTCCCAGGACTACGTGCGCACCGCCTGGGCCAAGGGGCTTTCCGAGCGGCAGGTGGTCCTGCGCCACGCCCTGAAGAACGCTGCCCTCCCCGTCCTCACCCTCCTGGGCAGCCTGATGGGGGGACTGCTCTCGGGAGCAGTCTTGACGGAGACCATTTTCTCCTGGCCGGGGCTGGGCCGCTACGTGACCCAATCCGCCACCAGCCTGGACTTTCCCGCGGTCATGGGGGTGACCCTGTTGGTGGGTTTGGTCTACTCCTTCCTCAACCTTTTGGTGGACCTCCTCTACGCCCTTCTGGACCCGAGGATTCGCTATGCCTAAACTCTTGCGGCGTTTCCTGCGCAACCCGGGAGCCGTGTTGGGCCTTATCCTGCTCCTAGCCCTGGGGCTTCTCGCCCTTTTGGGGCCGCTTTTCGCTAAGGATCCTCTGGAACAAGATCTGCTCCAGCGCCTGAAGCCTCCCTCCCCTGAGCACCCCCTCGGCACGGACCAGCTGGGGCGGGACGTCTGGTCGCGGGTGGTCCATGGGGCCCGGATCAGCCTTGCGGTGGGCTTCGGGGTGGTGTTCCTGGCCAGCTTCCTGGGCACGGCTGTGGGCCTCTTGGCGGGAGGGCTGGGCGGGGCGTGGGACAACCTCCTCATGCGCCTCACCGACGTCTTTTTCGCCTTTCCCTCCCTCATCCTGGCCATGGCCATCGCCGCCGCCCTGGGGCCCAACCTGACCAACACCGTGCTGGCGGTGGCCCTGGTCACCTGGCCGGTCTACGCCAGGCTGGTGCGGGCCCAGGTGCTGGCCCTAAGGGAGCGGGAGTTCGTGGAGGCGGCCAGGGCCCTGGGGGCGGGTCCGGGAAGGATCCTCCTCCGCCACCTCCTGCCCAACGCCCTCACCCCGGTCCTGGTGCAGGCCAGCTACGAGGTGGGGGCGGCCATCCTCACCGCCGCGGGGCTTTCCTTCATCGGCTTCGGCGCTCAGCCCCCTACTCCGGAGTGGGGGGCCATGGTGGCGGAAACCCGCAACTACATGGCCGAGGCTCCTTGGGCGGCCACGGCCCCGGCGGTGGGCATCCTGCTCACGGTGTTGGCCTTTAACCTCCTGGGGGATGGGCTCCGTGACGTGCTGGACCCTAGGGGCCGCTAGACCCGCTTCCCTCCCAGGAACACCGCCTGGACCCTGAGCTCCCCGTCCAGGACCACCAGGTCGGCCCGCTTGCCTGGGGTGATCTCCCCCCGGTCCCCTAGGCCAAGGTATCGGGCAGGAAGGGTGGAAAGCCGCCTCGCGGCCTCCTCCAGGGGCATGCCCCAGGCCACCAGGTTCCGGAGGGCCTGGTCCATGGTGAGGGTGCTTCCCGCCAAAGAGCCCCTGTGCCAGACCCCGTTGCCCCGCTTTTCCACCCGGTGGGCGCCCAAGGGGTACTCCCCGTCCGGCATCCCCGCCGCCGCCACCGCGTCGGTGACGAAGTAGAGGCCGGGGATGCTCTTCAGGGCCAGCTTGAGGGCGGCGGGGTGCACGTGGAGCCCGTCGGGGATGATTTCCGCCCACGTGCCCCGTTCCAGGGCCAGGCCCACCACGCCGGGTTCGCGGTGGTGGAGGCCGGTCATGGCGTTGTAGAGGTGGGTGAAGCCGGAGGCACCGGCCTCCAGCGCGGCTTCCGCCTCGGCATAGGAGGCGGCGGTGTGGCCCAGCTGGACGCGCACCCCGCGCTCGGCCAGGAAGCGGAGGAAGTCCAGGGCCCCGGGGAGTTCGGGGGCCAGGGTGAGGACCTTCACCGGGGCCAAGGAGAGGAGCCATTGGGCGGTTTCCAGGTCGGGGAGGAGGGGGAAGGGGGGCTGGGCACCCAGGCGGTCTTTGGAGATGAAGGGGCCCTCCAGGTGGACGCCAAGGAGGGCTTCCCCCAAAGGTCCTGCCATGGCCTCCTGGATGCCCAGGAGGGCCCGTTCCAGCTGGGGAAGTGGGGCGGTGACGGTGGTGGCCAAAAGGCCGGTGGTGCCGTGCTGGAGGTGGAAGCGGAGGGTGGCTTCCACCCCCTCCCTCCCTCCCATCACTTCCAGGCCGCCGCCGCCGTGGACGTGGAGGTCCAGGAAGCCGGGGAGGATGTAGGGGCCCTCCACGGGGGCTTCCTCTATGGCCTCAATCCGCTCGGAGAAGTGGAGCCTGCCCCGGACGAAACCGCTTGGGGTAAGGATGGTGCCTTCCAGCATCTGCGCCTCCTAAGGTTCCACCACCTGCCCCGCGCGGAGGTCCCGGCCCCCCGTGGCCCGGCCCAGGACGTTGACCTCGCCGATGCGGTGGAGGTAGCCCAAAAGGGCAAAGGCCAAGGGCTCGCGCACCTTGGGGTTTTCCATGACCGCCACGGGCAGGTGCTGGGCCAAAAGCCCCACCAAAACCCGGTTCCGGGCCCCGCCTCCGGCCAGCAGGACCCGGTCCACGTCTCCCACGAAGCGCCGGTAGGCTAGGAAGACGCTCCTGGCGGTGAGCTCCAAGAGGGTGCGGAGCAGGGTGGCGGGGTCCTGGGGGAGGGGCTTAAGGGCGGTAAGGCGCCAGATCTCCCGGCCCGTGGTCTTGGGCGGGGGGAGGTGGAAATAGGGGTGGGCAAGCCAGAGGCGAAGGGCCTCCTCCTCGGGCAGTGCGCCTTCCGCCAGGGCCACGGCTTCCTCCAGGGAAAGGCCTAGGGCCTCCACCGCCTCGTCAAAGAGGCAGACCCCAGGGCCGGTGTCGAAGGCCAGGAGGGTTTGGGGGTCCTGGTCCTGGAAGAAGGTGAGGTTGGAGATGCCTCCCAGGTTGTGCACCGCCACCCGCTTGCCCGCCTCCCCAAAGAGGAGGAGGTCGGGGTAGGCCACCAAAGGAGCCCCCTGGCCCCCGGCCGCCAGGTCCACTGCCCGGAAGCCATGGACCACGGGAACGCCCAGGCCCAGGGCCAGGTGGCTGGGCTCCCCCAGCTGGAAGGTGGCCCGGGGAGGCTCGTGCCACACGGTCTGCCCGGAAAGGGCCACCAGCTCGGCCTTGCCCCGGAAGGGCAGGGCGGCTTCCAGGTAGAAGCGCCCCAGGTCATGGTGCAAGAGGGCGATCTCGCGGGTGTCCGCCCCGCGCATGGCGGCCAGGACCCGTTTCCGCAAGCCCTCCGGGTAGGGGACCTCGAGGTGCTCCAGCACCCGGTGGACCACCCGAGGCGGCCTTCCCCTAAACTCCGCCAGCACCAGGTCCACCCCGTCGGCGCTGGTGCCGGACATGAGGCCCAGGACCCTCATGCCAGCTCCACCAAAAGCTCGTACCGGTCGGCCCGGTACCAGCTCTTCACGAACTCCACCGGTCTGCCGTCAGGGAGGTAGCTCACCCGCTCCAGGTGGAGGAGGGGGCTCCCGGGCTCCACCCCTAAGGGCCTGGCCTCCTCCCGGGCGGCCACGGCCCGGAGGCGCTGTAGGGCCCGCACCGGGCGGAGGCCCTTGGCCTCGAGGGCCTGGTACAAGGAGCCTTGCGGCGCCTCGGCCAACGCCCAAAGGGGCAGGGCCGCCCGCTCCAGGGCCATGGGCTCCCTGTCCGCCAGCCGAAGGCGGAGGAGGCGCAAGACGCCCTCCCCTGGGGAAAGCGCCAGGGCCATGGCCTCCTCGGGGGTGGGGGGGCCTTTTTCCACTAGCAACACCCGGGTTTCCGGCTGGAGCGCCAGGGCCCGCATCTCCTCGCTGAAGCCCAGGAGCCGGGTGCGGAAGGTGGCCCGCTTGGCCACGAAGGTGCCGCTTCCCTGCCTGCGGACCACCAAGCCCTCCTCCTCCAGGAGGTCCAAGGCCTTGCGCAGGCTGTCCCGGGAAACGCCCAAGGTTTCCGCCAAGGCCCGCTCTGGGGGCAGGGCCTCCCCATACACCCCCTGAAAGATGGCCTCCCTCAGCTTCCTCGCTACCTCCAGGTACTTGGGACCTAAGGCCGCCACAGGATCACCTCCGTCCTTTCCGGGCGGACGAAGCCGGGAAGCTCCCCCGCCACTTGGAAGCCGAAGCGCCCGTAAAAGGCTAGGGCCCTGGTGTTTTCCTTCTCCGCCAGGACAAAGCGCAGGCCCTGCGGGAGGAGGAAACCCATCAGGGCTGTGCCCAGGCCCTGCCCCTGCGCCCCTTCAGCCACGGCCAGAAGCCGCAGGTAGCCCTGGCCAAAGCCCCCCTTGGGGCAGTACCAGGCCAGGGCCCTGGGGGGTTCGCCCACCCCGTAGACCTCGCCTTCCCTCAGGGCCCTTTCCAGAAGGCGCCTTGCTCCTTCCGGGGTGAGGCCATAGGCGCGGAAGTAGGGTTGGTCCAAGACGGCCACCATCCAGGGGAGGTCCTTTAGGGTCGCCGGGCGCACCACGGGGCTTAGCATACCACTTGCCTGCCAATCCCCGGCCGTTGTAGACTCTGGGCCATGCGGGTTAAGGCCCTCTTGGAGGAGGCGGTGCAGAAGGGCGTGGTCCCGGGGGTGGCCTTCGGCGTGGTTTTCGCCGACGGCCGCCGGGAGGCCTTCCACCTGGGCCTGGCCCAGCGGGAACCCGAGCCCGTGCCCCTCGAGGCGGGCTTCTACTTTGACCTGGCGAGCCTCACCAAGCCCTTGTTCACCCTGAAGGAGGTGCTGAAGGCGGTGGAGGAAGGGCTTCTGGACCTGGACGACCCCCTGGCCCAGCACCTTCCGGAGATGCTCTGGCTTAAGGACCACCCCCTGAAGGGGGTGAGCGTGCGCGCTCTTTTGGCCCACACTGCCGGCCTGCCCCCCTGGGAGGCCCTCTACACCTGGGGGGAGGGGGAAGCCCTCAAGGCCCGCTTCCTGCAGCACCCTTGGCCTTTGGGCGAGCCCGCATACTCGGATATCGGGTACATGCTCCTGGGCCTCCTCCTGGAGCGGGTGCGGGGGCGGCCCCTAAGGGACTTCCCCTTGCCCGCAGGGCTAACCTTCGCCCCTCCCCAGGAGCGGAGCGTGGCCACGGAGCGCTGCCCCTGGCGGGGGCGGGTGCTCCGCGGGGAGGTCCACGACGAGAACGCCTTTGCCCTGGGGGGAGCGGCGGGGCACGCGGGGCTCTTCGGCACCTTGGAGGGGGTCTTGGGGGAACTTGGGGCTATTCTCCAGGGCACCTGGCTTTCCCGGGCGGCCTTGGAGGAGATGCAAAGGCCCCACGGGGAAAGGCTCCTCTCCTGGGAGCGGAAGCGCCCGGGATGGCATGGGGGAAGCCTGGTTTCCGAGAGGGCTTTTGGCCATACCGGCTTCACCGGGGTGGGGGTGTGGGTGGACCCCGAGTGGGGCTACGCCTGGGCCCTCCTCACCAACGCCGTGCACCCTACCCGCCACCGGCCCTCCCTGGTGCCCTTGCGCCGGGCGGTGGGGAACGCCCTGGCCGCGGAGGTGGTATGACCGAGGACGTGGCCCGCCGCTACCAGGACCTGGACCTCTGGCCTCCCGAGGAGGTGCTCATGGCCCTCCTCGAGGCCCAGCTCCGGGCCGTGGCCGCCCTCTGGCCTGCCCTGCCGGCCTTGAAGAAAGCGGCGGTGGAGGCCGCCGCCCGCATGCGGCAAGGGGGGTACCTGGTCTACGCCGGGGCGGGCACCAGCGGCCGGCTGGCGGTGCTGGACGGGGTGGAGCTTTGGCCCACCTTTGGCTTCAGCCGGGTGCGCTACCTCCTGGCCGGCGGGGAAAAGGCCCTCCTGGAGGCGGTGGAGGGGGCGGAGGACGATCTGGAGGGGGGGCTGGCCCTGGGCCGCTCCCTGGGGGAGCGGGACGTCCTCCTGGCGGTGGCGGCAAGCGGCAGAACCCCCTTCACCCTGGGGGTCTTGAGGGGGGCCAAGGCGCGGGGGGCCCTCACCGTGGCCCTGGCCAACAACCCTGGGGCCCCCCTGCTGGCGGAGGCCCACCACCCGGTCCTCCTCCTCACGGGCCCCGAGCCCATCGCCGGGAGCACCCGCCTGGGGGCGGGCACCGCCCAGAAGGTGGCCCTGAACCTCTTCTCCACCCTGGTGATGGTCCTTTTGGGCCGGGTCTACGGCAACCGCATGGCCCGCATGCGGGCGCAAAACGCCAAGCTTAGGGCCCGGGGGGCGGCCCTGGTGCAGGAGCTTTCGGGGGTCAGTCAGGAGGAGGCCTTGGCGCTCCTCGAGGTCTACCCCGAGCCCGCCTTGGCCGCCCTGGTGGCCCTGGGCCTGGAACCAGGGGAGGCCTTGGCCCTCCTGGAGGCGAAGGGCGTGCGGGGAGCCTTGGCGGAGGTGGGGAGGTGAGGCTCTTGGCGCTGCTTGCGGGGATGGGCATGGCGGCGGCCCAGGCGGGGGCCTTCATGGTGGTGAGCTTTAGGGGGGAGGAGGTGCCGGAAAGGCTCCTCCGCGAGGTGCGGCCCGCGGGGGTCATCCTCTACCCCTCCAACCTGCGCCACGACCCCCAAGGGGTGGTGCGGCGGCTTCGGGCCCTGGACCCGAACCTCCTCCTCCTGGTGGACCAGGAGGGGGGGCCCTTCACCTCCTACCGGGAAGGGGTGGTGCGCTTCCCCTCGGCCATGGCCCTTGCCGCCAGCGGGGACGAGGGCCTGGTGGAGCGGGTGGGCTGGGCCCTGGGGTGCCAGGTGCGCCGCCTGGGGGCGGACGTGAACCTGGCCCCCGTTTTGGACGTGAACGTCAACCCGGACAACCCCATCATCGGCCTGCGCTCCTTCGGCGCCGACCCCGAGCGGGTGGCCCGCATGGGCCTGGCCTTTGCCAAGGGGGTCTTGCGCTCGGGGGCTAGACCTGTGGGCAAGCACTTCCCGGGGCACGGGGATACGGGGGTGGACTCCCACCTGGACCTGCCCCGGGTGGACAAGCCCAAGGAGGCCCTGGAGCGGGTGGAGCTCCTGCCCTTCCGCCGCTACGTGGCCGCGGGGATGCCCGCCCTCATGACCGCCCACATCGTGTTCTCCGCCCTGGACCCCAGGTACCCGGCCACCCTCTCCCCGGCCATCCTCACCGGCCTCCTCCGGAAGGAGATGGGTTTCCAGGGGGCCCTCCTCACCGACGACATGGCCATGGGGGCCATCAAGCGCCACTTTGGGGCGGGGGAGGCGGCGGTGCAGGCGGTGCGGGCGGGGGCTGACCTCCTCCTCCTGGAGCCGGAGGAGGGGGCCATCCGCGAGGTCCACGCCCGCCTGCAAAAGGCCCTGGGGAAGGAGATCCCCCTCGCCCGGGTGGAGGAGGCGAGGCGGCGGGCCGCCCTCCTGCGGGCGGGGAAGGGGGAGTGCCCCTTCACCCCCAAGGAGGAGGAGGCTTTGGCCCTCGAGGCCGCCCGCCGGGGGGTGGTTCACCGCTTCGGCCCCCTTCCCATCCCCGGCCGGGGCACCTTGGTCCTGGGCCTGAGGCTCTCCGAGCGCTACGGGGCCGAGCCCAGCCTGGCCGACCTCGCGCCCCGGTACCTTCCGGGAAGCTTCGGCCTGAACCTCTCCGAGGACCCCTCCCCTCAGGAGGTGGCCAAGGCGGTGGAGGAGGCCAAGAAGGCAGAGCGGGTGGTGGTCTCCACCCACCGCTGGCTCGGCCCCCTCAAGGAGGGGCAGAGGGCCTTGGTGCAGGCCCTTTTCGCCTTGGGCAAGCCCCTGTACGTGGTGGCCCTGGGCAACCCCGACGACCTGCGCTTCCTGCCCAGGCCCACCGGGTACCTCGCCACCCATGGCTACCGCGCGGTCCAGGTGCGGGCCGCGTTGGAGGCCCTCGCGGGGGTGTACGCCCCCTCGGGGCAATGGGTTTTTGGAGGTGAACCATGAGAAGGTGGCTGGTTGGCGTTTTGGCGCTCCTTTTGGGCCTGGCCTCCGCTCAGAAGCTGGTCTTGGCCAGCTGGGGGAGCCAGGAGGAGATCAAGGCCTACCAGGAGGTCCTGAAGGTCTTCCAGGAGAAAAACCCCGGCATCCAGGTGGAGTACATCAACATCCCCTCCGCCGAGTACCTGGCCAAGATCACCGCCATGATGGCCGCGGGCACGCCCCCGGACGTCTTCTTCCTCAACAACATCGACTTCCCGGGGATGGCCTCGAGGGGTGTCCTCGCCCCCCTGGACGCCTTCATCCAGCGGGATAAGTACCCCACCGCCGACATCTTCCCCGGCATCCTCAAGGCCTTCCAGTGGGAGGGGAAGCAGTACGGCCTGCCCCGGGACGTGTCCAACCTGGTGGTGTTCTACAACCGCGACCTCCTCAAGAAGGCGGGCCTCCCCGACCCCAAGCCCGACTGGACCTGGGAGGACTTCCTCCGCTACGCCAAGGCCCTCACCGTGGAAAAGGACGGCAAGCGGGTGCAGTGGGGGGTTTCCTTCCAGACCTTCTATCTCTTTTGGCAGCCCTGGGTCTGGTCCGCGGGCGGCCGCTTCTACAGCCCCGACCACACCCGCTTCCTCCTGAATAGCCCGGCTTCCCTGGAGGGCCTCCAGTTCTATCTGGACCTCCGCTACAAGCACCGGGTGGCCCCCACCCCGGAGGAGGCCCAGGACCGGGGCGCCTTTACCATGTTCCTGAACGGGCAGACGGGGATGATCGTGGACGGGCGCTGGCGGGTGCCCACCCTGAAGGCCCGGGCCAAGTTCGACTTCGACGTGGTGCCCTTCCCCCGGGGCAAGGCGGGGAGCATCGTGGATATTGACGGCTCCGGCTGGGTCATGGCCGCGGGTACCAAGAACCCCGAGGCCGCTTGGAAGCTCCTCTCCTTCCTGGCGGGCCCGGAGGCCAGCCGCATCTTCACCAAGACCGGCCTCATCATCCCCGCCCGGGGCGTGGACGTGAAGAACGTGGAAAAGAGCATCCAAAACCTCAAGGACTTCTTCGTGCCGCCCCCGCCCAAGAACCAGCAGTACTTCCTCACGGTGAACCGCACCGCCCGTCCCACGGAGACCTTTGAGCGCTGGAACGAGGCCTTGCAGCTGATCAACAAGGCGTTGGAGCCCGTCTGGCAGGGCAAGGCCGACCTCAAGGCCGCCCTGGACGGGGTGGCGCCTCAGGTGGAGAAGATCCTGGCCGAGGTCCAGGCGGAAAGGAAGCGGCGCTAGCCCAAGAGGCCAGGAGGTCCCGTGCGCGTCTACCACCGCTTCCCCCTCCTCTTCCTCCTGCCTTCCCTGGCGGGCTTCCTGGCCTTCAACCTGGGGCCCATCCTGGCGAGCCTCCTCCTCTCCTTCGTGGAGTACGACGGCCTGCGACCCCTCACCTGGCGCACCTTCCAGGAGAACTGGGTGGGCCTGGAGAACTACCGCCGCCTGCTGGCGGACCCCGTCTTCCACAAGGCCTTTTGGAACACCCTTTTCTACGTGGCGGTGGCCGTGCCCTTGGAGATCGTCCTGGCCCTCCTCCTGGCCTTGGGGCTGAACCGGCCCTGGCCGGGGGTGCGGTTTTTGCGCACCCTCTACCTCCTGCCCACGGTGACCAGCGTGGTGGCGGTGGGGCTCCTTTGGCGCTGGGTTTTGAACCCCACCGTGGGGCCGGTGAACCTCTTCCTGCGCTGGGTAGGGGAGAGGCTGGTTGGTCTTTTCACCCTCTTGGGCCTCGAGGCCCCCGGCTGGGCGGTGTGGCTGGCCCAGGAGGGGCCGGGGTGGCTTTCCGATCCCGCCTGGGCCATGTGGGGGGTGATCCTGGCCGCGGTGTGGGCAGGGGTGGGCCTCAGGATGCTCATCTTCCTGGCAGGGTTGCAGAACATCAACAAGGAGTACCTGGAGGCCGCCAGCCTGGACGGGGCCAACACCTTCCAGCGCTTTTTCTACGTGGTCCTGCCCCTCCTCACCCCCACGGTCTTCCTCAACACCCTTCTCGCCATGATCGGCGGCTTCCAGGTCTTCGGCCTGGTCTACACCATGACCGGGGGCGGCCCGGTGGACGCCACCAACGTCCTCATGCTCTACCTGTACCGCAAGGCCTTCGGCACCTTCCCCTTTGAGATGGGCTACGCCTCGGCCATCGCCTGGGTGCTCTTCCTGCTCCTCTTTGCCCTCACCTACCTGCAGTGGACCCTGAGGCGGCGCTGGGTGGTGGAGGAAGCATGAAGTCTTTGGCGAAGCTTTGGGATGCCTTCGTCTACCTGCTCCTTCTCCTTGGGGGGCTTTCCATGCTGGTCCCCTTCTTCTGGATGGTGTCCACCAGCCTCAAGGCCCCAGGGGCGGTCTTTGACCTGCCGGTGGAGGTCTGGCCCAAGGAGCTCCACCTGGAGAACTACGGGCGGGTGCTCACGAGCGTGCCCTTTGGCCGCTGGTACCTGAACTCCCTCGTGGTGGCCTTGGGCCTCACCCTCTTGAACCTGACCAGCGGGGCCATGGGGGGGTACGCCTTCGCCCGCTTCCGCTTCCGTGCTCAAGGGGCGCTTTTCCTCCTCTTCCTGGCCACCCTCATGATCCCGGTGCACGTCCTCATCATCCCCCTCTTCATCCTCATGCGGAACCTGGGCTGGGTGGACACCTACTACGCCCTGATCCTGCCGGGGCTCTTCGACGCCTTCGCCATCTTCCTCATGCGCCAGCACTTCCTGCACCTGCCCAAGGAGCTGGAGGAGGCGGCCATCGTGGACGGGGCAAGCCCTTGGCAGGTGTACTGGAAGGTGGCCCTGCCCCTGGCGGCCCCCGCCCTGGCCACCTTGGGCACCTTCACCTTCTTGGCGGGCTGGAACAGCTTCCTTTGGCCCCTCATCGTCACCAACTCCTTGGAGATGCGCACCCTCACCGTGGGCCTGGCGGTCTTCCAGGGGCAGTTTTCCACGGAGTGGACGGTGCTCATGGCGGGCCTCACCCTGGGTACCATTCCCCCCATCCTGGTCTTCCTCCTGGCCCAGCGCTACTTCATCCAGGGCCTCACCCTGGGGAGCCTGAAGGGGTAGGCCGTGCTGGACCCCCTCTTCCGCCAAGCTCTCCAGGAGGCCCTAGGGCGCTACCCCACCCCCTTCTACGCCTACGATTGGGGCCGAGTGGCGGCCCAGGTGGCCCGCTTGCGGGAAGCCTTCCCCTTCGCCCGGCTCTTCTACGCCCTCAAGGCCAACCCCCGCTTGGGGCTTCTCCGGCGGCTTCGGGCCCTGGGCCTGGGGGCGGAGGCGGTTTCCCTGGGGGAGGTGCTCAGGGCCTACCGGGCGGGCTTTCCCCCGGAAGGGGTGGTCTGGAACGGCCCGGTGAAGACGGAAGCGGCCCTTGCCGCCTTAGGGGAACGGGCCCCGGTGGTGGTCCTGGACTCGGAAGGGGATCTAAAGCGGGTCGCCCGCCGCCTCCCAGGGGCCAGGGTCCTCCTCCGGGTGAACCCCGACCTCCCCGTCCGCACCCACGGGCACCTGGCCACGGGCAGGGGGGAGAGCCAGTTCGGGGTGCTTCCCGAGGGGGTGCCCCGCCTGGTGCGCCTGGCCCGGGAGAAGGGCCTTCGGTTTCTTGGCCTCCACCTCCACCTGGGCTCGGCCCTCGAGGGGGTGGAGGACTTCCTCCAGGGCTACCGGGTCTTGGAGGCCCTTCGCCCGGAGGTGGGGCCGGTGGCGGTCCTGGACCTGGGGGGCGGGTTCGGCCTCCGCCTGGACCTGAAGGCTTTGGCCGGGCCCATGGAGGCGCTGGCCCGCCTCTACGGGGCCGAGGTCTGGCTGGAGCCCGGGCGCTACCTGGTGGCGGAGGCTGGGGTCCTGGTGGTGCGGGTGGTGGGGGTGAAGGCCACCCGGCGGCGCTACCTCCTCCTGGACGGGGGGATGACGAGCCTCCTGCGGCCTGCCCTTTACGGGGCCCGGCACCCGGTCCTGCCCCTTTACCCCAGGGAGGGCCGTGAGGCGGGGGTGTTTGACCTGGCGGGCCCGGCTTGCGAGGCGGGGGACGTCCTGGCCCGGGACGTGCCCCTGCCCATGCCGGAGGAGGAGGAGGCCTTGGCCTTCCTGGAGGCCGGGGCGTACGGGGCCAGCATGGCCCTCACCTACCTGGACACCCCGAGGCCCCTGGAGCTCCTCTGGACGGGGGAGGGGTGGGAGGTCTTGAGGGAAAGGGAGCCCCTGGAAGGGCTTTGGGAGGGGGAGTAGTTTCTCTCCGGTCAGTCGCCCAGGTGCTCAAGGCCCTTCACCTTGCTACCCGTCAGCCGGACCAGCCACCAGCCCTCTATCGGCGGCTTCCCGAGGGGGAGGCCCTTGGGAACGCCAAGCCAAACCCCGTGCTCAAAGCGGGCCACCACCAGGGTTTCCTGGCCGCCGCCTGGCCAGACCCGCCACAGGACTCCCTCCTTCCACCAGGCCCTCACGGGGCCCCGCCCCAGGCCCAGGGCCTCCCCCGGGCCTTGGTAGTAGGCCCAGTTCCCAGGGCTCACCACGGTCACGCTCGGTCCCTTAACCTGAACCACCATGCCCGGGACCAGGTAGGGCAGAAGCGGTGATTCCACCCTAAGGGCGCGGCCGGCCACCCAAAGGGTGGTGCCCTGCACCGCTTCCACCTGGCCGTAGAACACCGGGTCCTCCTTCCCCTCGGAAGCCCCTGGTGAGGTCTTCTCCTCCCCCTTGCGTTTCTTCTCCCCTTCTTCCCGCTTCTTCCCCTCCTTTCCTTCCTGGGAGTCGGCTAGAGCCGCGCCGGAAAGGAGGGAGAGGAGGAGCCCTAAGACCTCACGCCGCCGCATCTTCCCTCCGCGGAAGCCGTACCCGGACCCGCAGGCCCGGGTGGGCGTTGGCAAATTCCAGCGTTCCGCCCAGCCTGTGCACCACCTGCTCCACCAGGGCCAGGCCCAGGCCCAGCCCCTCGGGGCCGCCCGGGCCGCGGAAGAAGGGGCGGGTGAGGCGCTCCTTGTCCTCCTCGCGGACCCCTTTGCCGTGGTCCCGCACCTCCAGCACCACACTGTCCCCGTTGGGGAAGAGGCGGACCTCCACCGGCGGGGCGCCGTGGCGGAAGGCGTTGGCCAGAAGGTTGTCCACGAGTCGGTCCACCAGCAAAGGGTGGGCCAGAACCCAGGCCGGGCCCTGCAGAAGCAGGCGGACCCCCTTATCTTTCAAGGACGCCTCCAGGTACTCCGCCAGCTCCATGGGGGCCAGGTTGCCCTCCTCGGGTCGGGCCAGGGCCAGGAGGCCTTGGAGCACCGCCTCCATCCTGCGCAAAGCCCCCTCCATGTGGGGCAGGGCTTCCTCCCAAGGGATCAGGCCCTGCCTGGCTGCATCCAGCTGGGCGCGGAAGACCGCCAGGGGGATCCGGAGCTCGTGGGAGGCGTAGCGGGTAAAGAGCCGCTCCCGTTCCAGGGCACTGCGCACCGCTTCCACCAGGCGGTTGAAACCCCGGGTGAGGCGGGCAAGCTCCCGGTCACGCTCCAAGGGGAGGGGCTCGGGAAAACGTAGGGCCGAGAGGCTCTCCACCGCTTGCGAAAGCCTCTCCAGGGGCCGGGTAATGAACCCGGCCGTGGCGTAGCCCAAAAGGGCCGCGAGGAACAAAAGGGGCAAGAGGAGGCTCAGGCCGGCCCGCAGAAAAGCGCTCAGGGCCCGCTGGTACTCCTCCACCCGCAAGCTCACCTCTAGGTTGTAGCCCTGCCAAGAGGTGGACAGGGTCCGCCAGGTCCCGCTTGCCTCGGGGGCAAATCCTCCCTCCAGCACAGGCCTCTCCCCCTGCAGGAGCCGGAACCCGAAGACATAATGGGTGCCGAGGAAGATGTCCCCCTCGGCCAGGCGCGGCCCTTCCTGGGTGAGGACGAGGGCGCGACCCACACGCCCGGAAAGCTCCGCTAGGTCCTGGGCGATGTCCCGCTCCACCAGGTTGCGAAAGACCAAGTAGCCCCCCGCCAGGGAAAGGAGCCCGCTGGCGAAGGTGAGGAGGAAGAAGGTGTAGGCCAGGCGGATGCGTAGGCTCATGGCTTCCCCAGGCGGTAACCCCCGGGCACCCGCTCCACCACCCAGGGGGCGAGCTTCTGTCGAAGCTTTTGCACGTACACCCGCAACACTGCCTCGCTTTCTGCCCCAGGAAAAAGCCTTTCCAAGAGCTCTTCCCGGCTAAAGACTTTTTCTGGGTTCAGAGCCAGGAGTTCCAGGAGGGCAAAGGCCTTAGGGGAAAGGGCCACTTCCCGGCCCTCCCAGTAGACCTGCCGGGCGGCCAGGTCCACGGCCAGGGGGCCCCGCTCCAGCCTGCGCCCCTTGAAGTCGGCGCTGCGGCGGGCCAGGGCCCGCACCCGGGCCAGGAGCTCCTCCAGGTGGAAGGGCTTGACCAGGTAGTCGTCCCCGCCCAGCTCCAAGCCCTGCACCCGGTCTTCCAAGGCATCCCGGGCAGTGAGGAAGAGGATGGCCCCCCGGTAGCCCGACTGCCGGAGATTCTCGGCGAAGCGGAAGCCGGCGTCCTCTCCTTCGGGAAGCATGACGTCCAAAACAATGACGTCGGGCTCTCCCTCGGCCAGGAAATGGAAAGCTTCCTCCAGGCTTTCGGCGCCCAAGGCCTCGTAGCGCTCCCGCCGCAGAAGGGCCACCACCGGCTCGCGGATCCCGGCCTCGTCCTCCACCACCAAGATCCTCATGGCCGCTTCACATAAAGGGCCAAAGCCCCAAGGAGCCCCAGGCCCGAGAGGCTGAGGGGGGCCAGGGGTGGAGGGTTCCCCTCAGGTTCCTCCCCGGCCTGCCCACCCCCCGCCTCTTGCGGGTACCCGGGGTACACGTAGCCCTCCTCGTCCACCGTCTGCACCCAGCCCTTGCCCGCCCCTTCCAAGGACTCCTCCAGGTGCACCACCAGGCCTACCAGGCCGCTGGCGCCCACGAGAAGGAGGGCGGCTAGGGAGGGTAGGCGGAGCCGCGGTACCAGAAGCCCTAGGGCTGTGAGGCCTGCCCCCACTCCTGCGGCTACGGGGGCCAGCACCTGCAGCCCTTCCGTGTGCCCGGTGAGGAGGAGCTCGGCCAAAAGGGTCATGAAGCCCAGGGCTACCAGGAGGGCCACCAGGTCGGGGAAGCGCTTTTCCAAGAGTTCTCCCATGGCTTCGCCATTAGTCTTTTCCGCCCCAGGCCTCCCTGTCCAGCCCGTGGCAGTAGGCGCAGAAGTTGGCAGGGAGGACCGCATTAAAGGCCTTTTCGTCCTCGGGGTTTTGGATCAGGGCCAGTTGCGCCCTTTGGAAGGCTTGGACCAGGGCACGCTCCTGAGCGGTGAGGCCCGAAGCTCCCCGGTGGCAGGCAGCGCACTGCCTCGATCCCCCGTCTTCTGCTAGCTCTCCGTGACCAGAGGTGAAGTCTTGCCCGTGGTCTTTGGGGGCATGGCAGTGGGTGCAGGAGGCTTCCCCCTTGCGGCCGAAGGCGGTGAAGATGGGGGTGCTGAGTGGGCTCTGGTTTCCTGGCACGGAGGTGGGCCGGGTCTTACCGTCGTGGCAGGTGGCGCAGAAGCGGCCTAGGGAGGTGGCCCCGTGGGGCTCGAGGGCCGGGGTAGGGGCTAGGCTCTTCCACGTTTTGTTTTCGTCCAAGGCGGTATGGCAGCTCTCGCAAGTACTACCCTTTGCCCCCAGAGCGGCGAAATGGCGCTCGTGGCTAAAGACCACCCGGCTGACCTCCCGGGGGGTATACACCCGCACCAGGTCCTGCGGGGGTTGCCATTGCCGCTTGGGTTTAAGCCGCCCCTTTTCCAGCTGCACGTACTGCCCCGGGATGAGGGGCACCCCTGGCGGCAGCGGCGCGCCGTTGGAAAGGAGGGCTTGGCCCTTCTCCGCATCCCAGCGCACGTAGAGGTAGCGCTCGCCTTCGCCGGCCAGGGCCAGCCCCACCAGAAGAAGCCATCCGAGGCGCCTCACTGGGCCACCCCGTGCCCCTTGACCCGCACCATGACCCGGTCTTGCACCCGCATCCCCATGAAGGTGGGGGCCTTCAGCCCGTAGTCGCTCAGAAGGAGCTCGAACTCCCCTTCAAAGCTGACCCGCTTGCCCCCCTCCGCGAGGGTGTAGCGAAGGGGCCAGGCCACCTTTTTCTCTACCCCGTGCAGGCTGAGCGTGCCCTGCACCAGACCCTTTTGCGCGTCGTAGCCGGCCACGGTGAGGCAGGCCTGGGGATAGCGGTCCACCTGGAACATGTCGCGGGTATGGCGGTCCCTAAGGGGTTCCTTGGAGTCCCAGGCGGCGAGATCCAGGCACACCCTTCCTTGGAGCTGGCCCTTGGTGAGGTCAAAGACCACCTGCCCCTTCAGGGTAGGGTTGACCCCCTGGAAAGACCCCAGGGGCGCCCGAGCTTCGTACACGGCTTCCCCTTGCACCTGGTACCCGGTGGCCAAGGCCCATCCCAGTGTGAGAAGAAGCGTCATCCAGCGCATCTTCATCCACCTCCTCGCCTTTAGGCTAGAGCGTCTCCGTAAATCTTCCGTAAGCGAAGGGCGGGGTCAGTAGCCCCGCCCCCGAAAGGTTTCCTCTAGCGCCCTTTCAGCTCCACCTTGCTGGCCTGGATGGTGGTTCCGGAGAGGGTGCCCTTGACCTCCACCCGGTCGCCCTCCCGCAGGAGGGTAAAGAAGTCTACCCGGGTCAGATGCTGGTCGCGGGCCTCAAACTGGGTGCTGGGGGTGGTGGTCACCAGGTAGCCCAGGAGCTGGAAGGTGTAGGCGGTGCGGTCCACGGCGGCCACCGGGCCTTTCCACTCGGAGGTGTCGCCCCCGCTGCCGGTGCCCTTCACCTCCACCTTCACCGCGTAGTAGCGGCCCTCGGCGTCAGTGGCGGTGGGATCGTAGTAGACCTCCGCGTAATCGCCCACCCGGATATCCGCAGACGCAAGGGGGCCGTCGGGGTCGTCCCGCTTGAGGACGGTGTGGTCGTCCACGTAGAAGCGGAGGGAACCCAGCTCGAAGGTGCGGGCAGCAGGGTCGATGGCGGTGACCTGCCCCTTGGCGTCGGCCTTGGGGGGGCGGGAACTGGGGTACTTCACCTTCACCAGCTGGGCGTGGAAGAGGGTGGGGTCGCTGGCGTCCACCTGGCCCTTGGCCTCCACATAGGCCCCGTCAATCAAGATGCCCACCACGTTGGCGGCGCTATAGTCCACGGTGTAGCCAAGGAGCTGGAAGGTCTTTTGTGCGGGATCGAGCCCGAGGATGGGGCCTTCCAGCTCCACCCGCCTCGAGGCTCCGTACCTGCTATTCCCCGAAGTCTTAAACTCCACCTTGCTGGCCTGGATGGTGGTTCCGGAGAGGATGCCCTTCACTTCCACCCAAGCTCCATCTGCGGGCGTGCCCTCCACCCGGGCCCAGGAGTAGTCCACCAGGTACCCGTTCAGGAGGAAGGTCTTGGTCGTGGAGTCCAGGTCGGTGGCCTGGCCTTCCAGCTCCACCTCCTGGGTGGTTGCGGGGTAGCGCTCAATGTAGGTGGCCAGGACGCCGGAGTCCGTGGCGGTGCCGTGGACCTCCACCACGTCCCCCACCGCCAGATCCGCCAGCAGCAAGGTGCGGTAGGTACTCCCTGCCTTCTGGTAGATGCGGGTGCTGGCGTCGGTGAGCACCCGCTGCCCCAGGACCTCGAGGGTCCCTGCGGTGGTGTCCAGGGAGGTGATGGGACCCTTGAGTTCCACCTGCACCTCCAGGCTGGTCACCCGTACCGTGGAGCCCAGGTCTGTGCCCGAAACCTGGACCACCATGCCGGGGAGCAGGGTTCCGGCGAAGGCCTCCCCTTCCTTAGTGAGGTTAGCCCCAGCGGTGTCCAGAACCTTGCCCAGCAGGGTTGGCCGCTCCGGCGTGCCCCCCAACACCCCCAAGGCCTGGAACCCCTCTCCGCTTTGCGGCGCCAGCTGACAGGCGGCCAGAAGGACCAAGCCGCTCCAGAAGAGGGCGAGCTTTCTACCCATCCTCCACCTCCACCCACGAGGCTAAGCTTCGGCAGTAAACGGAGCGTAAACGCCCCCGGCCCGGGGGAGCCAGAGGGCGAACCAGGCTCCCCCCTCGGGGTGGTTGCCCGCCCGCACGCGGCCGCCCATGGCCTCCACCAGGCTCTTGGCGATGGCTAGACCCAGCCCGCTACCCCCACGGCTGCGGGCGGGGTCGCCCCGGTAGAAGCGTTGGAAGACCCGCTCTTCCTCTCCTGGTTTCAGGCCGGGCCCCGTGTCCCGCACCGCCAGGCGCACCTCGCTTCCCTGCGTCTCCAAGGACACCTCCACCCGCCCCCCCGGAGGGGTATAGCGGAGGGCGTTGTCCAGGAGGTTGTGCAGGACGCGCTTTAGGGCCTCCCGGTCCGCAAGGAGGGGTGGGGCGCTTCCCAGGACCTGGAGAGCCACCCCCTTGGCTGCCGCCTGGCCGGCGTAGCCCTCCAGGACCCCGCGCACCAGGTCCTGGGGGTCCAGGGGCTCAGGCGTAAGCCGCAGGCCCCCGCTTTCCGCCAGGGTGAGGAGTCGCAGGTCCTCCACCAGCCGCGCGAGGAGCCGCACCTCTTCCTGCAGGCGGCGGAGGTGCTCTGGGGTGCAGGGGAGGAGGCCGTCTTCCAGGGCCTCGAGGTCTCCCCGCAGGACGGTGAGGGGGGTGCGCAGGTCGTGGGCGATGTCCGCTAGAAGCCGCTTTTCCTCCTCCTCCTTGCGGGCAAGCTCCTCCAAAAGCTGGTTGAAGCTCTGGGCCAAGGCGGCCACCTCGTCCTGCCCCTGCACCTGGGCACGGCGGGTGCGGTCCCCCCGGCGGTAGGCTTCGGCGGTGCGGGCGAGCTCCCGCAGGGGCCGGACCAGCCCCAAGGCCAGGAAAAGACCTGCTCCCGTCCCCAAGAGGAGGGCGGCCCCCGAGGACACCGCCACGGACGACCGGAGCTCCTGGAGAATGCGCCGCTCCCTGAGGCCCGGCCGGGGGGCAAGGGGGTTGCCTGGGCCGAGGCCTAGGGCGAAGGCGCGCTCCAGGTGTCCGGAGGCGGCCCGGTAGGCCAGAAGCCCGGAAAGGCCCGCCACCAGGAGGGCCACCAGGGCCATGGAGAGGGCCAGGCGTCCGGTCAGGCTCAAGGTGCCTCCTTCAAGCGGTAGCCGTAGCCCCGCACCGTTTCCAGGAGCTCTGCGCAGGGGCCCAGCCGGGCCCGCAGGTTCTTCACGTGGGCGTCCACGGTGCGCGCGTCCGCCTCGGTGCCCAAAGCCTCCAAGACCTCTTCCCGGGTCAGGGCCTTCCCCGCCTGGGCCACGAAGTGGTAGAGGAGGCGCACCTGGAAGGGGGTGAGGGCCAGCTCTTGCCCGTGGCATCGGGCCCTAAAGGCCTCCAGGTCCACCTCCAGGGGCCCGGCCTGCACGTGGCTCGGGGGGCGCACCAGGCCCTGGGCCCGCCGGAGCACCGCTTTCACCCGGGCCACCACCTCGCGGGGGCTGAAGGGTTTCACCACGTAGTCGTCTGCCCCTAGCTCCAAGCCCAAAAGGCGGTCCACCTCCTCTGCCTTAGCGGTGAGGATGAGAATGGGGGTCTTGTCCTCCTGGCGGATGCGCTTCAGGACCTCGAGGCCGTCCAGCTTGGGCAGCATGAGGTCCAAAAGGATCAGGTCAGGGCGGGCCCGCCGCCAGAGTTCCAGGGCCCTTTCCCCGTCCCCTGCCCGTTCTGTGCGGAAGCCGCTCGCCCGCAGGTAGCGCTCCAGCGTGTCCGCAATCTGGGGTTCGTCCTCCACCACCAGCACCAGCTCCCCCGGCATACCCTTAGCGTAGAGCAAAGGGCCTCCCCCGGAGGGGGAGGCCCGGTCAACGGGGCTCACCGGCCCCACCAAGGGCCGAAGGGTCCGAAGCTACCGCCCTGCGGGAAGTAGGGGCAGGTGGGGTAGCCGGGTCCCTGGGGCGCCCCGGGGGCCACGGGCTGGCCGGTGCGTCGGCCGTAGGCCTGGGCGCCGAAAGCCGGGCCGTAGACGAAGCCCGCCACCGGCCCGATTTCCCGCTGGAGCATGGCCCGGACCAGGGCCTGGGTGCGGGTCTTCATCAGGGTGGCCTGGGCCTCCGTGAGGGCCCCTGCCTTCACCGCTTCATCAATGGCCGCGTTGCGCACCTGCGCCAGCTCTGCCTCCAGCTTGGCGGGGTCCACCCCCAGCTCCTGGGCGATCTGCGCCAGGGTCTTGCCCTGCTGGTGCAGGGCCACCAGCTCCTCCGGGGTGAGGCCCAAGAGGGAAGCCGCCTCGTCGTGGAGGGTGCCCGCCAGGCCCGCTACCACCCCTGCTTGGGGCGTGCCCACGCCGAAGCCGGCCCGAGGTCCATACGCCACCGCCAGCCCCACCGCTACCAGTCCTGCCAGAACCAACCAAGCCTTGCCTTTCATGGCCTTCTCCTTTCTGACCCTTCCCAGGGTCGCCCCCAGGGTAGGGGGGAAGAGGTGAAGGGAGAAGGCCTCCCGTGTGAACGTGTGGTGAACGACTACCCCTTCAGGAGGCCAAAAAGGCCCCAGTGCTCCCGGAGGAGCTCGGGGTGCCACTGCACCCCCAGGAAGAGGGGATGCCCCTCCAGGGCCACGGCTTCCACCAGCCCGTCTGGGGCTACCGCCAGGGGCTTCAGTCCTCTTCCCAGAGCCTTCAGGCCCTGGTGGTGGTAGGAGTTCACGCGGAAAGTTTCGGGGAAGAGCCAGGAGAGCGGGCCTGACGCCACCTGGCGGACGAGGTGGCCCAGGGCGGGCGGGGAGCTTTTCTGGTAGTGCTGCACCTCGGTAAAGCCCTGGGCCTCGAGGTTCTGGTAGAGCGTTCCCCCCAGGGCCACGTTCATCACCTGGATGCCCCGGCATACGCCCAGGGCCGGGAGGCCCTTCTCCGCGGCGTAGCGGGCCAGGAAGAGTTCGTGGGCGTCCCTCTCCGGGCTCACCTCCCCCAGGCGGGGGTGAGGCTCCTCCCCGTAGCGGGCCGGGTCCACGTCCCCGCCTCCGGGGAGGAGAAGCCCGTCCAGATGCGGCAGGATGCGCTCCAAAGCCTCCGGTGCCTGCGGCGGCAGGAGGACATGGGCCAGGCCCTGGGAGGCAAGGGCTTCCAGGTAGAACTCCAGGAGGCCCCAGAACCTCCGGTTCATGAGCACCTCGCTCTGCCGGTACTGGGTGGCGATGCCGATAAGGCGCATGGGGCCATCCTATACCAGGGGCTAAGACCCTGGAGGTCGTAAGCTCTTTAGGATGAGGGGGGAGTGACGTTATGCTGCTTTCCGGTCTTCTTTTGTGAGCCTGGACCTCTGCTGCCGGGCCCACTCGGGGGCCAAGCCAAAGCGGGGGAGATACCTGGGATCGACCCCGAGAAGACTGGCCATGGTACCAACTCCAGCGAGCCACAGGATGACGATGGAGAAGGGATCGTAGAGGCCACCGAATCCCTTGCCCAGGTAGCGTTGGGCCAGATAGCTTAGGCCACCCGGCGGTAGGCGGGGTAAACGGTGAGGAGGACAAAGAGCCCCAGGACCAGGTTGGCTAAAGGGGAGAGCATCCCTGCGGCGAGGAGAGCGATGCCCGGCTGGCGCAGTGGAAGAGAGGGGTAAGGACGCCATGCGAGAGCGCATGCCCTCTCTGTCCTTACCTGGTGGAGCAGGCTCCAGGCACGGGCCCTTACCTCGAAGGGCCGTGGCCCCTCCGTCCACGGGTAGCACCGTCCCGGTGATGTAGTCTGATGCGGGGCTACAGAGGAAGAGCACCGCTCCACCCAGCTCCCCCGGCCTTCCCGGGCGGCCCAGGGGCAGGGTGGCCTGGAGGTGGACCTCCACCCGGGGGAGGACCCTTTCCGTCATGCGGGTGGGGAAGAAGCCCGGGGCCAGGGCGTTGACGCGGATGCCGAAGCGGCCCCACTTCACCGCCAGGTCCCGGGTAAGGGCGATGACCCCACCCTTGGAGGCGGCGTAGCCCACCGCGTCCAGGACCTCTGGGGGCTCTCCTTTCAGTCCGGCCACGGAGGCGATGTGGAGGATCTTGCCGTAGCCCCGCTCCCGCATGCGCCGGGCGGCGGCGCGGCTGGCCAGGAAGGCCCCCACCAGGTTGACCTCCAGCACTTCCCGCACCTTCTCCACGGGCATTTCCCAGGAGGGGGCACCCCAGGAGATCCCCGCGGCGTTGACCAGGATGGTGAGGGGCCCGAGCTCCCGCTCCACCTGGTCCACCACCTCAAGAAGCCGCCCTTCGTCCCGGACATCCCCTTCCAGGTAGAGGGCTTCCCCCAAGTGCTTTTTGGCTTCCTCGAAGAAGCTGGCCCTCCGGGCCAGGACCGCCACCTTAGCCCCGGCCTCCTTGAGGGCCAGGGCGGCCTCGAGGCCCAGCCCCCGGGACCCCCCGGTTACCAGGGCCACTTTGCCGTCCAGGCGAAACTGCTCCAGGAACATCAGCCCCCCCCTTGGAAAAGGTCCTTGTACTGCTCCCTCAGGGCCCGCTTGAGGAACTTGCCCGCGCTGGTCCTGGGGATTTCCTCCACGAAGACGAAGGCGTCGGGGAGTTGCCACTTGGCGAACCCTGCCCGCAGGAGGTGCTCCCTAAGCTCCTCTTCCGTAGGCTTTTCCCCCCGGGGCACCACCACCGCCAGGGGCCTTTCCTGCCATTTGGGGTGGGGGATAGCCACCACCGCCGCCTCCTTCACCTTGGGGTGGCCCATGAGGGCGTTTTCCAGGTCCACGCTGGAGATCCACTCCCCCCCGGACTTGATGAGGTCCTTGAGGCGGTCCTTGATCTCCAGGTAGCCCTCCTCGTCCCAGGTGGCGATGTCCCCGGTGCGGAACCAGCCGTCCGGGGTGAGGGCGCTTTGGCTCGCTTCCTCGTTCCGGTAATACCCGCCGGTGATCCAGGAGCCCTTGAGCTGGACCTCCCCCATGGCTTTCCCATCCCTGGGCACGGGGCGGCCCGCGTCGTCCGCCACCCGTAGGCGCACCAGGGGGATGGGGAGGCCAGTCTTGGCCTTGAGGCCGATCTTCTCTTCCCAGGGCAGGTCCTCCAGGTGGCTTTTCACGAAGTTCTGCACCACCACCGGGGAGGTTTCCGTGAGGCCGTAGCCCTGGCGCACCTCGATGCCCATGCGCTCAAACCGTTCCACCAGGCTTCTCGGGGCGCCGCTACCCCCCACCACCAGGCGCTTCAGGGTCTTGAGGCGGTGGCCGGTGCCCTCCAGGTAGTCCGCCAGGGCCAGCCACACCGTGGGCACCCCAGCGGTGAAGGTGACCCCCTCCCCGTCAAAAAGCTCCACCAAGGAGGCGGGGTCCAGCCGCGGCCCGGGGAGGACCTGCTTGGCCCCCACCAGGGTGGCGGCGTAGGGCAGGCACCAGGCGTTTACGTGGAACATGGGGACCACGGGGAGGACCGCGTCCTTTTCCGAAAGGCCACTCCCATCGGGAAGGCCCGCGGCCAGGGTGTGGAGGACCAGGGCCCGGTGGCTGTAGACCACCCCCTTGGGAAGGCCAGTGGTCCCCGTGGTGTAGGCCATGCCGCAGGCGGCCCGCTCGGGCACCCGCACCGGGTCCACTTCCTCCCCCAGCACCTCCTCGTAGGCCAGATACCCTTCCGGCGCCTTCTCGTCCATCACCACCAGGTGGCGCACGGTCTTGAGCTCGGGCCTCAGGGTCTCCACCAAGGGGAGGAGCTGGGGGTCAAAGAGGAGCACCTTATCCTCCGCGTGGTTCAGGATGTAGGCGATCTCCTTGGGGGAGAGGCGGGGGTTGGCGGTGTGGAGCACTGCCCCCATTCCGGGGACGGCGAAGTAGGCCTCCAGGTGCCGGAAGTGGTTGAACCCCAAGGTGGCCACCCGGTCCCCCACCCCCACCCCCAGGGCCTTTAGGCCCCCCATGAGCCGCCGCGCCCGGCGGTAGACCTCGGCGTAGTCCGTGCGGTGGATCTCCCCCGTGGGGAGGCGGGAAACCACCTCCTTCCGAGGGAAAAGCTCCGCCGCCCGCTCCAGGAAGTCCCAAAGGTTCAGGTCCTTGTCCATCATGGTGCTGGGGAACATCCTTTGCCTCCTTTGGGGGCCAGTTTACCCCCCGTCCACCCGGTAGAAGGTGCCCTTGGCGAAGGCCACCCGCTCCCCCTCCAACCAGGCTTCTCCTGCAGCGTGAAAAAGCCTTTTTCCCGCGTGCACCACGAAGCCCCGGGCCAAAAGCACCCCCTCCCGCACCGGCCTCAGGTAGTTCACGGAGAGTTCGGCGGTGACCACCTTGACCCCCAGGCTCTCCACCGCCTGGCCAAGGGCGCTGTCCAGGAGGGCAGCCAGGATCCCCCCGTGCACCAGGCCTTGGCCCTGCAAGAACTCCTCCCGTACGGGCAGGAGGAGCTCGGCCTCCCCCCCTTCCCGACTTCGGACCTCGGCTTGGAACCAACGGGCGAAGGGGCTCAAGGCCGCCTCCGGATCAGGGTCACGAACTCCCCCTCTTGCACCACCTCGTCCCGCTGGTTGAGGACCCGGACCCGCTGGACCACCACCCCCCGGTCGGGCTTGCTGGTTTCGTGCTTCTCCACGATCTCGCTCTCCCCCCGGATGGTGTCCCCGATCAAGACAGGCTTGAGGAACTTATAGCTCCGGATCTCCATCCAGGCGAGGATACTTCCCTCAAAGTGCCCGCCTCGCTGCCGCAAACCGGTGAGCATGGCCAGGACCAGAAGCCCGTGGGCGATGCGCTGGCCGAAGGGGGTGTCCTTGGCGAACTCCGCGTCAGTGTGGATGGGGTTGTAGTCCCCTGAAACCCCAGCGAAGTTCACCACGTCCGCCTCGGTCACCGTGCGGGCTGGGGTGGTAAAACGCTGGCCTACTTGGAAGTCCTCGAAGTACATGGGCATCCTCGCACCTCCCTAGTGGCTGAAGGCCCGTATCCCCGTGAGGTGGGCCCCGATCACCAGTTTTTGGATTTCGCTTGTTCCCTCGTAGAGGGTAAGGATGCGGGCGTCCCGATAGAGCCTTGCCACCTCGTACTCCTCGAAGAAGCCGTAGCCCCCGTGGACCTGGATGGCCCGGTAGGCCACGCGGTTGGCGGCCTCGGAAGCGAAGAGCTTGGCCATGCTGGCCTCCAAGGTGTACCTCTCCCCCCGTAGCTTCTTGGCCACCGCTTGGTAGGTGAGGAGGCGGCTGGCCTCGAGGTCCACCTTCATCTCCGCCAAGTGAGCCTGGACCAGTTGGAAGGCAGCGATGGGCCGTCCGAACTGATGCCTTTCCTTGGCGTAGGCTAGGGATAGGTCCAAGGCCCGTTGCATCAACCCCACCGCTCCTGCCGCTAGGGAGATGCGCCCCGTGTCCAGGGTGGAAAGGGCGATCTTGAAGCCGTCACCCTCTCCTCCCAGGACCCGCTCCTTGGGGATGCGCACCCCCTCCAGGAAGATCATCCCCGTATCCGCCGCTTTCAGGCCCAACTTGCCCTTGAGGGGGGTGGTGCGCACGCCGTCTTCCCGCTCCGCCAAAAAGGCGGTGATGCCCTTGTTGCCCTTTTCGGGGTCGGTTTTAGCAAAAATGAGAAAGACCTCCGCCACGTTGGCGTGGGAGATGAAGGTCTTCTGCCCTTCCAGTACATAGTGGTCCCTTTCCCGGTAGGCCCGGGTCCGCAGGCTTCCCGCGTCCGACCCGGCTTCGGGCTCCGTGAGCCCGTAGGCGCCAAGGACCTCTCCGCGCGCTAACCTGGGCACATACCGTTCCTTCTGGTCCTGGGTGCCGTAGGCCAGGAGAGGGGTGAGGACCAGGCTTTGTTGCACCGAGAGGATGGAGCGTAAGGAGGCATATCCGCCGAGCTCCTCCAGAAGGGCGATGTAAGCCCAGAAGTCCAACCCGGCTCCCCCTAGCTCTTCGGGCACGAAGACCCCCAGGAAGCCCAGCTCGCCCATGCGCCGCACCAGGGGCCAAGGGAAGGCTTCCCTCGCTTCGTATTCCGCTAAGGCCGGTTCCGCTTCTTCCAGGAAGCGCCGGGCCAGTTGACGGATCTCCTTGTGCTCAGGAGGATTCATCTTCTAACCCCTTTAGGATGAGTTCAAAGTAGAACCGGGCCACCTCCTCCGCGCGCAAGGGCCCCCCGGGCCGGAACCAGCGGATCATCCAGTTGAGCATGGAGAGGATGGCCCGCCCGGCGAGGGCCACGTCCACCTGGCGGAAGGCCCCTTCCTCCATTCCCCAGCGCAGGATCCGGCGCAGGTTGCCCTCGTGCCGGTCGCGCAGGGCTACCGTCTGGGCCCGCCGTTCGGGGGAGAGGCTTTGGATGCCCTGGAGCATGGTGACGAAGAAGGGGTAGTTCTCCTCAAAGAAGCGGGCGTGGCCCTGCATGAAGGCGAGGAGAGCCCTTTTGGGGTCGGGCTCCTCGAGGGCCCTTTCCCCGGCCTCCACTAGGCCCCGCAGGGCCAGGAGGCTCACCTCGTAGAGAATCTCCTCTTTGCTGCGGAAGTAGTGGTAGAGGGCGGCCTTGGAAAGCCCCAGGACCTCGGCCAGGTCCTGGACGCTGGTGGCCTCGTAGCCTTTTTGCGTGAAGAGCCTTGCGGCCTCCTCGAGGATGCGGTCTCTTGTCGTGGTCAGCATAGCTCACCGACCGGTCGGTAAGCTCACTGTAGTTTTAGAACCAGGGTTCGTCAAGCGCTTCTGCTGGGAGATATGGCACATGCGAGAGCATCGTGAAGTAAGTCACGAGACATCCCAGCAACGCCCCTCAGGATCTGCCTTAAAGGAACAAGCGCTAAAGTAAGCTTCATGGACCTCACCCACTACCCCTACCCCTCCCGCCGCCATGTGGTGCTGGGCCGGCGGGGCGCGGTGGCCACCAGCCAGCCCCTGGCGGCCCTGGCGGGGATGGAGATGCTCCTTAAAGGCGGAAGCGCCGTGGATGCGGCCATCGCCATGGCAGCCTGCCTCACGGTGGTGGAACCCACCTCCAACGGCATCGGGGGAGACCTCTTCGCCCAGGTGTGGGACGGGAAGCTGCACGGCCTGAACGCCTCGGGGAGGAGCCCTTTGGCCCTTACCCCGGAAAGGGTGCCGGAGGGGGGGATGCCGGAGCGGGGCTGGCTCCCGGTGACGGTGCCGGGGGCGGTCTCGGGGTGGCGGGCCCTGCACGAGCGCTGGGGGAGGCTTCCCTTCGCCGAGGTGCTGGCCCCGGCGGTCCGCTACGCGGAGGAGGGGTTCCCCGTGGGCCCGGAAACGGCCCGGGCCTGGCGGCGGGCGGAGGGGGTCTACCTGCCCCTGCAGGGCCCCGAGTTCCGCCCCTTCCAGGAAGTGTTCTTTCCCGGGGGCCGGGCCCCCCGGGCGGGGGAGGTATGGCATAGCCCCCTCCACGCCCGCACCCTGCGGGAGATCGCGGAAAGCTACGGGGAAAGCCTCTACCGGGGCCCCTTGGCGGAAGCCATGGCCGGGTTCAGCGAGGCCACCGGGGGCCTTCTGACACGGGAGGATCTGGCGGCCCACCGCCCCGAATGGGTGGAACCCCTGGCCTACACCTACCGGGGGCTCACGGTGCACGAGCTTCCCCCCAACGGCCAAGGCCTCGCCGCCCTCTTAGCCTTGGCCCTCCTGGAGGGGTTCGACCTCAGGCCCGAGGACCCTTTCGGCTACCACCTGCAGATCGAGGCCATGCGCCTGGCCCTGGCGGACGCCTTCCGCTACGTGGCCGACCCCAGGTTCTTGGAGCTTCCTCCCCAGGCCCTCCTGGCCGCAGACTATGTGGCCGAACGCCGGAGGCTCATTGGGGAGCGGGCCCTGCCCCAGGTCCTCCCGGGGCTTAAGCCGGAGGGAACCGTGTACCTGGTGGTGGCGGACGGGGAGGTGATGGTGTCCCTCATCCAGTCCAACTACCAGGGCTTCGGCTCGGGGGTCCTCATCCCGGGTACAGGCATCGCCCTGCAGAACCGGGGGCTGGGCTTCTCCCTGGAGGAAGGCCATCCCAACCGGGTGGGGCCGGGGAAACGGCCCTACCACACCATCATCCCCGGCTTCCTCACCCAGGAGGGGAAGCCGCTGGGGCCTTTTGGGGTGATGGGGGGGTTCATGCAGCCCCAGGGGCACGTGCAGGTGGTCCTGGCCCTGGCCCAGGGCCTGAACCCGCAGGCCGCCTTGGACCGACCGCGGTGGCAGGTGGTGCCGGGGCGGGTTGGGGACGAGGTGCTGCTGGAGCCCGGCATTCCCCAAGCCACAGCCCTCTTCCTCAAGGACCTCGGGCACCGGGTGCGTTATGAGGCGGAGTACGGCCTCTTCGGGCGGGGCCAGGTGGTCCTGCGGCATAGGGAAGCCCTCCTGGCCGCCTCTGACCCGAGGGCTGAAGGGCTAGCCCTTGCCTGGTAGGGGAGACGCATCCGCCACGGCCTGGGGTGGGTTACCACCTGGCTGGGCCACCGTCTGACCTACTGGGGGGTTGAGGTGAACCTTAGCCCCCTGGGGAAGCCCCTGCTCTTTCCCCTTGGCCTCCACCATCACATCGGCGGGGCTAGGCAGGGCAGCCAGGAGCCTCTCCCAATCCTTCTCTGCCACAGAGAAGGCGTGGGCCCCGGGGCGCCTTGCGAGGTCCTGGCTGGCCAGGTGCACCTTGGGCCTGGCTCGCCAGGTGGGGAAGGTCAGGTGGAGGGCCTCCGCCAGGGAGAGCCGCCCGGGGTTTAGGGCATGGTGCAGGGTGTCCACCACCACCGGCACCCCCAGGAACTCCGAAGCTTTCAGCACTTGCTCCGCGTCCCAAAGCCGCTCGTCGTTTTCCAGGGCCAGGAAGCGCAAAACCTCCCTTTCCCCCCTGAGGTTTTCCACGAAGCGCCTAAGGGCCCTTTCCCGGTCCTCGTAAACCCCGCCCAGATGGAGGACCAAGACCCCGTCCTCCGCACCCAGGAGGCTCAGCACCCGGGCCGAGTAGCGGAGCTCGGCCAGGGAGCGCTCCACCACCTTTGGGCTTGGGCTTCCCGGGTTCACGTATTGCCCGGGGTGCATGGAAAGCCGCTGGCCCAAGGCTTTGGCGAGGGCCCCAAGCCGCCCAAGTTCCTCTCCATGGGCCTTCTCCCAGTCGTAGGGGAAGAGGGGGTGGGAGGCGAAGGGGATGAGGTGCTGGCCGATGCGGAAAAGGCGGAAGCCCGCCTCGGCGTTCCAGCGCAGGATGCGCTCCAGGTCCTTCAAGTTTTCCGCCACCTTGACCCGCACCTTTTCCTCGGTGAGGGAGGCCAGGCGGAGGGTGTGGTTGGTGCTGGCCTTGAGGGTCAGGTTCTCGCAGGGGTAGCCCAGGCGGATCACCGCCGCACCTCCGCCTCGATATAGACCTCCACCTCATCCCGTACCTCCAGGAAGAGGAAGCGGGGACGTTCCAAGCCCCAATGGGAGAAGCGGGTGCGGAAGGCGCCCCGGAAGCGGCCCCTTTCGGGCGGGCCTAGGAGCTCGCCTTCAATGCGCACCGGCAGGCGCCTGCCCGCCAGTTCCAGCTCTCCTTCCACCACAAAGCGGCTTCCCTCGTAGCGGGCCCTTTGGGGATAGAGGCAGGCCTGAGGGTAGCTCTTAGCCTTGAGGATCTCCAGGGCCTTCTTGTCCCGCTCGGCTACCCCCGAGTCCCAGGCGGCCTGCTCCAGGCACACCCAGCCCGAGGCCTGCTCGCCATTCCAAAAGACCTCCCCCCGGGCGGTGAGGTTCCGGCCCTCCCAGCTTCCCAAGGGGTAGAAGCCCCGGTAGCGGGCCTCCCCCTCCACCCGGTAGGGGGCCTGGGCCAGGGCCAAAAAGGGGAGGAGGAAGGGAAGAAGCCGCCTCACGGCCTAAACCTCCAGCGCTCCCCCAGGGTGGCGAAGTCGCGGAAGCCCAGGAAGAGGATGGGCCGCTCCTTGGCCTCCTGGGAGCCTTCCACGTGGACCACGTCCCCCAGGAAGAGGGCATGGTCGCCTTCCAGGGGAAGCTCGCCCACCTTGAGCTCGTACACCGCCAGGGCCCCTTCCGGTACCTGGGTGTGCTCCAGTTTCCTCGCCGGGCGCAGGGTCACCCCCAGCCTTTCCGCCTTGCGCACCTTCCGCCCCGAGAGGTAGCCGGAGCGCACCACCCAGCCCCGGGCCTCCCAGGGGAGGAAGGCGAGGGCGGCCTCCCCCAGCTCCCGCAGGAGGGTGAGGGTGTGGTTTTCCCGGTCCATGGCGAAGAGGAAGCGGAAGGGCTTTTTGGACACTGGGGTCCACCAGGCCATGGGCATGAAGTTTGCCCCCACGCACAAGAGGGCCAGGCGCATGGGGTAGAAGAAGGCCCGGTAGGGGGCTTGAGGGGTTTCCTGCTCCATGGCCTAAAGCTCCAACACCTCAGGGGGAGGTTCCCTGAGGACGCCTTCCAGCACCCGCCTGGCCGCCTCCTCGGGGGCCAGGGCCCCCTTGGGGGGGCCGCCCAGGGGGGCCCAAAGCCCCGTGGCCACCGCGGGGAGCCGCACCAGAACCACGCGGACCCCCTCCCGTTTTAGCTCTTTGCGGGCGGCTTCCAGGTAGGCCTCGAGGGCCCCCTTGGCCGCGGCGTAGGCCCCGAAGCCCGGCACCCGCACGTAGGCGGGGTAGGCCCCGAAGAAAACCGCCCTGGCCCCCGGCTGAAAGCGGGCGTGCTTGAGGGCGAAGGCGGCGGTGAGGAAGTGGACGGAGAGCATCCCTTCCAAAAGGTCCCGCCCGGCCTCCCGCACCCCCGCCCGGCCCGCCCGGCCCACCGGGTGGAGGAGGAGGTCTAAAGGGCCTGCTCCCTCCAAAAGGGCCTTGGCCTCCAGCTCGTCCTCGAGGTCCCCGGGGAGGGCCTTGCCCCCCACCTCGCCGGCGAGGGTCCGCAGGGCCTCCGCCCGCCTTCCCGAAAGGAGGAGCTCCTCCCCCCGCAGATGCCTCGCCAGGGCGCTTCCCAAGCCTCCCGTGGCACCCAGGATCAGAACCCGCATGCTTGGAAGCTACCCCTTTCCCCAAGGGGGGTTTGTAGTCCAAAAAGAAGTGGGCCCGAGGGACCCCGGGCCACATGGGCAAAGGTGCGGGCCTAGCGCTCCTCGGCTTGGGGGAAGTCCTCCTCGGAGAGCATGGCGTGGACCAGGTAGTAGGCGGCCTCCACCCCGGAAAGGGCCTGGCGCAGGGCGGTGGGGTCCTCGAGGCTCCCCCGCACCACCTCCACCTGCCCCACCCAGGGGCGGCCCTCCAGACGGGAGGAGTCCCGCACCAAGACCCGCACCCGGTGCCCCGCCTCTAGGAGGCGGGGGACCAGCCTCCCCCCCACGTACCCCGTGGCCCCGGTGACCAGGACGTGCATACCCCTAGCCTAGGGGATTGGGCCTTGGGGCAGGGTGGCCTGGGAGGGGGTTTGCAGCAGGACGATCCCTTCCCGGGCCGCCTCCCCCACCACCCCGACCTCCCCTTGCCGAGCCGCCCATTCCTCCGGGGTAAGGGCCACGTACTCCACGTGGCGGAGGGGCAAGGCGCGGTGGAGGAGAAGGAGCCTTTCCAGGTAGTCCATGCCCCGAAAGGCCGGGGAGACCACCAGGAGGTCCCAGTCGCTGTCCAACAGGGCCTCTCCCCGGGCTCGGGAACCGAAGAGCAGGGCCAGGGCGATGGGCAGGGGGGCCTGGGCCAGGGCTTCCCTCAGCTTTGCCCAACCGACCTCTCCGCCCATGTGAGCACCTCCTCCGCCGCCTGCAGGCGGGCTTCCGCCTGGGCCCTGCCGTAAAGCCGGGCAGGCAGGGTGCCGGCGGCGTCCGGGTAGCGGCTCACCGTGTAGTCCGGGGTGAGGAGGCGGGCTCCTTCCACCACCCCTTCAGGGGCCCCCAGGGCCTCGGCCAGGGCCAACAGGTCGTGGGTGCGGGGTAGGGTGCGCAGGCGTTCCACGTGGAGGGCCTTCAGGGCCTTCTCCGCCGCTTGCTGGGCAAAGAAGGCCGCGGCGTAGTGGCGCTCCCCCTGGAGGAGCACCCGGGCAGTGGTCAGGTCCTCGCGGGCCTGCGCCAGGAGCCGTTCCGCCTCGAGCCGCATCCCTTACCCATCTTAGCCTGGGCCAAGGTCGGGCCCTCCCTTCCCGGTTAGCCTGGGCCCGTGCGCGCGGTGGTGGTGGGAGCCGGCATCGGCGGGTTGGTGGCGGCCAGGCTCCTGCAAAAGGCGGGCCTGGAGGTGGTGGTCCTCGAGGCACACACCTACCCCGGGGGCCTGGCGGGGGATTTCTGGCACCGGGGCCACCGCTTCCCCGCGGGGGCCACCCTCCTCTCGGGCTTCGCCTCTGGGGGCCCCCTGGCCTTCCTGGAAGGCCTCCTAGCCCTGCGCTTCCCCGTGGAGCCTTACCCAGAGGGCTTCCCTCTGATGGAGGTGGTCCTCCCCCGGGGGAGGCTCCTCCGCCCCGTGGGACGCGAGGCGGAAAGGGAAGCCCAGCGGGACTTCTTCGGGCCCAAGATCCTCCCCTTCTGGCGCTGGCAGGGGGAGCGGGCCGAGAGGCTAAAGGCACTGGCCCCCAGGCTCCCCTGGCCCCCGGAGAGGGAGGAGGTCCCCGCCCTCCTCCGCCTTTTCCCCGAGCTTCTCCCCTTGCTTCCCGATCTCTTCCGCCGGGTCTCCCGCCTAGCCCCGGAAGACCCCGATTTCCGCCTCTTCTTCCGGGCCCAGCTCCTCATCGCCGCCCAGACGGAAGACCCCTACGCCCTCTACGCCGCCATGGCCCTGGACCTGCCCCACCTGGGGCCGGCGCGGGTGCCGGGCGGGGTGGGAGGGGTGGCCCGGGCTTTGGCGGAGGACCTGGAGGTCCGCTACCGGGCCCGGGCCACCCGGCTCCTCCTGCGGGAGGGGCGGGCCTACGGGGTGGAGGTGGCCTATGGGGGGAGAAGGCGGGGGGAGAAGGAGGTGGTCTTCGGGGACTTTTTCCTCCTCAATGTGCCTCCTGAGTCCCTCCTGGGCCTTCCCCAAAGAACGCCCAAGGATGCCTGGGGGGCCTTCGCCCTCTATGGGGTTCTGCCCTTCCGGGTGGACCCTCCCTTCTACCGGCAAAACGCCCGGGAGCGGCCCTTTGCCTTCCTCTCCCTCTTTCCGGAAGGGGAGAGGACCGTCTTCTCCCTCTCCCTCCACACCCCCCTGGCCCCCTGGGAGGGCCTCGAGGCGGAGGCCTACCGGGCCCTTAAGGCTCACTGGCAGGAGAGGGCCCTGGCCCTGGGGGAAGCGCTCCTCCCGGGCCTCAGGGAAGCTGAGTTCCTTTTCGCCGCTACCCCCCGCACCTACCGCCGCTTCGCCGGGCGGGCCTGGGTGGGGGGGTACCCCCAGACCCATCCCTTCCGCTTTCCCCGGGTGCGCCTCTTTCCCAACGTCTTCCGGGTGGGGGAGGGGGTCTTCCCCGGGCAGAGCGTCCCCGCCGCTGCCCTCTCCGGCCTGCGCGCGGTCCGGCTTCTTTTGCGGGCCGTGGGCCTGGGGGAGAAATGTGAGCTGGCTCCTGGTGTGTCTGGGGGCTAACCCATACCTACTGGTAGGTATGGACACCCGGTCCCGCATCCTCCAAGCGGCCCGCCGGGCCTTCGCCGAACGGGGCTACGCTGCCACCCGCCTGGACGAGCTGGCGGCGGAGCTGGGGCTCACCAAGGGGGCCTTCTACCACCACTTCCCCAGCAAGAAAGCCCTTCTGGCCGCCCTCCTGGAGGAGTCTCGCCTCCGGGCCCAGACGGCCCTGGAGGAGGAAGGACCCCTGGAGGAGCGCCTCCTCCGCTACGCCCTGGCCTACCGCGAAGGGGTGGAGCCCCTGGCGGCCCTGGTTACGGCCCATGGAGGGCGGGGAGGGGAGGAGGAAGCCCGCTTCCTCGCCCAGGAGGCCATGCGTCGGGAGATGGCCCACTTGGATGCCTTTTTCGAGGCCCTCTACCCCGGGCGGGGGCGTTCCCTGGCGGCCCTCTTCAGTTCCCTGGTCCATGGAGCCCACATGCTGGAAAGGCACGTGGGTGGCTACCGTGCGGAGGAGCTTTTGCAGGACTGGGTCCGGGTGTTCGTGAAGGGTTTGCCGAAAGGAGCAGGTGGGGTATGAGGAAAGTTTTGGCATTTGTGGCGGTGTGGGGCTTGGCTTTCGCCCTGAGCCCAGAGGAGGTGTGGAAGGCCCTCGAGGCCCACGCTAAAGTGACGGGCTATGTGGCCCAGGCCCGCCAGGGCCCGGTGGTCTACCAGGTGGCCTTCCGACGCCCCTGGGTGCGCATCGACTGGCTGGAGGGCCCCGAGTACCTGAAGGGTAGCGCCCTGGTCTCCGATGGACAACGGGCATGGAGCAAGGGCCCCAAGGGCCCCTGGCAGGAGGGCAAGGCCACGGCCCCTGAAGATCCCCTACAGCTTCTCTTTAGCGAGCCCCAGGCCGTGGCCCGGGAGTATGTTCTGCGGGAGGTGCAGGAAGAGGGAGGGCTTTGGCGCTTCCTCCTGGCCAAGAGGGTGCCCCCCAAGGATGAGCGTCAGCCTGCTGCCTGGCGCATCACCCTGAACCCCAAGGGGCACCTGCCCTTCCGCTACGAGGTGCTTTCTCCCTCGGGCAAGGTGCTCTCCCAGGTGGAGTACCTGAAGCTGGACCTCACGCCCCCGCCCCAGAGCCTCTTTGAGGTGAAGCCGTGAGCGGTAGGCTCCTTTTGGCCCTGATGCTGGGCGTCTTCATGGGCGCCCTGGACAACGCCATCCTGGCCCCGGCCCTGCCGGCCATCGCCGAGGACCTGGGCACCGGGGTGGACCGGATCACCCTGGCCTTCTCCATCTACTCCGTGTTCTACGCGGTGTCCGTGCCCATCCTGGGGAGGCTTTCCGACCTCTTGGGCTACGGCCGGGTGTACGGGGTTTCCATGGCCCTCTTCGCTGGCGGCAGCGCCCTGGCGGCCTTTTCCCAGAGCCTGGAGATGCTGGTGGCGGCCCGCGTCATCCAGGCGGTGGGCGCAGGGGGGCTATTCCCCGTGGCCCAGGCCATCGTGGGGGTGGTAGCCCCTGAGGAACGGCGCGGGGCTTATCTGGGCCAAATCCTGGGGGTCTTTGCCTTGGGCAACGTGCTGGGGCCGAACCTGGGCGGGTTCATCGTGGAGCGGGCTTCTTGGCACTGGGTGTTCTGGATCAACGTGCCCATCGGGATCTTCGGGGTGCTACTCCTGGCGGGCATGGCCCTTCCCCGGCCCACAGGCCGGGCCCGGCTGGACCTAGTGGGGGGGGCCTTGGTGGCCCTTACCTTCGGGAGCCTGGTCTTGGGCATTCAGGGGCTGGAACGGCTAGAGGACCTGGGCTTCCTTTCCCCGCGCATCGGCGGCCTCTTCCTCCTGGCCCTGCTGGCGGGGCTGACCCTGATCCTCTACGAAAGGCGCCATCCCGCCCCCCTCTTGGACGTGCGCCTGGCCCTTTCGCCCCCCTTCTTGCCCCTTTGGCTGGTGTCCACCCTGGTGGGCTACGCCCTCCTGGGGGGTATCGTCTTCGCCCCCCTTTACGCCCAGGTGGCCTTCTTCCTTTCCCCCTTCGCCTCCGGGGCCATCCTCAACGCCTTGGCCCTCGCCCTGGGTGGGGTGAGCGGGGCAGCGGGGGCCATGGTGGGCCGGGTGGGAGGCAAGCGGCTGGTGGTCTTGGGGATGGGCCTCACCGCCCTGGGCCTCCTGGTGATGGCCTACCTGGCCAGCGCCCTGTGGCTCCTCCTCCTAGGGCTTTTCCTGCTGGGAACGGGTCTCGGCCTCGTCCAGGGGCCCCTTTCCTACCTGGCCCTGGGCCTAGCCCCGGCGGGGAGCCAGGGGCAGGTTTCCAGCCTGGTTTCCCTCACCCGCAGCCTGGGAGCGGCGGCGGGGATCACGGTCTCCGGGGTGCTGCTGGCCCGCAGGAGCCAGGAGCTGGCCTCCCTCACCGCCGGGGGCCCAGGGGGGTTCTCCGGGGGCACGGGCAACCTGGCCGAGGCCCCGGCCTTCGTGAAGAGCCTGCTCCAGGGCACCCTGGGCCAAGGGGTGCTGGACGGTTGGCGGCTGGCCTTTTTCGCCGCCCTCCTGGGCTTCGCGACCGCGTTCCTCCTGCGGGAGGCTTCCCGGGGCTCCAGGGAGGCCAAGGCAGGGGCCAAGGGCTGAGGGTTTATGCCACCTCACGGGCACGAGGTTCGCGTGGGGGCCCCGGTGAAAGGGTAGCCAGGGCTTCTTCCGGGTTGGGGAGGTTGCCTGCGGGGCGCCTCTAGGGGCGCCCCGCCAGGTATTCCAGGAGGGCCTGAGCGGTGCGCCCTTGCCGCTCCGTGAGGAGGTCCAGGTGGGTGAGGCCGGGGAGGACCAGGGCCCAGCCGGGGGTTTGGGGAAAGGCCTCCCCCAGGTGGAAGTCCTCGGGCCGCGTCACCAGCCCTCGCCCTGCTCCCAAGGCCAGGACGGGGTAGGGGAGGGGCCGGGGCCCAAGGTCTGGGGCCACGTGGGGGTAGCCCGCCACCTCCAGGAGGAGGCGGTAGGGGAAGTACCATTCGGAAAACCCGGTCTCGGGCCGGGCGAAGGCCCGGAGGAAAGCCCTGGGGTCCGTGGCCTCTCCCGTGTCCCGCCATTCCACCACGTGGCTCCTGGGCCCCCGCGCGGTGAGAACCACCCGCCCTTGCAGGAGCCCCAAAAGGCTGAGCCCTTCCCGGGCCCAGGCCCGGCCTGCGCTCACGCTGAAGAGGGGAAAGAGGCTATAGTGGTCGTCCACCCGGAGGAGGGCCCTCGCCTCCCGGGTGGCCCGGTAGGGGCCGTAGGGCACGGGGTCCAGGGGGCGCTTTGCCGCCAGGAAGGCCTCCGCTTCCGCCAGGGCCAGGTCCTTGGGGGAGAGGAAGGGGAGGCGGAAAACGGGGTCGGCCCGGCCTTGGAGGAGATCTTCCAGGCCGGGGAAACGGCCGAAGGGGGTGACGTACCCTTGCTCCAAGGCTTCCCGGGAGAGGGGTTGCAGTTGGAGGGCTCCGTCCAGGAGGATAAGGCCCTTGAGCTTCTCCTCGTGGCGGAAGGCGTAGAGGGTGGCAAGGCTCGCTCCCAAGGAGTGGCCCGCCAGGACCACGGGGGCCCTTTTCCGGGCGGACTCCACCGCCAGGTCTAGGTCCTTCAGGTGCACCTCCAGCCCCCAGGAACGCAGAGGGGTAAGGTCTGGCTCGGGGAGGCCCTGGTAGTAGGCCGTAGGGTCTTGCGTGAGGAAACCCCAGCGGTCTTCCAAGCCGTTGGCCCGCCGTTCCCAGGCCCAGACCTCCAGCCAGGGGGCTTCCCGCCTTAGGTGCTCTGCAAGGAGGGCGAAGTTGGTGCTTCCCCCGAGGAGGCCCGGCACCAGGAGGAGGACCGCCTTTGGGGCCTCTGCCTCGTAGACCAGGGCGTAGCTCCGGTCCAGCTCAGGCCAGCCCGTGGGCGTTCCGGGAAGGGTCCGGTACTCCTGAGCCAGGGCTAAAGCGAAGCTGATGACCAACGCGGGGACGCGCATGAAAGCATCCTGTACCCGAAAGGTGTGGCGCACAGGGTTTGGGGCCACACGTTGCCCCGTCCAAGCTTCCCAGGTAGGGTTCCAGAGGCGCTGGGCGTCGTGCTTACCCCCCAGCGGCGGACCTTCCCCGACGGCGTGAGGAGAAAACGGTTGCGGTCGTCCCGCACCGGGCGCTTCAGCACGTTGAGGACCTGCTTCCTGGCCTCCTTGTCCAGGAGGAGGAAGAGAAGCTCAAAGCGTTTGTGGAAGTTTCTGGGCATGGTGTTAGCGCTGCTGAGGTTGTCCCCTGGCGGCAAAGGCGGAGAGCATGTACATTCGCGAAAGGTACATTTCGCGCATGTATAATGCCCCCGTGAGCCCAGACCGGTCCCAGCTCGTTATTTGGAAAAGCCTCGGCATTAAAAAGCCCGATAAGGCCCTCGAGGACCTGGCCCCCTACGCGGAGTACCTCCTTTTGGAGCGGGGCTACTCCCCCCGGGGGGTGCGGCGCTACCTCCAGGACCTGGCCTTCTGGTTCCGCTTCCTAAAGGCCCAATCCCTCCCGCCGGGCCCCGAGGCAGTCCGGGCCCTGCTGCTCCAGGAGCGCTGGGCGGCCAGGCGAGTCCAGGGCTTTCTGGCCGCCCTGAGGAGCTACTACCGCTACCTGGCCCAGGTGCGGGGCGAGGCGGCGGAAGACCCCACCGAGGGCATCGGCCGCCCCAAGGCGGGCCGGAGGCTTCCCCTGCACCCGAGCCCCGAGGAGCTTCGGCGCTTCCTCGAGGCTTTTCAGGAGGCCAAGGAAGCCAAAATGCTCAGCGCCTTAGCCCGCTTCCTTTACGGCACGGGCTTGCGCATCTCCGAGGCCCTTTCTTTGAAGGGCCGCAACCTGGTTCTGGAAAAGGGCGTTCCCGTGGCGGTGCGGGTGGTGGGCAAGGGCAACAAGGAGCGGCTGGTGCCCCTTTCCAAGACCGCTCGGGAGGCGCTCCAGGAGCTGGGGCCGGTCCAGGGGAATGTGCCCGTTTTCACTTTCCTCCAGGGCAAGCGCAGGGGGCGGGTGCCCTCCGCCCGGTATGTGGAAGCCCAGTTCCGGGAGGCGGCCCTGAGGGCGGGCCTGGACCCCCGCCGCTTCACCCCCCACAAGCTCCGCCACGCCTACGCTACCTTGCTGGTGGAGGTGGGTGTGGAGCTGGACGCGGTGAAGGACCTCCTGGGCCACGAGTCCATCGCCACCACCCAGATATACCTGCACGCCTCGCGGGAAAGGCTTAAGGAGGCAGCCTCGAGGCTTCCCGAACTCTGAAACGGCATCCTGTGGGGGCTTCAATAAGGATCCTGGGGCAGCACCTCGTGCGCCCGGCGGGCTAGGGCCCGGTCCAAGGTGGCTAGGCCCTCGAGGCCCGCCCGGTGCAAGAGAAAAGCGTCCACGAAGCTTAGAAGCCCTCGCCCTGCCTCCTCCAGGGCCAGGCGGCAGGCCTCCCTCTCCACCACCTCCACCCTCCCGGTCCAATAGGCCTGGGCTGCCTCTGCCTTGGGACCCGGTAGAAGGAAGCTAACCGAGGCTGCACGGTGATCCGGGACACTTGTCCCTTCGCTTTGCTTGTGCTAACCTAACGAACATCCGTTAGCCATGGAGCGCCGGGACGAGATCCTCCACGTGGCGGGCCAGCTCTTCAGCCAGAAGGGCTACCACGCCACCAGCATGCGGGAGCTGGCTAAACGCCTGAACCTCCAGGGGGGAAGCCTCTACGCCCACATCACCTCCAAAGAGGAGCTCCTCTTGGGCGTGGTGCGCCAGGCGGCTGCCCGCTTCTTCGCGGTGCTGGAGGGCCTCGAGGGCGACCCGGTAGCCAAGGTGCGCACCTTGGTCAAGGGCCACCTGCGGGTGATTGCCGAGGAACTTCCGAGGGCCACGGTTTTCTTCCACGAGTGGAAGCACCTCTCCCCTCCCCTTTTGGAGGAGGCCAGAGCCCTGAGGCGCCGCTATGAGGCGGGAGTGCAGGCGGTCCTTCAAGAAGGGGTGGACAAGGGGGTCTTCCAAGTGGAGGATGTGCGCCTGGCCACCCTCTTTCTGCTTTCGGCTCTCAACTGGACCTACCAGTGGTACCGCCCGGACGGGCCCATGCCCTTAGAGGAACTCTCGGAGGCCTATGCCAGGCTGGTCCTTAGGGCTCTTGGCGTGCGGGAAGGAGGCGAGGATGATGCAGCTTAGGATCGGCTACCCAGAGGATCGCGACTACGGGGAAAGGCTTGAGGAGTTTGAAGCCCGCATCGCTCGGGGCGAGAAGATCGAGCCCGGGGACTGGATGCCTGCCGAGTACCGGCGCCAGCTCATCCGCATGATCTCCCAACACGCCCACAGCGAGTGGGTGGGAATGCTCCCCGAGGGCGCCTGGATCACCCGGGCCCCCTCCTTGAGGCGCAAGCTCATCCTCCTGGCCAAGGTCCAGGACGAGGCCGGACACGGGCAGTACCTCTACCACGCCGCCGAAACCTTAGGGATCACCCGGGAGGAGATGGTGGAGGCCCTTCTTTCCGGCAAGGCCAAGTACTCCAACATCTTCAACTACCCCACCCTCACCTGGGCGGATGTGGGCATCATCGGCTGGCTGGTGGACGGGATGGCCATCAAGAACCAGACCATGCTGGCCCAGTGCTCCTACGGGCCCTACTCCCGGGCCATGGTGCGCATCTGCGCCGAGGAAACCTTCCACCACAAGCAGGGGAAGGAGGCGGTCCTCCTCTACGCCAAGGGCTCCAAGAAGCAGCGCCAGATGGTCCAGGACGCCCTGAACCGCTGGTGGTGGCCCACCCTGATGATGGCCGGGCCCCACGACACCGACTCCCCCCACACCCCCCTTCTCCTCCGCTGGGGCATCAAGACCAAGACCAACGACCAGGTGCGCCAGGAGTTCCTGAACGAGCATGTCCCCGAGCTCCTGGACGCTGGGCTCACCATCCCCGACCCCGACCTCCGCTACGACGAGAAGACTGGCAACTGGATCCACGGCCCCATCCCCTGGGACGACTTCTGGAAGGTGATCAACGGGGAAGGCCCCATGAACCGGCACCGCCTTGCGGCCCGGAGGAAGGCCCACGAGGAGGGGCGCTGGGTGCGGGAGGCCCTCGAGGCCTACGGCAAGCGCCACCTGGCCCAGGCCGCGGATTAGGAGGGCACCATGTGGGGAACCGAGTGGCCCCGGTTTGAGGTGATGAAGCAGGACACCCCCAGGTCCCCCGTGCAGATGGTGGGCTCGGTACACGCCGCAGACCCCGAGCACGCCCTCCTCGTGGCCCGGCACGTGTTCGTGCGGCGCCCCGCCGCCTACGCCCTCTTCGTGGCCCCAGCCGAGGCCTTCTTTCACGTTTCCCAGGAGGGCCTAAAGGATCTGAAGCCCACCAGAAGGGAGGGAGGAAGCGAAGAACCTTATTGGGTCTTCGCCAAGCGGAGCCACCGCCGGAGCATGGTCTACGGGGACCTGGTGGGCCGTTTCCTGGCGCAAGGCCCCGAGGACGCCATCGCCCAAGCCCTCCTGCAGACCCAGGGGGTGGCCTTCTGGGCGGTTCCCGAGCGCCTGGTGGTGGGGACCGAACCCAAGGAGGAAGTGGTGGAAAGCTGGTTCGCCCCGGCCAAGGAGAAGACCTACCGGCTGCAAAGCTACTACGGGCTCATCACCGCCAAGGGGGTGGAGGTGAACCGGGATGCTTGAGGCCTACCTGAAGGATGCCCTGGTGGCCCGGCTCACCGCCTGGGCTGACGATGAGGTGGTCCTGGCCCAGCGGCTTTCCGAGTGGGTGGGGCATGCCCCCATCCTCGAGGAGGACATCGCCATCGCCAACCTGGCCCAGGACGAGCTGGGCCACGCCAAGCTCTGGCTGGAGCTAAGGCAGGAGCTGGACGGCTCCGACCCCGACCGCCTGGTCTACTTCCGCGATCCCCTGGAGTTCCAAAACGCCATCCTGGTGGAGCTTCCCAAGGGGGACTGGGCCTTCACCATGGTGCGGCAGTACCTCTTTGATGCCTACGAGAACCTCAGGCTCAAGGAGGCGGCGAAGAGCGCCTACCCTCCCCTGGCCGAGGCGGCAAGCTGCATCCTGAAGGAGGAAAGGTTCCACCTGAAGCACTCTTCCCTCTGGGTGGAGCGCCTGGGCCAGGGTACGGAGGAATCCCACCGCCGGACGCAAGAGGCCTTAGAAACCCTCTTCCCCTACGTCCACCAGCTCTTCCAGCCTCTCCCTGGGGACGAGGCCCTGGTGGAGGCAGGGGTGGTGCCGGACCTCAAGGCCCTCGAGGCCCCCTACCTGGAGGAGGTGACCGCCCACCTGGTGCGTTCGGGCCTAAGGCCCCCTGAGGGAGGGTACGTGCCCAAAAGCCGCCGGGAGCACACGGAATACCTCTGGTCCCTCCTGGCGGAGATGCAGTCCGTGGCCCGCTGGGATCCGGAGGCCAAGGCATGGTAGAGCGGTACTGGGAAGCCCTAAAAGGGGTCAGGGATCCGGAGATTCCCGTCCTCAACATCGTGGAGATGGGGATGGTCCTGGGGGTAGAAGCGGAAGGGGAAAAGGTTAGGGTCCGCTTCCGCCCCACCTTTTCCGGCTGCCCCGCCCTGCGGCTCATCCGTGAAGAGATGGAAAAGGCCCTGCGGGGGGCAGGAGCCAAGGAGGTGGAGGTGGTGGAGACCAGGGTCCCCTGGAGCACCGGGGCCATGGCGGCCGAGGCCAAGGAGAAGCTACGCGCTTACGGCATCGCTCCACCCCTGCCCCTGCCCATGGCCGAGGTAGCCCAGGAAGACCCCCCTTGCCCCCGGTGCGGCAGCGGCCAAGTGGTTCTCAAGAACGCCTTTGGGGCCACCTTGTGCAAGATGCTCTACCAGTGCCAGGCTTGCGGGGAGGTGTTTGAAGCTTTCAAGGCCGTCTAGACCAAGCCCCAGGGAAGGGCCCCGGTCCCTCCGGGGCCCAACATGTCACCACGGGAGGGTAGGTTGATGAAGATCAAGAGCTACTTATTGGGAGAGTGGCGCGAGGGCATGGGCGAGGGCGTGGCGGTGCGGGATGCCGCCACGGGGGAGGTGCTGGGCTTCGTCACCTCCGAGGGCTTGCCCCTGCGGGAGGCCGTGGAGTGGGGGCGGGAGATAGGGGGGAAGGCCCTCCTGGCCCTGGACTTTAGGGAGCGGGGGCAGCGGCTACGGGCCTTGGCCCAGTATCTTTCCGAGCGGAAGGAAGAGCTCTACCGCCTCTACGCCACCACCGGGGGGACGAGGCGGGACGCCTGGTACGACGTGGACGGGGGGATTGGGGTACTTTTCGCCTATAGTTCCCTGGCCCGGCAGCTCCCCGAAGGCAACTTCCTCCCCGAGGAGGAAAACCTTCCCCTGAGCAAGGACTTCTCCTTCCAGGGGCGCCACCTCCTGGGGCCCAAGGGCGGGATCACGGTGCAGATCAACGCCTTCAACTTCCCCGTCTGGGGCCTTTTGGAGAAGTTCGCCCCCGCCTTCCTAGCAGGGGTGCCCACCCTGGCCAAGGCCGCCACCCCCACGGCCCACGTGGCCGAAGGGTTGGTGCGCCTCATGCTGGAGTCCGGGCTTCTGCCGGAGGGGAGCCTCCAGTTCGTGGCGGGCGGCCTGGGGGAGGCCCTGGAGGCCCTGGACCACCGGGATAGCGTCTACTTCACGGGCTCCAAGGCCACCGCCGACCGCCTCCGCCGCCATCCCGCCTTTCTAGAAAGAGGAGCCCTCTTCAACGCGGAAACCGACTCCCTCAACGCCGCCCTTTTAGGGGAAGAAGCGGGCGAGGAAGAGCTACAGCGGCTGGCCCAGGAAATCGCCCAGGAACTTGCCATCAAAACGGGGCAGCGCTGCACCGCCATCCGCCGGGTCTTCGCCCCCAAGGACCGCCTCGAGGCCCTCCTCGAAGCCACCCGCAGGCACCTGGAAGGCCTCCGGCTGGGCGACCCCCGGGAGGAGGGGGTGGACCTGGGCCCCCTGGCCTCCCTGGAGCAGAAGGAGGAGGTGGCGCGGGCGGTGGAAGCCCTTCTGGCAGGAGGGGCCCGCATCCATTGGCAACACCCGGGCAAGCGGGATGGGGCCTTCTTCCCCCCCACCCTGCTCCTGGCGGAGGAGCCCTACGGGGAGGCCTTGCACCGGGTGGAGCCCTTTGGTCCGGTGGCCACCTTCTTTCCCTACCGGGACCGGGAGGAAGCCCTACGTTTGGTCCGCATGGGCGGGGGGATGCTGGCCGCCACCCTGGCCACCCCCGACCCCGAGGAGGCCCGCTTCTACCTCCTGGGGCTTTCCGGGGAGGTGGGCCGGCTCCACGTCCTGAACCAGAGGGATGCCCACAGCTCCACCGGCCACGGCTCCCCCTTGCCCCGCCTCCTCCACGGGGGACCCGGACGGGCAGGAGGCGGGGAGGAGCTGGGAGGGCTTCTTTCCGTCAAGCGCCACCTGGCCCGCCTGGCCCTCCAGGCGGACCCCCACACCCTGCAGGCCCTCACCGGGGAGTACGCCAGGGGGGCGGAGCGTCCCACCCAGGTGCACCCCTTCCGCAAGCACTACGAGGAGCTGGAGGTGGGGGAAACCCTCCTCACCCACCGCCGCACGGTGACGGAGGCGGACATCGCCCTCTTCGCCCACCTCTCCTGGGACCACTTCTACGCCCACACCGACGAGGTGGCGGCCAAGGAGAGCCTCTTCGGGAAGCGGGTGGCCCACGGCTACTTCGTCCTCTCCGCCGCCGCCGGGCTCTTCGTGGACCCAGCCCCGGGGCCGGTGCTGGCCAACTACGGCCTCGAGGGCCTGCGATTCACCGAACCCGTGGGCATCGGGGACACCCTGCAGGCCCGGCTCACGGTGAAGGCCAAGCGCCCCCGGGACGAGAGGACCGGGGTGGTGGAGTGGGCGGTGGAGGTCCTGAACCAGGAGGGCAAGACCGTGGCCAGCTATACCGTCCTCACCCTGGTGGCCAGAAAGGCGCAGGGGAATAGGCCCTGAGGAAAAGCCAGGGGAAGGGTGCCCCCTGTGCTACCATGGGGGTATGGCCGAGCCCGAGGCCTTCTGCCCGGTGTACGAGGCCCTCAACCTCCTCCAGGAGAAGTGGACCCTGCACATCATCAGGGCCCTCCTGGAAGGCCCCAAGGGCTTCAACGAGCTCTCCCGGGCCATCGGGGGGGTGAACCCCGCTACCTTGTCCCAACGCCTGGAGCACCTGGTGGGCCTGGGCGTGGTGGAGAAGCGGGTGGAGTCCTACATGCCCCCCCGCACCCGCTACAGCCTCACCGAGGCCGGGCGGGAACTGGAGGCGGTCATCGCCGCCATCGAGCGCTGGGCCCGCAAGCACCTCAAGGCCCCCGTGGGCTAGGGACCCTACTCCGCCTCTCCCGCCAGGTACTGCAGGTAGTTGGCTAGGCCCATCTGCTCCTTAAGCTCCCGCTGGGTCTCCAGCCAGTCCACATGGGCCTCCTCGTCCTTGAGGATCTCCGCCACCAGGTCCCGGGTGCCGTTGTCCCCCAGGGATTGGGCCAGGTTCATGGTCTCGTTGTAGCCCTTCACCGCCTGGAGCTCTCCCTCGTAGTCCTTGAAGAGGATTTCCTCCACGTTCTTGCCGATCCGGATCTCCCCGATGCGGCTCACCTCGGGGAAGCCCTCCAGGAAGAGGATGCGCTCGATGTGCTTCTCCGCGTGGCGCATCTCGGTGATGGCGTGGGCCTTGAGGTGGCGGGCCAGGGCCTTGAAGCCCCAGTTCTCCGCCATTTCCGCATGGACCATGTACTGCAAGATGGCGGCAAGCTCCTCGGAAAGCCTCTCCTGTAGGCTCTGGATCACGTCCGGATGACCTTTCATAAGGGACCTCCAGGGCCATTATACCCCCGCGGGCACCCGGCTGAGGGTGAAGCCCTGGGCCTCGAGGTGGTAGGCCTCCTGGGCTTCCTGGGGAAAGTCCTCCCGGAAGTGGGCCCCGCGGCTTTCCTCCCTAAGGAGGGCCATCCGCAGGAGGAGGCGGGCCAAAAGGGCCAGGCTCCCCGCCTCCAGGGCGGGCCTTGTGGCCCGGTCCGGGGGGGCTTCTTCCAGGGGAAGGCCCTCGGCAAAGGCCAGGGCCTCCTCCAGGCCCTCCCGCCGCCGCACCACCCCGGCTTCCCTCGCCATCCACCGCCGGAGCTCGGGGAGAAGGCTTGGGTCCAGGGTGAGGGCAGGCAGGGCCTCGGGAGCCCTTGGAAAGGAGAGGCTCTCCAGCGCCGCCCGCGCGGCCCGCTCCCCCAGGACCAGGCCCTCGAGGAGGCTGTTGGAAGCCAGGCGGTTGGCCCCGTGTAGCCCGGTGGAGGCCACCTCCCCTGCGGCGTAGAGCCCTTCTACCCCGGTGAAGCCCCGAAGGTCCGTCTTCACCCCGCCCATGGCGTAGTGGGCGGCGGGGGCTACGGGGATGGGTTCCTTCAAGGGGTCCAGGCCTAGGGCGCGGGCCGAGGCCACCACCGTGGGGAAGCGCTCCTCCAGGCGGGGGATGGGCCTCAGGTCCAAAAAGACCCCGCCCGTGCGCTCCCTCTCCCGGAAGACCGCCCGGGCCACCACGTCCCGGGGGGCCAGCTCCCCCAGGGGGTCGTAGCGGGGCATGAAGCGCTCTCCAAGGGCATTCAGCAAGATGGCCCCCTCTCCCCGGCAGGCCTCGCTCACCAAGGCGCCATGCGGCAGGGCCGTGGGGTGGAACTGGACGAACTCCAGGTCCCTAAGGACGGCCCCTGCCCGGTGGGCCAGGGCCATGCCGTCCCCCGTGGCCCCAGGGGGGTTGGTGGTCACGGGGAAAAGCCGCCCGAAGCCCCCGGTGGCTAGGAGGACCGCCCCGGCCCGGACCTCCACCGGCCCTTCCGGACCGAGGACCCAGGCCCCGGCCACCCGCTTTCCCTCCACCAGAAGGCTCACCGCCAGGTGCCCCTCCAACACCGGGCTCTGCAGCCGGGCCAGGAGCCCCCGGAGGAGGAGGAGGCCGCTTCGGTCCCCACCCAGGTGGCGCACCCGGGCCCGGGAGTGCCCGCCCTCCCGGGTGGGCTCGGGGTGGAAGGGAAGGCCCCAGGCGAGGAGGCGCTCCAGGTGCCTGGGCGCCTCCTCTAGGATGGAGCGGGCCACCCCTTCCTCCACCAAGCCCCGCCCGGCCCGCAAGGTATCCTTCAGGTGGGTTTCTAAGTCCTTGTCGTCTAAGGGGAAAGCTATCCCGCCCTGGGCCCAAGGGGTAGAACCCGAGGGCAGGGGGTCCTTGCTGAGGAGGAGGACCCTGGCCCCTTCCGCCTCCGCGGCCAAGGCGGCGTACACCCCCGCCACCCCCGCGCCCAGGATCAGGAGGTCTACGCTCCGGCTGTGCATAAGGCGCGGAGGCCAGGCGCTAGCCCACGGCTACCATGGCCTCGAGGGCCCGCCGGGCCCTAAGGGCCACCTCCTCGGGTACCCGCACCACGTGGCGCATCTCCCTGAGGGAGAGGTAGACCTTCTCCAGGGTGATCTTTTTCATGTACTCGCAAACCGCTTCCGGCTTCACCGGGATGAAGGTCTTCCCCGGGGCCTCCTTGGCGAGGCGGTGGAGGATCCCCACCTCCGTGGCCACCACGAACTCCTTGGCCTCCGAGCGCTTGGCGTGACGCACCATGCCCTCGGTGGAGAGCATCTTGGCGTCCGGCTTGAGGTAAAGGCAGCTGGAACCGCAACCGCACTCGGGGTGGATCATGAACTCCGCTCCCGGGTGGGCTTCCAGGAGGGCCTGGATGTGCTCCTCGCGGATGCCCGCGTGCACGTGGCACTCCCCAGGGAATAGGTCCAGCTTCCTGCCCGTGACCCGGGCCACGTGGGCCCCCAGGAACATGTCGGGCACGAAGAAGATGGGCCGGTCCTCCGGCAGGCGGGAGACCACCTCCACGGCGTTGGCGCTGGTGACGCACACGTCCGCCAGGGCCTTCACCTCGGCCTTGGTGTTCACGTAGGCCACCACGATGCCCTCCGGGTGGGCCTCCTTCCAGGCCAGGACGTCCTCGGGGCGGATGCTGTCCGCCAGGGAGCAGCCCGCTTCCAGGTCCGGCAGGAGCACGGTCTTGTCGGGGTTGAGGATGGCGGCGGTTTCCGCCATGAAGTGCACCCCGGCGAAGACGATCACCTTGGCCCGGGTTCGCTGGGCCTCCCGGGCCAGGCCCAAGGAGTCCCCCACGAAGTCCGCCACCTCCTGCACCTCGGGGAGCTGGTAGGAATGGGCCAGGATCACCGCCTGCCGCTCCGCTTTCAGGCGGAGCACCTCTTGCGTAAGGAGTTCCTTGTCCATGGTCTAAGCGTCCACCGGGCTGAAGCCCTGTTCCCAAAAGTGTTCGTCAAAGGCCAAGGCCTTCCTTAAACCCCTTCGTTGCATGAAGAAAAAACTGGTCCAGTCCACCAGGCTGATTTCCCTCCTCCCGGAGGCCAGGAGGGCGGTCAGGGCCACCTGGTGCAGGTCCTCGTCCACAGGAACGGTATGGACCACCTCCAACAGGCCGTGGCAAAGGGCCCGCACCGCCTCGAGGCCCAACCTTCTCTGAACCAAGGCCACGCTTTCCACCACCACGTAGCTGTGGGTTACCAACCGCTCCCGGGCCGCCAAGAGGCGGCGAAACCTTTCCGCCGCCTCCGGGTGCCGGGCATCGTCCCGGTCCAGGAGGGCGTAAAGGGCCGAGGTGTCAACGAAGACGGCCAAGGTGGTCCTCACCCATCGCCAGGTAGCGGTCGTGCTCCTGGCTCACATCGGTAAGGCCCGAGGCAAAGCGGCCCACCACGGCCAAGGCCCGCTCTGCCCGCTCGGAAAAACCCCCGTTCTCCCTCTCCAGGAGATAGCTCTCCACCGCCCGGCGCACCAGCTCCGCCAGGGATACCCCTTCCTCCTGGGCCAGGGCCTTTAGGCGCTGGGCCTGTTCCTCGGGAAGCTGCACCTGGGTCCGCACCATGCCCTCATGGTAGCACAGCATGCCATCATGGCTTCACCACCAGGAGGGAAAGGTCCAGGGCCTTGGCCGAGTGGGTGAGGGCCCCCACGCTCACGTAGTCCACCCCGGCCTCCGCCGCCTGGCGGGCGCGCTCCAGGGTCATGTTGCCGCTGGCCTCGAGGGGCACCCGCCCCCCCACGCGGCGCACCGCTTCCCGCAGGTCTTCCACGGAGAAGTTGTCCAGGAGGATCAGGTCCGCCCCCGCCTCCAGGGCCTCCTCCAGCTCCGCCAGGCTCGTCACCTCCACCTCCACCTTCAGGTGGTGGGGCGCCCCGGCCTTGGCCCGGCGCACCGCCTGGGCCACGCCCCCCGCCGCCCGGAGGTGGTTCTCCTTGAGGAGGATCCCGTCAAAGAGGCCAAAGCGGTGGTTCTTTCCCCCGCCCACCCGCACCGCGTACTTCTCCAGGGCCCGGAGGCCCGGGGTGGTCTTGCGGGTGTCCAGCACCTGGGCCTTGGTCCCCTTGAGGGCTTCCACGTAGGCCCGGGTGAGAGTGGCGATGCCGGATAGGCGCTGGAGGAGGTTCAGGGCCAGCCGCTCCCCAGCCAGGATGCCCCTGAGGGGCCCCTCGAGGCGGGCCACCTCTTGTCCGGGGCCCACCCTTTCTCCTTCGGCCACAAGCGGGGTGAAGGCGATGTGGGGGTCAGCCAAGGCGAAGACCGCCTGGGCCACGGGAAGCCCGGCGATAACCCCTTCCGCCTTGGCCAAGATCACCGCTTGACCCCATAGGTCCTCGGGCACCACCAGCTGGCTGGTGAGGTCCCCATGGCCCAGGTCCTCCCAAAGCCACGCCCTGAGGGTCTCCTCCGACACCATGCCCTCCATTGTAAGGAAAGCGCCCCGGGGCGTTCCGTCTGCGGGCTAGGCTAGGGCCATGGGGAATCGCCTCAAGAATGCCCGCAGCCCCTACCTCCTGGCCCACGCCGACGACCCGGTGGACTGGTATCCCTTTGGCGAGGAAGCTTTCCAAAAAGCGCGGGCCGAGGATAAGCCCCTCTTCCTCTCCGTGGGGTACCACGCCTGCCACTGGTGCCATGTCATGCACCGGGAGTCCTTCCAGGACCCGGAGGTGGCGGAGCTTCTGAACCGCCACTTCGTCCCAGTGAAGGTGGACCGGGAGGAGCGCCCCGACGTGGACGCCGCCTACATGCGGGCCCTGGTGAGCCTCACGGGCCAGGGAGGCTGGCCCATGAGCCTCTTTCTGACCCCGGAGGGCAAGCCCTTCTTCGGGGGGACCTACTTCCCCAAGGAGGACCGGGGAGGGCTTCCGGGTTTCCGGCGGGTCCTCCTGGCGGTGGCCCGGGCCTGGCGGGAGGAGCGGGAGGCCCTGCTTAAGGAAGCGGAAGGGCTGTCCCAGGCCCTTTGGCGAAGCCTAACTCCCCCTCCTGGACCCGTGCCCCAGGACGTGGAGGGAAAGGCCTTGCGGTATCTGATTTACGCCTTCGACCCGGAGTGGGGCGGGTTTCTCCCCGCGCCTAAGTTTCCCCAAGGGAACCTGCTCCTTTACCTCCTGGCCCTGGCCTGGCGGGGGGAAGGGGAGGCGCGGCGGATCCTCCGGAAAACCCTAAGGGCCATGGCCCTAGGCGGGGTCTACGACCAGGTGGGCGGGGGGTTTCACCGCTACGCCGTGGACCGGTTTTGGTACCTTCCCCACTTTGAGAAGATGCTCTACGACAACGCCCTTCTCGCCCGGGTGTATCTGGGGGCCTATCGGGTCTTCGGCGAGGACCTTTTCCTGCGGGTGGCCCAAGAGACCTTGGACTGGCTTCGTGGCATGCAGGGACCCGAGGGGGGTTTTTACACTGCCCTGAGCGCCGAGAGCGAGGGGGAGGAGGGGCGCTACTACACCTGGACCGCAGAGGAGTTGGAGAAGGCCCTGGGCGAGGACTTCCCCTTGGCCCGCTGCTACTTCCGCCTGGAAACCACCCCCCTGGTGGGGGAAGGAGGGAGGAGGGTCCTCACCGCCTGGGGCGAGGAGGAGCTCCGGGAGGAGCTGGGGGAGGCCTTTGCCGCATGGCGGGCGCGGGTGCGCTTCCGCCTCCTGGCCTGGCGGCGCCGCCGCCGGGTTCCCCCAGACCTGGACGACAAGGTCCTGGCGGATGGGTCGGCCTTGGCGGTGCGGGCCTTGGCGGAGGCGGGTAGGCTCCTTGGCCACGAGGGCTACCTGGCGGCTGCCTACAAGGGAGCCCGCTTTCTCCTGGGCACCCTGGGCAGGGACGGCCTGGTGCGCCACACCTGGCGCGCGGGGGCCCTGGGGGAAGAAGCCTTCCTCCAGGATCAGAGCCTCACCGTCTTGGCCCTGCTGGAGCTTTACGCTGCCACTGGGGAGTGGCCCTATCTGGAGCGGGCAAGGTCCTTGGCGGAGGCGGCTTGGGAGGTTTTTCGGGGAGGGGACCTCGAGGGTAGCCCATCCAGCCCAAAGCCCCTACCCCTCCCCGCTAAGGAGGTAGAGGAGACCACCGTTCCCTCGGGTGCAAGCGCCCTGGCGGAGGCTTTCTGGCGGTTGCAGGCCGCCTTTGGTGGGAACTACCGGGAGCGGGCCCAGGTTCTCTTGGAGGAAAAAGCCCTCTGGCTGGCCCGGTATCCCCAGGCCCTCCCGGGGCAGTTATGGGTCCATCGTCTTCTCCTCGAAGGCTCGGAACTGGCTGTGCCTACCCCTTCCTTGGTCCTCGAGGAGCTTCGCGGCCTATACCTTCCCCTCACCCAGCTGGTGAGCGGCCCTGCTGGCGCGCTAGCTGGCTTGGAGGGGTGTGAGCCTGGGAAGATCTACTTGTGCCGAGAGGGGGCTTGCCGTTTGCCTGTGGAGAGCGTGGAGGGAGTTCTTGGGGAGGTGCAGGCACTGTATTCCGGTGATGTCAGTATGTAGCTTTTTTCACAATTATTCCACCACGTGCCCGTTTTCCCCGCTCAGCCCCTTGAACTCCACCCGCCACCCCCCTAGACTGTTACCGACCGACCGGTAAGGAGGCCTCATGCCCAAAGCCTGGATCGTCCAAGCCCTAAGAACCCCCATCGGCAAGCACGGGGGTGCCCTGGTCAGCGTGCGCCCCGACGACCTCCTAGCCCATGTCCTTTCCGCCCTCATGGAGCGCTCCGGCGTGCCCAAGGAGGAGGTGGAGGACGTCTACGCCGGCTGCGCCAACCAAGCGGGGGAGGACAACCGCAACGTGGCCCGCATGGCCCTCCTCCTGGCGGGTTTCCCCGTGGAGGTGGCGGGCTGCACCGTGAACCGCCTTTGCGGCTCTGGGCTTGAGGCCGTGGCCCAGGCGGCCCGGGCCATCTGGGCCGGGGAGGGCCAGGTCTACATCGGAAGCGGCGTGGAGTCCATGTCCCGGGCTCCCTTTGTGGTGCCCAAGGCGGAAAGGCCCTTCCCCACCGGCAACCAGGTGATGTACGACACCACCCTGGGCTGGCGGCTGGTGAATCCCAGGATGCAGGCCCTCTACGGCACGGAGAGCATGGGGGAAACCGCCGAGAACCTGGCGGAGATGTACCGCATCCCCCGGGAGGAGCAGGACCGCTTCGCCTTCCTCTCCCACCAGAAGGCCCTCCGCGCCTGGGACGAGGGCCGCTTCCAAGAGGAGGTGGTCCCCGTACCGGTGAAGCGGGGCAAGGAGGAAGCCCTGGTGGCGGTGGACGAGGGTCCCAGGCGGGACACCTCCTTGGAGCGGCTGGCCCAGCTCCGGCCCGTGTTCCGGGAAGGAGGCACGGTGACCGCGGGCAACTCCAGCCCCTTAAACGACGGGGCGGCAGCGGTCCTCCTGGTCTCCGACGGCTACGCCAAAGCCCACGGCCTCACCCCCCTGGCCCGGGTGCGGAGCATCGCCGTGGCCGGGGTTCCCCCCAGAATCATGGGCATCGGGCCAGTGCCCGCCACGAAAAAGGCCCTGGAGCGGGCCGGGCTTACCTTAAGGGATATCGGCCTTATCGAGCTCAACGAGGCCTTCGCTGCCCAGAGCCTGGCGGTGCTCAGGGAGTGGGGCCTAGACATGGAGGACCCCCGCCTGAACCCCAACGGGGGGGCCATCGCCCTAGGCCACCCCCTGGGGGCCTCGGGGGCCCGGATCCTCACCACCCTGGTCCACGAGATGAGGCGGCGGGACGTGCAATTCGGCCTGGCCACCATGTGCATCGGCGTGGGGCAGGGGATTGCGGTGGTGGTGGAGCGGGTCTAGCCATCCCGTCGGGGCTTGCCCCAGGCTGGGAGCCCCAGAAGGGTAATGGGTAAAGGACGCTAGCCCCCATAGGGCGGTTTCCGTGCGGGCGCTTTAGTCTACAGGCTAGCGGAGGCGTTGGGGGTTTACTCTCTCCCAGGGCAACCGGATGGGCATTTTGTGCCTCTGTTCACGATTAGACCCGCTTGTGAACTTCAGCTCTGCACCCGGCCACACCTGCCCCAGCAGCCAAAGGTCCTTTGGATGTACCCTCACCGGCTTGGCGTACCCCCCGAGGCTCCCCTTGTCCGCCAGGAGAACTAGGGGCCTGCCGGAAGGGGGAACCTGCACCCCGCCCAAAGGAGTGGCCTCGGAAAGCCCCTCCCCTCCCGGCACCTCCGGGCCCAGGAGCTCCACCCCCATGCGGTCCGCCCGCACCACGCGGAAGGCCCCGGAGAGGAACGCCCTCCAGGCCTCCTCGGTGAACTGGGGCCCGGGGAGGAGGCGCAAGCTCAAGGGTAGCGGCAGGGAAAGCTGGGGAAAGGCCATGCCCGGACGCGCAGGCCGGTCCTCCCCCAAGCCCAACACGTCCCCGGCCCTGAGGGCCCGGCCCACCCGGCCCCGGAGATCCGGGGAAGCGGAGCCCAGGAAAGAGCGGACCCCGAGTCCCCCCGCCACCGCCAGGTAAACCCTTACCCCTCGGTCTCGAGGCCGGAAGGAAAGGGTCTTGCCCTTTGGCCAAAGAAAGCTCTGGCCTGGCCCGATCTCCTCCCCATCCAGAAGGGCCACAAGGCCGTATCCCGCCAAGCCCACCACCAAATCCCTAAGGGCGGTGAGGACCGGACCCCGGTAGGCCACCTCCAAAAGAGGCGCGCCCGGGGGGTTCCCCACCAGGCGGTTCGCCAGCCCCGCCGACCGGGGGTCCAGGGGGCCGGAGCGGGCCAGGCCCAGGTGCCCCACCCGAAACCGTCCCCCGTCCACCACCAGGTCCAGAAGGCCGGGTTCCTCCACCCGGAAGGCGGGAAGCCTGGGGTCTTGCGGCAGGAGCTCCAGGGGCTCGGGCTCGGGAGGCGTGGGGCCCTCCACTTCCCGGAAGCGCACCCGGTCCCCCGGGCGGAGGAGGAAGGGCTCCTCCCGGTGGGGGTCATACACGGCCACCAAAGCGGTGCCCAAAAGGTGCCAGCCCCCAGGGGAAGGCAGGGGGTAGATGCCCGTCTGCGGCCCCGCCATGGCCACGGCGTGGGCGGGCACCCGGGGCCTGGGGTGCGCCCTGCGGGGCAGGCGCAGGACCTCGTCCACCGGGGCCATGAAGGGAAACCCCGGGGTGAAACCCAGGGCGTAGACCCGGTAGAGAGGGGCTTGGTGGCGGCGCTTTACCTCCTCGAGGGCAAGGCCGGTGCGGGCTGCCACCTCTGGGAGGTCTTCCCCATCGTAGCGGAGGGGAACCTCCACCACCCGCTCCTCAAGCCCCTCCTCCTCCGGAAGGCGAAGGAACCGGAGAAGACGCCTCCGGGAGAGGCGCCGGGGGTCGTACTCCAGGTAGAGGGTGCCGTAAGCGGGCACCGCCTCCAGAAGGCCTTGGGGCGGGGCCTTCAGCAGGGCCCGGGCCAGGGTCTGCGCCCAGCGGTTGGCCTCCTCGGAAATCCCCTCCCCGAAGACCAGGTAAAGCCCCTCCACCCCCTCACTCTAGCGAAGGCCGGGGCCCTAGACCCCTGGCCAGCTCCCGGTCGGGGAGGAAGAGAAGGGCCGAGGCCGCCAGCCCGGTGAAGAGAGCGCTGAAGAGGAAGATGCGCCGCAAGGCCTCCACGATCCCCTCCTTGAGGGCCTCCGTGAGCCGGACACGTACCTCTCTAAGCCGGGAAAGGGCCTCCTCCGGTACCTTGACCAGGGCCTCGGCCTGGGCGCGCTCCAGCCCGGCCTGGGCCACCACCTCGGCCTCCAAGGCCTTCAATCGGGCCAGCACCTGCGCCCGCAGGGCGGGCGGCGGAGGGGCGGAAAGGAGCCCCGCCAGGCCCCGGCCCCAAGGAAGCGCCAGGAGGGCGCTCTTCGCTCCCTCGTCCCCGGCCCAAGCCCGCTCCAGAAGGAGCAGGGTGCCTTCGACTACGCCCCCGGGGAGGAGAAGAGCCCGGTACGCCGGGGGCAGGCCAGGCTCCCGCAAAAGCCTCTGCCGCGCTTCCTCGTCCCCCCGCAGGGCCTGGACCAAGAGGGACCGCATCCGGCCAAACTGGGCAGGAAGCCCCCCGGGAACCAGGCTGGCCTTTAAGGCCTCGGGCAGAAAGGGATCGGCCCTCAAAGCCTCGTAGGCCGCCATATCCCCCTTAAGGGCCTTGGGAAGGAGGGCCTCGAGGCGGTCGAACTCCCGGTCCAGGTCCAGGGCCATGCCCTCCCCGCTCCGCACCATGGCCGGGGAGGAGGCGTTACCCCCGGGGAAGGCGCCCTGGAGGTGATGGGTGAGGCTCTGGGCCAAGACCGTGCCCAGGAGGGCGATCCCCATGGTGGAGCCGATCTGCCGGGTGAACTGGACCATGCTGGTGCCGCTTCCTATGCGTTCCTTGGGCAGATCGCTTTGCGCCACGATGTTGAGGACGCTCTGGGCCGGGCCGAGGCCAAGCCCCAAGAGGAAGAAGAGGAAGACCACCAGGGCCAGGGGCGTGCCCACCGCCAGGAAGAAGTGGAGCAGGAGGAAAAGGGCCAGAAGGAAGAGGGCGCTTCCCAAGAGGAGAACCTTGTACCGCCCCAGGCGGGCCACCAGCTGCCCCCCGCCGATGCTTCCCGCCATCACCCCCAAGGTGAGGGGCAAGACGGTGACGCCGCTTTGGCTGGCGGAAACCCCCTTGACCACCTGCAGGTAGAGGGGCAGGAAGGCTACGGCGCCCAGGAAGGCCGGACCGTAGAAGAAGGCCGCGGCGGCGGAGAGGCTGAAGGTGCGCCTTTGGAACACGGAAAGGTCAAAGAGGGGATGGGAAAGCCGCCGCTCCAAGGCTACCCAGGCCACAAGCCCCACCAGGGCAGACCCCAGAAGCCCCAGCATCACTGGGCTTCCCCAAGGGTACGTGCTCCCGCCCCAGGAGAAGGCCAGCATGAGGGGCACGGTCCAGAGGATCAGGAAAAGGGCTCCCAAGAAGTCAAAGGGTTCCCTGTGGCCAGGCCGCAGGCGAGGCATGTAGCGGAGGATAAACCAAAGGGCCACCGCGCCCACGGGCATATTGATGTAGAAGACCCAGCGCCAGGAAAGATGGTCCGTGAGGAGCCCGCCCAGCCAGGGGCCCACCGCCGAGGAAAGCCCAAAGAGGGCCCCGAAGGCCCCGGCCAGCCGCCCCCGCTCCCTGGGAGGGAAGAGGACGGCGATGGTGGTGAGGGCTAGGGCAAAGAGGGCCCCGCCTCCCACCCCTTGGAGGCCGCGAAAGAGGATGAGCTCGGCCATGTTCTGGGAAAGGCCCGACAGGGCCGAACCCAGGAGGAAAAGCCCTACCGCCCAAAGCAGGATGGTCTTCCGGGAGAAAAGCTCCGTGAGCCGCCCGAAGATGGGCGCCGACACCGTGGAGGTAAGGAGGTAGCTGGTGGTGACCCAGGCGTAGTACTCGGCCCCTTTTAGCTCCCCCACGATGCGGGGCATGGCGGTGGAAACGATGGTCTGGTCCAGCGCGGCCAAGAAGAGGCCGAGCAGGATGCCGGTCATGGTAAAGCGAACTTCTTGGGGTGTAGGGTTCATGCTTCCTCCAAACGCGCCAGGAGCCCAAGGAGGGCCTGGACCTCCTCGGGGCTCAGGCGGGCAAGCCTGCGGCGCAGGGCCTCGGCCATCAGGGCCTCCGCCCGGGAAAGGGCCTCCTCTCCCCTATCCGTGAGGCGGAAGGCAAAGCGGCGGAGGTCCTTGGGGTCCAGGGCGCGCACCACAAAGCCCCCCTCCTCCAGGCGTTTCAGCATGTGGCTCACCGTGGGCAGGGGCAGGCCCATCCTCCGGGCGGCCTCCGAGGGGTAGGGGTGAAGCTGGAGCACCCGCAAGAGCCAGGCCTCGAGGCCCGATATCCCTAGGTGTTCCAAACCCTTTTCCGTCTCCTCCCGCAGGCTCCGCTGGAGCCGCCACAGGTGCCCCAGCAGGTCCCAAACCATGGGTTTAGACTATTTCATCATGAACTATTTGATTGTAAACCACGCCACCTTGACCCCGGGGCGCCTCCGGGCGTAGCCTCTCGCTGGAGGTCCAGATGAAGAGCCGCTTCTACAGCCAAGGCGAGAACCACTACGCCCTAGACCCCGACCTGAAAGCGATCCTGGGCACCTTCGCTCCCGGCCTTCCCCAGGAGGAGCTTTCCGCCTTCGGGAGGCTGGTGGGGGAGGAGGTCTTGGAGGTGGCCCACCACGTGGACCAAGACGCCCCGCCCCGCCTGCAGATGCACGACCTGGACGGCAACCGCATCGACCGGGCCCTCCTCTCCCCCGCCCAGGCCGCCCTTCTGGAAAAGCTCCGCCCCATGATCCGTCCCGCCTACGAGGGCCGGGGCTGGCCCCTTCACTACGCCCTGGGCTACCTCCTGGCGGACGGAGGGCTTTACTGCATCCTTACCATCACCCACCAGGTGGCCTACGCCCTCCACAAGTACGCCCCGGAGCACGAGGCGGTGAAGCGGGAGCTCCTTTACGGCCCGGCCTTCGGGGCCACCTGGATGACGGAGATCCAGGGGGGAAGCGACCTGGGGGCCAACCGCACCCTGGCCCGGAAGGAAGGTGGGGCCTGGCGGCTCTACGGGGGGGACAAGTACTTCGCCTCGGGAGCGGGCCTGGCGGACTACGCCATCGTCACCGCCAGGCCGGAAGGGGCTCCCGAAGGACCCAAGAGCCTGGCCCTCTTCCTCCTGCCCCGGGAGGTGGAAGGGCGGCTCAACTTCACCGTGCGCCGCTTCAAGGAGAAGCTGGCCACCCGGGCGGTGCCCTCGGGGGAGGTGGAGCTGGAAGGGAGCCTGGCCCATCTCATCGGCAAGGCCGAGGAGGGCATCTACTACACCTTGGAGAACCTCACGGTGAGCCGGCTGGCCAACGCGGCCGCCGCCATGGGCATCGCCAAGAAGGCTCACCTCGAGGCCCTCTTCCGGGTGAGGCGGCGGACCGCCTCCGGCAAGAGGCTCCTGGACCACGACCTGGTCCAGCACGACCTCCTCACCCTACGCCTACGGCAGGTGGGGGGCACGGCCTTGGCCTTCCTGGCCATCCAAGCTTTTGACCGGGCCTGGGAGGAGCGGCCGCCCTACAGCGAGGCCTACCACCTGGCCAGACTCCTTTCCCACCTGGCCAAGGGGCGCACCGCCGAGCACGCCAGCGCCATCACCCAGCTGGCCATGGAGCTCTTTGGAGGCCTGGGCTTTTTGGAGGAGTACGGGGTGGCCCGCTGGCACCGGGAGGCCCTCATCACCCCCATCTGGGAGGGCCCCGCCAACATCCAGGCCCTGGACATGGCGGAGGCCATCGCCAAGAAGCGAGCCCACGAGCCCCTCTTGGCCATGCTAGGGGGAAGCCCAAGGACCCAGGCCGAGGCGCACAAGATCCTCAAGAAGCTGCAAGAGGAAGGACCCTGGTACGCCAAGGAGGCCCTTAGGGCTTTAGCGGACGTGGTGACGGTCTACGCCTTGGAGAAGTTGGCCGCCGAACCCTTCCCCGAGCTTGCGGAGCTCTACGCCCGCCGCTTCCTTAAAGGGGAAACCCTTCCCCCCTCCGCCCAAAGGCCCGAGCTTTACGACCCCTGGTCCAGCCTCTCGTAAAGGGGCGCCAGGTCCTCGGGGCGGAAGCGGGCGGTGTAGCCCTTGGGGGGCACGGGCTCCTCGTAGAAGAAGGCGGGGAGGCGGTCGTCCTCGTGGCTGAAGCCCGCCAGGTGGTTGAAGCGGTGCTCCAGGCGAAGCACCCCCTCCCCCAGCTCCCGCCAAAAGGCCGGGGTGAGGGCGGTGCCCAAGGCGGCGTTCACGCTTTCCGTGATGAACGCCACCTGCTTGTTGGTGACGCTTCCCCCGAAGACGCATAGCCCCAGGCTGTCGTTGGCGGCGGCGTTCACCTGGGCTTGGTAACTGGCCTCGAGGATCTCCTCCACGGGCATGGCCCGGGTTTCCAACCTGGGAGCGTTTCCCGCGGTGTGGTCCGCCCCCTGGGCGGTGGTCATCATGGTGATGCCCGTGGCCTCCACCACCCGGGGATCGTAGGCGGAGATGGCCTGGCGCTTGATCACGGGAACCCGCTTCAGGCCCAAAGCCTCCCCCACCCGGGCCGTGCCCTGAGCCAGGAAGCGGGCCTCCTCGCTTGGGGTGTAAAGGGCCTTAAGCTTGGCCTCCATGAAGGCGTAGTCCCCCCAAGGCCCCTCCCCCTTCTCCATGAGGAGGGCCAAGGTGGCCCCGGTTTCGATGGTGTCGATGCCCAGGTCGTTGGCCAGGCGGTTCAAGCGGGCGAGGGCATCCGGGTCGGTGAGGCCGCAGTTGGTGCCCAGAAGGCCGATGGTCTCGTACTCCAAGGGGGAGACCACCTCCTCCCCCTTCTCGTCCACGATTACGTTGGAGCACTGGATCACGCACCCCGGCATGCAGGCATGGGTGTGCTTGCCGCCCCGCGCCCGGTTCAAAGGGGCGATGTACTGCCCGCCCATGCGGAAGGCCTCGGGCGGGGCCAGCCTCCCCTCGCGGAAGTTGCGGACGGGAAGGCCGCCGAAGGCGTTTTGGAAGTCGGCCATGCCCATGGTGCCGATGGCGTTGTAGAACTGCATGACCAGGGGGTCTTCCCGTAGGAGCCCCGCGTAGCGGCGGACGCTCTCCGCCACCTTGGGCTTGTCCCAGACCTCCGCCTTCCCCGGGACCTCCAGCACGATGGCCTTCACCCGCTTAGCCCCCATCACCGCCCCCACGCCCCCCCGGGCGGCCAGACGGGAAGGGCGGCCGTCCGTGTCCGAGAAGGCGATGCCGGAAAGAAGGCCCAAGTACTCCCCCACGGGGCCCAGGAGGGCGAAGGCGATCTTCCGGCCGTAGGCGGCGAAAAGCCTCCGCGCCACCTCAAAGTTCCCCAGGCCCAAGAGGTCCTTTGCTGGTTCAAAGAACACCTGGCCGTCCCGGGTGAGGCGCAAGACCACCCAGTCGGGGCTTGCCCCCTCGAGGACCAAGTGGGAAAGCTTCATCTGCCCCAAGGCGTAGCCGAAGGTGCCCCCGCCATTGGCCTCCTTGATGCCCAGGGTGAGGGGGCTACGGGTGCCCACGCTGGTGCGGTTGGCGTTGGAAAAGCCCGTGCCCGCCAAAGGGCCGATGGCGAAGACCAGGGGGTTTTCCGGGGAAAGGGGGTCAAGGCGCCAGGCCTCCTGTTCCAGGAGGATCCGGCCCGTGCGGTACCGCCCGCCAAAGGCCACCTCCTCCGGGGCCACCTCTTGCCAGTACGCCTTGCGCGCCGAAAGGTCAAGCTTCAAAGACCGCCACACCGTCCACCACCCCTTGACCCCCAGGATAATCCCGAGGCGCAGGAGGAAAGGTTCAGTCCCCCACCCGCAAAACCTCTAGGGCCCTGAGCCGGTTCACCGCCGCCCCCAGCTCCAGAGGGCGCACCTCCGCCACCTCAGGGGCCTCCTCGAGGGCAAAAAGGTCCTCCACACCCTCCAAGGCGGTTTCCACCAGGGTCCTTAAGGGGAGCCGACCATCCGCCAGCCGCCAAAGCCTCTGGAACCAAGCCCCCAGGGCCCGCACCTGGGCGTTTTCAAACAGGTCCAAAGCGGACAGGTCCACCACCTCCTCGCCGTAGACCAGCTCCCTGAGCCCCCGGCCCTTCACCCGGGTCTTCCGGCCCCGCCTGGGATCAAAGCTCTCGGGCAGGGGGGCCCGGGAAGCCACGGCAAGGGGATACCGAGGCTCGCCAAAAGCCCGCCCCGTGGGATGGGCTTGGGCAATGGCCTTGGCCTCCAAGGTGGCCTCCCTCGGCCGGTACTCCTCCAGAAGCAAGACCGTGTCCGCCAGGTCCAGGTAGTCCCCCACCCCACCCACCACCAGGACCAGGCTCACCCCCCTGGCCTTAAAGTCCTGAACCCGGTCCAGAAGGGGGGTGAGGGTTTCCCGGCGCACCAGGGCCTGCATGCGGGCATCCCGCACCAGGAGGTTGGTGGCGGAGGTGTCCTCGTCCAAGAGAAGCACCCGCGCACCCAGCTCCAAGGCCTCCAGGATGGCGGCCGCCAGGCTGGTGGAGCCGGAGGCATCCTCCGTGGAGAAGAAAGAGGTGTCCTGGCCCAGGGGCAGATCGTGCACGAAGGGCCTTAGGTCCACGCCCTTCACGCTTCGGCCATCCTCCGACTGGACGCTTTGGGCCAGGGCATGGGTTACCACCCACTCCCGCCCGTCCCCGGGCACGTGGGGATAGACCCCATGGACCAGGGCCTCGAGGAGGGTGGTTTTCCCATGGAAGCCTCCGCCGGTGATCAGGGTGAGGCCCTGGGGGATACCCATGCCGAAGACCTCCCCCGCGTGGGGCACCCGGAAGGCCACCCGCAAGGCGGGGGGGCTTTGGAAGGGGATGGCCCCCTTGAGGGGCCTCTGGCTCACCCCGCTTTCCCGAGGGAGGATAGCCCCATCCCCCACGAACGCCACCAGGCCCCGCTCGGTAAGGCGCTCCTGGAGGAAGGCGAAGTCCTCCACCTGGCGCACGTGGCGAAGGAGCGCCGCCCGGTCCAGCTCCGGAAGAAGCCCGCGGAGATGGTCCACCAAGGTGCGGAAAAGCCTCTCCGCCTCCTTGCCCAGGATGCGCCGCCCGGCGGCGGGCAGGCCCACCCGGAAGCGAAGGAAAAGCCCGCCCTCCCCCTGGGGCCGGCCCTCCGGACCCGGGACGAGGAGGTGAGCCCCGGCGCGCTTCAGCACCTTGGGGCTTTCCACCTCCACCCGCACCTCTCCCGAGTGGCCGCTACCCCCGGCGCGCAGGCCGCGGAGGCGGGCCTTGAGGGCGCGCAGGAGAAAGTCCTCCACCGCCACCTTTCCCTCAGGCCGGGTGTAGACCCGAAGGGGCCCCAAGGCCTGGGGAGGGTAGCGGACCTCGAGGACGCTGGGGGTAGCAAAAGGATCCCCTTGGACGTACACGAAGCGCAGGTCCAACTCCTCCCCGCGCCACACGCCCTTAAGGTCCTTGTAAAAGGGGTAAGGCCTCCCCTCCAAGGAGGCCAGGAAGGGGAAGAGCTCCGCAAGCCGCCGCACGCCCTCAGGTTAGCCCAAGGCCTCCACCTCCACCCGCCTTAGGGCGCGGGCGAGGCGCTCCACCCCCTCCAAAAACTCCTCCTCGCAGATGGTGAGGGGCGGGGCCACGATGAGGACGTTGTGCTTGGCCAAAACATAAACCCCTTCCCGCAGAAGCTCCTTGAGGAGGGCCTGCATGGGGGGGCTAAAGGGCGCGTGCCAGGGGGAAAGGGGTTCCCGGCTCTCCCGGTCCCTGACGAGCTCCAGGGCGTAAAAAGCCCCCAGGCCCCGCACCTCCCCCACCAAGGGGTGCTCCCGCGCCAGGGCCTCCAGGGCTTCTCGGAAAAACCCTTCCAAGGCGCGGACCCGCTCGAAGATCCCCTCTTCCCGGTAGGCCTCGAGGGCGGCCAGCCCCGCCGCCACCGCCAGGGGGTGCCCGGCGTAGGTGTGTCCCGTGGGGAGGGGCACCTGGTCAAAGTGGCGGGCCAGGCCCTCCCGCACCAAGACCCCACCCAGGGGCACATAGGCGGAGGTGACCCCCTTGGCGAAGGTGATGAGGTCAGGCACCACGCGGAAGCGCTCCGCGGCGAAGGCCGCCCCCACGCGGCCGAAGCCCGTCATCACCTCGTCAAAGACCAGGAGGATGCCGTGCCGGTCGCAAAGGGCCCGCACCCCTTCCAGGTACCCTTCCGGGTAGACGATGACCCCGTTGGAACCCACCACCGGCTCCAAGAAAATGGCCGCTACTCGGCTCGGGTCCTCGTGGAGGAGAACCCTTTCCAGATGCTCCAGGGCCCGGCGGGTTTCCTCCTGGGGATCCTCGGTGAAGAAGGGGCTCCGGTAGGGGTAGGGGGCGAAGAAGTGCACCACCCCCGGGGCCGTGCCTGGCTCTGCGGGCCAACGGCGGTTCTCCCCGGTGAGGCTGGCCGAGGCGTGGGTGGCCCCGTGGAAGGAGCGGTAAGCGGCCAGCACCTTGAAGCGCCCAGTGAGCTGGCGGACAAACTTCACCGCATCCTCGTTGGCCTCCGTGCCCGAAGGGGTGAAGAAAACCCGGGCACCCTCCTCCCAGGGGGCGAGGTCGGAAAGGGCCTTGGCCAGGAGGGCCCGCCTGTCGTGGAAGAAGCTGGGGGCGGCGTAGGCCAGCCTCGCCGCCTGCTCGGCAATGGCCCCCACCAGCTTGGGGTGGGCGTGGCCCAGGTTCACCGCCACCAGCCCCGCGGAGAAATCCAGGTAGCGGTGCCCCTCTTCGTCGTAAAGCCAGACCCCCTCCCCGCGCACCACAAGGGGAGGGTTGAGGCCAGCCTGCGCTACCCAGGGGGTGAGGACGTGCTTCTTGTGCAGGGCTTTCAGGTCCATTTGCCCGGATTATACGCCCATTCCCCATCCCCACCTTGACAAATATATGAAAATGGCTTATCACTATTGCCATGAGGCCTTGGTTTCTCCTCCTCTTCCTGGGCCCTGCCCTGGCCCAGGTGCCGGTAGCCGCCACCACGCCCATCCTGGCCGACCTGGTGCGCCAGGTGGGGGGTAGCCGGGTGCAGGTGGTGAGCGTGGTTCCTCCTGGGGCTGACCCCCACACCTTTGACCCCAGCCCGGCCACAGCCAAGGCTCTGGCGCAAAGCCGCCTCCTCTTGGCCAACGGGCTGGGCCTCGAGGCCTACCTGCCCAAGCTGCAAAGCCTCCTCCCCACAGGGGCCCGGGTAGTGAAGCTGGGAGAGGGGCAACCCGGCCTCATCTGCGCGGGGGAAACCCACGAAGAAGCCCGCGGCGAAGAAGACCACCACCACGGCCCCTGCAACCCTCACCTCTGGCTGGACCCCACCCACGCGGTGCGCTACGCGGAGCGCATCGCCCAGGAGCTCAGCCGCCTGGACCCCGCAGGGAAGGCCCAGTACCAGGCCAACCTGAACCGCTTCCGCCAAGAAGTGGCCAAGCGGGACCAGGCCTTCCAGGCCTGCGGCCTCAAGGGGAAAAAGGTGGTGGTCCAGCACGACGCCTTCCGCTACTTTGCCCGGCGCTACGGCCTGGTGGTGGTGGGGGTATTGACCCAAGCCGGGGCCCAGGAAGTGAGCAGCAAGAGCTTTTTGGCCCTTCTGGAAAAGGCCAAGCGGGAAGGAGTGAAACTGGTCCTGGCCGAGCCCCAGTTTCGGGGCACGGCCCTCAAGACCTTGGCGGAGGCCTTGGGAGCCAGGCTCGTGGTGATGTACACCGATACCCTGGACCAGAAAGTGAATAGCTACCTGGCCCTCCTGGACCACAACCTCAAGGCCCTGTGCCCATAATGGAGGCATGGGGTTCCAAGAAGTGTTCGGCGTCCTGCCGGAGGCCAGCGCCCAGGCCCCGGGGCGGGTGAACCTGCTGGGGGAGCACACCGACTACCAAGAGGGCTATGTCCTCCCCACCCCCCTCCCCTACCTCACCCGGGTGGAAGCGGGCCGGGCGGAGGGGCGGGTGGAGGCCTACAGCGAAACCCTGAAGGAGCTCAGGGCCAGGCCCCTAGGAAGCCCCCCCCAGGGGGACTTCCTGGACTACCTCCTGGGGGTGGTCTGGGCGCTGAGGGAGGCCGGGCATCCCGTGCCGGGAGCCCGTTTGTACATCCGGAGCGAGCTGCCCACGGGGGCCGGCCTCTCCAGCTCCGCCGCCCTGGAGGTGGCCGCCCTCAAGGCCCTCCGCGCCCTCTTCCGCCTGCCCCTAAGCGACCTGGAGGTGGCCCTTCTGGCCCAGAAGGCCGAGGTGGACTACGTGGGGGTGCGCTGTGGCATCATGGATCAGATGGCCGCCAGCCTCGGGGAGGCGGGCAAAGCCCTTTTCCTGGACACCCGCACCCTGGCCCACGAAAACCTTCCCCTGCCCCCTGGGGTGCGGGTGGTGGTCTTGGACCTGGGGCTTGGGCGCCGCCTGGCGGAGGCGGGGTACAACGAGAGGCGGCAGGAGGCGGAGGAGGCCGCCAGAAGGCTTGGGGTGCGTTCATTGCGGGACGTGGCCGACCTCTGCCTGGTGGAAAGCCTGCCCTCCCCCTTGGACAAACGGGCCCGGCACATCGTGGGGGAAAACCTCCGAGTGCTAAGGGGGGTAGAGGCGCTCCGAAGAGGGGATGTCAAGGCTTTCGGCGAGCTCATGACTCAAAGCCACCGCTCCCTTTCCCAGGACTACGAGGTGAGCCTTCCCGAGCTGGACGCCCTGGTGGAGGCGGCCTTGGAGGCCGGGGCCTACGGGGCCAAGCTTACGGGGGCAGGGTTCGGCGGGGCGGTGGTAGCCCTGGTGCCCGAGGGGCGGGTGGAGGATTTTCAGAGGGCCCTCCACGCCGGTTTCCCCCAGCTGCGCATCCTCTGAACGGAGCAGCCCCCTTCGGCCGGGTAAGCTAAGGGCATGGGAAAGCCCAGCCTCCTCCCCCTCCTGGACGAACGCCTGCCCCTCACGGAGGAGAAGGTGGCGGAGGCCGCCCGCCTGGCGGGGGTGCCCCTGGCCCAGGCCTGGGGGGTGGTCCGCTACTACCCCCGGTACCGGGGCCTACCCCAAGGCAGGCTTTTGGTGGACGACCCCGTGGCCCGGGCGCGGGGGTTCGCCGGGCTAAGGGCAAAGGCGGACGGGACCTATCCCCCCTTGGGCCTCGAGGCCCTCGCCCCCAGCTACCTGCGCTTCACGCCCAAGGGGCGCTTCGTGGAGTGGGAGGGGCGCCTCGTCCCCTTCGCCGAGTTCCGGCTCCCCTTCGCCCTAGGCCACGGGGAGCGGCTTCTGCCCCCAGAGCCCGTGGAAAGCCTGGCCCAGTACCGGTCCCTAGGGGGGCTAAAGGCCCTGGAGGCCCTGCAAAAGGGGCACCTGACGCCGGAAGCCCTCTTCCAGGCGGTGGAGGAGGCAGGGCTCCTGGGCCGGGGCGGGGCCGCCTTCCCCACCCACCTGAAGCTGCGGGCCGTGGCCCGGGGGGAGCCCCCCCGGTACCTGGTGGTGAACGCCGACGAGTCCGAACCCGGGAACTTCAAGGACCGCTTCCTCCTGGAGCACCACCCCTTTTTGGTCCTGGAGGGCGCCCTCTTGGCCGCTTGGGCCATCGGGGCGGAGCGGGCCTACCTCTACGTGCGGGAGGAGTTCGAGGCCGCCATCCGGGGGCTGGAGAAGGCCATTGGGGAGCTGGAGGAGGCCGGGCTTGCGCCGGTGCCCCTCGAGGTCTTTCGCAGCGGCGGCCTCTACATCTGCGGCGAGGAAACCGCCCTTTTGGAGTCCATGGAGGGCCGGCGGGCCGAGCCCCGCCTCAAGCCCCCCTTCCCGGTGGAGCGGGGCCTATGGGGCAGGCCCACCCTGGTGCAGAACGTGGAAACCCTGGCCAACCTCCCCCTCATCCTGCGGGAAGGCCCCGCAGCCTGGCGGGCCCGGGAGCCCAAGCTCTTCTCCCTAAGCGGGGACGTGGAAAGGCCAGGCCTCTACGAGCTTCCCCTGGGCACCCCCTTAGGGGAGGCCTTGCGGCGGGCGGGCGGGGAGCCAGGGGAGCTTAAAGCGGTCCTCCTGGGAGGGGCGGCGGGGGTCTTCACCCGGGACTGGGCCTTACCCTTGCGCTACCGGGAGAAGCTTCCCCTGGGAGCGGGCGCCTTGGTGGCCTTTGGCGAGGGCGTGGACCTGTGGGAGGTGCTCTTGGGCCTCGCCCACTTCTTCCAGGAGGAGTCCTGCGGCAAGTGCTTCCCCTGTCCCTTGGGCACCGCGGTGCAGGTGGAGATGGTGAAGCGGCGGGAGCGAAACCCCAGCCTGGTGGCCGACCTGGTCGCCACCATGAAAGGAAGCCTCTGCGGCCTCGGCCAGTCGGCCTTCTGGGCGTACCAAAGCCTTTTGGAGGTGGAAGGTGCGGCTTAGGGTGAACGGCAAGGAAGTGGAGGCGCGTCCCGGAGCGCTCCTTTTGGAGGTGGCCGAGGTGCCCACCCTCTGCCACCACCCCCACACGGAAACCCGGGGGCTTTGCCGGCTGTGCCTGGTGGAGGCCGATGGCCGCCTCGTCCCCGCCTGCGCCACCGAGGCCCGGGAAGGGATGGAGGTGCGGACGGAAACAGAGGGGCTCAGGACCCTCCGGAAAACCCTTCTGGAGTGGCTAGCCCTTACCACCGACCTCGCCCAAGCCCCAGACCTCCTGGCCCTCATGGAGCGGTACGGAGCGGAGCCCGAACGCTGGGGGGAGGTACCCAGGAGGCGGGGACGCGAGGTCTTGAAGGATAACCCCTTCTACCTCCGGGACTACGCCAAATGCGTGAACTGCCGCCGCTGCGTGGACGCCTGCGGGGATGGGATCATGGGGGTCTACGCCCTCACCCTGGAGGGCAGGGGCCTCCTGGCCCACCCCACCACTCCCCTGGACCGGCCCCTTCCGGAAACCCCCTGCGTCTTCTGCGGCAACTGCGTCCAAGTCTGCCCCACGGGAGCCCTAAGGCCCCTCTCCCTGGAGGTGGGATGATGCGCACCACCTGCCCTTACTGCGGCGTGGGCTGCCAGGTGGAGCCCGAAATCCAAGGAAACCGCATCCTCCAAGTGCTGGCCCCCGACATCCCTCCCAACCATGGGGCCCTTTGCGTCAAGGGGCGCTTCGGCCTGGACTTCCCCTTTTCCGGAAAGCGCCTCCTCTACCCCATGGTGCGGGAGCGGAAGGGTGCCCCTTTGCGTCGGGCCACCTGGGAGGAGGCCTTGGACTTCGCGGCAAGAAGGCTACTAGAGGTGCTCGGGCGCCGAGGCCCAGAGGCCCTGGCCGTCTTCCCCTCCGCCAAAACCACCAACGAGGAGGTCTACCTGGCCCAGAAGCTGGCCCGGGTCCTCCTCGGCACCAACCACGTGGACCACTGCGCAAGGCTTTGCCACTCCTCCTCTACCGCCGCTTTGAACCGCTCCCTGGGCGGGGCCAGCATGACCAACCCCCTGGAAGATATCTGGAAAACAGACCTCTTCCTGGTGGTGGGCTCCAACACCACGGAAACCCACCCGGTCATCGGAGCTATGATCAAGAAACGCGTTCGCCAAGGGGCCCAGATGATCGTGGTGGACCCCCGGTACACGGGGATGGCGGAGGCCAGCACCCTTTGGCTCCGGGTGCGCCCCGGCACCGACCTCTTCCTCCTCAACGCCATAGCCCGGTTCATCCTGGAGGAGGGCCTTTGGGACCGGGCCTACGTGGAGGCGCGCACCGAGGGCTTCGCCGAGTGGCGGGCTTCCCTGGAAGCCTACACCCTCGAGGAGGCCGAGCGCCTCACGGGGGTGGAAAAGGAGAAGATAGCCCTGGCCGCCAGGCTCTACGCCACCACAGAGCGGGCCGGGGCTTACTGGGCCATGGGGGTGACCCAGCACACCAAGGGCACCGCCACCGCCCAGGCCCTGGTGAACCTGGCCCTGCTCACAGGCAAGGTGGGGAAGGAGGGCGCAGGCCTGAACCCCTTGCGAGGCCAGAACAACGTGCAAGGAGCCGGGGACATGGGGGCTTTGCCCGATGTCCTCCCAGGGTATTGGAAAGTGGCGGACCAGGAAGCCATAAGGCGCTTCGAAGCCCTTTGGGCAACCCCCTTGAACCCCGACCCCGGCCTGCGCATGACCGAGGTGTATGAGGCCATCCCAGAAGTGGAGGCCATCTACCTCATCGGGGAGGATCCCGTCACCAGCGAGCCCCACCAGGACCACCTCAAGGCCAAGCTGGAACGCCTCCCCTTCCTCATCGTCCAGGACATCCTGGAAAACGAGACCACCCCCTTTGCCGACGTGGTCCTTCCCGCCGCCAGCTTCCTGGAAAAGGACGGCACCTTCACCAACACCGACCGCCGGGTGCAGCGAGTGCGGCTGCTTTTAGACCCCCCCGGGGAGGTCCGGCCCGACTGGTGGATCACCCAAGAGCTGGGGCGGAGGCTGGCCCAGGCCCTGGGCCGCCCCTGGAAGGTCTACGAGGGCCCGGAGGGGATTTGGGAGGAGATACGTCAAGCCCTCCCCGAGATGATGGGAGGAATCAACTACCCGAGGCTGGAGCGGGAAGGGGTGCGCTGGCCCTGCCCCTCTGAAGAGCATCCTGGAGAAGCGGTGCTCTTCCGGGAGCGCTTCAACACCCCCTCGGGCAAGGCCCGCTTCTTCCCTGTGCACTTTACCTCCCCTGCGGAAACCCCTTCGGAAGCGTACCCCCTGACCCTCTCCACGGGCCGGGTCCTCTTCCACTGGCACGGAGGTACCTTAAGCCGCAACAGCCGCCTCCAAGAGGCGTACCCAGAGCTCAAGGTGGAGGTCAACCCCAAGGATGCGCAAAGGCTTGGCCTAACCGATGGCGAGCCCGTTTACGTGGTGAGCCGCAGGGGCCGCATCCGGGCCAAGGCCTGGGTGACAGACCGCACCCCAGAAGGTGTGGTCTACGCCCCCTTCCACTTCGCCGAGGCCCCGGCCAACCGCTTGACCTTGGACGCCCTGGATCCCATCAGCCGCATCCCTGAGTACAAGGTGAGCGCGGTGCGGCTGGAAAAGGTGGATTAGTACCACCCCACAGGGACGCCGTTCGCGCGGGGGCCCGGCCAAACGGGTGGGGCACGGCCTCACCCTCCCTCAGGCGCTGGGGAAGGCGAAGCTTTCGTAACCCAGCTCCGCCACGGCGAACCAGCGGAACTGCTCGGCACGGAAGGCCCAGTAGGCGGAGTAGACCTTGCGGTAGGTGGCATCCTTGGCCGCCTGCTCCTCGTAAAGGCCCTGCGTCTCCTCGAGGGCCTTCTTCATGATCTCCGCGGGCCAGCGGCGCAGCCGCACCCCCGCCTTCAAAAGCCGCTGCAGGGCCGGGGGGTTCTGGGCGTCGTACTTGGCCATCATGGTGAGGTTGACTTCGGCAGCCGCCACCTGGAAGGCCTCCTGGAACTCCTTGGGAAGGCGTTGCCACTCCCTTTGGGAAACCAGGAAGGAAAGCTGGGCCGAGGGTTCCCAGAAGGAAGGGTAGTAGTAATACTTGGCCACCTTGTAGAAGCCCAGCTTTTCGTCGTCGTAGGGGCCGGAGAACTCGGTGGCGTCTATGGTGCCCCGCTCCAAGGCCGGGTAGATATCCCCGGCGGCCAGGGTCTGGGGCACCACCCCGAGCCGCCCCATGACCATGCCCCCGAGGCCAGGGATCCGCATGCGCACCCCTTTGAGGTCGGCCAAGGCCTTGACCTCCTTGCGGAACCACCCCCCCATCTGCGCCCCGGTGTTGCCTCCGGGGAACTGCAGCACGCCAAAGTCGGCGTAGACCTGGCGCAACAGCTCCAACCCCCCGCCGTAGCGCATCCAGGCGTTGTGCTGACGGTAGGTCATGCCGAAGGGCACCCCGCCGTCAAAGGCCAGGGCTGGATTCTTGCCCACGTAGAAGGGGCCGTAGGTATGCCCGGCCTCCACGGTCCCCTGCTGCACCGCATCCAGCACCTGGCCGCCCGGCACGATCTCCCCCGCTTGGAAGACGCGGATCTGGAAGCGGCCTTCGGTGAGCTCCGCTACCCTTTTGGCCAGGTCCTCGGCACCCCCGTACAAGGTATCCAGGCTCTTAGGGTAGCTGGACACCAGGCGCCAGCGCACCTGGGGGGCTGCTTGTGCGAAGGCCGTGTAGGAAAGGCTGACCGTGAGCCCCACTCCCGCCCGCTTGAGAAAGCTTCTGCGGTTCATAAGCTCTCCTTCGCCTCTGAGTGTATCGCGACGTGGACCTGTAGGGCTAACCCCCTTGGCCTCCGGACTCAGCCTGATCACGGGGGTTGAAGAGGAGGCGCTCCACGTGGGTCAAGAGGGTTTGCCCCTCAAAGGGCTTGCCCAAGAAAGCCTGGGCACCGGCCTCGAGGGCCTCCTGCTGGCTCCTTGCGGAAACACTGGCAGAAAGCGCCAGCACCGGGGTGTTGCCCAAGGCGCGCACCCGCCGGATGACTTCTATCCCGGACACCCCCGGCATCACCAGATCGCACACCACCAGGTCGTAGGCGCCGGGCAGCTTCTCCAAGGCCGTTTTCCCCGAGGGAGCCCAGTCCACCTGGTGGCCGGCCCGCTCTAGCATACGCCGCACCATATGGGCCACCAAAGGCTCGTCCTCAACCAGCAGGATGCGGGCCATACAAGGGTAGGATAACCCGAAAGAGGCTCCCCTTGCCTTCCTCGCTCTCCACCTCGATCCGCCCCCCGTGGGCCTCCACGATGTGCTTGGAGATGAATAGCCCAAGCCCTGTGCCCGCAACCCCCCGGGCGCTGGCGTTCTTGGCACGGGCGTAGCGCTGGAACAGCTTCGGGAGCTCCTCCTTGGGGATCCCCGGACCGGTGTCCGCCACCTCCAAGACCAGGTCTTCCCCTTCCACTTGGGCCGCAAGGCGCACCTCCCCCCCTGGGGGGGTGAACTTGAAGGCGTTGCTGAGCAGGTTGCCCACCACCTGCACCAGGCGGTCAGGGTCGGCCTCCATCACGGGCAGCTCGGCCACCTCCACGCGGAACTCCACCCCCGAAAGCCGGGCCACGCCCTGGAAGCTCCTGGCCAGGTCCAGGAGGAGGGGCTTAAGGTTCACGGGCCTTCTCGCCACCTCGAAGCGGCCCGCCTCGAGGCGGCTGGTGTCCAGGAGGTTGTCCACCATGGTCTTCAGGCGGAAGGCGCTTTCCAGTATGAGCTCCACCGACTCCTGGGCACCCTCCGACAGGGGCTCCTCCCGCAACAGCTCCGCCAACCCCATGATCACCGCCAAGGGTGTGCGCAGCTCGTGGCTCACCGCGGCGATGAACTCGCCCTTGAGGCGCTCCGCCTCGAGGCGGGGCCTAAGGTCCCTGAGGTTCACCACCACCCCGCGCACCCTGGGTTCATCCAGCAGGTTCCTTCCCCAAGCCTCCACCGGAATGGGGATCCCACTGGCGTGGAGCACGCGAAACTCGCCGGTGCGAACCTCGCCCGGGTGAGCGAGCAGCTCTCGGAAAAGCTCCTCTGCCAGTTCCCGATCCTCGGGATGCACAAATTCCAAGCCTTGTAGGGAAGCCCGCTTGTAGCCCTCCGGATCGTAGCCCAGCACGGCCCGCACGCTGGCGCTCACAAAGCGAACGATCCCCTCCCGGTCCAGCACGTACACGACGTCTTGGGAGTGCTCCAAGAGGGCCTTGAGCCGGTCCTCCTCCGCCTCCAAGAGCTCCAGGAAGCGGGCCTTCTCCAGAACCAGAGCGAGAAGGGTGCCCACCTGTGTCAAGCGGGAAAGGAGCCTCTCGGAAAAACGGCGCTCCTGGCGGTAGCCCAACAAAAGCCCCCCCCGGAACCCACCCACCCGAAAAGGCACCACCAGGGCGCTCCTCAAGCCCAAGGCTGCAGCCAGGGCGCAGTCCCTGGGCCCTAACACCTCCACCCCCAAGGGGCTTTCCTCCGAGAAGGCCTGCTCCAGGAGGTTGGGCTTGGGAAGCTCAGATGGCAGGGCACAGGTGCTAAAGTGCACCTCCCGCACCCCCTCGCCCTCCGCCAGCAAAAGCCCTTCGTCCGCGGCGAAGAGGGCCTTGAGCCGCTGCACAATGGCTTCGGCCAGCGCCCGCAAGCTCCCCTGGCGTAGCGCCGCCTGGGCCACGTCCACCAGGGCTTGGGTGAAGGCCACCTGGTCCCGGAGGGCCCGCTCCATCCGGGTGCGCTCGGTGATGTCGTGGAGAACCAGGATGCGCATCTCCCCCACCTGCCGCCCGCGCACGCTGTAGGTGGACCCGTGCAGGCTGGCCTCCAGCCTTCCTCCTTCCAGGGCAGGGGTCAGGGAGGCGGGGAGGTCCTCGAGGCCCAGCTCCGCCCCCACGGACAAAGCCTGCCGCGCCCGGCCGTTGGCAAACCCCCGGTCCCCGAAGAAGACCACAACCCCATCGGGAAGCTCTTCCAGCACCTGGGAAAGCCGCCTACGCTCCGCCGCTAGGGCCAAGGAAAGCTGGGTCTTCTCCCGGTAGAGCTGGGCGTTCCGCAAGGCCACCCCCGCCACCCCGGTGAGGAGCTCCACGTAGCGCACCTCATCCTCGCTCACCGGTGGCCCGCCAGGGCCTTGGTCCACCGCCACCACGCCCAAAGGCTCGGACTCCGCCATAATGGGCACGAAGGCCACGTTGGGACCCGTATCCTGGGCAACAAGGGGAGGCAGGTCCGTGCGCTTCAAGACCAGGGTGCGGCGCTCCCGCACCGCCCTCGCCAACGGGTCCGAGGAAGAGCCCACGGGAAGGTGGATGCGGCTGCGTCCCTCGGTCCAAAAGAGCTCCTCGCCCTTCACCGTGAGGTGGCCCTCCAACCGGTCTCCCCGCACCAAGGCCACGGTGACCCGATAGAAACCAAACCGTTCGGAAAGAGCCCGGGCCAAGGTCTCCAGCACCGCGCCAGGCTCGAGGGCCTTGGCCACCTCCCGAGCCAGGGCGCTCACGTGGGAAAGGGCCTCCACGTGACGGGAGAGGCGGCCTAGAGCCTGGTTTCGCTCGGCCAAAAGCTCCCCGTTTTTCAAGGCCAGGGCGGTGAGCTGCGCCAAGAGGGGCAACAGGGGAACCAGGAACTGGGGCACCCCTTCCAGGCTCAGCACCCCCTTGGGGGCAAAGCGGCTGCAGGAGGGGCACACCAGGGCGCGGGTGTCCTGGGAGGCCTTGGGACGTGCGCTGCACCGAGTGTCGGGTTCGGACCAGCAAAACGCCGCCTCCTCCCCCACCACCGGCAGGAGCCACTCCTGGCCACGCTTCACGGGCCCCTCGGCGAAGAAGGCCTCCTGCACCGGGCCCTTACTGTAAAGGGGCAGGGCGATGGCGGAGACCGTATAGTGCCTTCCCCGCCCCGAGGCCACCTCACCCATAAGCTCGCGGGTCTCTTGGTGATAAAGGAAGAGGGCCGCCCGTTCCACCCCCTCCTCCGTGGCCACCTCCAAGAGGTTGCGCAAAATTTGCACCGGCTCCAGGTCCTTCAGCAACGCCCGCTGAAAGCGGCCTAGAACCTCCATCTGTCCCCCGAGTCTCATCTGCCTCCAATGGTAGCATGGGGCCGGGGTTGCAAGGGGAAGGGCAAAATCTTAGACTTGGTCAAAGAGTAGGGCCCCTTGGCCTTCCAGGAGGGAAGCCATGCCCATAGATTTCCGCCTTACCGAAGAGCAGAAGCAGCTCCAGGCCCTGGCCCGGCGCTTCGCCAAGGAGGTGATCCTCCCCGTGGCCCAGGAGTACGACGAGAAGGAAGAGGTGCCCTGGCCGGTCATAGAGAAGCTCCACGAGGTAGGCCTCCTGAACGCCATCATCCCCGAGGCCTACGGGGGCATGGGCCTCAAGATGCTGGACGAGGTCATCGTGGGGGAGGAGCTGGCCTACGCCTGCATGGGCATCTACACCATCCCCATGGCCAGCGACCTGGGCATCACCCCGGTGCTCTTAGCGGGCACGGAGGAGCAAAAGGAGCGCTTCCTGAGGCCCCTCACGGAAAAACCGGCCCTAGCCGCTTTCGCCCTCTCCGAGCCCGGCAACGGCTCCGACGCCGCCGCCCTCAAGACCAAAGCGGTGCGCCAGGGGGACCACTACGTGCTGAACGGCACCAAGATGTGGATCAGCAACGGGGGCGAGGCGGAGTGGGTGGTGGTCTTCGCCACCCTGAACCCCGAGCTCCGCCACAAGGGGGTGGTGGCCCTGGTGGTGGAGCGGGGTACCCCTGGCTTCCACGCCGTCAAAATCCACGGCAAGCTGGGGCAAAGGGCCTCCGGCACCTACGAACTCGTCTTTGAGGACGTGAAGGTGCCCGTGGCCAACCGCCTGGGGGAGGAGGGCGAGGGCTTCAAGATCGCCATGAACACCCTCAACAAAACCCGCATCCCCGTGGCCGCAGGCAGCGTGGGAGTAGCCCGGCGGGCCCTGGACGAGGCCAAGAAGTACGCCAAAGAACGGGAGGCTTTTGGCCAGCCCATCGCCCAGTTTCAGGCCATCCAGTTCAAGCTGGCGGACATGGCCATCGGTCTGGAAACCGCCCGCATGTACACCTACTACGCCGCCTGGCTGGCCGACCAGGGCCTTCCCCACGCCCACGCCAGCGCCATCGCCAAAGCCTACGCCTCGGAGGTGGCCTTCGAGGCCGCCAACCAGGCCATCCAGATCCACGGGGGCTACGGGTACGTGCGGGAGTTCCCAGTGGAAAAGCTCCTTAGGGACGTGAAGCTCAACCAGATCTACGAGGGCACCAACGAGATCCAGAGGCTCATCATCGCCAGGCATCTCCTGGCGGAGTGAAAGGAGGCAAAGGATGAAGGTCGTGGCGGTCATCCGGCAGGTACCCGACGGGGAGAGCAGGCTGAAGATCCAGGGAGGACGGGTGGACCTCTCAGGGGCCACCCTGATCCTGGACCAGATGGACGAGTACGGGGTGGAGGAAGCCCTGCGCCTCAAGGAAAAGCACGGGGGGGAGGCGGTGGTGGTGGGGTTCGGCCCCGAGCGCACCGAGGAAGCCATCCGCACCGCCTTGGCCATGGGCATGGACCGGGGCGTGCACGTGGTCTTTGAGGGCTACGCCGACCCGGTGACCGTGGCCGAGGCCTTAGCCCCGGTGCTGAAGGAGGAAGCCCCCACCTTGGTCCTCACCGGAGGCCAGCAGGCGGACTGGGACAGCCAGGCCCTGGGGGCCGCCCTGGCCGAAGCCCTGGGGGTGCCGGTGGTGGCCTGGACCACGGCTTTGGAGCTGGAGGGGGAAACCGCCCGGGCCAAGCACGACCTGGACGAGGGAGCGGAGTGGGTGAGGGTCCGGCTTCCTGCCGTCTTCACCACGCAACAAGGCCTGAACGAGCCCCGCTACCCCACCCTGCCCGGCATCATGAAGGCCAAGAAGAAGGAGATCCGCAAGGTGGCCTTCCAGGGTGGGGCCAGGGTGGAGATCCTGGAGGAAAGCATTCAGGAAAAAGCTCGCCTGCAAAAGGTGCTGGACGGCAAGGACCCGGTGGCGGCGGCAGAGGAGCTGGTGCGGCTTCTCCACGAGGAAGCCAAGGTCATCTAGGAGGTAGCCCATGATCCTGGTGGTGCTGGACCACGACGGAAGCAAGCTGAGGAAAGGAAGCCTCGAGGCCCTCACCCGGGCCCGGAAGCTGGCCGAGGCCCTGGGAGCGAAGGTGGCAGGGGTGCTTCTCGCGGAAGGCCCGGCCCCCGTGGAGGAGGCCCGAGGCTACGTGGACACCCTTTACGTGGCCGAGCTCGGCCCCTACACCGCCGAGCAGTGGGCGGCTGGGGTGCTGGAAGCGGCCAAGGCTGGGGCCAAGGTCATCCTGGTGCCCTCCTCGAGGCAGAGCCGGGCCTACCTGGGCCGGGTGGCCTATGCCCTCAAGGCGGGGCTTCTGGAGGACACCCTGGACTCCTGGACGGAAGGGGAATGGGTCTACGCCACCCGCTACGCCTACCTGAACCGGGTGACCCAAAAGGTGCGAAGCGGCCTCCCCGCGGTCCTCACGGTGAAGCCCAACACCACCCCCTTGGCGGAGCCCTTGGGGGGCCAGGGCGAGGTGGTGGCCCTGAGCGTGCCCTCGGTGCCCACGGTGGAGGTGCTGGAACGGGTACAGGAGGAGAAGAAGGGCGTCTCCCTCACCGAGGCCGACGTGGTGGTCACCGGGGGCCGGGGGATGGGAAGCGCCGAGGCCTTCCAAAAGGTGGAGGAGCTAGCCCTCCTCCTCGGGGGGGCGGTGGGGGCCACCCGGGCGGTGGTGGACGCGGGCTGGCGCCCGTACGCCGAGCAGGTGGGCCAGACCGGCAAGACGGTGCAGCCTTCCCTCTACATTGCCTTGGGCGTGTCCGGAGCGGTGCAACACCTGGCAGGGATGAACAAGAGCAAGTTCATCGTGGCGGTGAACAAAGACCCCGAGGCCCCCATCTTCAAGCAGGCGGACTACGGCATCGTGGGGGACGTACACCAGGTCCTACCCGCCCTCATCCAGGCGGTGAAGAAGCTCAAAGACTAAGGGGCGGGGAAACCCCTGCCCGACCAGCCCCTCAGCGGGCTGGTTTCTTTATCCCTTGGAAGGAGGGGCTCCCTCGTCCTCCATGCGGGAGATTTCGCTGTGGAGCTCGTTTTCCCCCTTGGTCCCCTCTGTCGCCCGGGCCCTTCCCCCACCCTGGAGCATCCGCAGCAGGAGGTAGAGGAGCAAGGCCACCACCACCACGCCCACGGCGTAAGGCCAGGCGGGGACGCCGGGCGCCTCGGGGACCGCAGGCAGGGAAAGGGGCGGTGCAGGAGCCTTAAAAACCTCCCCTTCCAGCTTGCCCACCCGGTCGGCCAAGCCCCTTAGCCCATCTTCCTGGGCGGAAAGCCGCGCCTCCAAGGAGGCTACCCGGCCCTCGAGGGCCTGTAACCAGACGTACTCGCGGTAGCCCACCCACCCCAGGAAGAAGGCCACCACGAGCAGCAGGGCATACGTCAACCATCGCCTCACGCGCATCACCTCCTTGCCAGGCCAAGCAAGCTGGAACGATGCCCGGCTTCTTAGTGTATCATGCGGCCAGTATGGCCGACAACGCCCGACTCATCCTGGACGAACTTCTTGCCGAACTGGAAGAGCGGCGCAAAAAGGTGCTCCTGGGCGGCGGCAAGGACCGCATCCAAAAGCAACACCAGCAGGGCAAGCTCACCGCCCGGGAGCGAATAGAATACCTTTTGGACCCGGGAAGTTTCGTGGAGCTCATGCCCTTCGCCGAGCACCTGGAAACCGGGCTCATGGAGGGCCTCGAGGCCCCGGCCGACGGGGTGGTGACGGGCTACGGCACCATCGGGGGCCGCCTGGTCTTCCTCTTCAGCCAGGACTTCACCGTCTTGGGCGGCTCCCTGGGCAAGATGCACGGACGCAAAATCGCCAGCCTCATGGACCTGGCGGCCAAGGTGGGGGCCCCCATCATCGGCCTCAACGACTCCGCCGGGGCCCGCATCCAAGAAGGGGTGGACAGCCTCTCCGGCTACGGCGAGGTCTTCTACCGCAACGCCATCTACTCCGGGGTGGTGCCCCAGATCTCCGCCATCCTGGGCCCCTGCGCCGGGGGAGCGGTCTACAGCCCGGCCATGACCGACTTCATCCTCATGAGCCGGGGGACCAGCTACATGTTCATCACCGGCCCCGAGGTGATCCGGAGCGTGACCCGGGAGGAGGTGAGCTTTGAGGAGCTGGGCGGGGCGGACGTGCACATGGAAAAAAGCGGCGTGGCCCACCTGGAAGGCCAAAACGACCAGGAGGTCCTGGACCTCATCAAAAAGCTCCTCTCCTACCTGCCGCAAAACAGCCGGGAAAAACCCCCAGTCCTGGAGCCCAAGGACGACCCCCACCGCCCCACTCCGGAGCTCCTGGAGATCGTCCATCCGGATGCCAAAAGGCCCTACAACATGCACCAGGTCATCAGGACCCTCCTGGACGAGGGGGAGTTTTTGGAGATCCAGCCGGGCTTCGCCCGGAACATCATCGTGGGCCTGGGAAGGCTTGGCGGCTACCCCGTGGGGGTCATTGCCAACAACCCCCGCTTCATGGCCGGGGCCCTGGACATCAACGCCTCGGACAAGGCCGCCCGCTTCATCCGCACCATGGACGCCTTCAACATCCCCCTCCTCACCCTGGTGGACGTGACCGGGTTCCTGCCCGGGGTGGCCCAGGAGCACGGGGGCATCATCCGCCACGGGGCCAAGATGCTCTTCGCCTACGCCGAGGCCACGGTGCCCAAGATCACCCTCATCGCCCGCAAGGCCTACGGGGGGGCCTACCTGGCCATGAACTCCAAGGACATGGGGGCGGACGTGGTCCTGGCCTGGCCCACGGCGGCGGTGGCGGTGATGGGGGCCGAGGGGGCGGCCAACATCATCTACCGCCGGGAGATCCAGGCCTCCCCCAACCCTGAGGAGACCCGCCGCCGCAAGATCGAGGAGTACCGCCGGGCCTTTGACAACCCGTGGGTGGCGGCGGGCCGGGGCTACATCGACGACGTCATCGACCCCGCCCACACGAGGCGCCTCCTCTACCAGCACCTCAAGATGCTTTGGGACAAGAAGGAGGAAAGGCCCTACAAGAAGCACGACAACATCCCCCTATGAGCTCCCCGAAGCGCAGGTGGGCCCAAAGTCCTAGGACTTTGGGCCGTTTCCTTGGAGGCGGCGGCTGGCCTAGCCTGGATATGAACGGGAGGTCAAGCAGAAATGAAGACCTATGGACAAGCCTTTATCGGCGGACTAACCCTCCTCGTCCTCGCCGCTTGTTCTGGGCCACAAGGGGAGGTGGGGCCGCAGGAGATCGTGGTAACCGAAGGAATCCCTGCCCCCAAGGCCGCGGCGGCACCCCTCCGGCCCCAGGGGAACCTCGAGGGCCAGCTGGCCTCCGTGGTGGGCTCCCAGACCACTCCCTTGGCGGTGGACGGTTGCGCCAACGGGGCTCCCAGCACGGTGCAGGTGAGCTACGCCATCAAGACACCGCCTGCGCAGGCCTACCCTGCCTCCTTCAAGGTCTACACCACCTGGGCCCACGAGGCAGGGGCATGGGTGGGGTCGGATGAAGCCACCGTCACCTTCCAAAGCGCCAGCGACCAGCCCAAAACGGTGACGCTCACCGTGCGGAATGGGGGTTCCCCTGCCACGGGCACCAGCGCCTTTACGGTGGAGCCCCGGGATCCCCAGCCCAGCTCCGGTCCCGGAAGGCTCCAGACACCTCCTGGGCAGTCCGAGGTCACCGTCCACGTGAGCTTCAACCCCTGCCCTGCCACCGACCCCCCTCCCTCCAACACGCCCCCTACCCTCACCGTGCCCAACTTCGTCCTGGCAGAGGCCACCGGCCCCGCCGGGGCCCAGGTGGCCTTCTCGGTCACGGCCACGGACCTCGAGAACGGGGACCTCACGGGGAGCGTGGTCTGCACCCCCACAAGCGGTACCCTCTTCCCCATCGGCGAAACCACGGTGACCTGCTCCGTAACCGACTCCGGGGGACTTTCCGCCAGCGCGAGCTTCCCCGTATACGTGGAGGACTCGACCCCGCCCATCTTCTTTGGAGTGCCCAGCGGCACCGCGACCCGGATCGCCCAGAACATCCAGGGATGGGCCCTAAACCTTGCGGATCTTGGCATTTCCGCTAGCGACCCGAACGGCGTTTCGGAGCCCGTGACCGTGACCTGCACCCCTGCGGAGGGGAGCTACATCCCCATCGGGGCCACCCAGACCGTGGTCTGCACCGCCCGGGACAGCGCCACCTACCGCGCCCCCGTAAGCGCCGCACCCCCTCCCCCCAACGAGAGCCAGGCCAGCTTCCAGGTATTCGTGACCCTGAACGTGAACCCTGCAAGCTTCTTACCCCCCTTGCGCATGGCCGCCCCGTATAGCGCCCACAAGCGGAGCTCCGCCATCCCCCACAAGTTCTACCCACCCACCTACGCCGACGGCACACCCGCCACCGATCTGGCCGACGGCCTGCGGCTGGTGTTGCGCTATGTCAGCAGCTGCAGCGCCCTGACCGGGGAGGAAACGCAGGGCAACGACTACCCCACCGGCTCCACCGCCTGGCGCTATGATCCCGACAGCGGCCACTACATCTTCAACCTGAAGACCCAGACGGCTTGGAGCTTGGGGTGCTACCGCACCACGGTCTCCTACGCGGACATCCCCCTGGCGGAGACCTACTTCAACCTCACCCGCTAAGGGTAAAACCAGGGAATCTGGGTAAACTGGGGCTAGGCCATGGTGAAGGTCTGGCTCCAGCTTCCCATCTACGCCGAGCAGGAAGCCTTGGCAGAGGCCCTGAAGGCCCGGGGCTTCGAGATGGTGGAACACCCCCTCCTGGCCCAGGTGGGCCTGGTGGAGGTGGACCGGGAGGTCCACGCCCCGCCGCCGGTGCCCACGGTGATCCTCCTCAAGGACCCGGGCCAATCAACCCAAGCCCTGAGGAAGGGGTATAGGGGCTACCTGTACCCGGAACAGGGCCTCGAGGTCCTAGAAAAGGCCCTCAAGGCCGTGGCCCAAGGGGAAGTTTGGGCAGAGAGGCGGGTGGTGGCCGCTTTGGTGGGGGAGCCCTTCCCCCACCTCACACAAAGGGAAAAGGCAGTGGCCGGCTTGGCCGCCATCGGCCTCAGCAACGAGGAGATCGCCAAGGAGCTTGGCATCTCTGTTAAAACGGTGAAGGCCCACCTCTCCGTAGTCTTCCAGAAACTCGGGGTGAAGAAGCGAACGCAGCTGGCCCACATGCGCTTTCTCTTCTGAGCAGAGGCACGTCAGACTTCCATCCAAATCGTCCTAGGACTTTTAGCGAATTAAACCTAGACCAAAGGCCGGTTGTAGCCTCTCTTCACCTCGGGGACAATGAAATCGAAAGGAGGCCTTTATGCTAAGCAAAAGAAGCGCCGGGTTTCTAGCGGGGGTAGCCCTGGCGTTGATCCTCGCGGCTTGCGGCGGGCAGATGGGTAAAGCGCCTGCAGAACAAGGGTTAGGCTCTGCCGCAGTAGCCTCCAGTTCTCCCCAGGTCATCCCTAAGCCCACCTGGCAATCCGGAAACGCAGTGGAAGAGTGCAGCCAGGCAGGAATCCCCTTTGACGGGGCCTATAAGATAGACCCGCCCCTTAACGGCACTTATTCTCTGGACAGCTACGGCAACACCGTCACCGTAAGCTTCTCTGGGGACGGTCGCTTTGTTGACTGGTCTGCGAACATCGCCATGAGCGCTGTCATCGTGAAAGGCGGCCCCGGCGCCAACATCTACCTCTATGATCCCCCTGCCACCTCGGGAAGCGGCCTGCGGGCTCCCGACCACCCTAACTCTGGCCAAATCCCCGCGATTAGCCATGTGACCTTCTGTTGGGAGTACCGCCTCGCCGCTGAAAAGGACGCCCGCACCACCTATACCCGCCAGTACTACTGGGAGATCCAAAAGACGGGAAGCCACAACGAAATCACCTTGAGCGAAGGCCAGGTCTTCCCTGTAAGCTACACGGTGCGGGTGGCTGTTAGCCGCTTTGAAGAACGGGACTTCGCCGTCAGCGGCACCATCACCATCCGCAACAACACTCCCATCACCTTCGTGGTGCAGAGCGTATCCGATGTGATTTCCCCAGAGATCGCCGCCAGCGTGAGCTGCGAGGCCTTGCCCTTCACCTTGGCGCCGGGAGGCACCATGAGTTGCAGCTACAGCGCAAACCTCCTCGACAAGGTCGGGCGCACCAACACCGCCACCGTGAACTACGTGCGCCAGGGAGAAGAGCGGGTCCGCACCGCCACCGCCACCGCCCCCGTGGCCTTCGGTGAACCTACGAACGTGGTGGACGGAAGCGTGCAGGTATCCGACGACCGCTACGGGAACCTGGGCACGGTGACCTTCGCTGAAGCTCCTCAAACCTTCTCCTACACCCTGGACGTTGGCCCCTACCGGTGCCAGCCCCAAGATGCCTACTACGCCTTCACCAACACCGCCACCTTAACCACAAGCACCACGAACACCTCCGTTTCCTCCTCCTGGACAGTGAACGTGCGGGTGCCTGCCTGTGCCTTAGGCTGCACCCTCACCCAGGGGTACTGGAAGACCCACACCAAGTACGGTCCCGCCAAACCTCGGGACGAGACTTGGGACCGGATCGCCAACGCAGGTGAGGACACCCTCTTCTACCGCTCGGGCCAGACCTACTACCAGGTGCTCTGGACCCCGCCTTCCGGGGGCAACCCCTACTACCAGCTGGCGCACCAGTTCATCGCCGCCACGCTGAACAAGCTGAATGGGGCGGCCACCCCGTCGGAAGTGGAGGTGGCCCTGGCCTGGGCCAACGAATACTTCTCCACCTACACGCCTAGCGGTCCCTTCTCCCGCAACCTCACTAACCAAGCCCGCCAGTACGCCGACCTCCTGGCCCGGTACAACGAGGGCTACATCGGGCCCGGGCACTGCAGCGAGTAGAGGCCCTAGTCCGCTCCCCCGGGCTTCGGCCCGGGGGTTATCCTTTGGGAGTATGAACCGCTTCGACGCCTTCCGCCAATCCCTCACCGCCTGCCGCCTCTGCCCCCGCCTGGTGGCCTGGCGGGAGGGAGTGGCGGGAACCAAACGGGCCCACTGGGGGGAGAGCTACTGGGCCCGGCCCGTCCCCGGCTTCGGAGACCCCCAGGCCCGGCTGGTTCTCTTCGGCCTGGCCCCCGGGGCCCACGGCTCCAACCGCACGGGCCGTCCCTTCACCGGGGACGCCTCCGGGGCCTTCCTTTACCCCCTCCTTCACCAGGCGGGGCTTTCCAGCAAGCCGGAGAGCGAACCCGGGGACGACCTCAGGCTCTTGGGGGTCTACCTCACCGCGGCCGTGCGCTGCGCCCCGCCGGGGAACAAGCCCACCCGGGAGGAGCTCCTGGCCTGCAGCGCTTGGACCCGGGTGGAGCTTGGGCTTTTGCCGGAGGCCCGGGTCTACCTCGCCCTGGGAAGGGTGGCCCTCGAGGCCCTCCTGGACCACTTCGGCCTGAAGAAGTCGGCCCACCCCTTCTTCCACGGGGCCCACTACCCCCTGCCCCAGGGGAGGCACCTCCTCGCCAGCTACCACGTCTCCCGGCAGAACACCCAGACGGGCCGGCTCACCCGGGAGATGTTCCTGGAAGTCCTCCTAAGGGCTAAGGCCCTCGCCGGGCTTTGAGCCAAGCCATAAGGTCTTCGTAGGAGAGGGTGTTCAGCACCCTCTCGGGTCCGATCCAGGCCCTTTGCGCCGTGCCCACCGCTAGCTCCATGAAGCGCAGGTGATCCACTTGGTGGGCGTCGGTGGAGAGGCTGATCCAAAGCCCCATCCCGTAGGCCATCCGGGCCAGGTCGTCGGGGAGGTCCATGCGGTCGTAGTAGCCGTCGATCTCCACCGCCACCCCCCGCTCCTTGGCCTTGCGGAAGATGGCCTCCCAGTCGACTTCGATGGGGGGCCTCCGGCCGATCAAGCGGGCCGTGGGGTGGGCCAGCACGTGCACGAAGGGGTTCTCCAGGGCCCGTAGGATCCTCTTGGTCTGCTCGGCCTTGGAAAGCTTAAAGCTTGAGTGGATGGAAATGAGGACCAGATCCAGCTCCCGCAAAACCCAGTCCGGGTAGTCCAGGGAACCATCGGGCCGGATGTCCACCTCGGCCCCCGCCAGCAGGTAGGGGGGGCCGTGGCCCTCGTTGAAGCGGCGGATGGCCTCGATGCGCTTCAGGGCCTCTTCCGGGGAAGGCCCCCCCGCCACCCGCACCGCCGGGGAGTGATCGGTGACCCCCAGGTACTCGTAGCCCAGGGCCTTGGCCGCCTCCCAGAGCTCCTCCAAGGAGTTTTGCCCATCGGAGTAGGTGGAGTGGACCTGGAGGTCCCCCTTCACCTGGGAAAGCTCCAGAAGGGTAGGAAGACGGCCCTCGAGGGCCGCCTCGATCTCCCCGTGGTCCTCCCTAAGGGGTGGGGGGATGAAGGGGAGGCCCAGGGCTTCATAAATCCCTTCCTCCGTCTCCCCAGCCAGGCGCTCCTCCCCGCGGAAAAGCCCGTACTCGGAAAGCTTCAAACCCCTTTCCTGGGCAAGGCCCCGGAGCCGGATGGAGTGCTCCTTGCTCCCCGTGAGGTACTGGAGCCCGGAGCCCCAACTCTCGGGCGGCACCACCCTCAGGTCCACCTGGAGGCCGTTTTTCAAAAACACCGTGGCCCGCTCCTTGCCCTGGGCGTACACCTCCTTCACCTGAGGAAGCTTCACAAAAGCCTTCACCACCTCCTCGCTTCTTTCGCTGGCCACCAGGTAGTCCAGGTCCCCCACCGTGTCCTTATACCGTCGGGCGGACCCGCAAAGTTCCGCCCTCTCCACCCCGGGCAGATCCCAGATGGCAGCAAGGAGGTTTCTCGCCAAGGAAAGCACCGCTCCCAAGGGCCTTCGCTTGCCCGCCACCTGCACCAGGGCCAGGCCCTCTCGGATGCGCTCGGCCTTCTTCTGGCCAAAGCCCTTCAGGCGAAGGAGATCGCCCCTATCCAGGGCTTCCCTTAGTTTTTCCAGGGAGTCGATGCCCAGCTCGTCGTAGAGCTGCCGGGCAGTCTTGGGCCCCACCCCGGGCACCTCCATCACCGCCAAAACCCCCTTTGGCACCCGCTCTGCAAGCTCCCGGTGCTTTCTAATCTCCCCGGTTTTGATAAACTCCAAGATCTTTTCCGCCAGATCGGGCCCAATCCCGGGAAGGGCCAGCAGGGCTTCCCTTCCTCCCTTGGCCACCTCCTCAATGGGAGTATCCAGGTCATACAGGGTGCGAGCCGCCTGGTAATAGGCCCGCACCCTAAAGGGGTTATCCCCCAAGAACTCGCTCATGAGCCCGATCTCCTCAAAGAGGCGGGCCAGCTCCTGGTTCCTCATGCCCTCACTATACGGGTATACTGGGCCTGCCCATGCCTCCACCGGACCGGTTCCGCAAGGCGGTTTTGGAGATGCTGAAACAGGAGGGCCGCCCTCTTCACTACACCGAGGTGGGCCGCCGCTTGAAGGAAGCGGGGCTCTGGGCCGAGGTAAAGGAGCCGGAAAAGATCGCCAAGATCCGGCTTTCCGCCTTAGCCCGTTGGTCCAGAAGCCCGGTGGTGGCCCTGGGAAAGGGGTTTTACGCCCTCAGGGAAGAAGGCGATACGAGCCCAGAACCTTAAGGTAGTTGGCCCTCTCTAGGGCGGCGGGTTCCGCCACCTTAAGGTAGCTCATCACCCCCCGCATCTCCCCCACGCTTGCGTACTCTTTTTCCTCCATAAAGGTCTTGAGTTCCTCCAGTACGGTACGGAAGTGCCCGGGCCCCTTTTCCAGGACGGCCGAGGTCATCATCACCACCTGCGCCCCAGCCAAAAGCCCCTTGGCCGCCTCCTTTCCCGAATGCACACCCCCCGTCAAGGCCAGCTCCAGGCCGACCCGGCCGTAGAGGAGGGCGATCCAGTGGATGCGCAAAAGGGCCTCGTAGGGGCGGGAAAGGCTCAGGGTGGGCACCACCGAAAGGGTCTCCAGGTCGAAGTCGGGTTGGTAGAAGCGGTTGAAGAGGACCAGGGCCCGGGCCCCTGTGGCTTCCACCTGTTTGGCGAAGTGGGCGAAGGCGGTGAAGGCGTGCCCCACCTTAACCGCCACGGGGATGCGCACGCTTTCCACCACCGCCCGGATGGTATCCAGGTACATGGCCTCCACTTCCGCCCCGGAAAGGGTGGGGTCGGTGGGAATGTAGTAGAGGTTGAGCTCTATAGCGTCTGCCCCTGCGTCTTCCAGAAGCTTGGCGTACTCCACCCAGCCCCCCCGGCTCACCCCGTTGATGCTGGCGATGATGGGGACGGACACCCGCTCCTTGGCGCGGGCGAGGAGGTCCAGGTGCCGCTCGGGGGTCAGGCGGTACTCGTGGGCCTTGGGGAAATAGCTTAGGGCTTCAGCGTAGCTCTCGTGACCGTAGTGGAGGTAGTGGTCCAGCATCTCCTCCTCGAGGGTCACCTGCTCCTCAAAAAGGGAGTGCATGACGATGGCCGCCGCCCCCCCGTCCTCCAGGCGCAAGAACCCGTCCAACTTCTCGGTGAGAGGCGAGGCGGAAGCCACCAAAGGATGCTCCAGGGCCAAGCCCATGTACGTGGTCCTAAGCTCCATACCCACCCTCCTTAACCCAGGACGGCCTCTTTCTGGGCCGCCAAACGCGTAAGCCGCTCCCACCGCTCCCGCACCGCCTCTTCCGCCAGCTTCAAGAAGGCCTCAGCTCCCTCAGGGTGGGTCTGGAGCAGGAGGCGGTAGCGGTTTTCCGCGTAGAGGTACTCCCTGAGGGGCAGGGTGGGGGGCTTGGAGTCCAGGAAGAGGCCCTGGCCGGGGAGGTAGCGGAAAAGCGGCCAGTATCCGCTACGCTCCGCCATTCTCTGATGGTCCATGCCCTTGGCCATGTCGATGCCGTGGGCGATGCAGTGGCTGTAAGCGATGAGGAGGGCGGGGCCTTGGTGGGCTTCGGCCTCGAGGAAGGCCTTCACCGTGTGGGCATCGTTCGCCCCCATGGCGATCTGGGCCACGTACACATGCCCATAGCTCATGGCCATGAAGGCCAGGTCCTTCTTGGGCGTGGCCTTGCCCGCCATGGCAAACTTGGCCACCGCCCCGAGTCCCGTGGCCTTGGAGGCCTGCCCGCCGGTGTTGGAGTAGACCTCGGTGTCCAGGACCAGGACCTTCACGTTGGCCCCGCTGGAGAGCACGTGGTCCAGGCCGCCGTAGCCGATGTCGTAGGCCCAGCCGTCCCCGCCCACAATCCAGACCGAGTGGGGAATGAGGGCATCGGCAATGGCCAGGAGGTCCTTGGCCCGGGGGTCCTTCAGGGCCCCAAGCCGCTCCCGCAGGAGGGCCACATCCTGGCGCCTAGCCTCCACCTCCTCTGGCCCCACGGGCTTAAGGAGCCTCGCCAAAAGCTCCTCCCCCAGCACCTCACGGAACTCGGGCAAAAGCTTTCTGGCGTACTCCGCCTTCTTGTCCAGGGCGAGGCGCATCCCCAAGCCAAACTCGGCGTTGTCCTCAAAGAGGGAGTTGGCCCAGGCGGGGCCCCGGCCCTCCCGGTTCTTGCTCCAAGGGGTGGTGGGCAGGTTCCCCCCGTAGATGGAGCTGCACCCGGTGGCGTTGGCCACGACCAGGCGGTCCCCGAAGAGCTGGGAGAGGAGCCTCAGGTAGGGGGTTTCCCCGCAGCCCGCGCAGGCCCCGGGGAACTCAAAGAGGGGCTCCAGAAGCTGCACATCCTTCACGGTGTGGAGCTTGAGGCCCGCCCTGGGGGTTTCCGGAAGGGAGAGGAAGAAGTCCCAGTGGCGGTTCATCTCCTCCCGGACCTCGAGGCGCGTCGCCATATTCAGCGCCTTGCGGCTGGGGTTGGTCTTGTCCTTGGCCGGGCAGGCCTCCACGCAAAGGGAGCACCCCGTGCAGTCGTCCGGGCTGATCGCCAGGGTAAACTCCCCGGAAAGCTCCTTCCACATGGCCTTGCGGTGGGGGAAGCCCTCAGGGGCGCCCGCCAAGGCCTCCTCGGGCACCACCTTGGCCCGGATCACCGCATGGGGGCAGACCAAGACGCACTTCCCGCACTGCACGCACACCTTCGGGTCCCAGGTGGGCACGAACTCGGCGATGCCCCGCTTCTCGTACCGGGCGGTGCCCGTGGGGTAGGTTCCATCCGGGGGAAAGGCGGAAACCGGCAAGGCGTCGCCGAGCCCCAGGGCAATGGGCCCAAGCACCTCCCGCACAAAGGCAGGCGGGTGGTCCACCATAGGGGGCACCAGTTCCTTTTCCGAGGTGATCCTTCCGGGTATGGGCAGGGGCTCCACTGCCTCAAAACCCAGCTCCACCGCCTGGAAGTTCCTTTCCAGCACCGATCGGCCCCGCTTGCCGTAGCTCTTCTCAATGCCCTTCTTGATGCGGGCCTTGGCCTCTTCCTCAGGGAGCACCCCGGAAAGCTTGAAGAAGGCCGCCTGCATGATGGTGTTGATGCGCCCCGGCAACCCCACCTGGCGAGCCAGGTCGTAAGCGTTCACCACGTAAACCTTGAGCTTCTTTCTGAGGATTTCCTCCTGCACGGGATTGGGCAGGCGGTCCCAGACCTCCTCCTTGGGGTAAGGGCTGTTGATGAGGACCGTGGCCCCTTCCTCCGCCACGTCCAGCATGGGCAGGCGCTCCAGAAAGCCCCACTGGTGGATGCCCACGAAGTTCGCCCGCCGCACCAGGTAGGGCTTGTTCAGGGGGTTGGGACCGAAGCGCAGGTGGCTCACCGTGCGGGAGCCCGATTTCTTGGAGTCGTAGACGAAGTACCCTTGGGCGTAAAGGGGCGTCTCCTCACCGATGATCTTGATGGTGTTCTTGTTGGCGCTCACGGTGCCGTCCGCCCCCAGGGCGAAGAAGACCGCCCGCACCGAGGCCGGGTCCTCAAAGTCCACTTCGGGGTAAGGAAGGCTCGTGCCCGTCACGTCGTCCACAATGCCCACGGTGAAGCCGTGCCGGGGGCGCTCCTTATGGAGCTCCTCGTAGACCCCAAGGGCCATGGCCGGGGTGAACTCCTTGGAGGAAAGCCCGTAGCGCCCGCCCACGAGAACTGGCACCTCCCCGCCCCTGAGGGCGAAGGCCGCCGCCACCTCCTGGAAGAGGGGCTCCCCCACCGCCCCGGGCTCCTTGCCCCGGTCCAAGACGGCCACCTTTCGCACCGACTTGGGAAAAGCATCCAGGAAAGCCTCCGGGTGGAAGGGCCGGTAGAGCCTTACGCGAACCATCCCCACCCTCTCCCCGCGCCGGATGAGGTACTCCACCGCCTCCTCCACCGCCCAGGAGGCCGAGCCCATGACCACCACCACCCTTTCCGCCTCCGGGTGGCCGAAGTACTCGTAGGGGAGGTAGCGGCGCCCGGTGATCTCCCCGAAGCGGGCCATGGTCTCGGCCACCACCTGGGGAAAGCGGCGGTAGTAGGGGTTAATGGCCTCGCGGTTTTGGAAGTAGTGGTCGGGGTTTTGCGCCGTGCCGCGGATCACCGGAGCCTCGGGGGTAAGGGCGCGCTTACGGAAGGCCTCGAGGGCCTCAAAGGGGAAGAGGGCCCTGAGCTCCCGGTCAGAAAGGGGCAGGATCTTCTGCACCTCGTGGGAGGTGCGGAAGCCATCCATGGCGTGGAGGACGGGAAGGCTGGCCTGCAAGGCGGAGGCGTGGGCGATGGCCGCTAGGTCCTGGGCCGCCTGCACCGAGTCCGAAACCAGGAGGCCCCACCCCGTGGGCCTGACCGCGTAGAGGTCCTGGTGGTCCCCGAAGATGGAAAGGGCGTGGGTGGCCAGGGCTCTAGCCGCCACGTGGATCACGCCGGGCAGGGCCTGCCCGGCGATCTTGTACATGTCGGGAATCATGAGGAGAAGGCCCTGGCTGGCGGTGAAGGTGGTGGCCAAAACCCCTTCCTGCAAAGCCCCGTGAAGGGCCCCCGCCGCCCCGCCTTCGGACTGCATCTCCACCACTTTGGGGACCAGCCCGAAGAGGTTGGGCTCCCCCTTGGCCGCCCACTCGTCGGAAAGCTCCGCCATGGGGCTGGACGGGGTTATGGGATAAATGGCGATCACCTCACTTAGGCGGTAGGCCACCCGGGCCACCGCCTCGTTGCCGTCCACGGTGATGGGACGCATAGGCTTCACCTCTTCCCCAACTTAACCCTCCTGCGGGTGAAAAATGTCCCCTTGTAGTAGCATGGCCACATGTCCGCCTGGCGTTACCTCCTCGCTCTCTTCCTGGTAGCGGCGGCTTTCCTCTGGGAAAACTACCGGCCTTTCCTCCTGCTTTTGGCCGGCCTTGCCCTCCTCCTGGGAAGGCCCCGAAGCTGTCCCAAGGCTTGACGGAAGCTCCTCGGGAGGCAAGACTTGGGGGCGTGAGCGCCTTTCAGGAAAACCTAGAGAAGCTGGCCGAGCTGGCCATTCGCGTGGGGTTGAACCTGGAGAAGGGGCAAGAGGTCATCGCCACCGCCCCCCTCGAGGCGGTGGACTTCGTCCGCCTTCTAGCGGAAAAAGCATATGGACACGGGGCCAGCCTCTTCACGGTCATCTACGGGGACAACGTGATGGCCCGTAAGCGGCTCTCCCTGGCGCCCGAGGAAGGCCTGGACAAGGCCCCAGCCTGGCTCTACGAGGGCATGGCCAAGGCCTTCCGCGAGGGGGCGGCCCGCCTGGCGGTTTCCGGCAACGACCCCAAGGCCTTGGAGGGCCTGCCCCCCGAGCGCATCGGCCGGGCACAACAGGCGCAGAGCCGAGCCTACAAACCCGCGCTGGACGCCATCACCGAGTTCGTCACCAACTGGACCATCGTGCCCTACGCCCACCCTGGCTGGGCCAAAGCGGTCTTCCCCGGCCTTCCCGAGGAGGAAGCAGTGGCCAGGCTCTGGCAGGCCATCTTCCAGGCCACCCGGGCGGTGGCCGAAGACCCTGTGGCCGCCTGGGAGGCCCACAACCGCAACCTCCACCAAAAGGTGGCCTACTTGAACGAGCGGCGCTTCCACGCCCTCCACTTCCGGGGCCCGGGCACGGACCTGGTGGTGGGCCTGGCGGAGGGCCACCTCTGGCAAGGCGGGGCCACCCCCACCAAAAAGGGCCTCCTCTGCAACCCCAACCTGCCCACGGAGGAGGTCTTCACCGCCCCCCACCGGGAGCGGGTGGAGGGGGTGGTGCGCTCCACCCGGCCCCTGGCCCTAGGGGGGCAACTGGTGGAAGGCCTCTGGGCCCGGTTTGAAAAGGGGTACGCGGTGGAGGTGGGGGCGGAAAAGGGCGAGGAGGTCCTTCTCAAGGTCCTCTCCACCGACGGGGGGGCCAGGCGCCTGGGGGAGGTGGCCCTGGTGGCGGCGGACAACCCCATCGCCCAAACGGGTTTGGTCTTCTTCGACACCCTTTTTGACGAAAACGCCGCCAGCCACATCGCCTTCGGCCAGGCCTATGCCGAGAACCTCGAGGGCCGCCCCAGCGGCGAGGCCTTCCGCAGCCGTGGAGGCAACGAGAGCCTGGTGCACATCGACTGGATGATCGGCTCGGAAGAGGTGGACGTGGACGGGCTCTACCCGGACGGCACCCGGGTACCCCTCATGCGCCAGGGGCTTTGGGTGATCTGATCCCACCCCGGCAAACGGAGGGGGCACGGCCTCAGGAAGAAGAGGATTGCGCGCAAAGGGGTGTCAATCCGATACTGGGGCCCTCCGCATTGGCGGAGGGCCCGTCTTCATGCGCATTGTTTCACGATTTCACGGACTTGTGCTTTATCTCCCCGCTAAGCGGCGGCCAAAGCCTCCTGGAACCAGGCCACGAGGTCTTCAGGGGCCTCGAGGCCTACAGAAACCCGCACCAGCCCTGGGGTCACCCCCGCTTGCAGCCTTCCCTCCTCCGGAAGCCGGCTGTGGGTGGTGGTCCAGGGGTGGACCAGGAGGGTGCGGGCATCCCCCAGGTTGGCGGCCTTGGGGAGGGGTATGGCCTTCAGGAAACGGCTCGCTGCTTCCTGGCTTCCCAGGTCCAGGGTGAGCATGGGCCCCCCTGAGGCCAGGTACTTCCGGGCCATGGGGTGGGCGGGGTCCTCGGGCAAACCGGGGTAACGCAGGGCCTTCACCTTGGGGTGCCCCCGCAAGGCCTCGGCCAGGCGAAGGGCGGTTTCGCTCATGCGCCGCACCCGGAGGGCCACGGTTTCCAAACCCTGAAAGAGAAGGTAGGCGTTGAAGGGGGAAAGGGCCATGCCCATAAGGGATAGCCCCAAGGTCCGCACCCGCTCCGGATAACACCGGGGTCCCAGGGCCTCCCAGGGCACCTGGCCCCGGGCATCCTTTTCCAGGAACTGGGGATAGTTTTGCCAGATGCGGCTTTCCCTCACCACCACAGCCCCGCCCAGCACGGAGCCGTGGCCGCTCGCCCATTTGGTGAGGCTTTCCACCACCACGTGGGCCCCCCACTGGAGGGGTTTGGCCAAGGCTCCCGTGGCGCCAAAGGTGTTGTCCACCACCAGGGCGAGGCCCCTTTCCTCCGTCAAGGAGGCTAAGCGCTCAAGGTCCGGCACCACCAGGGCGGGGTTGGCCATGGTCTCCACGAAGATGGCCCGGGTCCTCCCCGTGAGGGCCTCCCGCACCCGGTCGGGCTCGGGCTCCACATAGCGGACCCCTATGCCCATGGGGGCTAAAACCTGCTGGAAAAGGCCGATGGTCTGGCCAAAAAGCCCCTTGGCCGCCACCACCTCATCCCCCGGGCGCAGGAGGGAAAAGAGGGCGGCAAAGGTGGCCGCCTGGCCTGAGGCAAAGACCAAGGCCTCCATGCCCCCTTCCAAAGCCTTTAACCGCTCCTCCAGGGCTTTGCCGGTGGGGTCCTTCTGCCGGGCGTAGACGTATCCCTCCCCACCAGCAAAGCGCTCCGCCCCTTCCTCCAAGGTCTTAAAGCCGTAGGCGGCCACCGCGTAGATGGGGAGGCCCAAAGCCCCGTGGGGGTCCTGGGGAAGCCCTGAAAGCACCGCCAGGGTCTCGTACTCCATACCCCCTAGTGTACCCTGCGCACCACGGGAAAGGAGGCGGCTCGTAACCCCTTATCCCTAGGCCTCGCCTTCTTGCAAAACCCGCTCGGCAAGGCGCTCACCCGCTTCCAGCAAGGGGTGGAAAATCACGTCCACCCCGGCCTCCTTAAGGGGGGCGTCCTCCTCCCGGGCATAGCTAACCGCCCCCACCACCCCACGGAAGCCCCTCTGCCGAAGGACGCGGGTGGCCCGCAGGCGGGCCTCCAGGTCGGGGAGGGCCAGGATCACCCCCCGCACCCCCGTGAGGTCCAGCCCCTCCCAAAGGGCCGGGTCCTCCGCGTCCCCGTAGAGGACCCGCCGCCCCTTGGCCGTGTGGTACTCCACCTTGGAGGGGTCGCTGTCCAGGCCCAACACCGCTTCTCCTCTTTCCACTAAGAAGCGGTAGGCCGCAGCCCCCGTGCGCCCCATGCCCACCACCAGCCACCTCGCCCCCAAGGCCCCCTGGGGCTCCTCGTCGGGGTGAAGGCCGGGGCGCTCCAGGCGGGCAAGCCAGGGCTTCCAGGCCTCGTAGAGGCGGTGGGCCCGCTGCAACAAGGGGGCAGCCAGGAGGAAGGAGCCCCCCACCGCCAGGGCCACCGCCCCCACCCCTTGCTCCGTCATGGAGCCCAAGGCCTGAAGAACCCCCGCGGCCACCAGGGCGAACTCGGAGTAGGTGGCGAGGCCCAGCCCCACCAAAAAGGCGGTGCGGGCCCGGAAGCCCTGGCGCACCAGGGGCAGAAAGAGGAAAAGGGGCTTGAGGAGGAGAAAGAGAAGGAGGAGGAGGCCGGCGAACACCCCGTCCGGCCCCACCACCATCCCCGCCTTGACGAAAAAGCCCAGCAGAAAGATCTCCCGCAAGGCCCAAAGCCTCTCCGCCACCTCCCCCGCCCCGGGGTGACGGGCGAGGCCCAAGCCCATGAAGAGGGCCCCCAGGGCCTCCGGAGCCCCCAGGAGGCGAGCCGCCTCCGCCCCCAGCAGGGCCAGGGCTACCCCCAAGAGGAGCTTCAGCTCGGCCCCCTGAGCCAAGGCGAACAGGCGGACCAAAAGGGGCCTCAGCAGGGGAAAGAGGAGGACCAAAAACCCGGATGGCCCCGCCCCCTGGAACCCCACCAGGATCAAAAGGGCCAGGGAGGCCACGTCCAGGAAGACGGAGATCCCCAGGGCCATCTGCCCGTGAAGGGCGGCAAGCTCCCCCCTGCCCTGGAGCACCCGGGCCAGGAGCACGGTGCTGGGGTTGATAAGGGCCACGGCCAGGACCAGGAGGGCCAGGGGGTTTTGGGCCAGGCCCAGGAGGTAAAGGAGGAGGAGGAAGGGGGGGAGGAGAAGGAGCTGGAGGGCCCCGGTCCCCAGAACCTCCCTGCGGAAGAGGCGCTCCAACCGCAGGCCTAGGCCCACGGTGAAGAGGAGGAGGTAAACCCCCAAATCGGCGAAGAGGTCCAAGAGCCGGTCTCCCGGGAAGCCCCCAAGCCCCAGGAGAACCCCCACCGCCAGGTAGCCCAAAAAGGCCGGCAGGCCCAGGCGCACCGCCAGGACCCCGGAGACAAAGGCCAGGAGGAAGACCCCTGCCAAGCGCAACCTCTCTAAGGTGCCGGGGCAGGCCCCTTAGCGCACCAGTAGGACAGAGCAGGGGGCTTCCGCCACCACCTTTTGGCTTTGGCTACCCAGGAAGAGGCTCCCGATGGCCCCCAGGCCCCGGGTACCCATCACGATGAGGTCGGCCTTCTCCCCAATGGCGGCTTCCAAAATAGCCTCCGCCGGGCGGCCCTCGAGGAGAAGGGCATCCTCCTTGGAAACCTCGGTAAGGGCCACCGCCTCGGCCAGGACCTTCTCTGCCCGCTCCAACCGCCGCTTCAAGGCCTCCTGGAAGAAGGGCTCCCCCAGGTAGTCGGGCACGGGCTCATAGACGTGAACCACCACCAGCCTGGCCCCGTGAGCTTCCGCTTCCGCCTTGGCCACCTGCGCCGCCCGCTTGGCATGATCCGAACCGTCGTAAGCCAGGAGGATGGTCTTGAACATGGCCTAAGCTTATCAGGCCTGGGCTCGTTTTTCCGAAGGAATTTCCACCTTACGCCCGCAACGGCAGGTATCCCCCTCGATCTGGAAAAGCGTGCCGTCCGCCTTGGGATACAGCCAAAGGGTACCGCAGTCGGGGCAACGCACCTCGGCCACCAGCGTACGGATTTCCTCGGGGGAAAAGCGGTAGACCTCGCCGCACCAGTGGCAGACCACCTCCGCCCCGCCGTCTTTGACGATCATGTCCTCCCGTTCCTCAGGGGTGAAGAAGACCAGGGCCTCCAGGGCCTTCTCCCGGCTGCAACGGCAGCGGAAGCGGGCAGGGATCTCGTTCAACGCATAGCCCAGGGCCCGGAGGTCCGTGCGCTCAAACCCAAGCCCCGCCAGGAGCACCTCCAGGGCGCCCTCCAAACCCCTTTCCTTGAGGAGGGGCGTGAGGCCCGCCAGGCCCGAAAGGTTGGCCTCCAGGCGTTGCAGCACCTCTTCCGGGGCCTCCGGCATCACCTGGACCGCCACGCCCCCCGCCACCTCCACCTCCCCTTCCCCCTTGACCCGCACCCCCAGGAGGACCGCGGAGGGGATCTGCTCCGACTGCCAGAGGTAGTGGGCCAGGTCCTCGGCGATCTCCCCGGAGACCAGGGGCACCGTGCTGGAGTAGATCTCCCCGTTCGGGAGGCTCCGGTCCACCCGCAAGACCCCGGCGCCCACCAACTCGCCCACGTTGAGCTTGCCGTCGGCACGCAGAGGCACCTCTGCCCCTGGGTTTTGCACGTAGCCCCGCACGTGGCCCTGGGCGTCCGCCTCCACCACCAGTCCCCCTAGGGGCCCAGTCCCTTCCAGGCGCAGGGTGAGGCGCTCCTTAGGGGTCTTGAGGAGGAGCTGGGCCAAAAGAAGCGCTCCCGTCATGGCCCGCCCTAGAGCGGCGGTGGCCGTGGGGGAAAGGCCATGCCGCCTACGGGCTTCTTCCACCACATCCGAAGTTTCCGCCGCCACTACCCGCAGGTGGCCCTCCCCCGCCAGGCCCCTCAGGATCCTTCCCATACCCTGCCATTATGCCATGGGGCCTATAATCGCCCTATGGGCCTGCGCATCTACGATACCCTGCAGCGCGCGAAGGTGGACTTCATCCCCGCCACCCCGGGGCACGTGGGCATCTACGTGTGCGGCCCCACCGTCTACTCCGACCCCCACTTGGGCCACGCCCGGGGGCCCATCGTTTACGATGTCCTGCGCCGCTACTTCCTGCACATGGGTTACAAGGTGCGCTTCGTTTCCAACATCACCGACGTGGGCCACCTCACCGACGACGCCGACGGAGGAGAGGACAAGATCCTCAAACGGGCTAAGCTGGAGCAGCTGGAGCCCATGGAGGTGGCGGAAAAGTACACCTGGAGCTACTTTGACGCCATCACCGCCCTGAACGTCCTGAGGCCTTCCATCGCCCCCCGCGCCTCGGGCCACATCCCCGAACAGATTGAGCTCACGGAAAGGCTTTTAAAGCTTGGCTTCGCCTACGAGCGCAAGGGTAGCGTCTACTTCCGGGTGCGGGCCTTCCCCGAGTACGGGAAGCTTTCCGGCAAGCGCCTGGAGGAGCTTAGGGCTGGGGCCCGGGTGGAGGTGCGGGAGGAGAAGGAAGACCCCCTGGACTTCGCCCTCTGGAAGGCAGCCGAACCCAGCCACCTCATGCGCTGGAAGAGCCCCTGGGGGGAAGGCTACCCCGGCTGGCACATCGAGTGCACCGCCATGAGCCTCAAGTACCTGGGGGAAGGGTTTGACATCCACGCCGGGGGCATCGACCTGCAGTTTCCCCACCACGAGTGCGAGATCGCCCAAGCGGAGGCCGCGGGCTACCGCTTCGCCCGCCACTGGATGCACCACAACCACGTGCTCCTGGAAGGGGAAAAGATGGCCAAGAGCACGGGGAACCTGGTCCTCCTCCACGACCTCCTTAAGGCCCACGAGCCCATGGCCCTCCGCTTTTACCTCCTCCAGACCCACTACCGGAGCCCCATGGACTTCACCTGGGAGGGCCTCGAGGCGGCCAAGCGGGGGTATACCCGGCTTCTTACCGCCTACCGTGAGGTCCGAACCCACCTGAAGACAGCAAGCCCGGGCACCACCCCGGAGCTGGAAAGGGCGCTGGACGCTCTGGAAAAGGACTTCCTGGAGGCCATAGAGAACGACCTCAGCACCCCGGAGGCCCTAGCCGCCTTTTTCACCTTCCTCCCCGAGCTGAACAGGCTCCTCCCCGAGGCCAAGGGGGACACCCTAAGGCGCACCGCCCAAGTCTTCCACACCCTGGGGGAAGGCATCCTGGGGCTCTTCCCGGAAAGGGTTCTGGAGGAGAAGGTTTCCGGACCCCTTCTGGAGGGGTTAGTGACTCTTCTACTGGAACTCCGGGAAGAGGCCCGGCGGGCCAAGGATTACGCCAAAAGCGACCTGATCCGGGAAAGGCTCAAATCCTTGGGCATCATCGTGGAGGACACCAAGGAAGGCCCTAAGTGGCGTCTAGAGATGGCCTAGACGCCCAACCAAGAAAAGACCCCCGGGACTACCCGAGGGTCCTGCCATTTACCCTCTAGCGGGGGATGGGGTAGCCCTCGGCCTCGAGGACCGCCTCCGCCACCTCCCGCCTCAAGGCCACCAGGTCGGCGGGCTCGTGCTTGGTGAGCCTGCGGGCCGCGGAGTAGACCACCCGGGCCTCGTCCCCCTCCACCAGCCGGGGAAGCACGGAAAGCGCCCCCGCCTGGGCCCGGTCCAGGGCCTGGAGCAGGTAGAGCCGGGCCATGACCTGGGCCACGCCCCCAAGCCTCCTGGCGCGGAGGAGGGCGCTTTCCGCGGCGTAGGCGTCCATGAGGATATCCGCCGCCGCCCCCAGGACCTCCTGCTCCTCCTCCACCTTTTGCCCGTACTTCTGGGCCGCCAGGCCCGCCACCATGAGGGCGAGCTTCTTAAGGCCCGCGATCTGGTGGAGCTCGAGGTCCTCGGGCTCCTCAAAGGAGGGCTCCAAAAGCTCCTTCTGGAGCCGCATGGCCGCCTGGAAAAGGGGAAGCTGCCCCTTGAGGGCCCGCCTGAGGAGCATGCCGGGGATGAGGAGGCGGTTGATCTCGTTGGTGCCCTCAAAGATGCGGTTGATGCGGGCGTCCCGGTAGGCCCGCTCGATGGGGTATTCCTGGGAGTAGCCGTAGCCCCCGTGGATCTGCACCCCCTCGTCCACCACGTAGTCCAGGACCTCGGAGCCCAGCACCTTGATGATGCTGGCCTCCACCGCGTACTCCTCAATGCCCGCCATCACCGCCTCAGGCCCCTTCTTCCCCACCAAGGCCTCGTCGATCAGGCCCACGGTGCGGTAGACAGCGCTTTCGGCGGCGTAGATGCGGGAGGCCATCTCCCCAAGCTTCTGCTGGATGAGGCCGAAGCTTCCGATGGGGCGGCCGAACTGGTGGCGCTCCTTGGCGTACTTGGCGGAAAGCTCCAAGGCCCTTTTGGCCCCGCCCACCGCCCCCGCCCCCAGCTTGTAGCGGCCCACGTTGAGGACGTTGAAGGCGATCTTGTGCCCCTTGCCGATCTCCCCCAGGACGTTCTCCACGGGCACCTTCACATCCTCCAGGATCACCTGGCGGGTGCTGGAGGCCTTGATGCCCATCTTCTTCTCCTCGGGGCCGAAGGAGAGGCCGGGGGTATCCCGCTCCACCAGGAAGGCGGTGAAGTGCTCCCCATCCACCTTGGCGAAGACGGTGAAGAGGTGGGCGAAGCCGGCGTTAGAGATCCACTGCTTGACCCCGTTCAGGATGTAGTGCCGGCCGTCCTCGGAAAGGGTGGCCCGGGTCTTGGCGGAAAGGGCGTCCGAACCCGAGCCCGGCTCCGTGAGGCAGTAGGCGGCGATCCACTCCCCGCTGGCCAACTTGGGGAGGTACTTCCGCTTCTGCTCCTCGGTGCCGAAGTAGACCAAAGGCAGCGTGCCGATGGAGGTGTGGGCCCCGTAGGTGACGGAAAAACCCCCCGAGCCGGAAAGCTCCTCCGCCACCACCGTGGAGATCACCTTGGGCAGGTCCAGGCCCCCGTATTCCTCGGGGACGTCGATGCCAAGAAGCCCAAGCTCCCCTGCCTTGCGCATGAGGGGCACGTTCAACTCCAGCTCCCCGTGCTCCATGCGCTCCAGAAGGGGAAGCACCTCCTTCTCCACGAAGGTGCGGGTGGTGCGGGCGATCTCCTTAACGCTCTCGTCAAAGTCCTCGGGGGTGTAGACCCGCTCCGGTGCCTCCAAAAGCCAGCCGCCGCCCTTTTGCCAAAGCTTTTTCTCCTCGGTCATCTTGGCCTCCTTACGCCGGATATACCTCAAACACGCCCGCGGCCCCCATGCCGCCGCCGATGCACATGGTCACCAAGCCATACCCTCCGCCCCGCCGCCCCAGCTCCGAAATGAGCTGGGCGGTGAGCTTGGCCCCTGTGGCCCCCAAGGGGTGGCCCAGGGCGATGGCCCCGCCGTTGACGTTGGTCTTCTCCTCGGGCAGGCCCAGGGTGCGCATCACCGCCAGCACCTGGGCGGCGAAGGCCTCGTTGAACTCGATGAGGTCGATCTGGTCCAGGGTAAGGCCCGCCCGCTCCAGGGCCTTGGGCACCGCCTTGATGGGGCCGATGCCCATCACGTCGGGCTCCACCCCTGCCACGGCGAAGCTCACGAAGCGGGCGAGGGGCTTAAGGCCCAAAGCCTCCGCCTTCTCCCGGCTCATGACCACCACCGCCGCCGCCCCGTCGGAGTAGGGGCTGGCGTTCCCCGCGGTCACCGTGCCCCCCTTCTTGAAGGCGGGCCGGAGCTTGGCCAAAGCCTCCAAGGAGGTCTCGGGCCGCACGGTCTCGTCCCGCTCAAAAAGGGCTTCCTCCACCACCTTCTTGGTGCCCTGGTAGCGCACCTTGGGCACCCGGATGGGCACCACCTCGGTAAAGCGCCCTTCCGCCCAGGCCTTTGCTGCCCGCTGGTGGCTCCTTAAGGCCCAGCGGTCCTGGTCCTCCCGGCTGATGCCGAAGCGCTCCGCCACCCTTTCCGCGGTGAAGCCCATGCCGATGTAGGTGGAGTAGGCTTCCGGGCTCCACTCCGTGGGGGTGAGGTCGGGGTGGAGGCGGGTGTGGAAGCCGGACATGGGCACCTGGCTCATCATCTCCACGCCCCCCGCCAAGACCGCGTCCGCCATCCCGGTCATCACCGCCTGGGCGGCCATGGCGACTGTCTGGAGGCCGCTGGAGCAAAAGCGGTTAATAGTGGCTCCCGCCACTTCCACAGGAAAGCCCGCCCGCAAGAGGGCCAGCCGGGCGATGTTGAGCCCCTGCGCCGCCTCGGGCATGGCGCAACCCCAAAGGACGTCCTCGAGCTCCCGGGGGTCCAGGCCGATGCGCTCCACCGCTCCCCGCATCACCTGGGCCGAGAGGTCCACGGGGTGGAGGGTGGCCAAGGCCCCATCCTTCTTGCCCCGGGCCACGGGGCTCCGCACTGCGCTAACGATTACCGCTTCCCGCATGGTTTCACCTCATTCAGTTCCTCAGGGGCTTGCCCGTCTTCAAGGTGTAGGCAATCCGCTCCTGGGTCTTCCGGGTGCCGAGGAGCTTCAAGAAGGCCTCCCGCTCCAGGTCCAGAAGGTCCCACTCGGAGACCTCCCTGGACGCCCCTTCCCCACCCGAGAGGACGTAAGCGATCTCCAGGCCGATGCGCATGTCGTGGTCCGTAATCTCCCCCGCCTCGCGGAAGGCCCAGACCGCGTAGCGCAGGTTGCCCAAAGCCTCGCTCCCCAGCACGCGGATTTTGGGAGGCAGGGGCGGGCGGTAATCAGGGGCGAGCTCCAGGACGCGGCGCTTGGCGTCGGCGATGAGGAAGTCCCGGTTCATGCTGATCCGGTCCCGGTCGCGGAGGAAGCCCAGCTTCTTGGCCTCGAGGGCGCTGGTGGAGGTCTTGGCCAAGGCGATGAGGTTAAAGGCCCGCTTCACCCCCTCGAAGGGATCGGCCTCCTCGTAGGGGGCAAGCTCCCCGGTGAAGCGGAGGAGCATCTCCTTGGTGCCGCCTCCCGCCGGGAGGAGCCCCACCCCCGCCTCCACCAGGCCCATGTAGAGCTCGGCGTGGGCCTGGACGGCATCGGCGTGCAGGGTGAACTCGGCGCCGCCCCCCAAAGTGAGACCGAAGGGGGCCACCACCACGGGGAAGGGGCTATAGCGAAGGGACATGGAGGCCTTCTGGAACTGCCGCACCGCCAAGGAAAGCTCGTCCCAGTCCCCCTCCTGGGCCAGGGAGAGGATGAGGGCCAGGTTGGCCCCGGCGGAGAAGGCCCTGGGGTCCTCGTTGCCGAGGACCAGGCCCAGATAGCCCTTCTCCTCCACGTACTCCAGGCTCTTCTGGAGCATGCGGATCACGCCCTCCCCGATGGCGTTCATCTTGGTGCGGAACTCCAGGAGGGCCACCCCGTCCCCGAGGTCCAGAAGGGCCGCCTCCTTCCCCTCCAGGAGGGTCTTGCCCTCGGACTTGAGGGCTTTCAGGGAAATAACCCCTTCCCGCTTGGGCAGGGGGTGGTAGCCCCCGTCAAAGCCCAGGTAGGTACCGTTGCGGTAGAAGGCTCCCTGGGCCTTGCCCAAAAGCTCGGGCTTGGAAAGGCCGTGCTCCGCGAAAAGGGCCTCGAGGCGCCCGTGGCCCAGGGCGTCCATGTTCTTGAAAGGACCTTCTTCCCAGCCAAAACCCCACTCCAGGGCCTGGTCCACCGCCACCAGGTCGTAGGCGATCTCAGGGGCCTTCTCCAGGGTGTAGTGGGCGGTGCGGGCAAAGAGCTCGCTGAGGAAGGCCCCGTACTTCCCAGGAAGCTTCAGGGCCCCTTGGAGCCGCTCAGGAAGAGGCAGGTCCCGCAGGGCCTTCAGCTCGGGCAGGTCCACCTTGGTCCGGGGCACGTACTCGAGGGTGCGGTAGTCCAGGGTGTAAATCTCCCCGTTAACCCTCTTGTAGAACCCAGCCCCCGCCTTCTCCCCCAGGCGCCCTTCCGCCACCAGGCGCAAGACCCATTCGGGCAGGGCGAAGTCCTCCCCCGTGGCGTGGGCCAGCTCCTCGGTGACCAGCTTGAGCACATCCAGCCCCGTGAGGTCGGCGGTGCGGAAGGTGGCGGAGTTGGGCCGGCCCAGAAGGGGCCCGGTGAGGGCGTCCACCTCGTCGATGGTGAGGCCATGCTTTTCCATAAGCCGCACCGCCTGCACCATCCCGTAGACCCCCAGGCGGTTGGCGATGAAACCGGGGCGGTCCTTGGCCAGCACCGTGCCCTTCCCCAGGATGCGCTCACCAAAGCGCTGGATTTCCCTTAAGACCTCGGGCGCCGTTTCCGGGGTGGGGATGAGCTCCAGGAGGTGCAGGTACCGGGGAGGGTTGAAGAAGTGGGTGCCCAGGAAGCGCCGACGGAAAGCCTCGGAGCGCCCCTCGAGGAGCACCTGCATGGGGATGCCGCTGGTGTTGGAGCTCACGATGGCCGTGGGCTTCAGGAGCCTTTCCAGTCTTTCGTAGAGAGCCCGCTTAGGCTCCGACTTCTCGATGATGGCCTCCACCACCCAGTCGCAGTCCTTGAGCTTCTCCAGGTGGTCCTCGGTGTTGCCGATCTCCACATACCGGGCCAGGTCGGGGTCCATGAAGGCCGCGGGCTTGGCCTTTAGGGCTCGCTCCAGGCCCCGCTTGGCCAGCTCGTTCCGGTCCTCCTGGCCGGGGATGTCCAGGAGGACCACGGGAATCCCGGCGCTGGCCACCAGGGCGGCGATGCCGCTGCCCATGGTTCCCGCGCCCACCACGCCTACCTTCTTGATCATGGCCACCTCCTTATACTGAGTCAAAGTTTACGCCAGCCCCCCTTGGGTGTCAAAGGGGGTCTTGGACATCCCGATTGACGCGGGGACGGCCCCGAGGTAGATTGCGGGTGCTATGAAAAAGCTCGCGGTCCTTTTGACGCTTAGCCTTCTAGGAGCCGGGCTGGCGCAGGGCGTGCGCAGCCTGGGGATGGGCGGGGTCGCCCTGCCGGGCCCCTCGTTTGCCGGCAGCAACCCCGCCTACGCCGCTTTCCCCGACACCTGGGGGCGCGAAGGGCTTGCCCTCCCGGTAGGGCTCTTGCGGTTCCTGCCCGCCTTCAGCGACACCAGCCCCTTCACTTACCTCACTGATCCCAACGCTTTTCGCACCTCCTTCGACCTCCTGAGCTTCTACGACCAGGCCTCTCACCTGGGAAGCTTCCTCCTAAACCCCGCCCGGAGCCCCGACGAGGTGGTCTTCCGCCTGAGCGCTGAGGGGCTCAGCCTGACGGATGGACGCGGCAACAACCTCATGCCCACGTTCCAGGTGGGCGCGGTCCCGGAGAAACCCACCGCCCTGATCCCCTCCCCCTTCCTACCCATCGGCGTGGAGCTTGGACCAGGAACCTACCTCGCCTTTGGTCCCTTCGTGGGCACGCAGGGCGTACGGGTGCTGCCCAGCCCGGAGCTGGCCCAGGCGCTGGCGGGAGGATCCCTAAACCCCTGCAAGGCCAGCGATCCCTCCCCCTGCTACCTGGAAGCTGGCGGGAGCTTCGCCTCAGGGGTAAGCCTGGCCCTGGGGTTCTCCACCCCCCTCCCGGAGGTGCCCGGCTTGGGCCGGGTGTACCTGGGGGCGCGGGGTGAGGGCTTTTACGGCCTGGGGTATGTGGAGGCTTCGGGCAAGGCCCGGCCCACCTTTGACCCGGACGGCAACGTGAACGGAGCCAGCTACGAGGTGCGGTACTTCATCAGCTACCCCGAGTACCTGGAAAGCTCCCTCGGCTTGGGCGGAAGCGGCTTGGGCTATGGGGTACGGGCCGACCTGGGGGTGGCCGTGGACGGAGGGCAGTACGCCTTTGGCCTCGGGGTGCGGAACCTCCTGGGCTTCAGCCAGTGGAGCGGGGTAGAAGTAGAGGTGAAAGACGGCCACGAAACCCGCACCCCCACTACCCGGCGCTCGGGCTTTTCCGCACCCGCCTTCTTCCTAAACGGCGCCTACCGCCTGCCCCTCGAGGTGGGCGAGCTTCTGTTGGCCGCCGACGCCAGCTTCGGGGCCACCGCCCCTGCCTTCCACCTGGGCCTGGAGTACGCCCTGGGCCCCGTGGCCCTGCGCACCGGCCTGGGAGTGGAGGGCGGCCTCCGCTTCGGCCTAGGGGCGGGCTTGAACCTGGAAGCCGTGACCCTGGACCTGGCCCTCACCACCCACCAGGCGCCTTTGGTGGGGGGAACCGTCTACGGCCTGGCCTTGGCCGTAGGTTTCTAAAGGGAGGAGATCATGAAGCGCTTCCTGATGCTCACCACGCTCCTTCTGGCCCTGGCCGCCTGCAGCGGCCACACCGTCCACCGCATCGAGGTGGACTTCCTGAGCTTCGTGCCCGAGGCCAACCGCTCCGGCACCCTGGACCTCACCACCGCTGAGGTACAGGTCCCCGATGACCCCGCGGGCCAGCTCGTTCCCGTTCCTGGGGCGGAGGCCCTGCTGGAGGGGACGGTCAGGGTCAAGGCGGAGGTCGCCAACACGGGCACCCTTCCCGCGCAGGTGGACCTCGAGGTGCGCATGGGCCCGGAAGGGGACACCAACCTCTACGATGGCGTGGACGGGGACCTGGAGGCCAAAAGGGTAAGCCTCACCCTCGACCCCGGGACCACGGGAACCCTGGACCTTTCCCTGGACCTGGCCCCCGGCAACCCCGCCTTTGACCTGGTGAAGGCGGGGAGCTTCCGCATCGGGGCCCGCTTGAACCTGAGCGGGGAGAAGGTGGACTACACCCTCACGCAAGGGGAGGTGGTCCTGCGCCTGAAGCTTTTCAACCTCATCCCCAACCCCTAGCGGTCGGCGAAGAGGTAGAGCGCCTGCAGGAGGGCCTCGGGGTACTCCCGGGGCTTTAACCCCTTCTTCTCCAGGCGGAAGCCGGGGGGGTACTGGGTGAGCTCCACCCGGAAGGGCAGTTGGCGCAAGGCCTTGGCGTCGTAGTCCAGGGGCCAGCGGGGGAAGACCGCCTGGAGGTGGGTGAGGTCCTCGGTGAGGGAGAGCACCCCTTTCCTCTGGGCCACCAGGCGGAGCCGGGTGAGCTGGACGAAGTTCTCCGCCTCCTCGGGAAGGGGCCCGTAACGCTCCTTGAGCTCCCGCACCAACCGGGCGACCTCGGCCAGGCTCTTGGCCTCGGCGAAGCGGCTATAGTAGCGGCTTCGGGCCTCGAGGCTCGGCACATACTCCGCGGGAAGCCGGGCGGAGAGAGCCAGGTCCACCGTCACCTGGGGCCTTTCCTCCTTCACCTCCCCCTTGAGCTTGCGGATAGCCTCCTCCAGAAGCTCGGTGTAGACCTCCAGGGAAAGCGCCCGGATGTGCCCGTGCTGCTCGGGACCGAGGAGGTTCCCCACGCCCCTTATCTCCATGTCCTTTTCCGCCAGGAGGTGGCCGCTTCCCAAGTCGGAGAGGTCGGCGATGGCCGAAAGGCGCTTCTCCGCCGCCTCGGTGAGCCGGGGAGGATGGAAGAGGTAGGCGTAGGCCTCCTGCTCCCGCCGCCCCACCCGGCCCCGGAGCTGGTACAAGGTGGCCAGGCCCAGGCGGTCGGCCCGCTCAATGAGGATGGTATTGGCCTCACCCACGTCCAGGCCCGACTCGATGAGGGTGGTGGCCAAAAGGACGTCGTAGGCCCCCTCGGCGAAGAGGAGCATGGTCTCCTCCACAAGCCCTTCTGGCATCTGGCCGTGCACCACCCCAATGCGGGCCTCGGGCACCAGGTTTTCCAGGTAACGCCTCCTCGCCTCTATGGAGGCCACCCGATCGTGCACGTAAAAGACCTTGCCCCCCCTTTCCAGTTCCAGGAGGATGGCCTCCCGTACCAATAGGGGATCAAAGGGAGCGAGGAAAGTGCGGATGGGCTTCCGGCCCGGGGGAGGGGTCTTGATGCTGGAAAGATCCTTAAGGCCCACCAGGGCGGAATAGAGGGTACGGGGAATGGGGGTGGCGGAGAGGTAAAGGGTGTCCACCACGGCCTTCAGCTCCCGGATCCTTTCCTTCTGGGCCACCCCGAAGCGGTGCTCCTCGTCCACGATGAGGAGACCGAGGTCCTTGAAGCGCACGTCCGGCTGGAGGAGGCGGTGGGTGCCGATGACGATGTCCACGCTTCCCTCCCGCAGGCCCTTCAGGATGGCCTCCTCCTCCTTGGGGGGGGTGAAGCGGGAAAGCACCCCGATGCGCACGGGAAGCCCGGCGAAGCGCTCGCGGAAGGTCTTCCCGTGCTGCTCGGCCAGGAGGGTGGTGGGCACCAAGAGGGCCACCTGGGCCCCGTGCCCCACCACCCGGTGGGCGGCCCTTAGGGCCACCTCGGTCTTGCCGAAGCCCACGTCCCCGGAAACCAGGCGGTCCATGGGGTAGGGGGCCTCGAGGTCCCGCAAAACCTCCTCCAGGGCCTGCCGCTGGTCGGGGGTGAGCTCATAGGGGAAGCCCCTCTCCACCAAGGGGTCCCAATCGGGCAAGGGGGGAAAGGCCCGGCCCGGGGTGGCCTTGCGCTTGGCCTGGAGGACGAGAAGCCGTGCCGCCAACTCCTCCACATCCTTCCTGGCCTTCTCCCTAAGCCGCTGCCACTCCCCTTTGCCCAGGGAAGAAAGTTCCGGAGGGTCATCCGTGGTGCCGGGATGGCGCTTGAGAAGGGGGAGCTGCTCCACCGGTAGGTATAGCTTCCCCTCCCCCTTGTAGCGCAGCACCAGGTAATCCCGCTTGGCCCCCAGGACCTCCCGGGTTTCCAGGCCCAGGTACTGGCCGATGCCGTGATCGGGGTGGATGAGGAAGTCCCCAGGGGCGAGGGCCCCGGGGTCGGAAAGCCCCTCCCCCACCCTAAGCCGCCCCCGCACGCTTCCCGTGGCGAAGACCAGGGCCTCGGTGAGGAGGACCTCCTCCCCCCACTCCGCCCCTCCCTCAAAAGGGCCAGGTACCAGGGAAAGCCTCCCCTTGGGTCCGGGGAAGCGCTCCAGCACCAGGGGGTCAAAGGCGGCAAGGCGCCTTCTAAGGTACTCCAGGGTGCGGGCATGGCCCACGAAGAGGTGGACCCGCTTGCCCTCGGAAAGCCAGCGCCCCAGGTCCTTCTCCAGGGCCTTGAGGCTCCCCCGGTAGGGGGCGAGGGGCCGCACGCCCAGGTCCAAAGGGGGAAGCTCCACCCCGCCCCCCAGGGCCACCCAGGGGCGCCCCTCGAGGAGGGGCCAAAGGTCCTTGGGGGCCAGGGCGGGGGTGTCCAGGTAGACGGGCCCGGGAAAGTGCCGGAGTTTCTTGGAGGTGAAGCCCTCCGCCTTCCCCGGCTTGGGCAGGAGGACGTGGCGCCGCCTCGCCTCTCCCGCCAGCAAAAGCCTTTCCAGCTCCTCCCCGAAAAACTCCAGGCGCACCTCCCCCAGCTCCAAAACCTCCCCCAGCACCCGGTAGTCCTCGTCCCGGGCATAGCCCATCCGCAGGAGGCGGTCCAAAAGCTCCGTCCTAGGGTAGCTCCGACCCACCTCCAGGACCAGGCGCCAGGCCGTGGGGTCCTCGGGGAAGGGGGCCAGGGCCTCCTCGTAGGAGAAGACGAAAAGGGCCCTTTCCTCCAGGGCCTCGAGGCCCGGGTTCACGTACACCGGCACCCCAAAGGCGGAAAGGTCCCGGTAGCGGCGGAGCCGGTCCTCCGGAGCCAGGAGGACCGCCGGGGGCCGCTCTTGGGCAAAGAGCCTGGCCGCCACCACCTGCGGCAGGGCCAGGCGGTGGCCGTAAAGCCTCTCCAGGGTGACTTCCATGGGCTAAAGGCCCAAAGGCCAAAGGCTATTCTACCGCGTAGGCGTGGACCGCCAAAGCCCCCAGGCCCACGTTGGCGGCGATGGTGGCCCCGGAGCGGGTGATGCGGCCCCGCTCGAGGCGCAAGGCGCCTTCCAAGTTTCTCTTTAGCCCTTCCAGCCACTCACTCCTGGCATCGGTATGGGCGATGGTGATGCGGGCCGAACGCCCCTGGAACTCCTCCAGCACCAGCCGGGCCAAAGCCTCGGGCACCGCATTCTCCCGGGCCACCCGCAAAAAGCGAATATGCCCCTTCTCGATGCGCAGGATGGGCCTCAGGCCCAGGAGGTTCCCCACCACCTCCCCAAAGCGGGGCAGGCGGCCGTTCCTGGCCAGGTGCGAGAGGTCGGCCACGCTGAAGTAGAGGCTGGAGCGGCGCATCCTCTCCATCTCCCGCACGATGGCCTCCTCCTCCGCCCCTCGCCTAAGCATCTCCACCGCCCGGAGGACCATGGCCCCCAGGCCCGCCGAGACCATACCTGAGTCCACCACCCGGATACGGGTGGGGGCCACCTTCAAAGCCGCTTCCCGCGCCCTTTCCACCGTCTTGGAGAGCTCGCCCGAGACATGGATGGACAGCAAGCGGTCGTAGACCTGGAGGTAGCGCTCGTAGATCTCGGCGAAGTCCTCCACCCCCGGGGGCTCGGTCACCGGCTCCGCCCCCGCCCGCATGGCCTGGTAGAGGGCGTCGGGGGTGAGTTCCTGCCAATCCTTGTAGCGGCGCCCCATGAGGTGCACGTAGATGGGCACGAGCCCCACCGCCTCCTCCTGGAGCACCTTGGGGGAGAGGTCCGCCGCGGTGTCGGTCACGAGGCCAAGTTCCACGCCTCCCATCTTATACCCCGTCAAAGACCCGTCCAGACACCCTGCCCGCAGCGAGGACCGCCGCATCCTGAACGCCTTGGCCCAGGGGGCATCTGGAGAAGCCTGCGTATAATGGCGCCGGGTCTGGCCTATGGTTCTGGTCACCGGTTTTGAACCCTTTGGCGGCCTCACGCATAACCCCTCCGCCGCTCTCCTCTCCCTCCTCCCCGGGGAGGTGGGAGGGAAGGCGCTTCACAAGGCCGTCCTTCCCGTGGACCCGGAAGCCCTTCCCGAGGCCCTGGCGACCCTCCACGCCCTCCGCCCGCAGGGCGTGCTCCACCTGGGCCTGGCAGAGGGGAGGCCCCTCCTCAGCCTGGAACGCCTGGCGGTCAACCTTCTGGACTTCGAGCGGCCCGACAACCGGGGCGCGGTGCGGGAGGATGCCCCGGTGGTCCCTGGGGGACCCTTGGCCCTCGAGGCCCGCTTTCCCTTGAAGGAGGCACTCCGCCGCCTGCGGGAAGCGGGGATCCCCGCCCGGCAAAGCCTCTCCGCCGGGAGCTACCTCTGCAACCAAGCCTTTTACCTCTCCCTCTACCACCTTCCGGCGCAGGTTCCGGTGGCCTTCTTGCACCTCCCTCCCGACGAAACCCTGGCCCTGGCAAAGGGCGGGGCCTATGTGCCCTTAAGCGAACAGGCTCGGGCCGTGCGCCTCTTGCTGGAGCTCCTATGAAGGTTCTCTTCGTTTCCAACGGGCCCACCGAGGACGCCATCGGTGCCCGTATCGCCGCCGGGCTAGGCCAGGCCATCTGGGCCTTACCCCTGGTGGGCCGGGGAAAGCCCTACGAGGGCGTGGCCCAAGCAGTCCTAGGACCCCGGAAGGAAATGCCCTCAGGAGGGTTCCTTTTCGGCAGTCCGCAAAACCTGGTGGCCGACCTCCGGGCAGGGTTCCTTTCCATGAGCTTCGCCCAGTGGCAAACCGCCTGGACCTTCCACCCCGACGCCGTGGTGGTGGTGGGGGACGCCTACGCCCTGAGCGTGGGGGTCTTGGCCGCTCTGGGCAGGCCTCTTTACCACGTGAACCCCCTGGTTTCCGCCATCTACCTGGAAGGCGCGCGCCCCTTGGAACTTCTCCTGGACTGGGGCGGAAGCGACTTCACCCCTTTTGAGCGCTTCCTTCACCGCAAGGCCCGCGCAGTCTTCGTGCGGGACGAGCCCAGCCTGAAGCGGCTCCGCAGCTTGGGCGTGGCCCATGCCTACTGGTACGGGAGCTTCGCCATGGACCTGCTCCCGCCCCCCGAGCGCGACCTTGCGGCTTGGGTGGGGAAGGATCCCCTCCTCGCCTTGCTTCCAGGAACCCGGGGCGACGAGACCTTCAGCCTGCCCGTCATGCTGGAGGCCGCTCTGCGGCTTCCCCTCACCCCGGCGGTGGCCTGGGCCAAAGGGTGGGAAGCCCTCCCCCCCCTGCCGGGCTGGCGGGCCCAGGAAGCCGCTCCCCATACCCTCCGGCTGGAACGGGAGGGAAAGGTGGCGTGGATCTTCCGAGGGGCCTTCTCCGCCATCCTCCACCAAAGCCGCCTTGCCCTGGCCACGGCGGGCACGGCCACGGAACAGGCGGCGGGGCTCGGCGTACCCGTGGTGGCCTTCCCCACGCCCGGTCCCCAGTACACCCGGGCCTTTGCCCGGAGGCAGAAGCGCCTCTTGGGGGCGGCCCTCCACCTCACAGCGGCTCACCCCGACCACGTGTCGGCCACCGCCCAGAAATTGCTGCAGGATGAAGCCCTTTACATTCAATCCAGCCAAGCGGGAAAAGAGCGCATGGGCCCGCCCGGAGGCATCCAGGGAACCGCTCGCCACATCCGGGAGGACCTGCACCGCCTGGGTTAGGTTCGTGCGGTATGCTAAGCCACGCATGCGCCTGTACCGCGTAGGTCTCTTCACCGACGTTTACTTCCCCAACCCCAACGGGGTCACCACCAGCGTTTACCTGCTTTTGCGGGAGCTCCGCCGCATGGGCCACGAGGCCTGGGTCATCGCCCCCCGCCACCCCGAGGCCCCCGAGGGCGAGGAAGGGGTGGTCCGGGTGCCCTCCGTGGCCTACCCCTTCTACGAAGGGCAGCAGATCGCCCTGCCCTCCGCCCGCCACCTGCCCACGGAGTTTGAGCTCATCCACACCCACACCCCCCTCACCCTGGGGGTCTGGGGCCTCAGGATCGCCCGGAACAAAGGCCTGCCCCACGTCTCCACCTTCCACACCCACTACGAGAAGTACGCCCACTACGTCCCGGGATTGGCCATCCTGGACAAGTACACGGGCATCGTACCCCGCCTGGCCAAGGCCTTCTACAACCGGGTGGAGGTGGTCATCGCCCCCACCGAGCCCGTGAGGCGCCTGGCAGAAAGCTACGGCATCGAGCGCCCCATCCGGGTCATCCCCACCGGGATCGACAACCGCCTCCTGGAGGAAGCCCCCCTCCCCTCCCCTTCCCCGTGGCCGGAGGGCAAGCGCCGCCTCATCACCGTGGGGCGCCTGGGGAAGGAAAAGTCCTTTGACGTGGTGCTGAAAGCTGTGGCCGAGCTGGCCAAAAAGGCGGACGTCTCCTTGGTACACATCGGGGAAGGCCCGGAGCTCCACGCCCTAAAGCACCTGGCCGAAGCCCTCGGCATCGCCGAGCGGGTGCGCTTTTTGGGCCCCGTGCCCTACGGGAAGATCGGCGGCTACTACCGTATGGCCGAGCTCTTCCTCTTCGCCAGCGAGACGGAAACCCAAGGCCTTGTGGTCTGGGAGGCCCAAGCCATGGGGGTGCCGGTGGTGGCCGTGGGGGCGGAGGGGGTGCTGGAGGGAGTGGAGGAGGGGAAGACGGGATACCTGGTGCCCCCGGGGGATTTCCAGGCCCTGGCGGAAAGGGCTTTGGAACTCCTTATGGACGAGGAAAAGCGGCGGCGCTTCAGCCTTCAGGCCCATGCCTGGGCCTTGGAGCGCTCGGCGGAGCGCATCGCGGAAAGAATCGTGGCGGTCTACGACGAGGCCAGCGAGATCCTGCGGGTGGAGCCCAAAAGGCTTATCTTTCCCTTTCCCCGCCTTCCCCGAAGTACCCTCGAGGATCGCCCAGGAGGTTTCTAGCCTGCCGGAGGAGGAAGCGGCCCCAGCCGCCTTTCAGCCTGCGGGCCGAGGTGAGGACCAGGGCCTCGGGTACGTAGCGCACCGGGCCTAGGCGCCTGAGCTTCCAGCCCAGGAGGACGTCCTCCCGGGCCTCCACTTCGGGAAACCCGCCCGCCCTCAAGGCCGCCTCCTTCAGGACCATCATGTTGGCCCCCGCCAGGTTAGGGCGCCCCAAAAGGGCCATGAGGCGCAAGAAGGCCCGGTAGCCCCATTCGGAAAGGGCGGCTTCCCAAGCCGAAACCCCGTAAAAGCGCAGGGGGCCGTAGAGGGCCACCGCCCCGGGGGCGCGCTCCGCCAGGGCCTGGAGCCAGGTGGGGGTAGGCAGGGAGTCGGCGTCGGTCATGGCCACCCACTCCCCCCGGGCGGCCAAAAGCCCCGCCTGGCGGGCGTGGGCCACGCCCTTCTTGGCGCAGTACACCACCCGCACGCCAAAGGCCTCCGCCACCTCCCGGGTGCGGTCGGTGGAGGCGTTGTCCACCACGATCACCTCAAAGGGGGGCAGGCTTTGGGCCAGCACCGCCTCGAGGCACTGGGGCAAGTAGGTCTCCTCGTTGTGGGCGGGGATCACCACGCTGATGCGCACGGGTATACTTTAGCGTGTTTCGCTATCTGCCGTGGGCCAGGGAGGGGCTTTTCGTTTTCCTGCGCCTCGTCTTTGCGGTGGGCCTCATGGAGGGGGTGCGCAGCGGCTTCTTCGCCGGCTTCCTCCCCTTCTTTGCCCCGGAGCACCTCCACCTGAGCCCCGCCGTCTTCACCCTGGCCTTTACCTTCCACCAGCTGGCGGAAAACCTCTCCAAAAGCTTTGGGGGCTTCCTGGCGGAACGGGTGGGGTTTGGCCGCACGGCCACCCTGGCCGCCTTCACCGGCCTGCTGGCCCTCCTCCTCACCCCCCAGGCGCAGGCCGCGTGGATGCTCTGGGGGCTGTCCCTGGTCTGGGGCCTCACCATGTCCACCCTCTATCCCGGCCTCATGACCCTGGCCAGCCGCATTGCCGTACCCGGGCGGGAAGCCCGCGCCCTCTCCTTCACCTTCACCCTGGTGCTTCCCTGGGCGGGTATTGGCCTGGTGGGGGTAGGGCAAGTGGCCCAGCGGCATCCAGAAACGGCCCTCAGCCTCCTGCTTCTCGCCCAAGGCCTAGCCCTGCTTCTCGCCCTTAGCCTCGTTGGCTTTCGCATCCCCCTTCCCCAGGTTGAGCGGGAGCGCTACCCCGTGGGGCACCTGCTAATCTTCCTTCCCGCCGCCTTCGGGCAAACCTTTGCCCCCGCCTTGGTATCCCTTTTCCTCCTGCGCTTCGCCAAGGAGAACCTGGGCCTCGAGCCCCTGGCCTTGGGGGCCCTCCTCCTGGTGGGCGGAGGAATGGCCTTCGGCCTTCTACCCTTTACCGGACGGCTTGTGGACCGGCGAGGCTACCGCCTCGCCCTCATGGGCGGGCTAGCCCTCCTGGGGGCTGTGATGATGCGCCTCCCTTTGAAGCCCACCCTGGGAGAGCTCCTTGTCCTCACCACCTTGGGCGGATTGGGCTACAGCCTTTTCATGCCCGGCTGGAACGGCTTCCTGGCCAAGAACCTTCCCCAAGAAAACCGGGCAGCGGTGTGGGGCGTCCTCATGACGGCGGAAGGCCTGGGGGTCGCTCTGGGGCCAGCTGTGGGTGGGCTTCTTTGGGAGCGGTATGGCCCCCACGCCCCCTTCCTGATGGGAGGCCTGGTCTTCCTAGCCCTAAGCCTCTTTTTCGCGGTCGTCTTCGCGAGGCGTCCATGGAACTAGCCCTAGGCTTACTCCTCCTCTTCTACGGCCTCTCCGACCTCCTCTTCCGCCTTCTGGGCCTCGGCACCTACGCCCACGGCTCCCGGCGCCAGCCCCTGGTGGCCCTGACCTTTGACGACGGGCCCAGCTCCAACACCCAAGCCCTGCTGGACCTCCTGCATCGGCACGGGGTGCGGGCCACCTTCTTCCTGACGGGAGAGCGGGCCAGGGCCCAGCCCCAGCTGGTGGAGGCCATCCGGGGCCAAGGTCACCAGATCGAAGACCACGGGGAGTGGCACCAAGCCTGGAAGCTTCTCCTGCCTTGGCTGGAATGGGAGCACATGGGCCGGAACCCGGGCCGCTACTACCGCCCCCCCCACGGCCTCCACACCCCCTTCACCCGCCTCTTCGCCCGCCTCCTGGGCAAGCGCATCGCCCTATGGGATTTGGAAAGCAAGGACTGGCTGGATCTTCCCCCCGAGGCCTTGGCGGAAAGGCTCCTCTACTACCTGCGCCCCGGCTCCGTCGTCCTCCTGCACGATGGCCCTGAGCGTACCCTCAGGCTATTGGAACTGGCCCTGCCCCGGATGCTGGCCCTGGGCTACCGGCCCGTGACCCTGGACGACCTCTCCCCCGTGCCCCTCACGCCCCGGCTGGCCCTCATCCGGGGCATGCAGGGCTTTGAGGAGCGGTACAACCAAAGGCACAGCGTCCGGCGGGCGGGGCTTGGACCCTTTGACCTCTTCCGCGTGGAAAGGAAACTCTTCCCGGGCCCTGACCTCCCGGGAATGCCCAGGGGCACGCCCGCCATGGAGCTCCACCTGGAAAGCCCGCGGGTCATGGAACTGACCCCCTGGGAAACCATCCGCCAGGTGCGGGAAAGCCTGAAGAAGGTGGCCGCCCTGGTGACCGAAGATCCTGAGGTGCGCCTGGTCTACGGATACAGCTACCTGGCCCAGGGGGCCCGGCTCTTCGGCTTCCGCACCGCCCCCCTGCCCCCCTGGCCCAAGCTGGTGGCCACCCTGAGTAGCGCCTGGTTCTTATGGCTCTACCGGGGTGAGCTGCCCAAAGGGGACCGGGCCTGGGCCGAGCTCGCCTACCTCAGCCGCGAGGAACTTTTGCGGCGATTCCCACCGTCCACTCCCGCTTCCCCACCCCAGGCACCCGGTGCAGGGCAAACCCCGCCTCCTTGAGGGCAAGGCGAAAGGCCCCTTGGGCCGAGTAGGTGGCGAGCCGACCCCCAGGCCTTAAAGCCCCGCGGAGCCTCTTGAGAACAGGGAGGCTCCAGGGTTCGGGGTTCACCCTCGGGCTGAAGGGGTCCAGGTACACCGCCGTGGCCCAGCCCCGGGGCAAGGGAGCCTCACGCACGTCCCCAAAGACCACCCTAAGCTCCCCCCAAGGTCCCGCGAAGCGCTCCCTGGGCCAGCCCCGGAGGATTTCCGCCCACACCGCCGCCCCTTGGGCCAGGGGCAAGGACACCTGGGCCAAAAGCTCCGGGGAAAGGGGTTCCCGCTCCACCGCCAGGTACCGCAGGCGCACACCCCGCCTGAGGGCGCTCTCCAAGGTTACCCGGAAGTTCACCAAAAGCCCCAGGCCCACCTCGAGGACCCTCGGCGCTGGGTGCAGGTGGGTGAGGGTCTTCTCCAGGTAAAGCCTGCGGGCCTGCAAAAGGGCCCCCTGCCGCGGGTGGTAGGCCTCCCCGTAACCGGGGTGGAAAAGGGTCGGGGTGCCGTCCTGGGTCAGGAGGAGCCGCATCAACGCACCTGCACCCGGTAGCACACCTCCCCCGACTCCCCAGGGCCCACCACCCCCACCTGCACCCGCACCACGCCCCCTGTCACCTCCCCAGCGTCGTCCCCAGAGGCCGCGGTCAGGTACAGGGTGTTCCCCCCGTGGGTCCAGCGGATGGCCCTCCCCCCGTAGTCCGCCACGGAAAGCAGGGGGTCCGTAAAGTAGGGCACCGGGTCCGTCAGGACAAAGGCGTTCACCCCCTGGGTTCCCAGGTTCCGGTAGGCGATGCAGTACTCCAGCACCTCCCCCGGTTTCCCCTGCCCTGTGGTGGCAAAGGGAGTGTTCTGCGTCACGTTCCGCACCCGCTTCTCCAAACGCACCTCGCCCCCCGCCACCTGCAAGGTGTCCGTGAGGGTGTCCGGCTCCACCACCCCCGGGCGGTTGGCCCAGGCCAGCTCCGCCTTCACCAAGGCAATGTCCGTGGCCCCCATGGGCTCCCCAGCCGGCACCAGGGCCCGCACCTCCACCGTGCAGGCCCTAAGGCTCCCATCGGCTTCCCGGGGCCAGGTGCTATCCACGGAGAAGGTGTAGGGGAAAGGCGCCCACTCCTCCCCAGGGCCAAAGGTGCCGTCGCAGTTCTCGTCCACCCGCACCTGGTAGGTGTAGCGGGGGTTGGGCGGATCCAGGGAAAGGGTCACCTGGCCCAGGCTCCCAGGCCGGTACCAGTGGGCGAAGGTGTAGGTGCCCGGGGAGGAGATCTGTCCGGTGGCATCGGGGTAGAAGCGGCTCTCCCGCACCACCCCAAAGTTGCGGGTGAGGTTTTGCCCCGCAATGGATGAGCCAGAACCCAGGCTCACCGTGGCCCCAGGAGAAGCGGGGCTCTGAGCCGAAGCCCAGCTATCCACCGGGTTCGCCGTGGCCCCGTCGTTCCAGCCCGTGGCCGGCCGCAAAGGGTGGCTCAGGGTCACGCCGCCCCAGGAGGCCGGAATGTAGAGCCGGTAGTAGCCCGTCCCGTCCGTGAGGGTAAAGCGGGTATTGGTCCCGTCCTTGGCCCGCACCTCCACGTTCCCCACCCCGGCTTCCCCTCCGTTTTGCCAGGCGTCGTTGGCCGCGCCCCCGCCCAGGCCGTCGTCCCAGAACACCCGTCCCTCCACCACCGCCCCGTGGAAGAGCCCGAAGAGCAAGCCGGTGGTGTTGCCGCTCACCGTGACGGATAGGCTCCCCGTGGGAGGGTTCACGAAAAGCCAGCCGGAAGGGGGGGTGGGACTGGTATCCCCCAGGCTACTGTTGTCGTCCACCAGCAAGCTGTACGTGCCCGGCGACACCCCCTGGAACTGGAAAGACCCCGTCCCAGGGTCCACTTGGGCCACAGCCACCACCGCGCTCCCCTGTACCAGCTTCACCCACACCGTGGCCCCCGTCTGCCAGTCCTCCGCGGGGCCTCTGAGCCCGTTCGGCTCCAGGTCGTGGTAGACGAAGCCGGAAACCAGGAAGCCGTTGTTGTTCCGGCCCACGCTGGTCACCCGGCCCGCAACGTCGTCCGTATCCACGGTGGGGAGCCAGCCAGGGCAGCGGTTTTGCGCCTGGTTGCTGGTGGTGGGCTCCCAGCAGGCGGAGCTGTTGGTGTCTAAGCCGTTGGGCGTAAGGCTTATGGACTGCCCCGGCTGCACGTTGGCGAGGCTTGCCTGGTAGGTAGCGTCCCAGAGGTTTCTTGGGTAGAAGTTCTCCGAAAAGCTCCCCCAGGCCACGTAGTCCACGAGGCGGAGCTGGGGATCGTAAAGCCAGAGGTCGTCCCCTGAGTCGTTGAGCCGGGGCTGGTTCTGCCCCAAGTAGAACTGGTACTGGGCCCCCGGCGCCTGGCGCTCTGCATGGGACGCCCCCACCCACACCACCAGGTACTCCCCGGGACCCAGCACGGTGCCTTGGGGGAAGGTAAAGGGCGTGTTGGAGCCCGTAATGGAACCGGTGCCGTCCAAAACACCCATGATAAGGTTCCCGTCCATGAGGCGGAAGCCCGAAAGGTCCACAGGGCTGTTACCGGCGTTGTAGATTTCTATAAACTCGTCCACATCCCCCGAGCGCTGGCGGAAGAGAACCTCGTTGATCACCACCTGCCCTTGCACCGGGGAAGCCTGGTAGGCAAGCCCCACAGGGCTGGCCTCGGCGATGGTGTAAGGGGTTAGGGTGAGGGATTGGGTGGCGTTGCCCGTGGTCACATAGGCCCAGCCGGGCACCTGCACCTGCACCTGGTAGGTGCCCAGGTCCAGGCCTCTTCCGTAAAGCCCCTGGCTGTTTGTGGTCAGGGTGGCGCTTTCGGGACCGCTGACCGCCACGGTGATGTTGGGCACCGGAGGCTCCCCCGCATCCCACACCCCATTGGCGTTCAGGTCCAGGAAGACCGCACCCCGGAGGGCCCCGAAGAGGAGGCCGCAGTTTAAAGGCCGGCTGGCGGGGACGAAGATGGTGTTGAAGAACATCCTCCTCCCATTAAAGGATTCCAACGTATTCTCCTTATACTCGTGTCCTCCCAGGTAAAAGACCATACCTCCTGGGCCAGAAACGTGCTTGGAAGCCGTGGCGGCGTACCTGGTTACGCCGCCGAACACCGACTGCGCGTGGGGATGCGCGTTGTTGATAAAGGTACCCACCACTCTCCAGTCCTGCTCGCTTCCCCCCGGTTTAGGATCCAACCCCCCCGTGAACTGGCTGAAGGGCAAGTCAGGGTTGGGGTATGTCAGTGAGTAATCCACATTTTCTATCACCATGGAACCACTGATCTGGAAATGGAAGGCATTCTCGTACCAGAGAACCGCCTGGCATTGGGCCATAAGGTTGCCGCCGCTTTGAACGAAGGCATCGGAGCCCGTAAGCGGTGTGGTTGTGTGAGGGGCAGTGTGGATGGTGAAGCAGGAGTTGGCGTTTAGGGTTGTACTGGAAGTAGCCACCGTGTAGTGCGCCGTCGTGAAGCCAGCGGAATCCAGCAAGCCGGTGTGAATTCTAGAATTATCGTAGTGTACGAGAATCCGCGGGCGGAAGGTGAGGGTATAGCGGACGTCCAGCACCCGGTCCTCCTTAAGGCGGTACACCGCCACCTGCCGCCCGAAGCCTTGGGCCAGCTGGAGGGCCTGGTCGGCGAACTCCGGGGGCACCACGAAGGGGCCGCCGGAAAAGTCCAATAGCGCCTCCGGCTGGGGGGTGGGAAGGACGCGCTCCGCCCGAGCCGAGAAGTCCACCCCGTCCTTGGGCTTGCCCGCCCGGATCACCCAGTAGACCGGCACCTTGTTCTGCAGGAGGTGGTTCACCAGGCCGTAGGCGGCCAGGTTAAAGGGCGTGCCCGAGAGGTTCTGCTTGCCATGGTCCATGGGAATGATGAGGGCGCCGGCAGGGACGGAAACCGGGTTGGCAGGAGGCCCTGGCAAGTCCGCGAGGGGGAAGTTGCTGCCCCGGATGGGCAAGACCAGGAGAAGGGCAAAGGGCAGAAGAAGCCTGGGAGCAAAGGGCGGAAGCGAGGCTCGCCACCGGGCAACCCAGGCCCGTGCCCCCAGCACGAGGGATGTCCAAAGGGCGGAAGCCCAAGCGAAAAGAGAGGAAAGGTGGAGCAGGTGGCTGGACGGGGAGCCGCACACCCCGCCGCCGCACACCCCACAGGCGCAGGAAGCACTCCCTGCCCCCATACCCCTCAACCCAACCCCCAGGAGGAGGGCAAGAAGCCCCATCAACCACGTGGTGAAGACTGCAACCCCTCTTCTTTTGGCTGCCTTCCCTTTCCGCAAAGGGAAAGACAAGAAGAGAGGCTTGCCGGAGGGTGGAGTCTTGTGAAACCTCATCGGCTACCCCCAAAGAAGTCCAAGCGCAGGTAAAGCCCCTCGGGCTGGAGGAGGCTCTCGCCGAAGCCGTAGCCCAGGTTGAGCCAGAGGTCCACGGGCCCCCGGAGGAGGCGGAGGCTTCCCTCCACGCTGTAGACCAGGCGGTCCGCCCCGGTGCCGGGCTGGAAGAGGTAGTAAAGGGCCCCGCCCACCCCGAAGCGGTCGGTGAGGTACAGGTTCCCGCCCAAGCCCAGCTGGTATGTGTTCCCCACAGGGTCTTGGGGCTTCACCCGGTAGGCCAAACCGGGGCGGAGCTGGAAGCCCGGCTGGTGGTAGGCGAGAAGGGCCTCGCCCTCCAGGACAGGCTCGGCCTCCCAGAGGAGGCGGTGGTAGGTGAGAAGGTTCCACTCCCGGGCGAAAAGGGCGTAGGCCACGCTGAAGCGGCCCCGGAGCTCGGGCAGGACCTGGAAGGCGAAGTCGGTGGAGAGGGTGTTCTCCTCGTCCAGGCTCCCCGCGGCCCCGCCCTTCAGGACCACCTTGGCCTCCTTGCCGAAGGAAGCCTCCGCCCCCAGGGTGGCGCTGAGGGCCTCCTCCTTGTAGCGGAGGGCGAAGCCCAAGGAGGTGAGGCCCTCCCCGGTGGCAAAGGAGCGCTCGGCCCCGGCGGAGAGGTCCAGGCTCCAGCGGTCCGTGAGGGGCAAGGGGGCCTGCACCCCGAAGCGGGCGCGGTTGCCCTGGCCGCTTGCGGTGGGGAGCTCGTAGGAGAGGGCCAGGTTGGCCCCCAAGAGCCTCTGCCTCAGGCCCAAGGTGCCGGAGAAGCCCTCACCCCAGGAGTAGGCCAGGCCCGCCTCGAGGGCCAGGTTGGGGTCCAGGGGCCAGGCGGCGTCCAGGCGGCTGATGGCCTTGGCCAAGCCGAAGGCCTGGGTGTGGGTGAGGAGGGCCTTGGCGCCCCCTTCCTCGTACCCCACCCGGCCCAGGAGGGCGAACGCCCCCTCGTTCCAGAGGTAGCCCAGGCCCGCCCCCAGGGTGAAGGGCGTGGGGCGGTACTCCAGGAGGAGGGCGGTTTGGGCGGGGGTGGACTGCTCCAGGGCCACCCCCAGGGGGCCTTCCTCGTAGGCCAGGCGGGCCTGGCCCTGGAGCCCCATCACCCCTTGGGCCAGGTCCTCCGAGCGGAGATCGCCCCGGAGCCGGAAGGCCCCGAGCCGGGCGTCGGCCCCAAAGGCCAGGCCAAAGCGGCCGCCCCCGTAGGTGCCCCTCAGGGCCAAGCGGTTTCCCGCCTCCTGGAAGCCCACCTCGGCCCCGTAGCGCCACTCGCCCAAGTAGGCGGCGGAGAGGCCAAAGCGCCAGCCCTCCCGTTCGTACACCGCCCCTGCCCCGTAGGCCAGGAGGTCGCGGGGGGCGTTTTGCGGGGCGTACTCCGCCACCAGGTACACGGGGGCAAGGTCAGGGGTGGTGGGGAAGAGGGGGCGGGAAAGCTGCAGGTTCCCCAAAGCGTCCAGGACGTAGTCCCGCCCCTCCTGTAGGCGGGTTTCCCTGGCCCCTTCCACCAGGGTGAGGGTGAGGGAGCCCGGCTTGGCAGGCTGGGCGAGGCGGTAGAAGGAGGTGCCGTCAGGCCGGATCACCTCCCGCACCCGGTCGCGGGGGAGGAGGGCCAAGAAGGCCTCCAGCCGGGCATCGCCCCGGGTGGAAAGCCGCAAGGCGGTGGCCTCGGGCAGGCCCGCCCCCAGGGGCCCCCGCTGGTAGCTGAGGGAAAGCTCGGGCTGGTCGTAGCGGAAGGCGATGGGGTCGTCGGAGGTGAGGGGGCGCTGGGGCTCGCCCGCGGCCCCGGTGACGGGGAAGCGCTCCTGGCCGAGCTTGGCGGAAAGCCCCCCGGCGGTGTCCAGGGCCACCTGGCCCTGGCCGCCCAGGAAGGGCCCCTCCGCGTAGGCCCGGGCCAGGCCGAAGAGCCGGAGGTTCTCCAGGCTGAGCCCGGAAGCGAGGTCCCGCAGGGAAACGCCCACGCTCCCCTGGGCCAGGGCAAGCCCTTCCCTGCGCTCCCCGGCGAAGAAGCGGGCCTGGCCTTCCAGGCGGTTGAAGGCCGCCCGCACCTGGAACTCCCGCGGGGCCACCAGGGGCCTTAGGAGAAGCTCGGCCCGCCCGTCCTTCAGGAGGATTTGGTAGCCGGAAATCTCCAAGAAGGCGTCCGGGTTGAGGGGCTCCAGATCGGTCTCCACGGTGACGGGCCCGAACCCGGAGGGAAGCCCGTTCTCGTCCAAAGCCTCCACCAACACCCGGATGGGGGTGCGTCCATCCGCCTTGGCCTCCAGGAGGCTTAGGCGCAGGCGGGTGGGGTTGCCCGTGCGGAAGACCTCGAGGCGGTCCTGGGCTACCCCCTCCACCTCCAGCACGTTCCGCCCCACCTGAAGGGGCACGCCGTAGTATTCCAGCCGCTGCCAGCCCCGGCCCTGGTCCAGCTCCGCCTTGCCCAAGCGGTCCTGGCCCACCTCTTTCCCGTTCACCCTCAGGGTCAGGGGGCCAAGAGGGGCCTCGAGGACCACGGTGATGGCGTCCCGGTCGCGGAAAACCTGGCCGTCTTTGGGCTCGCGGATCACCCCCTTACGCTCCGCCGCCAAGGGCTTGGCCTGCCGGTACTCGGAAAGCCTGGCCTCGCCCTGGAGGGGCACCTCCCGGCCCCCCGCCAGGAGGGTGAGGCCCGGGGACGCCAGGGGGGGCAGGGCCTCCTGGTGGCGCAGGGTGAAGCGCACCTCGCCCGCGGGGTAGAAGGGAAGGCGCCAGTAGAGCCTCTCCCCGTAGAGCAAGGGATCCTCCAAGGGCAGGGCCTGGCCCTCCAGGAGGATCCGGGCGCTCCCCGGCACGTACTCCGCCCCCTTGGGAAGGGTGAAGGCCAAGAGGAGCCCTTCCCCGCTTCCCTCCACGCCAAAGGGCAGGCGCACCTCCGAAACCCGCTCGGGCACCAGAAGGGGCAGGGCGGCCAGGGCCGCCTCTGCGGGGAAGGCGGCGGGGGTCTCCCCCACGAAGGCGCTGGCCCGGTTCTGGTGCACGCCCGCAGGCACGTTCTTGGCCGTCAGGGAGAAGGTGCGGGCCTCCCCCGCCTCCAGCTCCCCTTCCCAATCCAGGGCCTCCTGCTCCAAACCCCTTGGAGGCGTGTCCAGCAGGCGCACCCGCACCGGGTGGTCGGCGGGGTTCTTCACCGTGAGGAGGAAGGTGGCCTCGCCTCCTTCCAGGATCCGGGGAGGCAGGGCTTCCTTGGCCAGGGCCAGGAGCACCCGGGCCAGGGTGACATCCGCCTGCAGGCTTCCCTCCTCGTGGCGCAAGGTGGCTTGGCAGATCCCCTCCGCCTCGGGGCCGAAGCGCACCCGGGCCTGGTAGGTGTGCACCCGCTCCTCCCCCGGGGCCAGGGTGCCCGTAAAGCGGGCCTCCTGGGGCTCCAGGAAGTCGGGGCAGCGGTCTTCCAGGGTGTAGCGCAAAGGAGCCTCCCCCTGGTTGCGCACCACCAGGCGGTGGACCACCGTCTCGCCCGGCAGGTAGCGCCGGAAGGGCACCTCCCGGGCCAGGTGGGGCTTGGGCAGAAGCACCTCCACCGCCGCCTCCGCCCGGGCCAAGACCCCCTCGGGCCCGAGGAGCTCGGCCCGGTTCACCAAAACCCCCGTACCCGCCACCTTGAAGGCCACCTCGTAGCTCTTGCCCTGACGGGCCTCCAGGAACACCTCCTGGTCCAGGCCGGGGCCCTCGAGGCCCACCCCCCCAGGGTCCCTCAGCCGCACCCTCCCGGCCTCATCCCCCTCGTTGACCACCGTGAGGCGGAAGCGGGCCTCCGCGCCCCGCTCCACCTTGGGCGTAAGGGCCTCCTTCTTCAGGGTGAAGGTGGCCATGCGGTAGAAGACCACCTCGGCCACGCGGCTTTGGCCGTAAGGGGCCAGGGAGCCCCTCACCTGGTAGCTCCCAGCGGGGCCCTTCAGCTCCAGGGGAAGCTCCAGGGGGCGGTCCTTGGCCAGGGCCCCGGTGAGGCGGGAGGCGCCCAAGGGCTCAAGCTCCGGGGGAAGCTCCAGGGAAAGCTCTGCAGGCAGAAGCCCGGGGTAGGGGGTGGTGGCCCGGAGCACCAGGCGGGCCACCTCCCCCTCGGGGTGGCGCTGGGTGGCCGGGCTCAGGGTCAGGTCCACCTGGGGGCGCAGGCGGTAGACCACTTCGCCTTCCTCCCCAGGGGCCAAACGCACCTCGCTAGGGCCCTGGACCTCCGCCCCCTCGGCCTCCAGGCGCAGGGGGTAGACCCCGGGCCTGAGGGAGAGCCGCCTTTCCCCCACCACCCGCACCGCCTCCTGGCCGTAGCGGAAAACCCCCTCCCCAGGCCGCTCCCCCGAGGGCAGGTCCAGGAGCACCCGCACCCGCAAGGCCGCCTCGGGGACCGCCACCACGTAGGTGGCCTCGCCCCCTGGGCATCCGAAGCGGACCATCTCCCCTTGGGCCACCGCCGCCCCTTGGGTGCGCACCTCCAGAAGCCGGTAGCCCTGCGGCAGGTCCAGGCGGGCCAGGCCCTCCGGGGTCACCACCGCCCGAAGGTCCAAGGGCCTTCCCTCGGGGTCCACCACCCGCACCACCCTAGGCCCAGGGGGCACCGCCCTAAACACCCCGCCCTCCACCGCCAAGCACCCCCCCGCCTGGAAGGCGATGGTGTTGGAATACTGGGTGGCCGTGGGGGGCTGGGTGAAGAGGAAGCGGGTCAGGCCGGGAAGGAGGATGCGGTACTCGGCCCAGGCCCTGTCCCCCGACACCTCCCGCTCCTCCACGCGGCCGTCTGGGAGCACCACCCGGGAGGCCAGCTCCGCAGGCCCGTCCTCGTCGTAAAAGCGCACGGAGAAGGGCACCAAGGCAGGAGGCACCTCCAGGGCCAAGGCCTCCACGAACTGCCCCCTCTCCCCCGGGAGCTGCCGAAGGGTAAGGCCAGGGGCCGATGGCCGGAGGTCCAGGACGTAAGCCTTGGGATCCAGCTGCGCGGCAAACCCTTCCGCCCGGAGCACAAAGGCGTTCTTCCCGAGCCCCTCAAAGCGGGCCACCAGGCGGTACACCGATCCCGCCTCCAAGGGTCCCTGGAACAGCTCCACCCAGCGGTGGGGCTCCACGCCCACCTCCAGGCGCCTAAGAAGCGTGGTCCCCTGGTAGAGCTCGTACACCGCCCTAAGCTCCCCCTGGCCGCGGTCGTAGCGCTCATCGCCCAGCTCCTCCTCCCCCAAAAGGGCCCTGCGGTAGTCGCCAGGGTCAAAGCCGGGGGAGTAAAGGGCGATCCTTCCCAATGGGGCCTGGGGCAGGAGCCAGACCTCGAGGCGGTCCACCTCCCACTCCAGCCCCGTCCCCACCACCGTGGCCCTGAGCTCCACCTGGGCCATGGCCAGGGAGAAGAACGCCAGCAACCAAGGGAACCACCGCCTCATGGATACCTCCAGCGCACCTGGGGGTCGGTCAAGACCGCACGGGAGACCTCGTACACCAACACCTCCTCGCCTGAAAGGGCCTCGTACCGGAAGACCTTCTCCCCACCTTCAGGCAGGGGATCGGTCAAGGTGAGGTCGGGAAGCTCCTCGGCGCTCCGCAGGCGAAGCTCCACCATGAGCTTCCCTTCCACCTCCAATAGCCGCTTTTCCACCGCAAAAGGCCCCATGCGCAAGGTGGTGCTCCGCAAGACCCTCACAAAGCCCTTGGGCGGCTTCAGGGGGAAGTCCACCACCGTGGCCCCCTGGACCAAAACCCGCTTCCGGTACCCCTCCCCCAGGTCCTCGGGCAGGGCCCTGGGGGGGAAGGGGGCGGAGGCGGGGTCCAGCATCACCTGGTGGAGGCCCTCGAGGTCCCGGAAGGCGTAGCGCCCGCTGGCATCCGTGAGGACCTGGACCCCGTTGGCCAGGAGCACCCGGGCCCCGGGCAGGGGAATGTCCCCGGGGCCAAACCGGCCATCCCCGTCCATGTCCAGGAAAACCCGGCCCAGGAGAACCCCGCCCAGGGCGAAGGGGGTGGGGTCCCGCCGGGCCAGGGCCTGGGCCTTTCCGCTGGCGGTGACCGCACCGCTAGCTGACTCCCCTAGGGCCTCCGCCACGTTCACCAGCTCCTCCGGGGCCCCGGGGAGGAGCCGGAGCTTGTACTCCAGGCAGATTTCTCCCTTACCGGGAAGCGCTAAGCCTTCCCAGATGAGCCGCCCCTCCTCCACCCTCGGCTCGGCGGTAGTCCTGGGCTCGGAGCACCCCAGCCGCGCCGTCCCCGCCTCGTAGCGGGTACCGGGGGGCGGGGTGTCGGTGAGGCGCACGGTGAGGGGCACCGAGGAGGGGTTCTTGAGGATGAGGCGGTAGGTGAGGAGGTCGCCCACCCGGGCCGTCTTGGGCTGGACCTCCTTTTTGAGGAGGAGGCTCGTCCCGAAGACGGGATGCCGCACGGGGTTGGAAAGGATGGGGTTAGGCGTCATTGGGGAACGCAGGAGGAAGGCGTTCTCCACCACGGCGCCGTCGGGCGCATCCCTACGGACCCGCACCCTAAGGGTGAGCAGGGTTTCCCCTTCGGGCAAGGGGTCCAGGGTCCAGACCACCCGGTGCCCCGCGGCGTCGTACGTGCCCCCGTGGGAAGCCGCCACAAACTCCACGTGGGGGGAGAGGGCGTCCTCCACCACCGCCTGGCTGAGGGGGGCAAAGGCGTTCTGGAGCCGCAGGGTGTAGGTGACCTCATCCCCAGGCCGCAAGGTGGTGCCGGGCGGGGGATCCGCCTCCTTCACCAGAGCAAGCGCTCCCTGGGGCTCCACAAGCAAGGCATTCCAGGTGGCGTTCTCCCTCCCCGTGGCCGCGGAGACCGCCACCACCTTGGCGGTGAAGGAAAGGGCGCGGGGGGCCAGGTAGCACACCTGGAAGTCCCGCCTCTCCCCTGGGTCCAGGAGCAGGGGCAGGGCCAGGGGCGCACCCCCCAGGTCCAAGAGGTGGTAGCCCACCCCCTCCGGCAGACCTTCCACCCGCAGGGTGAAGGCATCCCGCGCCGTGCTGGCGTTTTCCAGGGTGTGGGCGAAGCAGAAGGGCTGGCCCGCCAAGACCCTCCCCTCCTGGCGGTCATCCGCGGAGCCCTCCCCGCCCGGCAGGGCCCGCGGGTTGCCGCGGGGTCCCAGGTGGTGCTCCCAAAGGGGCAGAACCCTCACCACCGCCCGCCCCTCCGCCGGACCTCCAGGCCCCTCGGCCCGGGCCAGGTTGGCCACCGCCTGGGGCGGGGTCCCCGGGGGAACCCGAAGGCGGAAGGTGAGGAGGGCCTCCTCCCCCACCCGGAGGCGGTCCAGCACCAAGCGCACCCCCCGGACCACCGGGGGCTCCGCGGTCTGCCAGGCCAGGCCGTCAAAATACTCCACCCGCCCCTTGGGGGCCGCCGCCGACCCCGCCACAAAGGGCAGGGGCAGGGGCTCGTCCCGCACCTCCACGCCCAAGGCCTCTCCATCCCCCAGGTTGCGCACCCGCAGGACCACGGGGACTTCCTGGCCGGGGAGGGCCTCGAGGGGCATCTGCTTCTCCAGGCTCAGGGCAGGCCCCCGCACCGCCACCAGGCGGGCCCAGTTTTCCCGGTCCTCCTCCCCTCCTGGGCAGGTGGCTACCGGGGTGATCAGGAGGCTTCCCACAGCGCCCGTAGGAACCCTCACCGCCAAGACGAGGCGAAGGCTTTCCCCCATTCCCAAGGTGGCCTCGGTGATGGGATTGGGGCCATCCGGAAGGCCGTTGCCATCGGCGTCCGGGTAGAAAAGCACCCCTTCTGGTGCGAAGTCCCGGGGGCCCAAAGCGTAGCTGAGGCGGAAGGTGAAGCGGTCGTTGCCCCCGTTGGTGAGCACGTAGGACAGGTAAGCGTATCCCCCAGGGCTCACCCGGGCCTCCTGGCCGGGAGCCGCCGGGGTTCCATCCGGGGAGAGGGAGGGGACACAGAGGGGGCGCACCACCGTTTCCGTGGGGTTGGAAAGGTAGCGCTCCTCCCCCACCCAGGCCACCGCCTGGTTGCGGATCACCGTCCCCGCGGGGGTCATGGCGAAGGCGAGGGCAAGGAGGAAAACAAGGCAAGCTCCGAAAATCCTCCCAAGGCCCTTCCCTTTAGTTTCACCCCTTGGTCCCATCGCCTTCATCCTCCCTCCTCCCCGTGAACGTCCTGTGAAAAGTGCCTCTAAAATCCCGCTCTTCGTTTTTGNCGCGGGGGGGGGGGGGTCAAGGGCCTACTGCACCCGCACCCTCAAGGTGATGGTGATCTTGGCCGCGGGGGGCATGACGTCGGCGTCGGTGATGGTGTTGTCCCCATCCGTGTCCACGGCCACGTAGACCACGCCGCCCGTGGGCACCGAGCTGGGCGCCGTGGGGCTCCAAGTGGTGCCGTCCGTGGAGTAGAGCACTGTGGCGCCAGCGGGGAAGCCGGAGATGGTGGCGGAAACGCTCACGAAGGTGGTGTGGGCGGGGATGGGGTCGGAGACGATCACCTTGGTGAGGTCCCCGGTGCCGATGTTCTCGGCGGTGATGGTGTAGGTGAGGGTATCGCCCGGGTAAGCGGTGCTCTTGTCCACCGACTTCTCCAGCCGGAGCTCACCGCCCACGATGGTGGTGGTCTCGGTGGCGGTGTCGGTGGCGGGAACGCCGTTAACCACGCAGTTCGCCGTGACGGTGTTCACATCGGTACGGCCCACCGGCTCACCACCAGGCACCTGGACCCGCACGTAGATGGTGGCGGTGCCGCCATTGGGAGCCACGTAAACATCCGCCAAGCCACCGTACCAGTTGGTCCCGTCGGTGGAGTACTGGTAGGTCCAGCTGTAGGCGCCACCGCTGCCGGAGATATCGCAGTAGGCGGGAGCGTTGGAGTTGTTGATGAGGGTGTGGGTGTAGGTGATGGTGCCGGGGCTCGTCACCGTGCCGAAGCGGTCGGGGTCCAGGAGCACCTGGGCCACGGTGTTCACGTTGACGGTGGTGCTCACGGTGTCGCTCACGCTGCCCAGCGTGGTGCTGGTGGCGGTGAAGCTCACAGGGTTAGCCCCAGGCGCCGCCCCCGCGGGCACGCTCACCGCGGCCACGAAGCACTGCTTCTGACCGGGGTTCAAGAGAGCGGTGCTGGTGATGGGGGCTCCGTCCGGGGTGCCGTCGCAGTCGTCGTCCGGGTAGAAGACCACGCTCCAGCCCATGGGCAAGGTAGCGGTGAGGTTGTAGACGTCGGGGTTCTGGCCAGCGTTATAGACCTCCAGGGGGAAGTACACCGTCTGGCCCGGGTTGGCGGCCTGCATGGGCGGGTTGTCGTTGTTGGGATCGTTGTCACCCGCAAAGCCCCTGGCCGCCAAATCCACGGCGTACCCAGGCAGGATGTCCACCACCTGGTTCGTGGTGAGGTCGGACTTGCTGGGGTCGTTCACGCTGGTGGCCCAGAGCTCCACCTGGTAGGTGGTGGTGTTCCCGTCAGCAGGGCTTTCAAAGTAGCTCGCCGGCAGCTGGCACTTCACCACCACGTTCTGGGTGGCCCCAGGCGCGAGAGGCCCAACGGGCCCAGAAAGGGGCGTCGTCCCGTCGGAAGCGTAGATGGCGCAGACCGTGCCCGTGGGGAAGGTAGAGTTCTGCAAGGAGAGGTTAAAGCTATCGGGGGCGTTCCCGTCGTTGCGCACCACGTTGGTGAAGCTCACCGTCTGGCCCGCGTAGGCGGTGGCAACAACCTGGGTTTCGTTGCCCAGGGTCACGGTGCCCGGGTAGCCCACCACCGGCTGGTACGTGGCAGCCACGGTGTTGGTGGTGGTGTTGGTGGTTACCGTCTCCCCAGGGTCATCGGCGTCGCCATCGCCGTTGGCGTCAAAGCGGACCACGGCGGTGTTGGCGTAGCTGTCTCCAGCAGAAGCGTTGCTGGGCACCTGAGCCCGGAAGCTGAAGGTGTACTGGGCCCCTTGCGGGAAGAAGGCGCCGGTGCCCTCAATCAGCATGCCGATCTTCTTGGTTCCATCGCCGGTGATGGGAAGCATGCCGGAGGTGAGGGTTTGCCAAGCGGAACCGTTGTGGTAAACGAAGCGCACCGTGCCCGCACCCGCGGAACCCGTGGGCATGGTGGTCACCGTGAGGCCATTGGGGATGACGTCTTCAATCAAGATGCCCGTCTTGGGGTTGCCGTCCACGGTGACGGGGATACCGTAAGCGGGGCTACCGCCCGTGTTGGAACCGGAGATGGTGTAGGTGATGGTGTCGCCAGGCTGGACGGTGCCCGAAGGGGAAGCCGCCTTGAAGCCGGTGAGGGCGGCGGCGGTGGTGGCCACAGCCCGGGCCCAGTTGTTGTTATCGGTGACGCTGTTATTACCAGCCGAGGTGCCCACCAGGTTCAGGTTGCCGTACTGGCCGTTCATGGCCGTGGTGGGGATCTGGGCCGCCACCACCACGCAGACGGACTGGTCGGCGGCGAGGGTCACGCTGGTCACCTGCGCCTCGCCCGCGTCCACGTTGCCGTTGCAGTTGGCGTCCAGGTAAATCTTGGGGTTCAACAAGTCAAAGTTGTCGCTGGTACCCTGGACCGTGGTGAGGTTGATGGTATCCGTACCATTCCCGGTGTTGGTCACAACGTAGTTGAAGAGCACCTGGCCCCCGGGAAGGGCGTTGCGGATTTGGCCCGGAGCGCTCTCGGTGCCGTCTGGCGTGATGGTGAAGTTGTAAACCTGCTGGACAATGGTGGTGACCAGGTTGGATTGGGTCGTCCTGGGCTGGCCTGCCGAGTCGATGTAGCTAGCGCTGGCCTGGTTGGTGATGGCCGTGCCCGCGGGTGTACCCGCCGCCAGGGCCAGCCCCACCGCCAGCGCCAGGATTAAAAGAAGCGCTTTTTGAACGATCTTCATGCCTTTCTCCCTCCTTACCTCACTACCGTGCGCAAGGATACCTGTACCCTAGCTCCCTTGGCCATCTCGGGGATGACCCACCTTGCGTGCGTGTACTCCTCGGGCTTAACCTCTACTTCCTTTTCCACCTCCTTCCCATTTTCCACCACCCGGACCCGCTTCTTCAGGGGCGGGAAGCCAAAGGTCTTCCCCCCATCAAAGCTGAACTCCGGGCGGATGGTGGACCCGTTCAAGGCGAGGGCCTTGGCGCTTCCCTCCAGGTAGTAGGTCTCCTTGGGGATGGGGATCACCAAAGCCACCTGGCGGAGTGTGCCCTGGGAGCGGTTCTCCGCCGCCAGGCGCCACTCCAACACGTCCCCCGGCTTCACGGCCAAAGGGTTTTCCTCGTAAACCTCCTTGCCCTCCACCGCCTTAACCAAGTAGGGCCTCAGGTCCAAGCTCAGGGCTTGGGCCAGGGCCAAGGCCAGGGCAAAGAAGGCCAACACCCACCACGTTTTGCGCATACCCACCTCCTACCTGCTAGCGTTAGGGCACCCTGTGAAAAGGGTGTGAAAGCAACTTTCGGCTAATAAGTATAAGAGTTCTCTTTCTCAAATTCTCAAGGCTTAAAAAGGGCACCAACCTCTTCCTTCGGGAGGATATCCACAAGCTTATGAACCTTCAAACCCCTTTAGGGAAAGACTAAAATGCCCGCATGGAGCTCACCCTCCTGGAAAGGCTCTCTGGCACCCTGGCGAACGCCCTCACGGTAGCCCTGGGCACGGGCCTTGGCCTGGCCCTGAGGGGCCGGCTTCCCGAGAGGATGGCCCGCATCATGGTTCAGGGGGTGGGGCTCACCACCCTCTTCATCGGGCTCTCCATGGCCAACGCGTTGGGGAAAGCCAAGGGCGGAGCCATAGACGGGGTGGTCCTGGGCCTCATCGCCTTGGTCTTGGGAGGGATTTTGGGGGAATGGTGGCGGGTGGAGGAGGGCTTGGAGGGCTTGGGGGAAAGGATCAAGCGGGCGGTTAGGGGCGGGGGTAGCTTCACCGAGGGCTTCGTGGCGGCCAGCCTCCTCTTCTGCGTGGGCCCCATGACCCTTTTGGGGTCCATCCAAAACGGCCTCACGGGCGACCCCAGCCTTCTCCTCCTCAAGGCCACCTTAGACGGCCTATCCGCCATGGCCCTCACCAGCTCCTTTGGGGTGGGGGTGGGCTTTAGCGTTCTGGTCATCCTGCTTTACCAAGGGGGCGTGGCCCTCCTGGCCGGCACCTTGAGCCAGGCCCTGCCCGACCCCGCCACCGACCCCCGGGTGCTCTTGGTCACGGGGGTGGGGGGACTCATGGTGCTGGGCGTGGGTATCAACCTCCTAGGGCTCACCCGGGTGCGGGTGGCCTCCTTTTTGCCCGCCCTTCTCCTCGCCCCCCTGGTGTGGTGGCTGGCAGACCTGNGCCCCGACGGGGTACTTAGCGGGCATCCGGGCGGGAGAGGGTCGCCCCATAGGGGCTTTAGGCCGTAGAATGGCCGGCATGGAGCTTACCCCCGAGCTACTGCGCAAGCTGGAGGGTCTGGCGAAGTTGCGCCTCTCCCCCGAGGAGGAAACCCTCCTGCTTGACGATCTTAAGCGCATCCTGGAGTTCGTGGACGCCCTGCCCCGGGTAGAGGAGGAAAGAGAGGGGGAAACGCCAGGCCGTCTTCGGGAAGACGAGCCCAAGCCCTCCTTGTCCCAAGAGGAGGCCCTCTCCGTGGCCCCAGAGAAGGAAGAGGGCTTCTTCCGCGTGCCCAAGGTGCTGGAGTAGCCATGGTGGACCTAAAGCGCATCCGCCAGGAGCCCGAGGTTTTTCGGGAGGCCATCCGCCTCAAGGGGGTGCGGCTGGACCTGGACGAAGTCCTAGCCTTGGATGAGGAGGTGCAGGGACTGAAGAAGCAGCTACAGGAGGTCCAAACCGAGCGCAACCAGATCGCCAAACAGGTGCCCAAGGCCCCGCCGGAGGAAAGGCCCCTTTTGGTGGCCCGGGGGAAGGCCCTGGCCGAGGAGGCCAAGGGGTTGGAAGAGGCCTTGCGGGAAAAGGAAGCCAAGCTTTGGGAGCTTCTCCTGCAGGTGCCCCTCCCCCCCTGGCCGGGGGCCCCGGTGGGGCCCGACGACTCGGCCAACGTGGAGATCAAGCGGGTGGGCACCCCGCCGGAGTTCTCCTTCCCCCCCCTGGACCACGTGAGTCTGCTGGAGAAAAACGGCTGGTGGGAGCCAAGGGTGAGCCAGGTTTCGGGAAGCCGCACCTACGCCCTGAGGTGCGACCTAGCCCTTTACGAGCTGGCCCTCCTCCGCTTCGCCATGGACTTCATGGTCAAGAAGGGCTTTACCCCCCTCACCCTCCCCTCCTACGCCCGGGAAAAGGCCTTCATCGGCACCGGCCACTTCCCCGCGGCCCGGGACCAGGTCTGGCCCATTGCGGGCACGGACCTCTACCTCACGGGCACCGCAGAGGTGGTCCTGAACGCCCTCCATTCTGGGGAGATCCTGCGGTATGAGGAGCTTCCCAAGCGCTACGCGGGCTACGCTCCCGCCTTCCGCTCGGAGGCGGGGAGCTTCGGCAAGGATGTGCGGGGCCTCATGCGGGTGCACCAGTTCCACAAGGTGGAGCAGTATGTGCTCACCGAGGCCCGCCTCGAGGCCTCGGACCAAGCCTTCCAGGAGCTTTTGACCAACGCCGAGGAGATCCTGAGGCTTCTGGAACTCCCCTACCGCCTCCTGGAGGTCTCCACCGGGGACATGGGCCCGGGCAAGTGGCGGCAGGTGGACCTCGAGGTCTTTGTGCCCTCAGAAGGGCGCTACCGGGAGACCCACTCCTGCTCGGCCCTTCTGGACTGGCAGGCCCGGCGGGCGGATCTCCGCTACCGCGACCCTGAGGGGAAGGTGCAGTACGCCTACACCCTGAACAACACCGCCTTGGCCACCCCCCGCATCCTGGTGATGCTCCTGGAAAACCACCAGCTCCCCGATGGGCGGGTGCGGGTGCCCGAGGCCCTGGTACCCTACGTGGGGAAGGAGGTGCTGGAGCCTTGCGGATAGAAGCGGCTGAGCTTCGCATCCTGGAGCTTTCCCTGAAGTTCCGCTTTGAAACCAGCTTCGGGGTGCAGACCAAGAGGACCATCCTCCTCCTTCGGCTCTTCGGGGAGGGGCTGGAAGGCCTGGGGGAAGGGGTGATGGAAAGGCTCCCCCTCTACCGGGAGGAAACGGTGATGGGCGCCCGCTACCTCCTGGAGGAGGTTTTCCTGCCCCAGGTGCTGGGGAAGGACCTCGCGAACCCCGAGGGCCTCCGGCAGACCCTGGCGCCCTTCCGGGGCAACCCCATGGCCAAGGCGGTGCTGGAAATGGCCTTCTGGGACCTCTGGGCTAAGGGTTTAGGGAAGCCCTTGTGGCAGGTCCTGGGCGGGGTGCGCACCCGGGTGGAGGTGGGGGTCTCCCTGGGCATCCAGCCCACGGTGGCCGACACGCTGAAGGCGGTGGAGCGGCACCTGGCCCAGGGGTACCGGCGCATCAAGCTCAAGATCCGGCCCGGCTGGGACTACGTGGTGCTGAAGGCGGTGCGCCAGGCCTTCCCCGAGGCCACCCTCACCGCCGACGCCAACAGCGCCTACCGCCTCGCCGACTTCCCCCGGCTTAAGCGCCTGGACGAGCTTTTCCTGGACTACATCGAACAACCCCTGGGCTACGACGACCTCCTGGACCACGCCAAGCTCGCGCGGGAGCTGGCCACCCCCATCTGCCTGGACGAGAGCCTCACCTCGGCGGAGAAGGCGAGGAAGGCCATTGAGCTTGGAGCAGGGCGGGTCTTCAACATCAAGCCGGCCCGGCTTGGGGGCCACGGGGAAAGCCTCCAGGTCCACGCCCTGGCCCAAAGCGCCGGCATCCCCCTCTGGATGGGAGGGATGCTGGAGACGGGGGTGGGAAGGGCCCACAACCTGCACCTGACCACCCTGCCCGGCTTCACCAAGCCCGGGGACGTGAGTTCGGCCAGCCGCTACTGGGAAGAGGACCTGGTGGAGGAGGCCCTGGAGGCGGAGGAGGGCCTCATGCCCGTGCCGGAAGGCCCCGGCATCGGGGTGCACCTGAAGCTGCCCTTGGTGGAGCGTCTCACCCTATGGCAGAGGTACGTGTCCGCGAGCTAAAAGGCCCCGAGGAGATGGAGGCCGTGGTGGAGCTCCAGCGCCAGGTCTGGGGCCGTGCGGAGAGCGACTTGGTGCCCAGAGGGCTCCTCATCGCCGCCCAGGACGAGGGGGGGCTGGTGGCGGGGGCTTTCGTGGAAGGGCGGATGGTGGGCTTCGTCTTCGGCTTCCCCACAAGGGACCCCACCCTGCAACACTCCCACATGCTGGGGGTCCTCGAGGCCTACCGGGGCACGGAAGCAGCTCTCCTCCTCAAGCGCTTCCAGCGGGACTGGTGCCTGGCCCGGGGCATCCGCAAGGTGGTCTGGACCTTTGACCCCTTGCGGGGCGTGAACGCCAACTTCAACCTGAGGAAGCTGGGGGCCACCGCCAAGACCTACCTTCCCGACCACTACGGTCCCATGACGGGCATCAACGCCGGGGCTCCGTCGGACCGGCTCCTGGCGGAGTGGGAGCTCCTCTCGGAGCGGGTCTACACCCGCATCTACGACCCGCCCCCTGAGCCCCAGGTGGACGGCCTCCCCCAGGTCAACCGGGTGGAAGGGGAGGTGCCCGTGGAAGCCTCCTTGGACCTCGAGGCCCCCCGCCTCCTCTTCCAGATCCCCGAGGACTGGGGGCGGATCCTCCGGGAAGACCCCACCCTCGCCCTGAGGTGGCGGGAGCATAGCCGCCGGGTCCTGGGCCACTACTTCGCCCAGGGCTACCGGGCGCTGGACTTCGCGCGGGGGCCCAACCGCTATGTTCTGGTTAAAGACTGAGCTCTGGACCGCGGAGGTGGTCTACACCGGCTTCGGCACCCCCATGCTCCAAGGGGCCATCGCCGTCCAGGGAAAGCACGTGGTGGGCCAAGGCCCCTTGGAGGAGCTGAAGCGCCGCTTCCCCGAGGCGGAGGTGGTGCCTAAGGGCAAAGCCCTCTTCCCTCCCCCGGTGAACGCCCACACCCACCTGGACCTCTCCCTCCACCCCCGCTACCAAGGCCCCTTCTCCGGCTTTATCCCCCACGTGGTGGCCCACCGGGAAAAGAGAGGGCTGGAGGCGGCGCGGAAGGGCCTGGTGGAGCTTCTGGCCTCCGGGGTGGGGGCCTTCGCCGACATCGTGTTCCATGACGAGGTAATGGCGTTTCTCCTGGAGGAAAGCCCCCTCCCTGGGGTGGCCTACTACGAGGTCTTCGCCCCGGACCCTTCGGCGGCGGAGGAGGTCTTCCAGAAGGTGCGGGCCAAAGTGGAGTCCTGGAGGCGGAAGGAGGGCCGGGTGCGGGTGGGCCTTGCCCCCCACGCCCCCTACTCCGTGAGCGCCCCCCTTCTCCGCAAGCTGGCCCAGTACGCCCAGGCGGAGGGCCTTCCCCTCATGATCCACGCGGGGGAAAGCCCCGAGGAGGTGGCCTTTCTCCTAAGGGGGGAGGGCCCTTTGGCCGAGGTCCACCGCCGCTTCAGCCGGACCCCCTGGGAGCCCCCGGGCCTCACCCCCGTGCGCTACCTCCACACCCTAGGAGTCCTGGGGCCCGGCACCGCCTTGGTGCACGGGGTGCAGGTGGATGAGGAGGAAGCGAGGCTCTTGGCGGAAACGGGCACCAAGGTGGTCCTCTGCCCCCGCTCCAACGCGGGGCTGGAGGTGGGCGAAGCCCCCCTCGCCCTCTACGCCCGCCACGGGGTGGAGGTGGCCCTGGGCACCGACTCCCGGGCCAGTAGCCCCGACCTAGACGTGAAAAACGAGGCCCTTTCCCTCTGGGGGAAGGCGGACCCAAGGCTCCTGGTGCGGGCCCTGACCCGGGGAGGGTACCGGGCCTTGGGCCTCCCCACCCCCCGCCTGACCCGGGGAAGCCCCACCAGTCTGGTACACTCCCTCTGATGCGCCCCTTGGGCCGCGGCCCCCAGCTCAATCTCTCCTCCCTCTGGGACGAGGAGGTGCGGCAGACCGGCCCCCTCATCCTCTACAGCGCCTTCACGGGAGCCCTGGCGGGGCTGCTGGTAGCCCTGCTCAACGCCCTCCTCCGCTGGCTTAGTGAGCTTGCGGGTCTCTTTTTCGGCTACCTGGCCCCCCAGCCCCCCGGGGAAGGGGGGCTGGCCCAGGCCTTCACCGGGCCTGTCCTTTGGCCCCTGGCCTTCCTCCTCCCCTTGCTCTTTGGCCTCACCAGCTTCTTGGGGACCGGGCAGGGGCTCTCCGCCCTCCTCCGCTATGCCCGCGAGGGCCGGCCCGCCCCCCGCCTGGCCCACCCCCGGGCGGTGGTGGGCGGGGTACTCCAGCTTGCCCTCTACTCCCCCATGGGCCGGGAAGGTCCCTTCGGCGTGCTGGGACTCTGGCTGGGAAGCACCTTGGACCGGCGCTTTCCCCGGCTGGGCGGTGGACTGGCCTTCGCCGGCCTGGCCGCAGGCCTAGGGGCGAGCCTGCACGCTCCGGTGGCCGGGGCCCTTCTGGCCACGGAAATCCTCTACCGGAGCCTCCTCCTCGAGGCCCGGGCCCTCACCCCAGCCCTCATCGGCGCCTTGGCGGGTTTCGCCGTCTACGGGGCCTGGTACGGGTACACCCCCCTCCTGCCCTTCGCCGTGCAGGTGGGCCTCGAGGCCCTGCCCGCAGGGGCGGTGGCGGGCCTCCTGGCCGCGGGCTTAGCCACCCTCTGGATGGAAGGCGCCCGCCTCCTGGAAGCGCGCCTCCGCCCCCTGGCCTTCCCCTGGCGCCACGGCCTCATGGGGCTTGCCCTAGCCCTCGCCCTCCTCTTCCTCCCCGAAGCCTTGGGCAACGGCCTGGGCTGGGTGGCGGTGGCCACCACCCCCCTCCTGCCCACCATGGCCACCTTTTACCTCCTGGGCGCCAAACTCTTGCTGGTGGTCCTGGCCAGCGGCGTACGGGCCTACGGAGGGCCCTTCACCCCGGCCCTTGCCCTCGGAGGTCTTTTGGGAGCCCTCCTGGCGCACCTCCCCGGTCCCTTCGCCCTCCCCCCCGAGGCCCTGGCCCTGGCGGGGGGAGCCGCCCTGCTGGCGGGAGTGGCCCGGGCCCCCTTCGCCGCCGCCGTGCTGGCCGCGGAATGGGGCGGGTACGCCACCTTGCCCCTGGTCCTCCCCGCCGTCCTCCTGGCCTACGTCCTCACCCCCGCCCACGATCCCGAGGAAGGCCTTAGGGAAGATGGGGCCAAGCCGGAGGCGAATCCGTCTGAAACGCCTCCGCAAAAGGGACCCCTGCCTCCCGGCCCAGAAGCCTCCGGCGAGCGCGAAACTCCTCCAGGCTGACGGGCCAGCGGTAGAAGTCCCGATAGAAGGCGAAGACGGCCTCGGCCACCTCCTGGGTGGCGGTGGTGTCCACGTACACCCAGGGCCGGGCCAGGTCCTTCCTGGGGTAGTGGTAGAGGCGCACCGGTGCCCGGTGGGCCTCCCCCACCAGTTTGGGTATGCGGCAGAACTTCAAGGCGGAAAGAACCGCCTCGTGCGTGGCCCGGTGGTCAGGGTGGACGTCCAGGGGATCCCAGGTGATCACCGCATCCGGCCGAAACTCGGCCATCAACCGAGCCAAGGCCAGGGCTTCCTCCCGCCCCCCAGTGAGCAAAGCATCCCGAAAGGGGAGAAAGCGGTACTCAGCCCCCAGTAGGCGTGCCACGTGCGCCCCGTGCTCCTCCCGCACCTGCGCCACCTCCGGCTCTGGCATCTCCCCGAACTGGCTGGCCAGTTCCCCCCGCGTCATCCAAACCAACATCACCCGGTCCCCCCGCCGAGCGTGGAGGGCCAAGGTACCGGCAGCACCGATCTCATCGTCCGGGTGGGCGAAGACGGCCAAGACCTTCATGGGAAGGAGTCTACCCGGCTTGCCCTCCCCCGCAAAACCCCGTACCATGGGGCCTAACTATGGTCAGGGGGATCAGGGGCGCCATCACCGTGGAGGAAGACACGCCCGAGGCCATACATGGGGCCACCCGGGAACTCCTGCTGAAGATGCTGGAGATGAACGGCATCCGAAGCCACGAGGAGCTAGCCGCTATCATCTTCACCGTCACCGAGGACCTGACCTCCGCCTTCCCCGCCGAAGCCGCCCGCCAGATCGGCATGCACCGGGTACCCCTCCTCTCCGCCCGGGAGGTGCCGGTCCCGGGGAGCCTGCCCCGGGTGATCCGGGTGCTGGCCCTATGGAACGCGGACGTCCCCCAGGAAGCGGTGAAGCACGTCTACCTGCGGGAGGCGGTGCGCCTAAGGCCCGACTTGGAAAGCGCGCAGTAAGGCCACCCCGCCCCCAAGGTGCCGGGGCGGGGGTTTGGGCGTGTCCAGGACCTAGAAACCTAGGACCTCGGCCCAGGGCGTAGGGGCCTTGGGACTCACGTAGCCGGTGTCCATCTGGGCCAGTTGGAGCTTCCCCGAATATTCCTCGTTCACCGCGTGCCAGTAGGTGTATTCCTCTATAACCCAAATGCCCGACTCCCGGGCCCCGTTGCCGCTGGCCTTCACCCCGCCGAAGGGCAGGTGAGCCTCGGCCCCCACCGTGGTGTTGTTGATGCTGGTCATCCCCGCCCGGATGCCTACCTTGAAGAGGTAGGCCCAGTGGCGGTGATTGGTGTAGATGGCGCTGGAAAGCCCGTAAGGGGTGCTGTTGGCCACCTCTATGGCCTCCTCAATGCCGTCCACCTTCACCAGGTTGATGGTGGGGCCGAAGATCTCCTCCTTAAACTGGCGCATGCCGGGCCTGGCCTCCCAGACCGTGGGCCAGCCGTAAAGCCCGGCCTCTGGGTCCCCGAGGAAGTGCGGGTAGGGGTTTTCCCGGGTGATGCGCCCCTGGCCGAAGAGCAGGGTGGCCCCGTCCTCCTCCCCCCAGGCGTAGTGCTCCTGCCACCTCTGGAACAGCCTCTCGTTGAGGAAGGGGCCGTAGGTGACCTCCGGGTGGAGGAGGGGGTTCCCCACCACCGTGGCCTCCGTCTTCTCCAGGAAGCGCCGTTTGAACTCCTCGTAAATGGGGGCGTCCACGATGATGTTGCCCGCAGAGGTGCACCGTTGCCCCCCTGTGGCGAAGGCGCTCCACCAAGCCCCCTCCACCGCCAGGTCCAAGTCCGCGTCCCGCATGACCACCAGGGGGTTTTTGCCCCCCAGCTCCAGGGTGGGCCTTATGAGGTTTCTGCCCGCCACCTCCCCGATCCAGCGCCCCACCTTGGTGCTCCCGGTGAAGGCGAACTTGTTGAGGAGGCCCTCGTCCATGAGCTCCACCAGCCACTGGCCCGTGGAGTCCTTTCCCCCGCCGAAGACCACGTTGATAACCCCGGGGGGCAGGCCCGCCTCCTCAAAGAGCTTGACGAAGAGATAGGAGAGGGTGGGGGAGTCGTCGGAGGGCTTCCAGACCACGGTGTTCCCGGCCAGCACCGCCGGGATCAACTTCCAGCTGGGCACGGCGATGGGGAAGTTCCCGGCGGTGATCATGCCCACCACGCCCAGGGGGCGGCGGAAGGTGAAGAGCTCCTTGTCCCGCATCTCGCTGGGAACGGTCTGGCCGTAGAGCCTGCGCCCCTCGGAGGCGAAGAAGATGGCGGTGTCGATGGCCTCCTGCACGTCCCCGCCCGCCTCCTTGAAGGTCTTCCCCACCTCCCTGACCATGAGGCGGGTCAGGGTGGGCTTCTCCCGTTCCAGGATCTTGGCCAGGTTAAAAAGCACCTGCCCCCGCACGGGAGCCGGGGTCTCGCTCCACTCCTTGAAGGCCTCCCGCGCCTTTAGGGCGGCTTTCCTCAAGGTTTCCTTGGTGCCCTCGGGGAAACGGGCCACCAGGTCCTCGAGGTCCGAGGGATTCCACCTCTCCAGGACCCTCCCTTCAAAGACCTCCTCCCCCCCGATGAGGTGACCAAACTCCAAGGTGTTCCCGTACTTGCCGGAAAAAGCCTTCATGACAACCTCCAAGGGGATTTTACCCCTGGCCGAACTTGGCCTTGAGGGCCCTAAGGGTAGCCGGGGGCACCAGCTTGGACACATCCCCCCCGTAGCGGGCGATCTCCTTGACCATGGTGCTGGACACAAAGGAGTACCGGGTGGCGGCCAGGATGAAGAGGGTTTCCAAACCCGGCAAAAGCTGGCGGTTCAGGTGGGCCATCTGGAGCTCGTACTCGTAGTCGGAAACCGCCCTCAGGCCCTTGACGATGGCCTGGGCCCCCACCTGCCTCACGAAATCCACCAGAAGGCCTGAAAAGGTGCGGGCCTCCACGTTGGGCAGGTGGGCAGTGGCCTCCCGCACGATGTTGAGCCGCTCCTCGGCGGTAAAGAGGTACTGCCCCCGCTTGTTGGGGTTTTCCAGCACCGCCACCGTGACCCGGCCAAAGAGGCGGCTTGCCCGCTGGATAACGTCCAAATGGCCGTTGGTAAGGGGATCAAAGCTTCCGGGATAGACCACGTGCATCTAAGCCTCCACCAGGGTGAGGGCGTTTTCCCCGTAAACCCGCCGCTCCCCGAAGGGCAGGTGCAGGTCCTTAGGGTGCTGCAGGATGTAAAGCCCCCCCTTCTCCACCAGGCCGCTTTCCAAGAGGGCCTGGAAGGCTTGGACCAGGTCCATGGGGTAGGGGGGAGCCATGAAGGCCACCGTGTAGCGTTCGCCCCGGGCCTTGGCCTCAGGGAGGAAGACCTCCACGGGAAGGGGCACGATCCGGGCCCTTAGCCCCGTGCGGCGGAGGTTTTCCTTAAGAAGAGCCACCGCTTCCTGGTCCTTCTCCACCAGGGTGGCCTCAAAGCCCTCACTGGCCGCCTCGAGGCCCACCGCCCCGCTTCCCGCATAGAGGTCCAGGAATCGGCCCCGCTTGGGGTAGCGGAGGCGCAGGTAGTCAAAAAGAGCCTTCCTAAGGCGCACCGGGGAGGGCCGGGCCGAGGCGGGCACCTTTAGGAGCACGCCCTTGGCCTTGCCACCAAGGATCCTCACCACGCCCCTTAGCTTAAAGCTCCAGCACCAGGCGGCAAAGCCTCTCCACCCCGGCGAAAAGCTCCTCCAGGGTGATGAGGAGGTCAAGGTGGGCCAAGGTGGTGGCCCGGCTCTCCGGGCGGCCGCCCTCGAGGCGCAGGAGGTGAGCCCGGCGCAGGCGGTCCAGAAACTGGGCAATGCGCTCCCCATCGGCCAGCACCTCCCGGGCTAGACCCTTGTCCCCGATGGCCAAGGCCGCCGCCATGCGTTCCAGTCGGCCAAGGACCATCCTCGCCGCCTCCAAAAGGTCCTCCTTCCCCTCTGGGCTAAAGGTGAGCCCCTGGGACCAAAGCTTCTCCGCCTGCCGCACCACCCGCCGCACCAGGTCCCCCAGGTGCTCAAGCTCGCTGGCCGCCACGAAGAAGCGCACCGCCCGCTCGTCCTTGGAGTGGGTGGAAAGCTCGGCGGTGTAGAGGACCACCTCCCGGGTAAGCCGATCCACCTTGTCCTCCAAAGCCGAGAGTTCCGCCTCCCCCCCCTCCTCCTGGCTCAGGATGCGCACCGCCTTGGCCAGCATGTCCCGCACCGCGTCCGCCACCCGGCCCAGCTCCCGCTGCACCAAGGCGTGGGCCAGGCTGGGGGTTTCCAGGGCCTCCCGGGACAGGTACTTGGGGCTAACCGTGCGCTTGGGGAAAAGACGCGCCGCCAGGACCTCGTACCGCCCCCCTAGAAACACGAAGACCAGGGCGTAGACCAGGTGGCTAGCCAGGTGGAGCCCCACCACCCCAAGCCCTTCTAGGCTGGGCAAAAGGAGCAGAAAGGGCAAGGAGAAAACCAGCCGGTGCAGCAAAAGGACCACTCCCAGACCCACCGCCTCCGGCCTTCCCGCCAGGGCCGCCCAAAAAAGGGCCCCCGAGGTGCCCACCCCCGCCCCCAGGGCCAAAGCCATGCTCCCCGAAAGACCCAGCACCGGCAACAGGGCCAGGGCCAAGGCGGCCACGCCGTTGGCCGTGCCCAAGACAAAGGCCAGCAGGAGGCCCACCAGGTACCAAACGCCGCTGGGCAGGTGCAGGAGTGTCAGGAGGGAGGATAGCCCCTGGGCCCCTCGTCCCATCTCCAGGAAGCCAGAAAAAAGCAGGCCGAGCCCGAAGAGGAAAACGCCGAGGCTACGGGTACCCCTCACCAGGAAGAAGGGCAAGCCCAGGACCAGGAGGAGCTCTGCCAACCCCCCTTGGGCCAGGGCCACCACCCCCACCCAAAGGGTGGCCCCGGCGGTGGCCGAAAGGGCCAGGAGGGCTGCATGGCCTAGCGGCAAAACACCCCCCTCCAGAAGACCCAGGGCCAAAAGGGAAAAGCCCGTGCCGCTCCCGGAAAGAAGGCCCAGCAGAACACCCGCCCCCAGGAGGTTCCAGGGCCGCCCTAAAGCCCGGCCCAGGAGGTGGCGCCTCCCCTTCAAGGAGGCCAGCCCTTCAGAGATCAGCTGAAGCCCCAGAAGGAGCAGGGCGAGCCCGGCCAGGAAGCCCACCCCCGAAGTATACGAAAGCCGGCCCCAAGGCCGGCCTTCTGGTCGGGGAGACTGGATTTGAACCAGCGACCCCCTCGTCCCGAACGAGGTGCGCTACCGGGCTGCGCTACTCCCCGTAGCGGAGCTCAGTATAGGGGAGAAGGGGCAAAAGGTCAAAGGCTGAGCTCTCCCTCTAAGTTCGGACATCCCTTGCCTCCTGGGGATGAGGGGGAACAGGAAATAGC